>JAIYCH010000025.1 GCA_027488135.1 Saprospiraceae bacterium | reverse complement strand
TTCCAATGGCTGTCTCTTCGAATATGAACGATATCATTGGGACCGGCACATCTTTCTGCGGTAGATTTAAAAAATAATTCAGGACGCTCCGCCTCATATACTTTAGCGTAGAAGTCCGCTGCCCCGCTGGTTTTTGATTCCTCCATTCTTGCCTCACGGCTTCTTAAATAGGTTACACCTGCTGCCCAAATTTCTTGATGCTGGATGGGTGCCCGCCACTCATTTTCCAAAAATTCGGAGGCAGAGAAAGAAGCCTTTCCCGATATCTTCCCGGCAACAAATGAGTACAAATCATCTCTATTCACTAAAGCATCCCAATCCAAATCTTCTACCTTGTATAAATCACCCTGGTGATTAATAACAATGCCTTTTGTAGTTCTGTATATTTTCATATTCCAAATATACTTTTTATCCGAATAAAATAAAAAAGGTGAAGCAAAATTATGCTCCACCTTACTGGAAATAACAAATGGTTGTTTAAACCGAGAGTGCCTGGCATTTGGCAATCAGATCCCTCCACCTGGGCAAAGTATTTTTTGGATTCTCCGCATATTCTTTAGGGGTAAAGTCAGTGACAGCTTTAAAGACCACAGAAAAACGACTTCTGCTGGTAAAACCACATTCGTTAGCTAATCCTTCCACCGTATGTAAAGTTAAATATCCTTCATTTATGCACTGTATGGCATAGTAGATGCGTAAGACAATCTTACATTTAATAAAACTGAGTCCCAGGTTTTCCTTTAATTGAGCTATCAGATTTCCTGAAGGGATTCCTATGATTATAGAGAAATCAATCGTATTGAAATTTGTTGACGTGAATGATTTAGAAAAATACACCCGTTGTAAAAATTCTAACCATCTATCTTCCTTTGCCGCTTTTGAAATTTTTTGTCTTTTAACCATATCGCTATTACTTTTATCAGCAAATCAATTATGCTTCAACAAAGTAATATTGAATTTCATACATATTCATAAAATAGAATATATAGAAATGAAACTAAACAAATATCTAGTAGTTATTCGACTTGTTCCAAAGGCTTTATTTTCTGCCTCCAATACTTTTCCGCTTTTGTTCCAATGAACCAAAATGAGACACCCAATAGGGCAAAAAATAAAGCTTTATGCAATGAATTCCAGAAATATTCAAAATAACGCGTGTACATATTCAGCAAAAAGAACAAAAACCCAATGAGTTGAAGTTTAATATCCTGCATTTTGAACCCTCTGTAGATAGCAAACAGACAAATGGCCATAGCCAATATACCCCAAAAAATTCTACTGAATTGTTGCGTTTTTTCCCAATGGTCAACATTGGGAACATTTCCGGAAATGGATAAAATCCAAAGGAAGAAAAATAATAAAAGGAGGCTAAATAATTGGGAAGAGGGAACAAAATCTTGTAATACTTTGATTCTCTTCAAAAAGAAAGTGGCAGCATAAAGCAAAGCGGCTAAAACAGTAATTCTCAGTGGAAAATTCATTCCTAAAAAGTAATTTCCAGATCTTGTCCATTCATCTGTAAAACTAATATAACAGGCAACCAAAGAAAATAAAGCTAAAACCCATAGCGGAATAGAACGAAATTGATACCCCAACAAGGCATAACTTAATGTACTCAGCGCCAAAATTGAGGTAATCTCAAATTGATTTTTATCGAAAATCTGAAGCAGATAAATAAACGAAAAACTCAGAAAGACCGCACCCAATAACTGTATAAAGGTTATGGAGAAAGATTTTTGTGGATTTTTCTTTTCAAATTTCCAGCCAAAATAAAACGTCAATGCAGATAAAATGACAAAGAGAAGGCTCAAAACAATTTTCGGAGCTTCAAAAATATAGGTAATCGCAGAAATGATCCACTTATCGGCAAATAAGGTACCGATGGCAATAATGATAGAGGCAATAGCCAACCAAAAAGAATATTTTGATAATTTAGCCCAGTCCATTTCCTGAACCGTATCAAATTCTTTTAATTTATTTGCCATATCAACATCAATTAAATCCGCTCTTTCCCATCCTGCTATGACCTTATTTATGAGAGACTTTTGGTTTTTATTCAGTTGCATGTCAATTTCTTTAATCATTAAATTGAAATATAACCAATTCTTTCAATTAATCATAATTTACCTTATATTTAACCTGATTAAAAATTAAAATATGCTATCGAATAACTTATTTATCTCATTTTTCATGATTGTTCTCAGCGTTTCAATGGGAAAGGCTCAATGTACTATAAAAGATTACAGTACCTTTAAAAATGTGCTAAGGGTGGACGGTGATTTCGTGCAAACTTATGACACTTACAGGAGAGTGTATAAGATTGATGGTCCTTTTTTATTGGCGTATAACACTTATAAAAAACTATTAAAATTTGAAAGTGGATATATCATCAGATATTCTGATTTCAAAAAAATTGGCAAGTTAGATGGGGAGTTTTTAATAGATTCCAGAACATTTAAACGTGTTGCAAGACTGGAATGTCCGGGTAAGAATAGTGCACTTGCCGCTGCTGCTTATTTCCTCAACTAATAATAAAGAAAGAATACAGAGCGTATGAGGTTCATTTTTTTGACAATTTTCTATGTTGGTTTGCAGTATTCCTCAATGTATGGCCAATATTCTGCTGATGCACAGAAAGCGGTTTCTTTTTATCGAAAAGGGGAGGATGCCCTACTAAAAAACAAATACAAAACAGCTATTCAGTATTTTAAATTAGCCTTAAAATCGCAACCTGATTTAGTTTCCGCAGAAAGGGGCATTGGTCTTGGATATGAAGGCTTGAATGATTGGTATGAAGCAAGGCAAATCTATGCTTCAATCATTGAAAAGGCCCCTCAATTTTCCCGGTTGCTTTATTATCAAATTGGCGAACTGTACTACAAAGAGGGAAATTATAGAAGAGCCATCAGTTATTTCGAACAGTTTGAGCGACTACAAGGTCTGCCATTGGTACAATTTACTGTGAATGGGGAAAAGGAAGAGAGCCTAGAAAAGGAAACATTAAAAAAATTACCCATTACTTTTCAAGCATGCAGAATGGCCCTTGATAGCTCTCATCTGGCTACACAATCAAACGTAGTAAATTTAGGCAGTTCGATAAATACCAATGCAGATGAATATTTTCCATTTATAACCAATGATCAATTCATTTTACTTTACACCAAAAGAAAAAATGAAAATAAGGACGAAGATTTATTTATTTCCACCAATAATGAATACAATCAATGGGGAAATGGATCACCTTTTGATAATCAAATAAATACCATTTACAATGAGGGCATGAGCACCTTGGTTAGAGATGGCCGAACCTTATATTTTACGGCATGTAACCGGCCTGAAATTAAAGGGCCTTGTGATATTTGGACAGGACAAATCGAAAACGGACAAGTCAGAGAGGTAAAGGCTATGGTAGATCATCCCAATTCTGACAGTTGGGAAAGTCAGGCCTGTATTTCCTGCGATGGCCGCGTTTTGTATTTTGCCAGTAACAGACCAGGTGGACTGGGTGGAACTGATATTTGGGTATCAGTAAAGCAAAAAGACGGAACATGGAGTAATCCCACTAATCTGGGTGCACCTATAAATACAGACAAAGATGAAGAATCTCCTTTTATTAGCAATGATGGAAATCGTCTGTTTTTTTCATCAACGGGGCATATTGGATTCGGTGGCCAGGATATTTTCATGAGTTCTTTTGACAAATATAGAGGATGGAGTAATGCTTTTAATTTAGGGCCCAAAATAAATAGTCCTTTTGAAGATTTGGGATTCGTCCTTACAGCAGATGGACTTTCCGGCTATTTTGCCTCTGACAGACCTGGTGGATTTGGAGGAATGGATATTTATAAGGTAAACCTGCAGAGTCAATTAAGAGGTGATTTAATCACTTACGTTTATGGAAGTATTAAAGATTCTTTAACAGGAAAACCGGTTACGGGCACTATAAATTCGACGTCATTTCCACTCGTTCAAGTAGATAATCAAGGTAGATTTTTTCTTTGTGTTCCAGCCAATAGCTCATTGCCCCTTGTCATTACACATCCTGGGTACCATAGTCAAACCATAATAAAGGATATACCAGAATGGAATAACAGAAAATTCTACCCTTTGAAAATTTTACTTGTTCCAATACAGATACCTGTTCCTGAGGTAGTTAAACCTGAACCTATAGATACCGCTCCCCCTTTAAGTAGTAATCGCTTCAAAGAATTGAAGAGATACTATCATTCCATCTATTTTCAGTTTGATAGTGACATTCTTGAAATGGGTGAAAAAGAAAAGTTAGAAGGATACGTAGCGGGAATACCCTCAAAATTTATACAAAGAGTAGAGATAAACGGCTATGCTGACGACGTGGGCGACTTTAAATACAACTTAGATTTATCGGAAAAAAGGGCTAAGATTGTTTCCTTGTTATTGATGGAAAAGGGAGTGGAAATTAGTAGAATTTCATTAAAAGGTCATGGAGAAATAAAAGATGACCGTCCAAAACCACTAAACCGGAAGGTTGAGATAAAAATCACCACTTTAGAATAAATTTGAAATTTATTGAGATAGTGCTTATTTTATCTTATAAAAAAACATATATCCTAAGAAAGTAAGTTCGAATAGACATTGGATTTCTTGCATAATAGAGTGAAGTAGTAGAACTAAATATTTCGCAGGGGATACTTTATTGGATTAGCACCGGTTTCAACCATTTACTTACATAAATTAAATTATAATAAGCGCTATATTTTAGTTTACTAAAGCTTTTGCCATGAATTAATGTTCAAAAAATAATCCGAAACATTAAACAATCGCTCATAAAAAAAGCCTCCAAACAAGGAATAATTCAATGTTTGGAGGCGGACCTAAAAACTTAGGCGAAAATTTATTTATTCAAAACTCTTTTCATTGTCACACCAATTTCTGCGGGAGAAGAAACAACATGAATACCACATTCTCTCATGATAGCCATTTTTGCTTCAGCGGTATCTTCGGCGCCACCAATAATTGCACCGGCATGCCCCATTTTTCTACCTTTTGGCGCAGTTTGACCTGCAATAAATCCAACAACAGGTTTGGTACCATGTTCTTTGATGTAATAGGCTGCTTCTGCTTCCATACCACCTCCAATTTCACCAATCATAATAATACCTTCCGTTTCAGGATCATTCATTAACAATTCCACGGCCTCTTTGGTACTTGTTCCAACAATAGGATCACCTCCGATACCTATACAAGTAGATTGACCCATACCTGCCTTTGTAACTTGATCAACCGCTTCGTAGGTAAGGGTTCCCGATCTAGAAACGATACCAATTTTACCTTTTTTATGAATAAAACCTGGCATAATGCCACATTTAGCTTCATCAGGCGTAATGACACCAGGGCAATTAGGACCTATTAAACGACAGTCAAAATTTGAGATATAGGCTTTAACCTTTACCATATCTTGTACTGGAATACCTTCAGTGATACAAATAATCACTTTGATACCTGCCTCAGCAGCTTCCATAATAGCATCAGCAGCAAAAGGCGGGGGAACAAAAATAACGGTAGTATCAGCGCGGGCCATTTTAACGGCATCAGCCACTGTATTAAAAACCGGTTTATCTAAATGGGAAGATCCTCCCTTACCAGGCGTCACTCCACCAACAACCTGAGTGCCATAAGCTATCATTTGTTCAGCATGGAAAGTACCCTCTTTACCTGTAAAACCCTGAACAATAATCCTAGAGTCTTTATTTACCAAAACAGCCATGTGTTCAATTATATTTAAAAGCGATAAAATGTAAACCTACTCTTCACTAATAATAAAGACGTCCTCTCCTTTTTTACTCATAAAGTACTTTTCACGAGCTATAGCCTCCCCATTCTTCTTCAACAACACACTTTCTCTTTTCGCTTCAGTAATTTTATTTGTAAAATTTTCTTTATCATTTCTAAGTTGATTAATACTTTTATTTAAACGCCACTGTTCAAAAAAATTATGTTTATCAAAAATGAAAAGCCAAGAAACAAATAAGAAAGCAGTGAAGATATACTTATTTTGAAGAGGTTTAGGAAGCAACCTTTTTATGAAAAATCTCGCCTGAGCCATAGATAAATAATTTATCTTTTGAGTATAGAACGACCTGGAAATATAGCAATGGGACCGAGTTCTTCTTCGATACGTAGAAGCTGATTATACTTTGCTACCCTATCAGAACGGGACATTGAACCCGTTTTAATCTGACCTGTATTCAGCGCAACGGCTAAATCTGCAATCGTTGTATCTTCCGTTTCTCCAGATCTATGACTCATCACTGCGGTAAAACCATTTCTATTGGCTAGATTTACTGCATTGATGGTTTCTGTTAAAGAACCTATTTGATTAACTTTTATTAAAATAGAGTTAGCAGATTTTTCATCAATTCCCCGCTGCAAACGAAGTGTATTAGTAACGAATAAATCGTCACCAACTAACTGAACCCTGTTACCAATAGCTTGGGTTAATTTATTCCATGTAGCCCAATCGTCTTCTGCAAGCCCATCTTCAATGGAACAAATAGGATATTTATTAACCCAAGACTCCCAATAGCCGATCATCTCATCTGAGGAAAGCTTTTTTCCTGATGATTTCTTAAAATGATAAAGACCTTCTTCTTCCAAATAAAACTCAGAAGCTGCAGCATCCATAGCTATGAGGATATCTTCACCAGCCTTATAGCCTGCTGCTTCAATAGCAGTTAACACAGTTTCTATGGCCTCTTCATTTGATTTAATATTCGGTGCAAAGCCACCTTCATCACCAACATTGGTAGAATACCCCTTCTTTTTCAAGACTGTTTTTAGATGATGAAACACTTCAGCACCCATTCTTATAGACTCTGAAAAAGTAGGCGCACCTACAGGCATAATCATAAACTCCTGAAAATCAATACTATTATCCGCATGAGAACCTCCATTAAGAATATTCATCATTGGAACTGGAAGGGTACGTGCATTAACACCGCCTAAATAACGGTAAAGTGGTAAACCAGCTGCTTCGGAGGCAGCTTTTGCAACAGCCAAAGAAACACCTAAGATAGCATTTGCACCTAATCTCGATTTATTTGCAGTCCCATCAAGACGAATCATTTGTTCATCGATGGCTACCTGTTCAAAAACATCAAGACCAATAATCTCATCTGCAATAGCTTCATTAACATTTAGAACAGCTTTGTTAACACCCTTTCCAAGATAACTTTTAGGATCATTATCTCTTAATTCAACGGCTTCGTGTTTACCTGTTGAAGCACCAGAAGGAACTGCCGCCCTCCCAAAATAACCACTCTCTGTAGTTACTTCAACTTCAATGGTTGGATTCCCTCTTGAATCAAGTATTTGTCTCGCATGAACATCAACAATTGCACTCATTACACTAAATATTTTAAAGGTACGGACTACATTTAAGCAGTCATAAATTGAACGAATTGATCAAATAAATATCTTGCATCATGAGGCCCGGGAGAGGCTTCAGGATGATACTGTACTGAAAATGATTTTTCACCAATAATTCGAATACCCTCTATACTCTCATCATTTAAATTCACATGTGTGATTTCAATATCAGACAACTTTTCTTTAACTACGGAGGAATCGATACCAAAGCCATGATTCTGGCTGGTAATTTCACACTTACCCGTTGCAAGATTTAACACAGGATGGTTAATACCCCTGTGTCCATGGTGCATTTTAAAGGTTGGAATTCCAGCTGATAAAGCGAGCAGTTGATGACCTAAACAGATACCAAAGACAGGTTTTCCCAACTTTCTAATTTCCTTAACAGCTTCAATGGCGTAACCCATAACTGCTGGATCCCCAGGGCCATTTGATAAAAAATAACCATCAGCATTGAAATCTAACAATGCATTAACAGGCGTTTTAGCTGGAAAAACCTTAGCAAATACGCCTCTTTCAACTAAACAATCTAATATATTCTTTTTAATCCCAAAATCTAATACAGCTACTTTCAGCGGAGCGGTAGAAGAACCAACAGTATAAGGAATGTCGGTTGAAACAGTAGAAGCAAGTTCTAAACCATCCATAGAAGGAACTTTCTTCAACAACACCGTTAACTCATCCACATCCAAAATAGTAGAACTAATAATACCATTCATAGCCCCTTTACTCCGGATATGTCTAACAATGGCTCTGGTATCAACATCGGAAATACCAACCAAATGCTCATTCTCAAAATAATCTTGAATAGAGTTGTCAGCTAAATTCCTTGAGAAAGGCACGGTGAAATTTTTACAAATCAAACCGGCAATCTGAATTTTATTAGATTCAGTATCATTATTTGAGGTGCCGTAATTACCTATGTGCGCATTCGTTGTAACCATTAACTGACCACTGTAAGAAGGATCAGTAAAAATCTCCTGATACCCTGTCATACCAGTATTAAAACAAATTTCACCAGTGGTGATACCTTTGACACCAACAGACCTTCCTTTAAAAAAGGTTCCATCGTCAAGAAGTAAAACTGCGGGACTAAAGGATTCTTCCATGAAACAAAGTAATATAACAACAATAAAACCTCACAAATATAGTATTATTAGCTATAAATGAAAGGAAGAAAACTAATAATTTAAATAAAGTACCCGAAAACTTAATATAAAAAAGGATAAAAAATCGAGTAGGAAGGTAGGGATTATTTCCCTACCTGTCCTCTCACACCACCGTACGTACCATTCGGTATACGGCGGTTCTTTAAGTTTTGATTCTAACCTTTTGGTACTGGTCGGAGAAAAATGTGAATCCTGCTTGTCGTAGTCTCTCTGTGGTGATGGACGTTGCAAGTATAAAGCTA
>JAIYCH010000147.1 GCA_027488135.1 Saprospiraceae bacterium | reverse complement strand
ATTTATCACACTTTACTTTTAACCAAACAACACAACCAACTCAAACTACTTTATAACGAAAAATATTGGCAAAGTATCGAGAAAATTTAAAATGGGTATCGCATTGGCGAAGTCAGGAAGAAGAAGAAATAACAATAACAATATATTATATGAAAGAGGGTGATAGGCTTTAAAACCTATCACCCTCTTTAAGTATAAAAGAAAATATTCAGAAAATTTTAAGGATTCTGTACAATCAATTTATTTACATTCAATTCAGCCTGAGGTATAGGCCAAATATATTCTGATTGAGAAGGATTAACGGCAGCGACGTTTGCTTTTCCAGGAATAGTTTGCAAAAGCCTCATTAAATCACGTGTTCTGAACCCTTCACCTAC
Source organism: Saprospiraceae bacterium (assembly GCA_027488135.1). Taxonomy (GTDB): domain Bacteria; phylum Bacteroidota; class Bacteroidia; order Chitinophagales; family Saprospiraceae; genus BJGN01. The sequence goes on along the minus strand of JAIYCH010000147.1, from coordinate 89,435 downwards.
CAGTTCAATTCTTCGTTCAGTGAGTATTTGATTAGCTAGTGCAGTACCATTAGCAAATTCTGTAGCGGTATAAACTTTTGCTGCATCAGAACGGCCATGTACTGCATTTAACAAAGCAACAGCAAGATCATTTACACCCGAGGTACGGGAAATAGCCTCCGCAAGGTTAAGTAAAACCTCTGCATAGCGAATAACCGGTACATAATCCAAATGCTGAGGACCGATTGGGAATTTATTTAAATAAGGTTTATTGCTAACAGTTAATACCCAACCACGACGCTTGTCGGTAGTAGTAAAATCGGTTGTATTTCCTATAATTCCTTTTGGATTCAAAGAGAAGTCTCCAATACCTCTTGGCCCTGGATTGTAATAGCTGCCAAGACCATTTTGGGTACCTGGAAGATTTAACTCTGTCATAGGCATTGAAAAAATACTTTCTGTTGTGGTATATGGCGTTCTGAATGTATTGGTTACATCAGCTTGTAGCGTATTGGCAATGCCTGTAGACGCTCTGAAAGGTGCCGTAGTGGAAACAATCTTAGTTGCTTCAGTTATAACGTCTTGATAGCGACCCATTTCTAAGAATACGCGAGTTTTAAGCGCTATGGCTGTGTTCTTGTGTGCTCTGGTTGTATTAAGATAAGGTGTAGCGTAATTAGCTGGAAGATTTTGTTCGGCAAAATTCAAATCAGAAAGAATCTGCGTATAGACCTCTGCCACAGTAGAACGAGCTAAATCATTGTTAGCTGCCCCTTTCTCAGGTAGTAATCGCAAGGGTAAACCAGGTTTTGACCCATTTCCATCGGCAAATGGACGAGCATAAATACTTAGCATACTGTGGTAACACAATGCGCGAAGGAAACGAGCTTCAGCCAGGTAATTATTAGCTAAGGCCTCATTATTTAATACCGTTTTGTTTTTCTCCAACCCGTCAATTAAAAGATTGGCACTATTGATGGCATAATAAGCTGCATTCCACAAAGTATTAACTTCGCCTGTTGAGGAAACGATGGTATGCGTCCAGGTGGAAAATCCAGTTACACCATTTGTCGTTTCATTGAGGAATTCTTCTCCACGAATGTCATGGTAGATAAGGAAACGTCCACCATAAAAAGAACCATTTTTTACAGCACTGTAAATTCCGCGTACCTGTTGTAAAATTCTGTCAGGTGTGTTAAAAACAGAAGCCTCAGAAAAAGTAGTTAAAGGCACTGGATCAAGAAGTTCCTCATTACATGAGGTGTTAAAAAGACTGATTAGGACCAAACCTGCTACCAGTACTTTTTTATAAAAATTTATATGCATTTTCATAATAATCAAATTTTAAGTTTTTAGAAACCAACATTCAAGCCTACCAAAAAGGTACGTGCCATTGGTACTGAATTACGATCTACCCCAGGCGCCTGATTGGAATTTCCATTACTTGATACCTCGGGGTCAGTGCCTGAATAACCTGTTAACAAAAAGGCATTATTTATATTGGCATAGACTCTTAAACTGGAAATTTTAACTTTTTCTCCAAAAACAGAGGTAGGAATAGAATAGCCAAGGGTAACATTACGTAAACGCATGAAATCACCTTTCTCGACATTTTCAGACATTGGGATGGCAGAACCGTTAGAAATATTGTCGCCATACACCACTCTTGGAATAGATCCCGCTGTATTAGATTCTGTCCAACGGTCTAAAACATCGGTGTGACTGTTCCAGAAACGGGCATCTCTCAGACCAGCTTTAGTACCATTGTAGATATAATTACCTCCTGAATATTGTAATTGGAAATTTAAATCAAAATTACCGTAACGGAAGGTATTATCCCAGGCACCGAACCATTTTGGAAGCGTTGGGCCATATATTTTGCCGTCAGCAGATTGGTTTACTGCAGTAGCTGTACGTCCATCTAAATAAGTCCAGCGAGACTGGCCAGCAGCAACAACGTGGGTATATTGAACTTTTTCTCCTTTACCATTGATGAAAATACGACGACCATTTGCTGGATTAACTCCCTGTGTTTCCACAACATATAGACTTCCTACAGATTGACCTACACGGATAATATTGGCCGTTTCCAAGCCACCTGTTGACGCTAAGATATCTGCATTTCCAGCAGCCAAAGTCTTAACCTCATTTTCCATAAAGGTTAGATTGAAGTTACTATTCCATGAGAATTTACCCTTACGAACAACTGTTCCGCTTAATCCAAATTCCCAGCCAGTGTTTAACATTGAACCAATATTGGTTGCAATAGAGTTACCTGGTACGCCTTTAGACGGAGAAAGAGGTGCATTGAGGATTAGTCCATCAATCAAATTTCTAAAGTAGCTAATTTCACCCGTGATACGGTCGTTAAAAAGGCCGAAATTTAGACCTATATCTGTCTTTTGGCTTGTTTCCCAGGAAAGATCTGGGTTACCTGCCTGTGAGAAAGCAAGGGTAGGATCTGTTGCATAAAGACCTGATCCATATAGACCAAGTGATGCAAAATCACCAATTCCGTTGTTATTACCCACTTCACCATAGCTACCACGAAGGCGTAGGTAGTTGATGGTACCTCCTAAAGATTCTTTCCAGAATGATTCTTCTGAAATAGACCAGCCTGCAGAAGCTCCCCAGAATATACCTCTCTTTTTGCCTGGTGCAAAAGCAGAGAATTCGTCTTGTCTCAAATTCAAAGTAATCAGATACTTTTTATTGAAATCATAGTTTAAACGTCCAAAATAGGATAGCAGATAGTTTTGGCCCTCAAAATTTCCTGAGGGTACAATCGTTGTGAAGTTACCTTGAAAGGTAGTGAAAAATGGGTCTGCAATGACCGTTCTATTAGCTCCCCAGCCATTTGACTTTGTGTATTGTTGCTCATTACCAGCAAGTAAAGAGAAATTATGACTTTCAGCTACCGTTAAATCATATTGTAAGGTATTTTGCCAGTTCCAACGTTGTCTGTTGGCAAAATTGTTCGTAGCCGATCCATTGGAACCAAAGCCGTCGCCATGTACTGGACTGGCAAAACTGATGCTCTCCGTCATTACATTATCAATACCATATTGAGTACGTAAAACAAGGCCTTTCAACAGATTAACATTCGCAAATACAGAAGCCTGAATTTGACTTGCTCCCGAAGTGAATGTGTTTAAATCGATAACAGGGACAGGATTTACAAAGCCTACTTGCTGAAGGTTTGCACCTCTTCCTGGTTGATTATTTGTAGAGATATTATAGGAGCCGTCCGCATTGAAAGGACTAACAATAGGTGCAGTAACTAAAGGAATCCTTCCCAGACCTGATGTATTGAAAGCCTGGCCAGGAAGTGATCCTGTATTAGGTGCCGCATTTAAATTGTCTGAGTAACCTACAGAGGCACCCAGGCTAATTATTTTACTTACCTTATGGTCAAGATTAAGACGGGCAGATTTACGCTCAAATGAATTGGCTTTAATCATACCATTTTGATCGGTAAAGCCCATGGAAAGGAAGAAAGTAGTTTTGTCACTTCCTCCTGAAAAACTTAAATTGTGGTTATGAGAAAAACCTGTCTGATAAATGTAATCATACCATCTGGTATCAACGGTTTGACCATTTACAACCTGTGGAAAAAATTGCTGAGGTAGATTAGCATTTTTAGCCCCCTCATTTTTTATTTCCAGATATTGCTCTGCATTCAGAAGTTCTGGTAAACGATTTACTTTTGCCCAGCTTCCCCATGTTTCGTAACTTACCTTAGTAGAACCCTGCTTTCCACGCTTAGTAGAAATCAAAACTACACCAGCACTGGCTCTTGAACCATAAATAGCTGCAGCAGAGGCATCCTTAAGAATTTCAATAGACTGAATATCAGAAGGATTTAGATTGGATAAGATGTTGTTTGCCGCTGAGTTAGCTGACAAATCACCCGCAAAAGTGGGAACTCCGTCAATAACAATAAGAGGAAATGAACTCAAATTGATGGAGTTAATACCGCGGATCCTAAACACTGGAGGATTGTTTAATACCCCGTTTGGAATACTTACATTGACACCTGCAGCACGTCCTTGTAATGCTTGGTCAAAACTTTGTACCGACATAGAGGCAATATCCTCCCCTTTTATGGAGGCTACGTTACCTGTAATGGTTCGCTTCTGTTGTGTACCATAACCAACTACAACAACTTCCTCCAGGCCAAGAGCTGATTCTGAAAGCAGAATATTATACTGGTTACTACTCGTTAGCGTTATTTCCTGCGTTTCATATCCAGTGTAGCTAATGACTAAAACGCCAGAGCTGTTCTGTAGTGAAAGCTTGAAAGAACCATCTAAATCAGTTGTGGTTCCTGTAGTTGTTCCTTTAACCACCACATTCGCGCCAATTAAGGGCTCCTGACCACTACTTTTTACGCTTCCCTGTATGGTTCGTTGTGCCATGGCAACCCCGGTAAACAGGAAAATCATTGAAAAAAAGATGAAAAGTCTTTTCATAATAAAAAATTTAGAAATGAATGAAAACCTAATAAGTTTCTTTGATAATAAATATATTTTTGTAAATTGGGATAGATCTAATGGTTTAATTTAGGTATATCAACATTTTTCGTATTAATTGTGGTTATGTGTTTTATAAACACCAATAATCTTATTAAACCTAAATTTTAAATTATTATAAATAAGGTTAATACATTCATGGTAAAATTGATTTTGTTATATTTGATTACAACAATTCGTTTTCGTTAACAAAACAATCCTGTTTATGCAACCTGTATCAAGAAGAGATTGGCTCCGATTAAGTGGCCTAGCACTTGCTTCACTTTCCCTCCAGCAAAAATTATCTGCCGCCGATAGTTTGGTTGAGCAGCCTTTCATGCCAGTAGTGGGTAATCCAATGGCTCGATTGAGTTCCAATGAAAATCCTTACGGCCCTTCTGAACGGGTAAAAAAGGCCATCATTGATAAAATGGATGTGATATGCAGATATCCATTTTCGTATCAAGATGAATTGTTACAGGCCATTGCCGATTGGGAGGGAGTGAGCAAGGACCATATCGTTCTTACTGCCGGTTCAACCGAAGGATTGAAAATTACGGGTCTCACGGTTGGATGGAAAGGAGGTGAAATCATTGCGCCTGATCCTACTTTCAATTCTTTAATGGTTTATGCCGAGCAATTTGGCGCAAAGATTCATAAGATTCCCGTTAAGCCTTCTTTAGATCACGATCTAGTGGGTATGGCTGCGAAAATAAATGAAAATACGAAGCTGGTGTTCGTTTGTAATCCAAATAATCCGACGGGTACCTTAATTCCTGAGAATGATCTGCGTTCTTTTTGTAAACAAGCGGCGGAAAAAACCACGGTTTTTGTCGATGAGGCTTACTTTGATTTTATTACCACGCCTGATTATCCTAGCATGGTAGAATTAGTGAAGCAAGGGTTAAATGTTATTGTTTCCAGAACTTTTTCAAAGGTTTATGGTCTCGCCGGACTAAGAATGGGCTATTTGGTGGCAAATCCAGTGATGGCCTCCAAATTAATTGCCAATAGGGTTGCTTTTGTGGGTACCGTGGGTATGGTTGCCGCTAAAGAGGCTTTGGCTGATAAGGAATTTTATGCTTTTAGTTTATTGAAAAATAAGGAGGCAAAAGATCATATTTATGCAACGTTAGATGGTTTAGGCCTGGTTTACAAACCTTCGCATACTAATTTTGTATTTTTCAAGCCCAAAAAAGAATTGGGTGCATTTAATAAAGAATTAGAAAAATGGGGAGTTCAGGCCGGAAGACCTTTCCCTCCCCTTATCGAGTGGAGCAGAATTTCTACAGGTACTATGGAAGAAATGAAACAATTCCGTATGGCCATGCAAAAAATCTATAGCTGATATTTAGCTGTTTATTTTAAAGGGGAAAAGGGGAGTGGTTTGAGAAAAACAGATTCCACTTTCTGTACAATTTTGCCATCTAATTCTGAGTTAGAACTAGCTTTAATCCATTCAGGATCAATGCGGAAGGCATCAAAAGACGCTTTTGCTGCCGCTTCACTGCTATGAGAAAGCAAATAGATTAATTTTGGCTGGGCTCCATCTTTCTCCACGGTTTCCCAGTAAACCACGTTTTTCATGCCATGTTTTTCAAATAAAGCACGGGTATGATCGCGGAATCTCGCTTTTATGGCAGGATGTCTGTTGGGTAAACAAGTATAGGTTCTAAGTTCAAAAACTTGATTTAAAGCTATTTTATTGGGAGAAATAGCCGTAGATAATTCAGGGACCATTGTCATGAAAGTTTGATCTACTTTTGCCACCAGTTTACCATTTTCCTCTGATTTGGCCGCCGCCTTTTTCCATTTAGGGTCAGAGCCAAATTCGTTCCATAATTTATCTCTCATTTCCTGTGAAGGATATGCAATGATAAAAGTGAGCGAATAGGCATCTTCCTTGGTAGGTAAAAAATAAGCAACATTATCTATGTCATGTTTTTTTAATAACTTAAGGGTATGATCCTGAAATCGTTTGATGAGGTCAGGTCTTTTTTCAGGATTACAAGTGTAAGTCCTCATTTCAAAATATCGGTTATCTGCATTTTGTGCATTTGAATTTACATGGATATGTAAAAACAGGAGGGTGGCTATCATGCCAATCATTCGGATCATAGGTTTATTTTTTGTAAAGTAAATAATTTCAAGTAATAAATTTAGTCCATTTTCATTATCGATAACCATTTGATTTGTCATCAAATAAATTTAAAAAAATTCTGCAAGGAGAATGCTTCTCGGGTCAAATTTTATTCCACCCGGGGCCAGTTTCATTGGAATTTTTAAGAGCGTTGTCTTTTCCTTTATCTCAAATTCATGGAAGGTGGTGCCATTCAGTAGAGGATTATACACTTCCAGTTCAAGAGGGAATTCAAAAATAATACCGGAGGATTGTATTTGCTCGATTTTTAATTGAAGTTCTTTCAAGGTTTCATCGTAAACATAAGATGTTTTAATTTTTAATGGATCAGGTTGATAAAGCCATTGCTGAAAAAAGATCCTTAAATCTTTTTGGGAAGATTTTTCCATCTCTGCCCTGAATTCATCGGTGGTAGCTGTACCGTTAAAATATTTTTTGTAATACGCCTGAATGCCATTCTTAAAAGCAACATGTCCTATTTTATGTCGTAACATGTGTAAAATCCATGCCCCTTTTTGATAAGTCAGTGTATTTGTCACGATGCCACTTTCAGCAGTGCGGTCACTGATAATACTAAAAGTGGAGTCCGTTTTTGTATAATTATCAACACGTCTTTTTGCCAGTTTTAAACCATTGATATATTCCTGGTAACCATAAGCATGTTCATGATAGAGCAGTGTAAAATAAGTGGCAAAACCTTCACTTAGCCAGGCATCGTCCCAGGTAGATTCCGTCACCGCATTTCCAAACCACTGATGTGCCAATTCATGGATGACTACGTCTTGAAGCCTTTTGTTATCAGGTTTTCCAGTTACCAGATTTTCCCCATAAAAGATGGCAGATGAGGTTTCCATGCCTCCACCAACGCTGGCTGCTTGAATATTTGCCAGTTTTTCATACGCAAATGGACCTACATAAGAGGAAAAGAAGGAAAGTGCATCTTTGGTTGGATAGGAAAAATCGATGAATCCTTTTTCCCTGTCTTGCGGATATACCCAGGTTTGAATGGATTTTCCTTCAAATTCATCCACCATCTGTACTGCAAATTCAGCAACACCTAAAACAAATAACCAGGGCGATACAGGCACAGATTGTTTCCAATGGGTCAAGGTATATGATTTATCTAAATGGGTTTCTTCTTGCAATAATCCATTGGATACCACTTTATATTTTGAAGGGGCTTTAACTAAAAATTCACTGGTTGCCTTATCATAAGGATGATCTATAGAAGGAAGCCAGTGGCGTGCCAGATTCGGCCAGTTTTCATTGAAAAAACTGCGATCTCCATACTTGGTAGGGCCAATTTTTAGACCTCCTGCCGCGATTCCCCGATAGGCAATGCTAATTTCAATCTTCTCATCTTTTTGCGGTGGGGTATCAAAAAATAGGAATACCTCATCATTTGAATGGGTAAATCTTATTTTTTGATTTTGGGTGTAAATGGAATCAATCACCATTCCTTTACCTTTTCTCGCGTCTGTTTTGTTAATCAAATCCAGTCTGATTTTTTTTGAATCGTCTGTTTTAAATAAAATGCGAAGCGACGCTTTACCTATTATTTCGTCTGAAAGATCAGATAAACTTAGTTCAAACTTATAATGGATGATATCAATGTTATGATTTTTAGGATATTTATCTGCATAAACCAATGTGCTACTACTTAGTAAAAAGAGATAAATAAGAGCATGATGTAACCTCATTATTGAATGCTTATTTTTTTGAGATAATTGTTTTTTAAATCCACCTGAGGGGGAAAAGCGCTTTGCACGGTGATACCTTCCTTTGGAATGAGCATTTTCATTGTTCCTTTTTCCGAAGTGATATCCATAGGAAGGGGCATGAAAAAGTTATTTAATTTTATAGAAAATTTACCTGCACTCACTTCTTTTATGGCGATATCGAGGACATCGTTTGTGCGGGTATAAAAATCAAACAATGGTTTCAGGTCCTGTTTTGCCTCCTGGCTGAACAGTTGTTCCACATCTTGGGTGGTGACAAAATGATCATAAGTGTATTTGGGATCAGTGGCTAATTTTTTTAGGGTTGGAAGGAAAATCTCATCTCCTAACACATATCTCAGGGAATGCATAAAAAAGGATCCTTTAGTATAAATATCGTTTCCATTATACGTTTCGTCTTCTGATAATTCCTCGCCGCCAACCATTGGTTTTTTAGCTCTAATGGATCTTCGATGTCTGTTTATAAGGTCATCATAAGCTGCCTGACCACCAAGTTCAAAATGTATTAATGCCTCTGCGTAAGTGGCAATACCCTCTTGAATCCACATGTGTGCCCAGTCTTTATTGGTCACTTTATTGGCAAACCATTCATGTGCATATTCGTGAAACAAGTTGGCAGAGTAGGGCTGACCTCCAATCTCAGTATAGTCAAATTTGTTTTGGAAAGTAATCATAGTTTGGTGTTCCATGCCAGGATTTGGGACAGCAGCGATGCCAATCTTTTCCTTAACCCAAGGATATTCACCGAAATATTTTTCTAATACCCTGGAATCCCGCTCCTTCAGCTCAATGATTTTTTTCGCCTGAGCCGTATCTTCTTGCAAAACATAATATTGGATGGGTACTATATTTCCATCGATGGTTTTATAATCTTTGCTAATAACTTCGTATTTGCCAATGTTAAAAAGAATGCAATAATTACTAATAGTGTAATTTGTTTTCCAGTGGAATGTTTTCTTGTCTTTTTTTGCCTTTGAATCAATTAATAGACCTGGTCCGGCAACGACTAAATTTTTGGGCACGGTGATGAACAAATCGACCCCTTCGTTCGGTTCATCACTTGGATGATCTTTACATGGGAAATATACCCGGCCTCCTTCCTTTTGACAATTGATGGCTACCCAGGGATTTCCGCTCCTGTCTGTCGTCCAGGTGAATCCGCCAAACCAGGGAGGTTTCACGGCAACAGGAGGTTCTCCACCATAATAAATGGTAATTTTTTGTTTCCCAGCTTGAAAAGCTCCGGTGGAAGTGATATAAATTTTATCTTTTACATGTTGAAAATTGACTTGTTTGTCATTGGCTTTAACTTTTTCAATTTTCAACAGATACACCAAATCTAATAAGATAGTATCTGTAGGTTTTGAAAGAATCATATCAATGTCAGTGGAACCAACAATTGTTTTTTTATCAATATCCACATCCAGAACAATGGTATAATGTCTAATGTCCATGATAGCCTGAAGGGGATGTAATTTGCCCCCTGAGGACAGGTAACTAATATCTCTATTTTGGGAACTAGCATTTTTTGAAAAAAAGCATAGAAAAAAGAGAAGAAGGGTAGGTTTAGCGATGTTTCTTAACATTGGAAATATACTTAATGAGAAATTTAGGTTACCTAAATATAAGTATATTATCTATTTTTTTCTTGTGTAAACGAAAATGGTCCAAAAAGAAGCACTTCAAGCGAATGAATCGTTTGAAATGCTTTCTTTTTGGTCGCTTTAATTAATCTGCTTTGTTAACGGTTGGTTTTTCGCAGGCACCACCAAAGCAGGCACCAGAAGCACATCCTTTTATAATTTTTTAAAATGTATAATCATTTTAGTTTTTTGATTAGTATATTTCCCAATATTGCCTTTAATTGGGTTATTGCTGTTAGGTTTAGTTTAATCAATCGATGCGATTGTTGTAACTTCATTTTTATAAATTCAGCATTTAAACTTTCCAGATTGGCTAGCACCAATAATTGTTCTAAAGTGGCTTGGTCTCTGATATTTCCCACAATTTTAGGATTTTCGATTCGCCATTGTTTGGCTGTTTTGCCAAATAAAGCCACGTTCAATACATCTGCTTCGCTTGCATAGATCTGTATGGTTTGTTCTGTGGTAATACTAATGGGAATAATATGCTCTTTAATAGCATCCGTATGAATTTGGTAATTAATTTTGCTCAGGGTGCGATGTAGGTTCCACTCGTCTTTTAATCGTTCATTTTCTTTTGATTTTAAACGCTTGAATTCAACCAACAAGTAGAGCTTAAATTCAGCACTTACCCATGATGCAAATTCTAATGCAATATCTACATGAGCATAAGTGCCTCCGCCACTACCTACCTTTGAGATTATGCCAATGGCATTTGTAGATTCAATCCACTTTGAAGGAGAAAGAACGAAAGAATTACTTCCAGCCTCAAACATAAAGGAGTCGAATTCGACCCCTTTGAAATTAGGATTATTAATTTTTTCCCAGAGACCTAAAAATTCTACTGTACTTCTGCTACGCATCCAATTTTTTACAACATCTTTGGGTTCAGAGGCATTTTTATATCGCGCTATGTCCGTAATTGAAACGAATTCTTCATTTCCTTTATTGAAAAGAACAATATCTGTGCCCTTGACATTAATCGTTATATTTTTTGCCATTTTGTCATTGAAATTATATAAATATTTTGGTAGCAAAAAGGTTCGGAGAGGGATGAGAAATTTAGGTTACCTAAATATAAGTATATTTTTTACAAATATTTTGTGTAAACGAAAAGTGTCCAAAAAGAAGCACTTCAAGCGAATGAATCGTTTGAAATGCTTTCTTTTTGGTCGCTTTAATTAATCTTCTTTGTTAACGGTTGGTTTTTCGCAGGCACCACCAAAGCAGGCACCAGAAGCACATCCGAAGGCAAATAAACCCATAGAGGTAAAGTAGATGCCAAAAATGGCGCCAAACCATTGACCCTCAATGATCGCTTGAGAAGCGATAAATAAGCCGGCTAACAAATAAAATCCTCGGATAATAGTCCACTGAGTGGATATTCTAAGCCACAACTCCTTCATTTATTAATATTTTAATAGTAGGCAACATTATTATTTTCGATGTCACTGAATTTGATATGAGACAAGCCGCTTCCGATTTTTCTAAAATCCTAAGTGTTTTTGCCTCATCTTTTTCATCGACAATGGTAACGGTAGGTTCAAGAATCACTTCACTCATCATGAATTTTCCATCTATCTGTTCCAGTTTGCATTTTGCCTGACAGCTGAAACTACTAAAATTCAGTTTAGAATTTTCAGCGATAGACAGAAAAGTAGTCATTAGACAACTGCTGACTGCTGCTGTGAATAGGTGTTCAGGTGACCAGATGCCTGGCATACCTTTAGGGAATTCCGGAGGGGTGGCAACCTCGATACAGGGACCATTTTCTTTTGATAATTCAGGAGAGCAAAGCTTACCTTTTCGGTCCATCTGCCAGTTTACATCTACATGATAATAATGAGCATCCATGATAAATAGATTTAGTTAGCTTGATAATAATTCACATCGGTCCAACCACCTCCATTCAAACAAGTGATACCTTGTTGATTCAAAAAGCCATGAGCCTGTCCACTGCGCATTCCAGAGGCACAACACAGAATAAGGGGCTGCTTCAATGTTTTTAATTCTTCCAAACGTTGTGGAATTTCCTGCAGGGGAATATTAATGGATCCCGCTACATTTCCACCCATAAATTCTTCTGGAGAACGAACATCTACAATAGTTCCTTTTTTCTCCTTTAAAATGTTTTGCAAAGTCATGTTATGATTGTTTAGTATTTTCCTTTTGAAACATATTTAAAAATAAACCACCCATAACAGAGCCGTAAAGGGTACTGTTTATTGGTTTTGAGGTGATAAGACAGGTTCCGGAGACGCAACCAATATGGTAATAGTATAAGTATCCACCTACAGCGCCTATCAATACACCTATAATAGTCAGTTTATGTGTTTGTATAAAACTCATGGTCCGTTCGATTTTTTGGTCTTTTTTTCTCGTTGAGATGCCAAACGGTAAATATAGGGGGCAGAAACTTACAAAACTGGTAAGCACAAAAATGCCAGCAAGCGCCAATAGCAGATAGCCAACGGTTCCTGAGATAATATTTCCAATAAATAAACCAGTAATAATAGCAGCGATAATGATTCTGATCATCTTATCGGCAGATCCCATGTTTGGTATCATCGTCTTTGTATTGAGGTTAAGAATTAAGTACAATACAAAGATGAGCCAATAAAAAAGGTACTTCAGTTACCTTTATCACACAAGGAAAAAATAATTACGAAGGAGGTTTAATTTCGTAAAGTTCTAAGCGGCGATCTTTCATATTTCGCACACTACCATATTCATGTAATTCTCTTAATAAATCGAGGTCAATATCAACGATAAGCGTCATTTCAGTATTTGGCGTAGCCTCACCTTTCACTGCATTGGAAGGAAAAGCGAAGTCTGACGGTGTTAGCACAGCGGATTGAGCATATTGAATATCCATATTATGAACCTGTGGAAGATTACCAACACAACCCGCCATGACCACATAGCATTCGTTTTCAATGGCTCTCGCCTGGGCACAATAACGAACCCTCATATAGCCGTTTTGGGTGTCAGTCAAGAAGGGAACAAATAATATTTGCATCCCTTTGTCTGCTAAAATCCGGCACATTTCTGGAAATTCAACGTCATAACAAACAGCCACGGCAATTTTGCCAGAATCGGTGTCAAAAACCTCCATTTTACTTCCTCCGGCCATACCCCAGGAATCGACTTCTGCTGGGGTAATATGTATTTTTTCGTAGCGTTCGAATGTTCCGTCACGACGACATAAATAGCCAACATTTAACAGCTGCCCGTTTTCCATCAGTGGCATGCTGCCTGTAATAATATTGACATTGTAAGAAACAGCATATTCCAAAAACTTATCCCTAAGTGGAATGGTAAACGCGGATAACTCCCTAATAGCTTCAGGTTCACTCAAATGATTGAACTCTGCCATAAGAGGCGCGTTAAATAATTCCGGAAAAAGCATAAAGTCGCAGGTGTAGCTGGCGACAGAATCGACGAAATATTCAATTTGTTCGCAAAGGGCATCCATAGAGGGAAACAAGCGCATTTGCCATTGGATAAGACCTACCCTGACCACACTGGTGCGATAACTTATTTCTCGGGTTCTTTTCTGGTAAAAAATATTATTCCATTCCAGAATAACAGTGCTCAAAGTCTGTTCCTTATCGCCCGCAAAATAGTCGGGAAGGATGGTTTTGATATGAAAATCATTTGCCAGATGAAATCCTAGAATAGGATCTTGTAGCTCCTTATATTTTACCTTCTGTATATAATCTTTTGGATTTTTTAAGGACTCACCCGCCTGTTTGGGCATACGGGAATAGGTGATAATAACACTTAGATTCCTTTCCTCACACCATTCTTTTCGAACATCGGAAAGTCTTCTTCCTAGTCTTAATCCTCTGTATTCCGGAAGAACAAAGGTATCGAGACCATATAATAAATCCCCTTCGTACTGGTGGGTTGAAAAGGAAAAATTCCCTGTTATCTCCCTGAAATGAGTCATCTTTTCCATCTGTTCGATCGACAAAATGATGGAAAAAGAGTAACCTACGACGATACCATTTGCCAAAACAACGATTTGACCTTCAGGAAAAACGGTGAGTAATTTTAAGATTTGCGCTTCCGTCCAAATAACGGCAAGTTCTTCATAAGGCAAAGATTTTAAGTCGGCAAGTAATTCAGAAAAATCCTCGATATGTAAATTCCTTACTTCGATTTTATCGATAGGAACCATGGGCGTGGTATGATAAAAAGATGAACGAACAGGTTTTATGGATGACAGCTAAACCAAATGCTTATCATGGGTTCAAAGATACATATTAGTAGCAAAAATACTAATGTGGGGGTGGAAAATGGAAGAGGACTTGTTTGGTATTTATATTATGGTAATTTTTTAAATTATTTTTCCACACTAAATTATATATACCTATATCCTTAGATACGCGATGCCTCGCGTCTCCTTTTTTGATTGGTTTACATGGTAGAATTATCCGGATTCAAAACCATAATCTGCTGCGTGCATACATGGTTTGTTTAGTATATTTTTTAGCTTAATAAAGAATGGATTATATGTTTATTATTAAAAAAAAAATAACTTTGCGTTATTGTACAAAATTAAAGTGGACAATAATATGAATATTTTAAGAATCCTGATGATATTGATTTTTCCAATATTAGGGATTTCGCAGGCACCAAATAAGATCAACTTCCAGTCGGTTTTAAGAAATACGAATGGGGAGGTTGTATCTAATAGTGCGGTGAGTTTGAGAATCTCTATTTTATCAGGTACGATTAATGGGGCCGCTGTTTACATTGAAACGCATACTAAAACGACGGATACAGGTGGATTAATGAGTTTGCAAATTGGTGGTGGAACTGTGTTAAGCGGGGTATTTGCAAATATTAATTGGGGTAGTTCAGCTCATTTCATAAAATTGGAAGCAGATTTCAGTGGAGGTAATAGTTATGTATTGTTGGGAACACAAGAACTGATGAGTGTACCTTATGCTTTGTATGCATCTAAAACAGATACCTCGGTTTTGAATCTTGCAACTAGATTTTCAACGAAGTTGGGTGGAGCGGATACGGCCTCGCTGTCGGCTCGCATCAATGCCAAATCCAGTTTATCTGACACTAGTTTATTGAATCTGACATCGAGATTTTCAACGAAGTTGAGTGTAGCGGATACGGTCTCTTTGTCAACTCGCATCAATGCCAAATCCAGTTTATCTGACACTAGTTTATTAAATCTGACATCGAGATTTTCAACGAAGTTGAGTGGAGCGGATACTGCCTCGTTGTCAGCTCGCATCAATGCCAAATCCAGTTTATCTGACACCAGTTTATTGAACCTGACATCCAGATTTTCAACGAAGTTGAGTGGAGCGGACACGGCTTCGTTGTCGGCTCGCATCAATGCCAAATCCAGTTTATCTGACACCAGTTTATTGAATCTGACATCAAGATTTTCAACGAAGTTGAGCGGAGCGGATACGGCTTCGTTGTCGGCTCGCATCAATGCCAAATCCAGTTTATCTGACACCAGTTTATTGAATTTGACATCGAGATTTGAAACGAAGCTGAATAAATCTGATACATCCTCCTTGTCAAATCGCATTAACGCCAAGCTAAGTAAAACGGACACATCCTCTTTGTCGGATCGCATTAACGCTAAGCTGAATAGTTCTGTAATTCCTTATGCACCTAATATTCAAAGGGGACATATCATGTATTGGAATGGATCAAGCTGGGTACTTCTAAATCCTGGTACTGCAGGTCAAGTTTTAAAGATGTCCTCAGGGAATGATCCTGTACCAGTATGGGGAACCGATGCAACTACTTCGGTTCCAGCTTTCTCCCCCTGCGGAGCACCCATTTCTGACATTGATGGCAACGTTTATAATACGGTTTTGATTGGTGCACAATGTTGGACAAAGGAGAATTTAAGAGTGAGAAGATATAATAATGGTACATCAATTCTATTTGATGCCATTGGTGGTTCTGGTGGTATTTCTTCCACATGGCAAAATTTAACCATAGGAGCACATACCATTTATGCGCATGACAGTGTGGCAACTCCTTCGAACCTCACCAAATATGGCTACTTATACAATTGGTATGCTGCAAAAGGGATATCTACAGATGGACCAATTTTCCCTAATGATACTTTAAGAATCTGCCCTACAGGTTGGCACGTCCCTACGGACACAGAGTGGACAACTTTGACTACTGAACTAGGGGGAGAAAGCTTAGCAGGTGGCAAGATGAAATCCATTGGGACTGTCTCCTATTGGAATAGTCCAAATGAAGGGGCAACGAATTCAAGTGGTTTTTCCGCTCTCCCAGGTGGTTATCGCGGTCTCAATGGTAGTTTCACTAGTATTGGAGATGATGCTATCTTCTGGAGTGCTACCGAGGCAGCCATCGACTACGCCTGGGGCCGCCTCCTAATCAGCAGCAATGGGAATGTGGGCAGGGGCAACGACAAAAGGTCGTTTGGCGCCTCTGTCCGCTGCATAAAGGATTGATAATTTGTCTATTTGAGGGCGGGCAAATGCGGGAGGCAAGAAAGGGGGTTTGGGGGGAATTCCCCCCAATGCGTCGGGTTAATAGAATTAGACCTGTCGTGGAAAAGACGATACATGCATAGCCTCTGCGCGTCAGGACATGAGTTTAGCCTTGCTTTTTTTTACCGTATTGTTTATTATTGAACATTTCCTGCATAAAAATCTAGAAAGTCCAGCTTTTTTTTGGACAAAATACGTGATTTTTTAAAATCAGACCAAAAGACAAATAGCTTACTTTACCACACTATTTAGGTTTGCCTCCTCAAATAGTTGTATGTTTATTATATCCAAGAAATTGGTCGTAAAAACAAAAGATGAAAGCAAAATTTATAAATCCATTTACAGACTTTGGATTTAAGAAAATCTTCGGGGAGGAAGCGAGTAAACCTTTATTGTTGGATTTCCTGAACGCACTTTTGCCTGAATCGGACAAAATTGTAGACCTGACTTTAAAGAACAATGAACAGTTGGGAGAGATTGACGCAAATCGCAGAGCCGTCTATGATATTTATTGTGAAAACGAAAAGGGCGAAAAATTCATAGTTGAGCTTCAGAAGGCAAAACAAAATTATTTCAGAGAAAGAACCCTTTATTACGCTACTTTTCCTATTAGGGAACAAGCGGAAAAAGGATTTTGGGATTTTAATATGAAAGCGGTTTATTGCATAGGCATTTTAGACTTTACCTTTGATAACCAAAAATTTGACCCAGAAACCAGTGAATTTAAACATACGATAAAGCTTAAGAATCAAAATGGAAAGACCTTTTACGAGAAATTGACATTTATTTATTTTGAGATGCCAAATTTCCATAAGGAAGAAACTGAGTTGGAAACAAGACTGGATAAGTGGCTCTATTTTATCAAACATTTAGAGGATTTCCAGACTATCCCGCATAGTATTGCAGACGAAGTGTTTAAACAGGCATTTGAGAAAGCAGAACTTGCTAATCTCGGTGCTGTAGAAATGGTTAACTATGAAAAAAGTCTGAAAATATTCAGAGATCTGAATGGTGCCTTTGACACAGCCTTTGGTGATGGGAAATTGGAAGGAAAAATCGAAGGAAAATTGGAGGGGAAAATAGAAGGGAAATTGGAAGGGAAAATGGAAGGAAAATTGAAAATAGCAAAAGCACTAAAAAATATGGGCGTCTTAACAGCGACTATTATTGCTTCAACGGGTTTGACGAAGGAAGAAATTGAGAAGCTTTAGACATATGATATTACTTCTTATCTGGTAGCTTGTTAATTAAATCCATTTTTATTTAGCAACTAAATGGTCAAAATAAGCTACTATTTTTTGTTTGTATTCCTCGCTGTATTCTGATTTTATGATCAGGGCGTGTTTAGCCACCGGGACAGTCCAAAGTTCGGATATAACGGCACAATTTTCATGAAATCTTTTTCCCATAGCGGTTGTAGCCCAAGTATCAGTATCAGAATATATAAACAAAATAGATTTTACCCTTTTAGCTTCTTTAATCCTTTCAACCATATTTATTTTGGTTTTATATTTTGGCATAAATACATTGAATAGTTTTAACGCATTGTATGCAAATGGGAAATGAATCCAAAATTCATCTAAGGTTGTTGGGGCACTTTCTATGATTGCAAAGTCATAACATTGTGCATTATCTGCAAATGATATACTGGCATACTGTCCACCTAAGGAGATTCCATGATACCCAATTTGTAAGTTTGGAAATAATTCCTTCGCTTTTTTACTGATTGAAACTATATCTTCATAAAAGGAAAAATTACCCATGGTGCTCTCACCAAACCCGTTAATATCAAAAATTATAACGTTATAACCATTACTTAATAATAAGTCGGTATAACCATTCTTCAAGAAGTAACCTTTAGCTTCCTTTCCCATTGGATGCCCTAAAACAATGGTCGCTTTAGGGTTTTCTGTTATGGCGTATAGGCCAGATAGGGTGGCACCAGATTTGCTTGTTACTGAAATTTCTTTCCAGTTCCTTTTTTCATCTTCTGTCAGAGGATTTATCCATTTGACCATAAAATGACCGAAAAAAGGTTTTTTCAAAAGTTTGTATATAATCATTACAATTAAACAGGTTTAGGACAAAGAAAAGTTTTATTTATTCTTTTTTCGCAAAGATATCTAATTCCTTGAATTCAAAACTACCGCTACTTTTATAGCCCTCCACAACGAAAGACACCTCATGTAATTTCCCCATGGTCAAGCCGATAGATTCCCATTGGTCAAAATGATCTGATATATGGATGCTACCCTTATTTCGTTTTTCTCTTCTAATATTAAAATATTGTTGAAATGTTGTGATGCCAACGATGGAGGGTTTTTCAACCCTGGTTTTTGTATAAACATCATAAATACTGCCATCAGTTTTAAAAGACCCTTTAAAAGTAGCATCTGGCGACATGTAGGAAACCCAGTTTCGCCAGTCTTCAATAATATAATATTCGATTAAAGGCTCAACCGTCCAGCCATAGATTGACAAATATGAATTGCCTTTTTTATCTTCAGAAGGATTATAATCACAATCGTAGGTAGCATAAAAGTTTCCAATTTCTTGATGCTTCCTTTTTTTGTCGTAGGCTAACCCACGACGAGCCAGATAATTCTCTATACTACTCCATTCCCCACTGAATAGAGCGCCCTCAGAAATGGTCATACAAGCATGACCCTTAGCATATTGGTTCCATAATTCATATCGAAATCCGTCTTTCAAACCAATAATCTGATCCTTGTTGGTTTCAATACAGATTTTTTGAGCTTGTAAACTATTTTCACTAAAGAAAAATAACAGGAGTAGCCCAAACAACACGTTTTTTCCTTTTGAAAAATGGGATATTCTCATCATAATATCTAATATTTTTTTTGTGACACTTCCACTTATTCCCTTATTTAGAATTAAAGGTTTGTATATATTTCACTAAATCTAACACCTCGGATTCATCCAGTGGGTCAAATAAACCAATAGGCATCAACGAAGTCGGTTGTACTTCCCGTGATTGAATATCAGATTTATTGATGACTGTGGCTTCCTGACCCACAATGCGCATAGTAAGCTGCCGCTCATTTTCACCCACTACATTCCCTGAATAGGTGCGTCCATCGCGCGTAGTCACGACAACCAATTTATAATCATCTTGTATTTCACCACTTGGATTCAGTACATTGAACAAAAGATAATCCAGATTGCCTCGATTTGATCCTGTCAAATCAGGACCAATGTCACCACCTTTGCCATACATTTTATGACAACTGCCGCAAGCTACCTGAAAAAGCACTTCCCCCCTTTTTGCATTAGCTGTTTGAAGGGTATTAGCTGTTATCATTTTTTGATATTTGGAATAGGCTTTAGCGAGGGAAGGCTCTTGCTCTATGGGCCCCCAAACTTCAATAAAACCGCTGCCAACTACGCGAAGTAACTGTCTGGCAGTATAAGCGGGTATGTCCTTTTTTGGCACCTTTTGTTCCTTTAAAGCTTGCGTCAAAAGCCAACCATATTGGGGCCTGGAGGAAAGGGTTAGTATAGCTTGCTGCTTTTCTGCCTCATTAAAGTCTTTGTATTTTGACAAAAGTAATTTCCCCAGTTTTTCTGAATCATAATTTGCGATAGCTTGAATCACATCTATTCTTAAAGCAGGTTCATTGATTAAATTTGGTATCTCATCCAGTAAAGCATCCCCTTTTCGAACGGAAATATCCCGGATGGCTTGAATACGAGTAACATTTGTCGCATTTTTATTTTTCAGCGTAGCCATTGATTTTTCGAGTACTTCCGTATCCCCAAACCTTTGGGCAATCTGGTTGGCTAATTGTTCCGTTTTTCCTTTATTGCGTTTCAATTTCGCATAAACAGCTGGCCAGTTTTTGGGTGCTTTCAGATCAAAACGACCCTCCAGACCATCACGCATACCTTCTAAAATAAGTATCTGATTTTTTGACTTTTTACTAATGGCTGTAATGACCATTTCAGGTAAATTGGCATCTATCAGGCGTCGTGAAATGTATTGTGAGATTAAAGGAATATTTGCATTAGTAGCCAGGGTAATCGCTCTGTCAGGATTATTTTTCACCAAGGGTTCTAAGCCAAACCAAAGCATTTTAGGTAGGTTATGATCTGTTGCGTCTTCACTGTGTAAAGCGAGTTGTTCTGCCAGATTCCAGGCAGCTTCTATGTTGATACGTTGCATTGCTGAAGCCAGATATAAGCGCACAACGGGAGAAGGATCTTCTTTTGCGAGGCGAATAAAGGCTAAAATAGCTTCATTAACGGGTTTTTTATCTTCACAGAGAAATTGAATGGCCCATGCACGGATATGTGCATCTTTGTCGGACAATGCGGAGAGCAGTTCATTTGAGGTAAATAGATTGGTAATGTGCAAAGCCCACATCGCCCGAAGCCTGTAATCAGCATTAGTATTTTGCTTATAAATGGCTTGTAATGCATCAACAGCATTTTTACTTACATTGCCTTTATTTGCTCTATGCTGAAGGATAACTCTTGCACGTCTTGCATGCCAATCACTCGGACTTTTTTGTAATTCCACCAATTGTTTATCGGAAAAAGTATTCAAATCGGCAAATCTGTTTTCAAAATTTTGTGCTAATGATTTTTCAGGCATTATTCTAAAAATACGTCCTGTTTCACCATTTAACACTTCCTTTCCACAAATATCAGCATCGTGCCAATCTAACACATATAGCCCACCATCGGGACCAACTTCCATGCTAAAACCTACCCATTGGGCATTATTCGCCAGAAGCAATTCATCGGCATGTTTGGCGACAAAACCGGAGCCCTTTGGCTGTAAAATATCAGATAAGACAGCGTGTTCATGGATATTTGCCATAAAAATGCGCCCTTTATGTTCTGCCGGAAAAGCATCTGATTGATATACTCTGGCACCACCATGGGCAGACCGATGACTATGGTCGGCTATCGTTCGAATGTCGCTATAAAAATAAGGATTAAAATGCTGTCCTCCCTGCCTGTGATAAATACCGCCCGGAATCACGTGCCACATGTGGGGAATGACACAAGCACTGATAAATAATTGTCCTTTGGCATCAAAATCAATACCCCATGGATTACTAAAACCATGAGCCACCACTTCGAATTTATCTTTTGTGGGATGATACCTCCATACACCACCGTTGATATCCACACCCTCACCATCTAAAATATCTTCTGGAAAAGGGTCTTTATGCCTGTAAAGCCGCCCTTTTCCTTCGGGTTTACGCACTTTTGAAGGGGTTGCAAAGCCTTGACAGCCGTACAACCAGCCATCGGGCCCCCAATGCAGGCTGTTTAAAGTTTCATGTCTGTCGCGAATACCCCAACCGGTCAGGCGGACTTCAATTTCATTTTCGTCTGCTTTATCATCGTGGTTTTTATCGGGTACAAATAGTAAATTAGGTGGTGCGCCTAAATATAATCCGTCGAAACCAACGGCCATCGCTGCTGGAAAAGCAATACCTTCTAAAAATACTTTTTTAGTATCCGCTACACCATCGTGATTGGTATCTTCAATGATTAAAATACGGCTATTTCCTGCATTTGAAAAACCATGGCCCCGCGACTCATAATCACGGTTTTCTGCAATCCAGAGACGTCCTTTATCATCCCAACAAAAGGCCATTGGTTGGGTAATCATGGGTTCAGCAGCCCAAACATTTACTTTGAAACCTTCTTTCATGGTCATATTTGCTGCGGCCTCTTCGGGGTTTAGAAATTTAGCATCTCTGCCCTCCTGTTGAGCAATGCCCCAAAGAGACGCGGTATTGTACATGCCTTTATCTCCGGAAAAATCTCCCCAAAGATTATCCATTTCCATATTATTCAGGGTACCCGCATAGGCGACAACCTGATGCTGAAAAGTAGCCATCTGACCCTTTTTAATATGCCAATCCCCTTGTTTTGCCTTTACAGGCCCAATACCCAGTTGACCATCTACCCGCCAGGTAGATGGAAAGCCTTCATTATCGGGATGATCAAAAAGGGCAATATGCCCCCAATCGTTTAAGCCATCAATAGCCATACCGACATCAACCCACTGAGCACGTTGAGCATCTGCTTTTTGGTTTATTTGACGGGCAGTATTCACAGCTTCACCCTGAACACCTGCTTTCCAAGGCATTCTTAAAAACAAACCTCCATAATCAAATTCATTTATGGTAATATCTTCAATAGCTTCACCTTCCCACTCTAAGGTTAATAAATGTTTATTGTCTTTATGGGAGAATGTCCAGGTCTGTGTTTCCTTTAAAATAGGCTTTCTATCTTCATCTAAAAGATGATAAACCGTTTGCCATTGCAATTTATCCCCACTGGCTTTAAGGATAGTCGCCTCTACTTTTTGCCAATAATCACCTGTAGGATTATGAAAAAAGTCCCGGCCTATTTGCGCTTGTATATCTGCGGGTTTATCTTTCCGATAAAACCATTTATTTAAGCTATCCTTTTCTAAACCTGACCCATTTACTCTGGTAAAGCCCCAAAACAATCCGGTCTGGTGTTTATGGTGCTCCGGACTATACTGTGTCAATGAAACGTTGGTATTGGGTGCTAAAATAGGATGAATATAGGGTCTGAAATCTGCCTTTGTATTTTGAACCACCACAGGTTTTAAAACACCCGTTTGCCAAACTTCAATCTGATCACCATTTTGTTTTAAAGTGAATTTTAAAGGAACAGGATCGAGTTTCTTAGAGGACTGACCAGATAAAAAATAAAGCACACAAAAAAGTACGAAGAAAAGCCGGTCCAAGGGTAAGGAAATTTTCATTTTGTATAGATTTTTCATAGTTGTGTTGTCTTGTGGTGACGCCAACTGGTCGAGCCTTTCTTTTAAGGGTCTGATCAAATGCTTTAAGGGACATTTTTAAATTTTGTTGGCTATATCTATAAATATAAGCATTTTCATTTTAATATTTTAAAAATGGAATACCTGTTTTATAATCAACTTTTATTTCACTACTTGGATTCAGAACATTGAAAAATGGATAGTCCAAATTACTGGACTACCTAAAAGATAGCCTTTTTTTTTATGCTACTTTATACATTTGGGTCATAGCATTTTTCCATTTTTTTATTTGCATAAATCTTTGTCATTTTCTAAAATTATGCCCGATGGACAGTCTATTTTTTTACGATGAGTTTTTAGGTGAATTTTACCCTTTCAAGGGCTTGTTGGCCAATGGGTATATTGTGGAATAATGGTATAGTCAAAGAAATTTCTGATAATTAATGGATATATAATTGTACTTCCCGAGCCTAAGTAGACTTTTTAAACTAAAAATTGGGCGAAACCACTTCAAACTAGTCTCACCCCGTCTGCCTTTTTTATTTATAGTTTAATGACGCCTGTTTTAAGTAGGTAATTGGCTGAGTCTTTGACTGAATCCTCTGCTGGAATAAAGTTAATGCCAAAAATAGATTTAGCCTTTGAATTACTGAGTTGCATGTCTCTGCCCAATAATGGTAAAATGGCTTTTATCTCTCCATCAAAGTTTGAGAGGAACTTAATTAATAGGGTGGGTGCCTTACCCGTTTTAACGTTGCTTTTTGGGTAAGCCATTTTTAGGATCTTTGCAAAATCTACGAATGAAAGCGTCTGAGAAGCGGCCAAAATACGCTCACCAATGCTTTTTTCCATCTTTATTGCCAATACGTGCATCGTGGCTATATCTTTAACATCGACAATGCCAAATTGTAAATCGGGAAGTAGGGGATCTTTTCCTCTAAAAGTTCTCTCAATGAGGGAAATGGATGAGCCGAAATTATCGTCCAAAGGAGCACCCAGAACCAGTCCGGGATTGATTGTAGTTAACTGTAGCTCATTATTTTCATTTTTAACAAAATCCCAGGCCGCTTTTTCAGCTAAGGTTTTAGATTTTGTATAGGCTACTTTACCAATTGGGTGATTTACATCAGTCCAAATAGTTTCATCAAACGCTTTTTTATTAGCTGGAAGATCACAACCGTAAATAGCGGCCACTGAAGAGGTTAGAATTACACGTTTTACGCCAGCCGCTTTAGCTGCAGAAAGCGCGCGCAATGTTCCTTCGACAGCAGGCTGAATTAATTCATTCTCATCTTTTGGCGAGGCAATGGGGAAAGGTGAAGCAGTGTGCATAAGCACATCGATATCTTTAAGTGCCTCATTCCAGCCGGTATCTTTTTCAAGATCGAGCGCTATAAAAGTAAGTCTGGCATCAAGATTTGACTGATCCTTAAGGTGAGGTATTACTGCGTTTTTGACCTCTGCTGCTTTTGAAAGATTTCGAACAGAAGCGCGTACCTCATAACCTTCATTGAGCAGTTGAAGAGTGATATGCTTTCCGATGTAGCCGCTTGCTCCGGTTAAAAGTACTTTTTTCATGGTTTTTTAGTTTTTTCAGAATATCAATTTTACCTAAGACAAAGGTAGTACAAGTTTTGTTACCATAAAATCTGTATGTTTGGTTCTGTGGCAAGGTTAGAGAGTATTTTAGTTGCCATTACCTGTTTTTTAAAAGAGCGTATATTACCTTAATTAAAAATCCCTTTTTAATAAATCCTGATAATTTAGAGAAGCAACCTTTTACCGTTACAATATTACGCTAGAAATGAACAGTTGTGAATGACGAATAGAAAAAGTATTGTAATAAATTATCAGCGGAAGAACCACCCAGACATTGACTAAATATTGTACCTTTCGGAACCAATTACGTATATTATCATTATGGACAATTGGGTCTTTTTCAGTAATCTAATAAAAATGATGAAACCACCAGCAAAATATAAAATGGCCATTTTGATTTGGATAGCTATCTATCCGTCAATAAATATATTGTTTTTAGTCTTAGGGAAGCCCTTAGAGAACTTTCCAATATATATCAAAACACTGGTTATCTCATTGATATTAGTGCCTTCGATGGTTTTTATATTTTTACCATTTCTTACAAAAATATTTAAAAATTGGTTATCGAAATAGATTAACTATTGGTTTTGAGCCACTTGAGTCTGATGTTAATCAGACTTTTTGTTTGTAACTAAAGCTCAGACTCTTTAATAATTCTAATAATCTCTTCTTCATTTTTAAGGGTTATTCTGGCGATTTGAGGAATCTTGAAACCCTCGTGATGCATCCCTAAAATTAATTCTATCTCCTTTTCAATTTTACCCTCCAAGTTTCCCTCAATTTTGCCCTCAATTTTGCCCTCAATTTTGCCCTCAATTTTGCCCTCAATTTTACCTTCAATTTTACCTTCAATTTTACCTTCAATTTTCCCCTCCAGGTTGCCTTTTATTCTACCTTGCTCTAATCCTTTAGCTTCTGCTTTTTCAATGACGAATAATCTTTCCTGGATTACATCTCTGGCCCTTATCATTGTATTATCGTAGGCTATCCACTCTTCTTTAGTCCAAGTATGTTTATCCGCCGCTATAAATGCCGTTTTTAATCCCTCATCAGCTTGAGCAAATTCAGGTATAAGGGATAATTTTGTGGCGTTTTTAATAAAATAGGTCCACTTGTCAATCGGGGTAACTAATTCATCTATACCGAGATTAAATTTGGGTAATTGTATAAATGCGAACTGAATATCTGTCAATAAATGTTCGTAAGTCTCCTTTTCCAGTATTAAATGATGGGTATTATATTTATCCCCTTCTCCAAATGGGAAATCTAATATACCAATAAAATAAGCGGGGTTCAACACTGGATAATCATCTCCAATGTTAATTTGCATAGAATAATCACGGGAAATGTAATATTGTACCCGTTTATCGAATCCATTCTTCTCGGCAACCTGCATTTCAACAACAAATATTCTACCGGAATGATCTGTTGCTCTAACGTCCAAAACAGATGCTTTTTCTCCCCTTATCCGTGGAAATTGATATGGATTGACTAGGGTAACGCTTTCAACCTGATCATTCCCCTCTAATTGTAATGCAGCATTCAAAAAGGAAATGAGTGGGGCTGTTTTTTCATCATTACCAAATATCTTTCGGAATGCAATGTCATTTTTGATATCTACGAAAATCATTTTCCTTTTTTTTCAAAGGTACGTATTAAAAAAAGGGGAAATGCAAATTAATCCTTCGCCGCATAAAAGTTTAAGTAATTTTAATCATAATGAAATCTACATTGAATAATTGTACATTTTTGGTTGACGCCTTTCATTCCATTTATTGAATATACCAAACGATGTTCTCCATTAATTCTTCTGGACCAAAAACCTTTAAGACCAAATTTTAATGGTTCTGGGGTACCAATTCCTTTAAATGGCTCCCGTATTATTGCTTTTATTAATTCTTTTATTTTCTTGACAACTTCTTTATCATTTTCAAGCCAATAATTGAAATCTTCCCAGCCATGAGCTGTAAATTCAATATTCATATTTAATCCAGCTTAAATAATACCGTTTTTTCCTGTGCCATTTGATTTATTGATTCTTGAATTCTGTTGCGATTATTATTGGTTGATAAAAGATGTTCTGTTTCCAAAAGAGAATTATATTCTTGAATTGATATGATTACAATAGCTTCATTTTCTTTATTTCTGGGAACAATGATTACTCCCATCGATTTTGAAACATAATCAAAATATTCTTTCATTTCTTTTCTTAAGGTAGAAATTGTTACTGCTTTCATGAAATCAATTTTTGTAAATGTACCACAATTTGTACGTTAATTAGTGTTTTTAAATAATAAGTTTTAATATGCTTGTCTGTTACCATTCTTTAGAACGAGTCAATCTCCAAATTCAATTACTCCCTTCGCATTTTTCCCCGCATGCATATAATGAAATGCCTCACCAAGTTTTTCCAAAGGATAAGTTGAGGTGATCATTTCATCTAATTTCAAAGCGCCGGACGCATATAGTTCCTGAAGGACGGGAAAATCAATTTGTGGTTTTGCTTTACCATACAACGGATTGATATACACTTTATCCCATTCAAAAAGATTCATATCAAAAGTTATTTCCTGCTCAATTCCACTTACCTGCACCGCCATGCCTCCATGACGTATCATGGCCAGTGGGGCTGCACCTAAAGCTGGAATGGCGGTACATTCGAAAGCATAATCTGCTCCTCTGCCCTGAGTTAATTCTCTAACTTTTTGAGCCATAAGGAGTAATCCGGTATCATTTTTATCAGCTAAAAGGAATTGGGTGGCTCCATAAGTTGCCGCCATTTCCAATCTTCCAAGATTTATATCAATAGCGATGATATTCTGAGAGCCAGCAATTCGGGCTGCCTGTACAACATTTAGCCCAACACCACCAGTGCCTAATACAACTACACTACTACCCGCTTTCACCTGGGCGGCATGAACTACAGAGCCGTAACCGGTCATAACGCCACAACCTACAATAGCCGCGGAAGGGAATGGCATTTCTATGTGTATTTTAACACAAGCTGCCTCCCTGACTAAGGTGTATTCAGCCATGGTGCCTAAACTAAACGCACGTTCTATCGGCTTTCCCTCACAGGTAGTGCTTTCGTAAGTTGCATGACCACCACTTCGTTTGTTTCCCGCGGTGACGGCTGAATTGGGTTCACACAAATGCTGGTTTCCTAACTGACATTGAAAACATTTATAACAAGGTATGGCCCAATTAAGCATGACCTTATCGCCGATGGCCAATGCAGTCACATTTTCACCTGTTTTCACAACGATTCCGGCTCCTTCATGCCCCAGAATTAGCGGTTTGCCCCAATATTGGGCATCCCAATCGGTATGGCAGATACCTGCGGCCATTATTTTAACCAGTATTTCATCTCCCGTCGGATCGTCAACAGAAATTTCTTTAATAGAAAATTGTCCATTACCATCGGTAACAGCAGCCTTACAATGAATCATTTGGAATAAATAAGAGGGTTAATGGGCGAGGCGATAATTTCCCCAATCTTTGCCCCCGGACACCAGGTATTCCAGTCATTCACCTGATTCTCGTTCTCCGGTTCCTTCAATTTCATCTCACTGTCCATATAAATCATGGTCATTACTTTTCTTGTTTCATCGGTATCATTTGCACCAGCTCTGTGAAAAACCCAGCCTGAATGGAAGCTAACTTCACCAATTTCAAAAGGCTCAATAACGTGTTCGAAGTCAGTTACTCTCAATCTTTGCGCTATCTTCTGTTCGCTTTCATCCCCGATGGCCAATTCTCTGCCCTCTACAATCGCCTGACTCCCAGCGCTAAATTCTAATGGACCCATTTCTAACGGTACTTCCTGCAGTGGAATCCAGGCAGTAACGGTTTTGTCGGAAGCCAGTGGCCAGTAATATTGATCGGCATGCCAGGGGGTGATTCCGCCCCGAGCTTCTTTAAACAACGCCTGATCGTGATACAATCGGACCCCGTTGGTTTGAAGCAACTGCGTAGCAATGTGCCCCAACCTTTTACTTAAAACAAATTCTTTACAGGTTTCGTCCTCTCTCCAAAGATTAAAAATTTGTAAAAAAGCTTTCCCATAAGTATCCCTTTGTTCCATTGGCTTGTCCTGGGTATTTATTTCTGCCACTTTTTTACTAATTGCTTCCCCATAATAGGCTAATGTTTCGCCATCCAATACATTTTTCAGCTTTATAAATCTGTTTTTTTGGAAAAATGCGATAGCTTCTTCACTCACCTGAAAGGGCTGGTCTATAATTGTTGTTTTCATTCTTTTTCGTTCGGTTTGTTTAGATTCAAAAGTACACTCGTTTTACTTTATGGTCTTTGACTTTTTTGGCAAATAATTGTTTTATTTTATCATTTATTACGCTATTTTACTGTTAAATAGAAAATTTAATCCTATGAAAGCTATTTTTGAACAGGTTAAATCAGATCCCTCGAAAGCTTTGCTCGTACGTCATTTTACTATACCGCAATTTGACGCACCCTTTCATTTTCATCCGGAATATGAACTTACCTTGATTGTAAGAGGGGAGGGGCAACGTTTCGTTGGTAAGCAGGTAGATGATTTTTCGGAAGGAGATTTGGTTTTCTTGGGTTCCCATTTACCTCATTGCTGGATTAATCACAGCAGTGAAAACCAAACAGAGGTATCTGAAGCTATTGTTGTTCAATTTAACCAGCATTTTTTAGGGGAAGATTTTTTTAATCTAAATGAATTTATAGCTATCAAAATATTACTTGACAAATCAAAAGCAGGTTTTGACATTCAAGGAAGCGATAAAAAAAAGATTACCGTCAGATTATTCGAAATGATTGCAGCCTCTCCAACACAACAAATATTGATTTTAATGGATATACTCGATGTGTTAAGTCGATCCGTCCAACTGAAACCAATAGATCTTTCTTTCGCAGAAAATGACTTTAAGGTTTCGGAAACCAACCGATTTCAAAGAGTTTTTTCCTACCTTATAACTCACTATAAAGAAGATATTTCCTTAACAAAAATAGCGGGGATAGCTGACCTTTCGCCAACCTCCTTTTGTCGGTATTTTAAAAGTATGACGCAACAATCCTTCGTTGAAGTTCTCCTAGAATTCAGGATTAAACAAGCCTGCCATTTACTGCTAAACACTGATAGTGCCATTAGAGAAATAGCCTTTCAGAGTGGATTTTATGATGTTCCTTACTTTAATCGCATTTTTAAGAAAAAAAAAGGAATAAGTCCAAAACAGTATAAAAAAGACGTTAAATTCTTGCCTGATAAGTATATAAGGAATAATAACGGCCTTCCAGCTTGATTAAATCATCATGCGTACCTCTTTCCACAATATTCCCCTGTTCCACCACCAATATTTGAGTGGCTTGTCTGATAGTACTCAATCGGTGTGCAATAACAAAAGTGGTTCTTCCTTCCATGAGTCTTTTTAAACTCTCCTGAATGAGCGATTCGCTTTCTGTATCCAGATTTGAGGTAGCCTCATCTAAAATCAAGACTCGTGGATTGGCCAAAATAGCTCGGGCGATGGCAATCCTTTGTCTTTGTCCACCTGATAATTTTACCCCTCTTTCACCAATCAAAGTATCTAAACCATCTCCAAATCGGTCAGTAAATTCGTGAACGTGAGCTGCATGAACGGCATTATTTAGTTCTTCAGCCGAGGCATTGGGTCTTGAGAAAAGAATATTATCCTTTATACTGCCTTCAAAAAGAAAATCGTCTTGTAAAACAACGCCCAACTGGCTTCTGAAACTTTTTAGGCTAATGGTGCTCAAATCAATACCGTCCACCGTAATGTTACCAGCATCGGGATTTAAAAAAGTGGCGGCCAATCCAGCTATCGTTGATTTTCCAGAACCTGACGTTCCCACCAGCGCAGTAACCGACCCTGGAGGAGCATGAAAAGTGATATTTTTAACTACTTCCTTTCCTTGATCATAGGCAAAACTGACATCGTTAAAGTGAATATCGCCGTTTATCCTTTCTAAAGTAACGTTGCGCACTTCCTCATTGGCTTCCAATGGTAAACGCATGATTTCTTCTGTTCTGTCCAGGCCAGCAATAGCCTCTGTCAATTGACTTCCTATATTACTCATTTGCACAATAGGGGCAATTAAAAATCCCAGATACAGGGTAAATGCAAGGAAATCGCCAAAAGTCAG
Source organism: Saprospiraceae bacterium (assembly GCA_027488135.1). Lineage (GTDB taxonomy): Bacteria > Bacteroidota > Bacteroidia > Chitinophagales > Saprospiraceae > BJGN01. The sequence continues at coordinate 58,363 of JAIYCH010000147.1, read as the reverse complement.
TTTATTGGTCATGATCAGATAACCCCCTAATCCCATGATTCCCGCCGAAGCCAATCCCAGCAATAGTGTAGCGGCACTGGTCACAAAACTGGTAGCTGTAAGGCTGGATTTAACGTTTTGATATAATTTTTCTACCCCTCTGGCAAAAGTATCTATTTCCTGTTGTTCGGCATTAAATCCTTTGATGACCCTTACGCCACCTAAAGTTTCGGTCAATCGACCGGTAACTTCAGCATTTATGACGCCTCTTGCCCTAAAAATAGGTCTGATTTTCCCAAAGGCTTTTAGAGATATGAGGCCAAATATGATGACGGGAACTAAGACATATAGGGTCAAAAGGGGGCTAATGGCTACAAGCAAAAATAAACAAATGACGGCGGTAATGACACCACCAATCATCTGGGCCAAACCAGTACCTACAATATTTCTTACTCCTTCCACATCGTTCATAATGCGGGAGACGAGTTCTCCTGTTTTAACGTTATCAAAGTATCTTACAGGTAGTTGTATGATGTGTTTTTGAACTTTTACCCTCAACTGAGAAATCAAATATTGTCCTTCAACGCTGAGAAGCTGAGTCAAAAAATAGGAGGTAACCGACTGTATGATTAATGCAATAACGACGGCGGCCAATAACCAGCCTAACCCTTGTAAATTTTTATCGGGAATGACATCGTCAATGAGATATTTACTTGCTCCGGGTAATATAAGACTGGCTAATCTACTGATAATGATAAGAAGAAGACCAATGGATAATTTATTTAATCGCGGGTGAATGAAGGTTTGATAGACAAATTTCAAACTAACAGTACTTTCCTTTTTGGGTTTCATAAGTAAGGCTTTTCCAGGGTATTTTTTTTAGAAGTTATTTGTAAACATTTACTTTATACAATTAGTTGATTTGTAAACGATGCAAATGTAAAAAATTAAAATCGCTGCCATATATCCATTCACTTGTGATAACTTTCCTATATTGTAATAAATATCTTTAAATTATGAAGCGGTTTCCTTTTGTTATTGGACTAATATTGTTTTTAAATGTTGTAAACGGACAGATAGATCCATCTAAAATAACCATCGTTCGCGATAGTTTTGGCGTACCCCATATTTTTGCCAAAACGGATCCTGAAGTTTCATATGGTTTGGCCTGGGCGTATTGTGAAGACCAGTTTGCTAGTTTACAGATGGTTGCATTACCCGCAAAAAAAGCCATGGGACGTGCTTTTGGTAAAAATGCGGTGGCTGCAGATTATGCCTTTGATTGGTTTCAATGCAGAGAGGTGACAGAGGAAAAATGGAATTCCCTTTCTCCCGAATTTTTAAAACTTATTGCCGGTTATGTCCAGGGTGTAAATGATTACGCTGCAGCACATCCTGAGGAGGTGCTCGTTAAAAAGGTTTTTCCCATCACGGCTAAAGAATATATTGCTTCATCGGTTTTGGCATTGACCAAATTCAATGGAGGTGACCAGGCGTTGCAGCAAATTTTTAATAATCAGGTCAAATGGCTCATTGACTATGACAAAATGGGGTCAAATGGCATTGCGGTGCACCCTAAAAGAACAACGGAAGGGGTTGCTTATCTGGCTATAAATGCTCATCAGCCCAATGAAGGTCCTGAAGCTTTTTATGAAGCGCATGTTCAAAGTGAGGAAGGTTGGAATGCTTTGGGGGGATTGCTTGCCGGCGGTCCATGCATTTTACATGGGGTAAATGAACATTATGGATGGGCCCATACGGTGAATTTATGCGACAGAATGGACATTTTTCAACTTGAAAGGCATCCCAAAAAGAAATATTATTATAAATATGACGGCCAATGGGAGAAATTACAAATTAAAAAGGTCAGCCTACGCGTGAAGGGGATCCCTTTTCCTATTTCCAAAAAAGCTTTTTCCAGCAAATATGGTCCAACTTTAATCAATGAACAAGGTGCTTTTTCTGTAAGATTAGGTGCCAATCAGGAAATTAGAGCGCTCGATCAATGGTATCAAATGAATAAGGGAAAAAATTTTACTGATTTTTATAACGCGTTAAACGTACAGGGATTATCAATGTTTAATATCGTTTATGCCGATCGGTATGATACTATTTTCTATGTAAACAATGCCCTTATGCCGATTAGGAAAGAGGATCCGAAGCTAAATTGGCTCGAGACACTGCCCGGAAATACCTCAACTACTTTGTGGACTGCATTTAGGCCTTTGAAGGATCTTCCCCAATATGTTAATCCGGCCTCCGGCTTCTTGTTCAATACCAATCATTCTTCTTTTTCAGCTACAGCAAGCGCCGATAATCTAAAAGAATCCCAGTTTTCGTCTGCCGATGGGTGGGAAACCATGGAAAATAATAGAAGTGTCCGTTTCAGACAAAGATTTGAATCTATACCAAAAATTGATTTTCAAACTTTCAAAGATATTAAATTCGATAGGCAGTATCCTGAAAAACTCACTTTCATGTATCAACTTGATTCCCTTTTCCTTTTGGAAAATGTAGGGGATGAGCAAGATAATATGTTGTTAAATACCTTAAAAACCTGGGATTTCCAAGGGACCGCGGAAAGTAAAGGGGCCGCTGTTTTTATGCTCGTTTATGAATATTTGGCAAAGGCACTAAGGGGTCAAGAGGCAAGGGCCATTACTAAAGGGGAGGGATTAAAGGCTTTAGCCTACGCTAAAAAATACCTGCTGGATAATTTTGGAAAAGTAGATTTAGCTTTAGGTGATATTCAAAAATTAGTTCGCGGGAATCAGGAATTTCCTGTGGGTGGATTACCTGACTTGCTTGCCCCGCAATGGAGTCGCCCCTACGAAGGAGGAAAAAGAAAAATTGTAGGGGGTGATGCCTACGTAATGATGGTTAAATTTCCCAAAAATGAACTGCCTGTCATCGAAACGGTAAATACCTATGGCGCCTCTTCTCATCCCGAAAATCCTCATTTCGCTGATCAGGTTCCTCTCTTTTTAGCGCAGAAAACCAAGACAATGACGTTGGACAAACAAAAAGTTATGGCTCAGGCAGAACGTATTTATTCGCCTGGCGCCAAAAAATAAACGGGTAAGCCTTAATGAGTTTTTATGCAAAAAGATCCATTACGGCTTTCCCTTTTCCATCGGGCGTAGTATAAAAAGGTCTTTTTTCAACGTCATAATTTGTGTCCGGAGAAATGCCCAGGGCATGATAAATAGTTTGGTGCAGCCCATCAATTTTTATTGGATTTTCAATGGTTTTACATGGCCTTTCGTCTGCGGTTTTTCCATACGCAAATCCTTTTTTTATACCGCCGCCAAACATTAATACTGAACAACCGTCCGTAAAATGCCTGTGCATACCATAATATTTCAGTTCGTGCAGAATATCTGGTTGATCGACTTGCTCCTTTACTTTCAGGTCGGGACGTCCCTCTACCATCATATCGCGGCTAAATTCACTGGCTAAAATGATCAGTGTTCTGTCTAAGTGCCCTGATTCATCTAAATCTCTGATGAGTTGGGCAATGGGCCTATCTATTTGTTTTTTCATTGCCGCCAGTCTGGTATGACCATTGTCATGCGTATCCCAGCCAAAAAAGGGTTCATATTCTGTGGTCACACTGATAAAACGGGCGCCTTGTTTGGTCAATCTTTTTGCCAGTAAACATCCCAGTCCGAAGCGACCGGTATTATAGGCATCATAAGATTCTTTTGGCTCATCCAATAAATTAAAAGCGGCTGATTCGGGGGAATGCAAAAGACTATATGCCTGTTCCATAGAACGTTGCAAAGATTCTTTTTGGTAATCACTTCCATATTCTCCAATGGGTGAAGTAGAAGTCAATTCCTTATACAGTTTATTTCTGGCTTCAAATCTTTTCAAATTCATGCCAATCGGGGGACGAACGCTATCTAAACCCTGACTTGGATCGGGAATAAAGAATGGGCCATATTCATTTCCCAGAAATCCAGCGGTGTGAAATGCTTTTAATTCTTCGGCTTCTCCTACGGTGAATCGCTGGCCAATATCTATAAATGCTGGAATTACGGGATTTTTAGGTCCCAGTTCTTTTGCTATCCATGCACCTATGTGAGGAGCTGCCACGGTTTGTGGCGGTTCATAACAGGTGTGCCAATTAAATTGATGCCGGGAATGTAAAATATGTCCTAAATCGGCAGCCACATAAGAGCGAATAACGGTCCCTTTATCCATTACTTTGCCAATTTCCTGCAATCCTTCTGAAAATGATATTCCGTCAAGAACCGTCGGAACATTGGGAAAAGTGGAAAGAACGCGATTTCCTTCCATACCTTTTTCAAATGGGGTATATTTCTTAGGGTCAAACGTTTCTGTATGTGCCATACCGCCAGCCATCCAGAGTAAAATAACAGTGTCGGCAGTACTGGTATCCATTGGCTTTGACCTGGCACAACTAGTTAGTAGTGAGGATATTGGTGCTCCGGCAGCCAAAGCAGCCAAGGTAGCTTGTGACGCAGTTTTTAAAAATTCGCGCCTATTCCATGTATTTATCATTTCAGCAAATTTGAATCTTTTAATAAATCAATTGAAATTCAGGGAGCAGCGTTAACGCCCAAACCAAATCTTGAATCTCTGAGCTATTAGGCTTTTCAGACAATAAGGAATTTGTTGCTCTTCTCTCTCTTACCGTCGGGGTTCGGCCTAAAAAATTCAGGAAAAGAGAATCTGTTAACTGGTCTTTTCTTAAACTGGCTAATAACCATTTTTCTGATCCAAGCTGTAATCTTGTATTTAATATCTGACCATTTGTCACCTCAAGCGCCTGAATTAAATTGGATTGGCTATTTCTACTTGCCCCTACATTTTCCCTGTTAGGTCTGCCCAGGGCGGTCATGAAAATATCATTCTTTACCATGGAAGCCCTAACAAAGGGAGATTTTATTTCATTCATTTGCGGAAAGTGCTTTTTAACGAAATTTGAGTCGGTGTAAACAGGGTAAAATGCCTTACTTATAGCATCGGCAAATTGTTCGGCAGAAAGCCTCCTGCGAACCATACCCTTAAAAACATAATCTTTAGCTATTAATTTTTCAGGTTCTTCAAAAGCGACAGACGGTTGCTGATAGGTTTTTGAGGTTAAAATTTGATACATTACCTTTTTTATATCATAATCGTTCCTCACAAAATCAAAGGCCATCCAATCCAGTAAATCCTGGTCCCAGGGTAAGTTGTCCATAAAATCGAGGGGTTCAATAAAACCTCTGCCCATAAACTGTGCCCAGATCCGATTAACAAAAGTGCGGGATAAACGGCCATTTTTTTCCTGAACCAATAATCCTGCCAAATCTTTTAAGCGCTCCGTTCGGTCAGTGGTCTCTTTTAATGTCCCTAAGGATTTAAAAAGAAGATTATTTGAGGCAATTTTACCGGTAGGCTGGTCGCATCTGTAAATTTCGAGGGGCTCCTCAGAAAAAATATTAGCAAACCCATAAGCATCTTCCAGTTTCCAGTCACTAATAAAACTATTATGGCAAGAGGCACATTTTAAATTTAAGCCTAAAAATACCTGAGCTACATTTTGTGCTGCCTGCATTTCCACTCGCTGACTTGCATTGATGGTTCCACGCCATTGAATGCCTCTGATGAAACCCGACGAAGGTTCTGATGGGCTGATAAGCTGGTGAACAATAGAGTCGTACGATTTATTTTTTGTTAACGATTCATATAACCAAGGGGTTATAGAGCTTCTCCCTCCCGTTATATAACCCGTTCCAGAATAATCATTTCTCAACAAATCATTCCAAAAAGTTAACCAATGTTGCGCATAAACGGTGTCTTTAGACAACAATGTTTTAACCAATCTATCTCTTTTCTTAGGGTTTTTATCCTCGTTGAATGCCTTTATTTCGGAGGGGGTCGGCAGTAATCCTAAAACATCCAGATAAACCCTTCGAATAAATAAAGGATCGGCAACAGGATCTTTCCACTGCACCTTATTTTTTTCAAAATAAACATCGACAAATAAATCGATAGGATTTGAAAGTCCTTTTTTGGGAGCGGGCACATTGGGCAACCTATGTTCGAAAGGAGCCAATCTGTAAACCGATGTAGTCATGCTATCGGACCAGGGAGCCCCTGCTTCAACCCATTTTATAAGCGTTTGAACCTGATCTTTTGTTAGTTTTTCTCCTTTTGAGGGCATAAAGTCTTTGTGACTATGGGGAAGGGTAATGCGCCGTATTAATTCACTTTTGTCAATGTCTCCGGGTATAATTACAGGACCTTCATCCCCTCCGGCAAACGCAGCTGCTTTTGTGTGCAGTTGAAGACCACCCTTACTTTTAACCTCTCCATGACAAGAATAACAGTGATGGGCAAAAATAGTCCTTGCCTCTACATTTAATTGATTCAGGTCATTGGGGTCTGAAATGGGCGCTTTTTCCTCTTTATTGACATAAAAATAACCTAGTAGAAGGAGAATACCTGAAATAAGGCTAAAACGTAGTAGGTTTGATGACAAAATCGGTGAAGCCAAAATGAATAAATTTAGGATTTATAATAATCTAAATATAAGAAAATATTTAGTTTAATTCAGTCACAAAAAATCTTTTACCATTCATATTTATTTCACTTCCCGTCTGTCTTTGCTCTAGCAAAAAACTTTCTGACGTTCCATCCTTGTGGGTTAAATCCAACCAGGTGCCATTGGATAATTTATTGATTTTCCAAGTCCCATTAGCAGAATTTCGAGTGGATCCTGACCCTAATTGAGAAACAGACACACTTTCAAGACTACCTTCAAAAGTTTTATTTGAATACAAATTAATGATGGTTTTGTCGGAAAATCCACTACTGTTATATAGATAAATAAGCTTCTTTCCTGAAATTCTTTTTTCCCAAAGGGCATCTGGCTGATTAGCGTCTTTTTTAACCGACGGAGCGTCTTTAGATGTTGGAGGATTCCCTTTTTCAACTACTAAAGAAGTACCATCCAACGTAAAGTAATATATTCCCAATAACTTTGACAATGAATAGGATACGCTTTGTCCCTGAAAAGTTAACATTCCAGATATTATTCCCAATATTTTTGTTCCCGTGAAGGAAATGGTATTCCCCTGAAGTTGTAAAATACAGCTATAAGTATTATTAGCTGTTTTATCAATTTTCAAGGAGAATTCCTCTGTTTTATTTTCAAAATAACCAATAAATGGGTCATCCTGCGCTTGCATCAACTGTAAACCTGAAATAATCAGGAAAATAGTGAATAGGTATTTTTTCATTTTTTGTCCAGTAGAGGATTCGGTGAGGCTCTTAAATACAAATTCACGTCCAGTAATTGACGGGAGGGTAGGGGATTTTCAAAGCTAATCCGTATTTTAGGAGAGGTTGTTTTGGGTAAAATGAGCCATCTTTGGTAGCCAACGGTGGTCGCTTTACCAAGTAAAACCCATTGTTTGTCCACCCAGGCTTCTACTTTCCATCCATCAATCGTTTGTCCCTGGCTTATATTTTCCTTAAGAGATATGACGTCAAAGGTTTTTTTACCTTTTAATTGAACGACAAAAGCATTGTTGTCCGGCGTACCTTTAGATAATTTTTCTAGTTTGTTATCAATAAAAGTGGCATCTAAACGAGCTCTTAATTGCATAAGCGCAATAGAATCGGCAGCATTTACCAGACCCTCTCTGTCAATAGGAATATTCAACAGCAGATTTGTATTCCGGCCCACTGACTCAAAATAAATCTTTTCCAATTGATCTACAGATTTGACTTTTGTGTCTTCTTCAGGATGATAAAACCAACCTGGTCTGATAGACACATCGGTTTCAGCGGGCCACCATAAATCTCCGTTTTTAATACCTGCCTGAAGTAAGGGTATAGGGGCGTCCTCACTTGGATTTCTTTGTTTTGAGTCGAAAGTGCACCAATTTGTCTCTGAAGCTACCCCTCTTTCATTACCAACCCACCTAAGATCGGCATAACCAGCTCCAAAAATAACGGCTTCTGGTTGAAGAGACCTTATGGTTTCTCCGAAGCCTTTCCAATCGTAAACCTGATATTTTTCAGGATTTTCGCGATCTCCGTTGGCGCCATCAAACCAAACCTCGAAAATAGGCCCATATTGAGTTAAAATCTCTTTTAACTGGTTATTAAAATAGGTATTGTAGGCCAGATCATCTTTTCCATAAATAGGATTGTTTCTGTCCCAGGGAGAGATATAAAAGCCCAGTTTAATACCATATTCTTTGCATGCTTCAGAGAGTTCCTTTAAAACATCTCCTTTTCCATTCTTCCAGCTACTGTTGGCTACATCGTGTTCTGTATATGCTGAAGGCCAAAGGCAAAAACCATCGTGGTGCTTAACCGTTAAAATGATAGCTTTCATACCTGCCTTTTTCGCTATGCTTGCCCATTGCCTGGTATCTAAATTTGTGGGATTAAATATTTTTGGATTTTCTGCCCCTTCACCCCACTCCAGATTGGTGAATGAGTTAACGCCAAAATGGATGAACATATAATATTGCATCTCATGCCAACGCAACTGTTGAGCACTTGGCTTCGTGAGCGGAGCAGATTGCGAAATTAAAAAATGGGTAGATAATAGTAGAGAAATAATAAAAAAGAACGTACGATTCATTTCGTTTGGGTATTATTTCGTCTAATATACCTATCTAAAATGAAAAATGGAAACTTTTCATTTTAAAAAACACAAGATTTTATCGAAATAAACTTTGCTGTTTTACCAAATGCCTACATTGGTCGATAAGCGATTAATCCACTGCCTGACTTGATCTAGCACTTGTTTAAATAAACGTTTACCCATAACATGAATGTAGCGTCTGAGGTATCTCAATCTCCCCGGCAGATGCAACGCTAGTTTTGTTCTTATCTCTTCAATGTATTTGATGTAAACAATAGCGGCTATAACAAAAAGAATAGCTCCAAAGATAACAGGTACAGGATGCCAGGTGAACTGGCCAAATGTTTTAATGCCAATACCTAACCAGGTACCATAAAGTACCACGTAATGAGTGGCATAAATGGTCAGGGTTTCTGAACCTATTTTTAACATCAGCGGAGGGAAGGTGATAATTTTCTCCAGGAAGATAAATATGGAAATAATAATTAGAACGTGCCCAAATCGCCAAAATAATACGTTATCGTAAGCTAATTGAAGGAAATTTTCCCACCCGGTCCACTGATGTAGTAAATATAGGCCCTTGGTGGAGAAAAAATGTATGGTTAGGCCAGTTGTCAATAAAATAGCTGGCCAGTACCAGGTTCTGTATAAATAAGTTTTGTGGAATAAATGCCATCCAATGCCCGCACCTAATAAGGTAAAGCCAAGCCACGGTACGGGTAAGAAAATAGACCCGTTGTCAGCATCAAAATAATTCCTTAATACAATAGGTAAGAAGTCCCATTCATAAGCGAGCCAGGTAGGATTTATTAAAAATATGAAAATTCCACCGCCGAAATAGAGTAGAGGCAAGGAAATTTTACTTATTAAGTGGAGGCAATACAACCCTATAAGAGCTAATAGTGCAAATCCAATATTGTGTAAAACATCTAAAGCAGGATAACTTTTATAAAACCAACCCACTAAGAAGGCGGGGAAATTTACTTTCAACAAGTAACCCAGAAATATAAGGAAAAATCCACGGCGAATACCCTTCCTAATCCTTTCATTTTCTTTAATCGGCCTTCCATCGCGAAGAAGCAAAAAGGTGAAAACGAGGCCAGTAACAGTGAAAAAGATAGGTGCAGTAATGCCTCGCATAAAGAACCAGGAAGCATATAATGCATTTTCAAGATCTCGGTAACGATAAGCAAGCATGGTATCTACAAAATGCCCTTGCAGCATCATCAATATGGCATAAGCCCTGATGGTATCTATAAATTGCAATCTATCCTTTGTTGCACTTGCTTGCATCATTATTTTTCTCTTATTCTTTTTTTATTTAAACGCATCACAATGACATAAGTAACTTTTTTTAAAATAAAAAGTTATGAAAAATGTTAAAAAAATAATGGGTTATCAATGTTGTGTAAAAAAATCAATCCCTCTAAATATCTTCCTGAAAACCCTGTCTTGAATCAAATAAAATTCTCCGTTTTCCTCACCCGCGAAGTAGCGTTCAACGGTACCGTTCTCATTCCTGAAAACGACACCTTCATTGGAGGATTGAAGCGGATAAATGGGCCAGACTTTAAAGGTTCTTTGAGTTCCCTTTTTTTCTTGTAATTTAATGGTTACAAATGGGAGTGATTTTTCAATAGAATCTCTGTAGGGATTTCCTGTTTCAAAGGCTTCTGCACCTAATTTTTGATAGCCTGATAAATACGCTATGCCCTTTGCGGCTGCTATTTTAACTATTTTTTTTGGGGTAGATGAAGATTCTAATTGGAAAGAGCTGTTATGCTGGGTTAGTGTAAAGGAAGCAAGCTGTTGTTTTGGGTAAATTAATTGAACGCTCTTCAAATCATTTACTTTATATTGGAAAATCGTTTTATCGCGCCATTCATTACCTCTCATCCTAAACCGAAAGCGTAAATTTCCTTCCCAACCGGCTAATTCTCCAATCACAGGCAAATCGCTGTTTTCTCTGATGATGTGCGTTCCCCGTTCATCAACCGTGCTACCACCGACGTAATAGCCCATTATTTTTTTATGGTTCCTGTCAAAAATCTCCACTCTCAGGCCATTTTTTGCTAAATCATTTATGATGGCCGGTACGGCAGCTTGTGGAGGAACATATTTAATTTGTATGCGGGCTATGGCATCCAATACATTTTCCATAACATTAGGATTGACTGGAAAACGATCATTTAGTACCCAGGAGGTCCCTTTTCTACTTAGTTTTATCTGTTCCCCATCTCTGTGGGTTATAAATACCTCATGAACGCGCCGCTTGTCTTCAACATGAAAGGTTCTGTCGGGATCAACCAACGGTTTATTTTTTAGTTGAAGGAAGATGAATCCAGCGCCTAAGAGGACAAAAACAAACATTAAAATAAACGTTTCTCGACGCATTGGTTTTTTCTTATTACTGGTAACGGCGTTGACGGATAAAATGAAAGAGTAAACCACCCAGCATTATGAGAACTAAAGGTAGCAAAAGATTAATGATTTGCCACTTTACCTTTTCCTCTTTAATTTTAGTAGTATTTAATAATCTGAGTTTTATATCCTTACCCCTCGCTGCTATAATACCTTCATCGTCAGATAAATACTCCAACGCATTCAGTAAAAAATCTTTATTGGAGAAGGTATATTTTTCGAATTCATTATAGCCAGCCGGTATGATTTTTCCAGTTTGTTTATCTATCCTGTTCCGAATTAAATCAGCGTCAGAAATAACTATTATTTTGGTCTCAGGCGATTTTCCTACAAATGGTCTACCTTGATTTTGAAGGGAAGAAATCATAGCGGCTGCCAATCTATTTTCAAAAAGAGATGAAAATGACCCCTCTAATAATAAGGCTACCGATTGAGACCCTTTATTGAATAACTTTTCATCCAAAGGATATCTCATAAAATCAAAATTCATACGTAACGGAAGGAATTGGTACCTGCTTTCAGCAGACGTTTGCAGTAAAACCGTCTTTTTAACCGGATATTTGGTTGCCACCGTATCAATACCTCCTGCAAATTGCATATTAATCGGACCAATATTTTTAACGGACGGGTGATTACTATTGGGTATAACCACCAAATGATAGGGATACCGGAAATATTCAAATTGGGGGGCATTGCCAACCTGCCCGGTAGCTAAAGGTATCACGCTACTTTGCATATCCAACAATAAATTAGGCTGTAATCGCGCACCATATTTGAATAGCAAATCATCTATATTTAGATTCCTTTCATTGGGCAAAAATTCTCCCCGACGCAAGCTATCTAAATGAATAGCTATTTTATCAACGAGAAATAATAATCTGCCACCCTGCATCACATACTGGTCAATTTTGAAATTATCCTTATCTGAAAATGCCGTTTTTGGGGAAGAAATGATTAGGGTTTTTACCGAACTATCAATGGCAATGACGCTATCGAGAACAATGCGTCCGGTATTAAAAGTTTCTCGCAGGCTATTTTCTACATCAGCGGTTTCGGCGGGTAAACTCTCTCCATGGCCGTCCAGAAAAAGCAAGGTTGGTTTCGTACTTTGCTTCAACTGTTGAATGGCATGAATAAACTTATATTCCAACAGTGTAACTGCTTTGTTTAGAATAACATCAGGGGGAACGCCAGGAATTTGATTTTCCAAAAAATTAACGGGAATACTCCTTCCTTTGTAATAAAAAATAGCATAAGGGTAGGTGAGTTTTTGACTTCTCTCCCCATTTTCCCTGACATTTAGACTCACAGGGAGTACGCCGAGTTCAGCTAATTGCTTTTTTCTTGTATTTACCTGTTCTGTATTTCCCGATAAAGGATCTTCATATTGATAGGAAATAAGGGCATTTTCACTCTGAAAATCAAGTAGCATATCTTCCACCGATGCTTGTAAACGCTTATAACCTGCAGGAAAGTCGCCTTGTAACAATACTTTGACAAAAACAACCTCGTCCAGATTCCGAAGTAACGATGTGGTAGCTGGTGTTAAAGTAAATCGCTGGTCTTCAGTTAGATCAAAGCGAGTGTAAAGAGGAAAATTCCCAATGCGGGAGTGCATTAAGACATTCAAGAGTATAATGATGCCTATAGCAAGGGAAAGATTGATTAAAGCTTGTTTATAACGCATGATGGAGTTGACTTAGGAACGAATGCGGTATTGCAAAACAAATCGGGTGATTAACAAAAATATAGCCATCACTGACAGAAAATAAATGAGGTCGCGGGTATCAGGCGCACCTTTGCTTAGGGCGTGGTAATGGTAGTCCATACCAAATTGTTGTACTAACGCGTCCCATTTTCCAAAAAAAACAGGTAGCCCGGAAAGGAAATAAAAGCCATAGAAGAATAAAAAACAACCTGTTACCGCTAATACAAAAGCGACAATTTGACTTTCAGTTAGCGAAGAGGCCAACATGCCGATGGAAGCAAACGCACTGCCGAGGAGCAAAAGTCCCAAATAGGAACCCATGATGGCTCCACTGTCCAGATTGCCAACGGGTGAACCCAGAAAATAAAGCGTTATATTGTAAAATAGGGTAGGCACCAATGCCAGTAAAAGCAGTGTTACCGCAGCCAGAAACTTCCCGATAATTAAGCCCATTTCATCTATCGGTTTAGTTAGTAAAAGAGCAAGCGTTCCCAGTTGTCTTTCTTCGGCCAATAATCTCATGGTTATGGCTGGCACCAAAAATAAAAATAAAGATGGGGCCATCTCGAAAAATGGCTCTAAAGAGGCAAAGTTTGATTCCAGTAAACTGGTTTCAGGGAATACAAATAAAAATAATCCCATAACGGTTAAAAACACGCCCAAAACCAAATAGCCTGTCAGATTATTGAAAAATGTTGTCAGTTCCTTCTTATAAATTACCCACATGAATTTGCCTATTATTTTTGAATGATGAAAGGGTAACGGCCATTGAAGACAATAAGCGCACGATGTAATTTTTCTTCATATTCTTCTTCAGATGCGAACCTGAGCGCCCGTAAAATTTCTTTGTCTTTTTCCATCCATTGCTCTAGAATATCCTTGTCGTAGGGCATAATGAGGTCGTCCTTCAAATGGAAAATCCGCCTTTCCATGGTCGTGATATTTCTTTTTACAACGCCTTTTCTAAATACCGTACCTGTTAATGGATTATATGCTTTCATAGGAAATAATTCTAGGTTCTCCTTTTCATAAGAAAAAATATTTATCAGTCCTCTTACCGTAAGTTCCGCAAACAAGGTTAAGGGCCTGCCAGAACTGTCCGGAGAAATTTTAATATATGGTATTCCTTTTATGGTAAATCCCCAGACAGAGTCTTGAACACCTGACCCAGGAGAACCTTTTTTATGTATATTTTCAACTTGGTAACATTTAAGCTTCGTGTTATACGCCCAGACAACCTCATACTCTTTCCAAAAAAGGGAAGGGGCATCTTTTTTGAATTCATTCATATTCAGGTATAGACCGTCCGCTAACTTTAACTCCTGATTTAGCGCGCGTTGGCCAAAAGAAAAAGTGAAAGTAAAGCAAAGAACCAGAAAAAGGATTGTTTTTTTCATTGAATGTCAGATCCTGTTAGTTTTTGAAATATTTCCTCCACACTGCGTCGGTCTTGTTGCATACCAATGATGATATTGTCGTCTTTAACAGCTTGTTTAAAAAGTAAGGGTCTTACATCAATGCCTGGTGCGGTAATCACCTGAATAGTATCAGTATGTATTTGACGAATACGCTGAACATCCTGTATTTTTTTAAAATGGTCTAAGGTAAAAGTACCTTGGAACGTTACCGTAGTAACCCATTCGCCTTGAAAAGTAGATTGTAAATTTTGCAAGGTATCATTTGCCTGCATTTTACCGTCCTTTATAATCAAAACACGGTCGCACAAGGCGGTAACTTCCTGCATGATGTGGGTAGAAAAAATCAATGTTTTTTCCTTGCCCAATGCTTTTATAAGTGATCGAATCTCCACTAATTGATTGGGGTCCAGGCCTGTAGTGGGTTCATCCAGTATCAATACCTGGGGATCGTGAATAATGGCTTGAGCCAGGCCAACCCTTTGTTTATAACCTTTGGATAAGGCGCCTATTTTTTTATGTTTTTCAGGGGTAAGTCCAATAAGATCAATGACTTCGGAAACTCTGGCCGAGGGATTTTTTATAGGATAAAATCCAGCTACAAAATGCAGATATTCTTTAATATACAGGTCGCCATACAACGGATTATTTTCTGGAAGGTAACCAATCAATCGTCTTATTTCTTTAGGATTTGCCTGTACATCAAAACCACCAATTTCTACAGAGCCTTCAGTTGGTGGTAAGTAACCCGTCAGTATTTTCATGGTAGTACTTTTTCCGGCACCATTTGGACCTAAAAAGCCAAGAATCTGACCTTTTTCAACTTGAAAACTGAGCTTGTCGATGGCTTTTTGTTCCCCGTATATTTTGGTGAGACCATCCACCCTAACTGACATAGATTTTTTTTTAATTTTGATAATGTAAATTTAACAAAATTTGAAATGGATTTATTGTAGGTTTTAACATACCTTGAACTAAATTTTCAAAATAATCTTCAAAGTTCCTTTTATGAACCATAGTATTAAGCATATCCGCATTTTTAAAATGGATATTCCTTTAAAATATCCATTCGTTATTTCCCTTGAAACCATAACGGTGGCTAAAAATGTGCTTATTGTCATGGAAACACACTCAGGCTTTTTGGGCTATGGTGAAATTAGTCCTTATGAGAAAATACATAATGAATCGCAGGCGTCTTGTTTACATTACGCTCAACAAATAGCTCCTGCACTTCTTGGAATAAATCCATGGGATATAATAACCTGGCAAAAGGCTTTAAGCAAAAATGTCGTTGGGCAAAATGGTATTAAAAGTGCCTTTGATATGGCGTTTTATGATTTGTCAGCAAAAATAGCAGGATTGCCTCTCTATGCCTATTTGGGGGGTAACAATACAAAAAAGATGTTTACTGACATGACGGTAGGCATTGATAGTCCGGAGAATATGGCTTTAGAGGCAAGAAAATTTGTTGATGAGGCCTTTCCAGCTATAAAAATAAAACTGGGAACGAATCTTAAAGACGATGTGCAAAGGGTTAAATTGGTCAGAGAGGCTATAGGTGAATCTATTCCTCTGCGCATAGACGCAAATCAAGGATGGGATACCTCTTCCGCGCTGAAAATAATGACTGACATTGTTCCTTTTAATGTCGAATATTGTGAACAACCTGTTCAGGCAAGAGATTTTGAAGCTATGGCTTTTCTACATAAACACAGTCCAATACCCATTATGGCAGATGAGAGTTTGTTTGATCCTTCTGATGCTCTTGCGCTCATTCGCGAAAATGCCTGTAGCGGCTTTAATATAAAAATATCAAAGGCAGGTGGCATTCGTTCTGCACAATTGTCTGCCCTTTTTGCCCAAACAGCTGGAATGAAATGTCAGGTAGGTTGTTTTTCTGAAAGCAGATTGGGCATCACCGCTCTGGCGCATTTTGCCCTGGCTCACGAAGCAGTGGTAAACTTCGATATGGACAGTCCGTTTATGTTAAGTGAAGACCCAATAAATGGGGGCATTTTTTATACGGCAGAAAAACAGGTCATCGTAGGGGAGGAGATAGGTATCGGTTGTACACCCGATATAACCGCAGCTTGCTTTCAGGAAATTTGATATTCCCGTTGATGGCAAGCTGCGGAAATAAAAAAGATTAGAGTACCACATTGCGCACAACAGATTTACTGAGTACTTTAGCTGTTTTGCAAACAATTAATATTTTCTCATGATTTAGCTCGTAGCTGGCTTTTCCTTCGCTAAGGAAAGTCATGTTAATTGCTTCTACTTGCCGAAGTAAATTCAAATGATTAGATAGCTTTTCTTCTTGCCATCCTGTTTGAATTAATAAGTCAACGTTTTCAATGAATTCGTGAGATTCCATTATTTTAATAAGTTTTCTGCTCTCGGGGAGGTATAATACCTCAAGCAGTTTGGTCGCCTTTGACAGCGAACGTTTGTTCAGTGTGTTTTCCATAGTGTTCTCCAAGTGTCATAATAGAGGTAATCAAACAAGGAATAGAACAAAATATTGATTATCAAACTTTTAAGATTTAACAATAAATTTCATTTATCTTCCTAGAACAAAGAAAAACATAAGAAGCGAAAAAACATAAGATTTATGGAAATATATTCAAAGTATTTTTAATGTATTCTTTTCTTTATAAATTTGATTTTAATTTTATATTATTGATAAATAGTATTATATGTATGTTGTATTATCAATATATATAAAAAATGCATTTTGAATCATGCTAAAATCAGTTGTTTAAAAAAACAATTTGCCATCCTGTTTTTTTATACTCCTAATACTTACCTAATCAGATGTAACAGCCGCTTGTTTGAAACGTAATATTAGTGCTATTATTATTCATAACATTTAAAATACATATAATTGTTGTGGGACGGATTTATTCTGGCTTTTAGAGAATAGAGGGGTATGAAAATGGAGGTAATATTTTAGATAAATGGGGTAGGTCTGTTTGGGTAAAAACACGAGGATGTCTAAAAAGCCTTGATGCATTTAAAATATTAGTACCCAGATGGAGATTCTATACCCCTGTGCGTTTATACGAAAGAATACATCTAAAAATAAACATTCTGCTTAAACAATAACGATCGCTTTAATCCGTGAAATCTTGTAATCCATCACAAAGGCTTAATGGCCCAATGTGTAAAGTAGCATAAAAAAAGAGGCTATCTTTTTTGACAGCCTCTTTTTTTATGGATAGCATTTAATATCCTTTATTTATTCCTTTTTCTATGGCGGGAATGCCTTTTGACATCCATTGAGGTAATGGTTTATCGAGTAGATAATGGTCAAAAAACTGTTGCATCCTTATTTGAAAATCTTTACGATTCTCCAGTTTTACCGGCCAGTGAGGTTCGCCATTATAGTTTAACATCCATGCTGGCTTGCCCAGGCGGCGCATACCCATATAAAATTCAATGCCTTGATACCAAGGAACGGCACCATCTGCGTCATTGTGAAGTATGAGCACGGGCGTATTTATACGATCTAAGAAGAACAGGGGTGAATTTTCAAAAAATTGCATAGGTTTTTCCCACAATGTTCCGCCAATTCTCGATTGTGTATGTTCGTATTGGAACATTCTACTCATTCCCGATTCCCAGCGGATTCCCCCGTAAGCTGAAAACATATTAACCACTGGGGCACCAGATTCGGCGCATTTAAAAAGATTTGTACGGGTTAAAATGTAGGCTATCTGGTAACCTCCCCAGCTATGTCCCTGTATGCCTATATTATTTTTATCTACGAATCCCTTATCAATTAATGCAGTGGTTCCAGAAACTACAGCTTGCAAAGCACTCTCCCCGGGATAGCCTATTTTATAAGGTATATCTGGATTGAAAACGAGGTAACCTCTACTGGTATAAAACGTGTAATTAATTTGGCTTCTTCCGGCAACAGGCAATTTGTGCTCGTATAATGCATCGGAACTGCGCTCATAAAAGTTAACAATCATCGGGTACTTTTTAGTAGGGTCGAAGTTGTCGGGTTTCGCTAATAAGCCGTGTAAAAGAGTGCCATCGAGGGACGTCCATTGAACCAGCTCCATGCTTCCCCAGGTATAGTCAGCTTGTTGAGGATTGGCATTAGAAATTACTTTTGTCGTTTTAAAGTCTGGGCTAAGTATCAAATTAGGAAAAGTATTGAAATCTTCTTTTGTGAAAAGCCATTTTTCCGCTTTAGCTGCTTTTTTAACCTGCTGCGTGTATTTAAAAGGACCTTCCTGAACTATATTTTTACTTCCTGTGTGCAAATTGAACCATAAATAGCCTTCTTCATGACTTCCGTCTTTATGAAAATGAAAAAGAAAGGGTTTAATTTCGTCTATGGCAATTTCGTCAGCATCGACACGGATTAATCTGTGGGATGTACCTGATTTCCTGCCCGAGGTTAGATTATTTGGTGAAATACCTCCTTTCGGATCTACTTTCCAGCAATCGTAACGATCGTAAAGAAGGACGTAATCGTCATTAGTGGTCCATCCGGCTATACCGTAAGGAGAAGGAAAATCGGGAGAATCATTGAGTTCATCAAAGTATAAATTTTTATTTTTTCCCGAAAGGTCATATTTTTTTCCAGTAGCGGTTTCGTAGGCACGCCAGGTAGAATCAGGACTATCGAACCAGTAAATATATTTACCAGCGGGAGATAGTTGAGGCGTTGTGCGGACCTCTTTTTCAATGAGGGTAGCTTTTCCGGTGAGGGTTGAAATGGCATACAAATCTTTCCCTATAGGCCCGCCTTCCCAGGTGAATTTCTTCAAATAAGGATCTTCGGTATAGCCAATCACCACATCGGAATTGGCGGTAATATTGGTTTTTACTTCTGGGATATCATTGGTTGCGAGGATATTTTTTTTGCCTAAAGAAGGCAAATAAACGGCTGTAAACGCATTTTTTCTTTCCTGATCCAAACGCACTTTCTGCATCGGATAAATGTAAGGGTCTTCCGTTCCCCAAACTTCCACTTGAACGATCTCCTCTT
Source organism: Saprospiraceae bacterium (assembly GCA_027488135.1). Classification (GTDB taxonomy): domain Bacteria; phylum Bacteroidota; class Bacteroidia; order Chitinophagales; family Saprospiraceae; genus BJGN01. The sequence goes on along the minus strand of JAIYCH010000147.1, from coordinate 39,221 downwards.
CCAGTAAATTCGTATCTTTTTGAGGAAGTGGCGGCGCCATACCAAAGAATAATTTTGATCCGTCGCGGGAGAATCTTAATTTTTCATGGACACTTACCGCATAATTCTGAGGTAAAAATCCATCATTTGGCTTGCAAATAACTTTGGCCGAATCACTCATTTGTAAGGAAGAATAATACAAAGACATAGGTCTTGGGTCTGTCTTAACAGTTCCCGTATCCAAAACAAAGGCAATTTGTTTTGCTTTGCGATCAATAGCTAAATTATCAAATTCTCCTTTTCCTCTATATACAGGTCTTAATTTCCTGGTGAGTCCGTCATAAAAATAAATGCCGGGAAGGTTATTTTCATCATCCCCCGTTGAATGTATAACTAAACCAGGCACTTCTTCAGCTGCCTGGAAAGCTTTGGTAAATGGTATGGTAAAAGAAAAAGTATCAGTGGTCGATTGAATGACAAATTGCGTACCTGTTTGAATGCTTTCCTTCTTTTTCTTGCCCTCTGATTTTTCAATTTCCTTATGGTAGGCAATCCATCCACTCCATTTTTCAGGCACAGCAAATCTTCTTACTTTAGGTATTTTTGTTACGTTTCCAGTAGCAGTTTGAAAAAGGAAGAGCGTATCTTTAGGCAAATCTTCAGACTTAACTTTCTTACGGCGCAAAGAATCAAGGGTTAATTTTGGTACTTTGACTAAGAAAGCAGCGTGGGAATTATTCGCAGTAAAAGAAGCGCGGGAACCTCTGGGGAAAACGAAATTTTCACCACTCTCCGTTTGGTGTATGATCAAAGTTTCATCTCCTTCTCCCGGGGTTAAATTATAGGAAACCCATTTTCCATCGGAAGAAATAACCGTATTACCCAATGTTTTCCAATGAGCAAAATCACTGTGTTCTAATTGTTTTTTCTGTCCTGAAACAGGATGTAACAAGCCTACATACAGTAGGAAAAAAAGAAATGGTCGCATCATTTTGGTAGAATTTTCATCTAAAATACAATAAATTAATGTTCTGCTATAATATTTGTCCTATTCAGGCTTTTCCAAATAGTTTCACTGCAGCATCTCGCCTGAAATCGAATATCTCTTCTATTTTTTTCTCCACAAAAAGACTATTTGCCAAAGTGCCTAATAAACCAAGTCCAACCCGATAATGTAGCGTATCAGTTATCAAAACCCCCTTTTCATGGGCTATAAAAGTATGTTGATGGTGCCAAAGGGCATAAGGACCTATTAATTGTATATCAATAAATGTGTGAGGTTTTTCAACATGAATAATTTCAGTAACCCAATACAAAGGAATGCCTAAAATGGGTCGGACCTCGTGTTCAATCAACATACCCGGAAATATTTTTTGTCCATTCAATGACGAAATCATTCTGAAACCTGCATTTTCAGGTGTCATTTTATTTAAATTATCGGGAACAGAGAAGAAATCCCAAAGTTCCTCTAATTTTACGGGCAGAACTAATTCCCATTGCTTTTTCTTTATTTTCATCTTGTTTTGATTTTTTAACAAGCAATTAATTATTTAGTTGGAAGAATTACTCAATAATTGAACCCTTAATCATTTATATTTACACCTTAAATAAATAAAAAATGTCTGTAATTGATGATTTTAACGATTATAGGTCGTTAATGAATGATAAAATATTATCGGTTGATAATAAGGTTATTAAACGCTTTTGGAGTCTCGATAATCAAGCTTATCAGGCGGGAGCCTTAGACACCAAAACAAAGGAATTGCTTGGATTAATCTCCTCGATGGTTCTTCGTTGTGACGATTGCATAAAGTATCACCTGGGTACTTGTTATGAGCTGGGCGTAACTAAGGAGGAACTCTTCGAAGTCTTTTCCATTGCCAATCTTGTGGGTGGCTCCATCTGCATTCCCCATACAAGAAGAGCCGTAGAATATTGGGAAGCCCTTGAAAATAATCAACTGCAAAAAGAAGTATAAAAGGTAAATGTCAAATCAAAATTATTTAAATTCATTAAATACGGTGCAGAAAGATGCGGTTACGACCCTCAATGGACCTGTTTTAGTGATTGCCGGGCCAGGTTCCGGTAAAACCAGGGTGTTAACGTATCGTATTGCTCATATCCTTCAATCTGGTATTTCAGCAGACCGTATTTTAAGTCTTACCTTTACCAATAAGGCGGCAAAGGAAATGCAGGAAAGGATTCATTCTGTCGTAGGTGCCAGTGCCAATGGTATATGGGCGGGTACTTTCCATTCCCTTTTCTCGAGAATCCTGAGAATGGAGGCGCACCATATCGGTTATTCTACCAGTTTTACGATCTATGACACAGAGGACTCGAAAAATGTGCTTTCTGCCTTGATCAAAGAATTAAATCTCGATAAGGAAACGTATCAGGTTAATAATTTGAGAAATCGTATCTCCGCCGCTAAAAGTGCCTTGGTTACTCCAACGATGTACGAAGCTAATGCAGAGTTTTTAAAGCAAGATAAGGCAGCCGGCAGACCAATGATTGCCACACTATATAGAAAATATACAGAGCGTTGCAAAAGAGCAGGCGCCATGGATTTTGATGATCTTCTCTATCGACTTTATGAATTGCTGCAACGTAACCCAGAGAATATCTTAGATAAATATAGGGAAAAATTCAAATACGTAATGGTAGATGAGTTCCAGGATACTAACCACCTTCAATATGCCATCATCAGGAAACTGGTACATTTTGAAGGTAGTAGCCGGAATATTTGTGTAGTGGGCGATGATGCGCAAAGTATTTACTCTTTTCGTGGGGCAACTATTCAAAATATCCTTGATTTTGAAAACGATTTTAAACCCTTTGGTATTCAGGTTTTTAAGTTAGAACAAAATTACCGGAGCAGCGAGGAAATTGTACAGGCGGCAAACGTGCTTATTCAGCATAATACGAAACAAATACAAAAGAAAATTTGGTCGCATAAGGGCGCAGGGCATAAAATCAAAGTGATTCGTTCTGTAAGCGATAGCGAAGAGGGTAAGCAAGTAATCAATACGTTAACAGAACTGAGAAACAGATACCATCTTTCATTTAGTGATATCGCTATTTTGTATAGAACCAATGCCCAGTCAAGAGTTTTTGAAGAGTATTGCCGACGGGAAAATATTCCTTATAAAGTCTATGGTGGACTTTCATTTTATCAGAGAAAGGAGGTCAAAGATTTAATCGCCTATCTGAGGGTCATTATCAATCCGTCCGATGATGAAGCGCTAAAAAGAATTATTAATTATCCGAGAAGGGGTATTGGGGATACAAGCATCCAAAAAATGCTCCAAATGTCTGCTGAAAAGGAAATTCCCCTTTGGGAAGTGGTTAAGGTGGAAGGTATCAATAATCAGAAGGCACCGAAATTGTTGAAACAATTCGTGGAAATGATTCTTTCTTTCACCGAAAAAAAGGATACAGAAAATGCCTTTGATTTAGCTACCCTGGCCGCTAAACAATCTGGTTTGATTGACTTGTTGAAGGCCGACGGTACGCCCGAAGGTGTGTCAAAAGTAGAAAACGTAAATGCACTGTTAGATGCTGTGAAGAATTTTGTCGATGAAGATGAATCGGATCAGTTAGATGGCCAATTGGACAAATCTTTGGTCTCTTTCTTGCAATCTATCGCCCTTTATACAGATATGGACGATAAGGAAGCAGGCGATGAAACCGTCACCCTAATGTCGGTGCATTCTGCTAAAGGTCTTGAATTTAAAGCCGTTTTTGTAACAGGATTGGAAGAAAATCTCTTTCCTTCCCACATGTCTATGGATACCACAGAGGGTTTAGATGAAGAGAGACGACTTTTTTATGTGGCAATCACCCGGGCAGAAACTTTCCTGACAATCTCTTATTCTCTGAGCAGATATAAGTTTGGGCAAATGAAGTATAGTGAAATGTCCAGATTTTTAGAAGAATTACCTGGGGAGTATTTAGAATCTACCTCTCCCATGAGGTCAAATAACAGGTCTGTTCAAACTACTTCTACGGTAACAGGTTTTGCTCCGAATACCCGAAAGCCATTGAGTAAAATGCCTGATAAGTTTAATGCTGAAGATTTTAAAGCAAGTCCTCCCGAAACCCTATCTCCTGGTATGACGGTGTTGCATCAAAAATTTGGCATAGGAAAAATCACAAAAATCGACGGTGGAAGGGATAATAGGGTAGCTACCATTCTTTTCAAGGACATTGATGAACCTGAGAGAAGATTGATGTTAAAATTTGCTAAACTTCAGATTATTCCTCAGTGATGTAGATTTTTATTTCTTCAGTATTTCCTTCATCGCCTTATATAAAATGGGTGCTGTTTCCGGCCCTAAAGAGTTAATTTCTCCATAAGGCGCATCTTTAAAGGTATAGGTAAAGGGTGGTTTCTCGTCCCATTGACTCTTTGGAACAAGGTACCCAATCATGTCATTGGAGAGACCCATAGTGAAGGAATATTTTGACGGGATATAGCTTCTCAGGGGAGGTGTTTCAAAGGGTGCCATGTTAAAATCTTGTCCTTTGGGCTTTTCAACCCCACCATTTAATATCTCGGGATATAATTCACCTGGATAGTGTAAAAAATGTACGTCTCCCAGCTGCCAGGCAGCTATTTCAGTCCTAATATTAATCCAGCTACTTGTTCCACGCTGTACAACGCCCATAAAAGCGGCCAAACGATACAATGGATTTTTCAGCGGAAGTTCTAACGTTTTCGAATTAATTTTCAGTTTAGCTTTACTAAAAGTTACATTATCGGCCCCTTTTTCAAGACATTGAATGCCTAGCGCTGCCAATTGATAACCCTGCGCCGCAGCTTTATCAAAACTTGGTTCCAGATAAACAGTATCTTCTTTAAATCCAGGAATAGGGAAATCAGGGGAGGAGGTCATTAATCCGCCAATGGCGCCAATAGAAAAAATAGCGGTACCTCCTAATCCCTTTATGAGAGTGGAATCACCTTTTTTTAGCCCTTTTTCAAGGGCTTCCCTTACATAATATGGAAAATCAGATGTTAAGTACAAGTTTTTGTTCCAAAGTGTTTCCGGGTGGTTAGACCAATTGAAAAATACGCCAAGCGTCGTATCCATTTCTGCATCAATGGCTTGTAAAATATTTATTCGGGGATCCATCACGATAGGTTCTCTCGAATCTTCAACCAGATTAGCTGCACCTGTAAGATCGTGACCTACCCGGAAAATGGCGGGTCTCATCTGAAGGTGAGCCTGGGTAATGGATTGCAATATACCCTCCTGAACTTGTTTTTTATAGGTATTGTCAACACCGCTGGAAAAAGGTGATTTACCCCAAAGTCCAACCAAATCAGGTGTTTCGTGACTATGCGTACTCATAACCACCACATAATCAATATTTAACTTAGTTGGCACCATTTTCTTTACCGTGAGAATATCATCTGCGCCAAATCCGATGGCATCTATGACGGTTAGTGCTATTTTATGCTTACCATTGGCAATAATCATCGTTCGGGCCCAGAGAGGATCATGAACGCCCATGGCAGGTCTATTGTTCTGAAAACCAGCCATCCACACCGGGTCAAATTTTCCATTTCCATTTCCGTCGGTAAAAGTATCGCCATCTTTAGGGTCATATTGTGCATCCTCATTTTTGTCTATCCATGTGTCCGGCACTTGCGGCGTAATGTCAACGGAGGCGAATCCAGCTTGTAAAAAATCTTCCTTCGTCTCAATGTGTACATTCATATCAGCGTCCGGGTGCCTGTCTCTGATTGCCCAGCCAAATCTTACCAGAATGAGCAATAGAATGAAAACCAGAAAGGCAGAAATACGATAGAACCATTTTAAGAACATGAGGATATAGGTTAGAGAGTAAATAAAAATTAGTTTTTAATTTCTTCATTAAGGAGGGCAAAACAAATATTTATGCCTTCGAGGAAATTACTTATTTTAAGATTTTCGTCAGCTGCATGAATGTTATTATCCGGATTAGGGATATTAACCGCGAGGGCTGGAATATTTAAGGTAGTTATAAAGGGGGAAATGGGTTGAGAACCTCCCGTAGATCTAACCTTAACATATTGATTTCCGAATGTTTTTTGCATAGACTGTTCTACCCATTTTCCTAAAAAGGAATTCATGTCTGTCCTATAAGCTTTCGAACCAATGCGGAAAGACAAGAAGGCCAGTTTAGTGTAGTTTTTTCTTTCTTCCGCACTTGGCTCTTCTTTCACCAAATGAAAACCAGCTTGTAAAACATAGTTTTTGAATAGGTCAATCATTTTTTCAGCGGGCGTTTCAGGCACTAAGCGAATATCAAATTCAGCGATGGCATCTTCAGGAATAATCGTTGTGGACAAGCGACCAATTTTTGCTGCGGAAATACCTTTCACGTTTAGGGAAGGATATTGCAAAGATTCTTGAAAAGATTCGCCTATTTTTTCAGGTTTTGCAATGCCAATACGAGAAATAAGTTCCTCAGTGTTATCAGGTACGGAGGAAAGAATAGCTTTTGTTTGACTATCGAGCAGAACGGCATCATAAAAACCTGGTATCAAAACGCGTCCGTCCTCATCTTTCATCCCCCCAATAAGTCTTGAGAGGGCAAAAACCGGATTGGGCACAAAGTTTCCATATTGACCACTATGCATTGGATTTGTTGGGCCGAACACCCTTAGCGTAACCGATAAAATACCCCTTGCACCATAAGTTAAGGTAGGCAGATTGGAAACATGTCTGGTTCCATCTAAAATAATCATTCCATCGGCGGCAAACGCTTCCTTATTTTCAGTAACTGCCTGGGGAAGCGTAGGGGAACCTAGCTCTTCCTGAAAATCCATGATGACTTTGAGGTTATATTGGCTCGTTTTTCCTGCCGCTTTCATCATTCTAAGGGCGGTGATAAATGCTACAACGTTACCTTTGGAATCGGAGGTAGAACGACCAAAAATTCTAACCTCTGGTGGATAAGGTGGAACAAAATTATCCCAAGAGATAGTCTTCCATTGGTCCCCATTGGGTATTTTCAGCACGGGAACAAATGGATTTTCCTGGTTCCATTCAGAAGGATCAAAAGGTTGGCCATCAATTTGCAAATAGAAAAGAATCGTTTTTGCTTCTTTATCGCGCGATTTTTTTTCAGCTAATAATACAGGTACCTCTTTGGTTGTCAATACCTCAGTCTTGAAATCAAGTTCGGTAAATACTTTTTGGCACCAGGCTAAATTTTCTTTTATATGTTCTTTATTAGAACCTAAATTGGGTATAGTAAGAAATTCCCTCAAGGTTTTAATACCTAATACATAAGCATCGGAATGACTTTTAGTCATGGCATCAGGTATATTATTTTGAGCGTCAACGATCATAGGCAGACAGATAAGTAAAGAAATTAAAAAACATTTAGTGTGACATAAACACATAAAAGTAAAGCTATAAAATTTAGATACATCTAATCCCATGTCAATTTTATTTTATTTCCCGTTTGGACGGCCTTAAAAATGGCTTCTATGATAATCATATCCTTAAGGCCCTCTTTTCCATCTACAGGTAAGAAGGGGGTTTTATTTCGCAATATAATTTCCGCCATCTCCTCCATTTGCATCAATTGGTGGGTAACATGAGGTTGAGTGAGTTCCCCTTTGTTTGTTTTACCTTTTATTGGACCATAACCTGTTGCGGGTTGAAGTTCAGCAAAACCATTATGTCCGGTGAGTAAAAATCGGTCTAGAAAGCTGGTATTATAGGTTGACAAGCAAGATGCTACGGCGCCATTGTGAAAGCCCATTTGAAATTGGATGGTTTCATCGACGCCCTCCTTAAATTTCACGGGATCAGTTTTAGTTTCCTGAGCAGTGATCCAGACTGGATCTTCACCAATCATGTAACGTGCACCATTGATGGCATAAATACCAATATCCATCATAGCACCTCCGCCTGCCAGATCTTTATTTAGACGCCATTGATTTGGATCACCTATTTTAAATCCACAAAGGCCTTGAAAAAATACGAGTTTACCGAAATCCCCTGCCATTCTCATTTTTACAATTTCCTGTGTTTTAGCTTCGAAATGCATACGGTAACCAACCAAAAGCTTCACACCCGCTTTTTCGCAGGCGCTGATCATTTCTTTAGCTTCTTTAACGTTTATGGCCATAGGTTTTTCGCAAATAACGTGTTTACCTGCTGCGGCCAGTCGAAGGGTTTGATCTTTATGCAGTGCATTTGGGGTGCAGATATAGACTGCATCTATATTGGGATTATTTTTTATATCATCAAAATTTCCGTAATGATAACAGCTACTGTCGGGCACTTGATATTTATTTTTCCAGGTTTCCAATTTGGTGGGAGTTCCACTTATTAACCCTGTTATTTTGACTCTTTCACTGTCTTTGATGGCTTCTGCCACTCTGTTGGCATAACTTCCCAGTCCGAGAAAAGCCACTCGCAGGGGTGGACCATCTGGAACAGAACGAGGCGTGTTTAACTCATTATTTTCAATCCATTTGGGCCAAAGGCTCATCATACCCAGAGATAAAGGAATAATTTGAAGGAAATGGCGGCGATTTTGCATTTTTAACAATTATTTTAAGTGTTTTAGCTAAAGATAAATATTTAATTTTATAAAGATTTCCAAAGGTGATAATTTTTTACCTATACCTAATATTAGGTATTTTTTCAAGAGATGACTTTTGACATCTTATTTTTTTAACATTGCATTTATTTTTGGTTTAGATTTGTGTTAATTAGATTAAATCAAAATAAGCATTCAAGTGGTAAAGCTTCATACAAGTGAGAAAATCCTTTCCTGTGCGCGCGTTGGCGTCAAAGGAGTAGTTTCACATTTCAAAGATGAACAGGTAGCTTGTCGATTAATATCGATGGGATTGGTACCTGGTTGCACCATTGAAATATTACGAAAGGCGCCATTTGGTGGCGGTTGGTATGTGAAATCTGATGGATTGCACATTGCCATGCGAAGTGAGGAGGCTTGTTGTATTGTGTTGATGTAAAATTTATTAGATCATTATCGTGGAATCAGAACGGAAGCCAACGCGTGTTGCCCTTATAGGTAATCCTAATTGTGGAAAATCATCGCTATTTAATTTTATTACAGGATTACAACAAAAGGTAGGAAATTTTCCAGGCGTCACGGTTGATATAAAATCTGCGGATACTAAATTATCAGACGGAACACGTGTTTCCTGGGTTGATTTTCCGGGTCTTTACAATTTATACCCCACCTCGAGAGATGAAAAACTGGTGGTTCAAAGTCTTTTGGATACAAAAGATGTTTATCACCCCGATGTAATTTGTTATGTGGCGGATATTACAAAACTGGATAAGCATTTACTGCTCTTAGACCAGTTAAGAGATATGGGGGTTCCATTGATTTTGGTGCTGAATATGATTGATTTAGCCCAAAAGGAAAAGGTGGATATTGATGTTAACCGCCTTTCTGAAAAACTGGATGTTCCGGTGGTTTCTGTCAGTGGCAGAAGTGGAGAGGGTATTTCTGACCTCCTGAATAGGGTTAAGGAACTCATTGAATTAAAAAATGTCAGGAATAGCTCAAAGAAATCAGCGTATAAGTTTTCAGAAACAGAGGAAAACATGACACAACAGCTGAACGCTGTTTTTCCTGCATATTCACCTTACAAGCGTTTATTAATTGCCCATCATGCTCAATGGCTTCCTTTTATTTCAGCCAGTGAAAGAATTCATTTGCTGAGTATTCTTGGGGAAAATACGTTTAAAAGTTTGCCTTTTCAAGTGCGGGAGGTGACTCAACGTTATAACTTTTTTACGCCACTGTTATCCTCCGTGTTAAAGAAAGGGGAAAGCGACGGATTTACTTTTTCGGAAAAGCTGGATGGGTTATTAACCAATAGAATTTTCGGATTATTTGTGTTTCTCGGTGTTTTAACTTTTCTTTTTCAATCGCTTTATATATGGGCCGAATGGCCAATGACTCTGATAGAAGAGGGATTTTCCACCTTAGGCGTTTACCTGTCCACCCATTTACCTGCCGGTTGGTTTACTCAGTTTTTGACGGAAGGATTACTCGCCGGATTAGGTGGAGTACTTGTTTTTATACCTCAGATTGCGCTATTATTTTTTCTGATTTCTATATTGGAAGAGATTGGTTATATGTCCCGTGCTGCTTTTCTTTTTGATAGAATAATGCAGTTATTCGGTATGAACGGACGGAGTATGGTCGCCCTTATTTCGGGGGGTGCCTGCGCAATTCCTGCCATCATGAGTACAAGAACCATCTCGTCCTGGAAAGAAAGATTGATTACCATTCTGGTGACTCCTTTTATTAGCTGTTCTGCGCGAATTCCCGTTTATACCGTGCTTATTGGATTAGTAATACCTTCTAAAACAGTGGGTTACATTTTTAATTTGCAAGGATTAGCCTTCCTGGGACTATATTTATTAGGGATTTTTGCAGCGCTACTGTCAAGTTTGATGTTAAAATGGTGGATTAAAAGCGACGAGCCTTCTTTTCTTTTATTAGAATTGCCAGATTATAAACTGCCCGTTTGGAGAAATGTAGGTCTGACCGTTTGGGAAAAGGTAAAAACCTTTACGCTGGAAGCAGGAAAAATCATAATAATCATTTCTATAATTCTTTGGTTTTTAGCAAATAATGGGCCAAAGGCAGGTATTGAAGCTGCCAATAGGGAGGCTAAAAGAGAGGCTGCTGAAATGAAACTCTCACCCATTGAGGCAGAGAATCTTTCAAAGGCTTATTTACTTGAAGCTTCCTATGCGGGAATATTGGGAAAAACAATAGAACCCGCTATTCGTCCTCTGGGCTTTGATTGGAAAATAGGCATAGCACTGCTTACCTCCTTCGCTGCAAGGGAAGTTTTTGTAGGTACCATGGCAACTATTTATAGTCTAGGACAAAGTGATGATGAATTGACCTTGAGAGAGCGTCTGGCCGTTGAAAAAAATCCGGAAACAGGAAAACCCAGATATGATTTGGCAACGGGCATTTCTTTATTGCTCTTTTATGTTTTTGCCATGCAATGTATGAGCACTTTAGCCGTAGTCAAAAGGGAAACCAAATCGTGGAAATGGCCATTGATACAATTTTTTGTTATGACTTTCATCGCTTATATTAGTAGCTTTGTCGCCTACCAAATCCTTCACTGATATGCATTATTCAAAAGAAAGAGCCCAGGAATCACGCGCTGCAGTGGAACGGCTCTATATTGCCATGAGACACTTGTTTATCAGAGGAAGTTATAAACCTTTAGGTATGTCGGGCGAAGCTATGATTGAAGCGCTCATGGTACTAAGGCCTGAAATTTATGGCACCCTTTTTCACCCTGAAAGAATTGAGTTAGATGGTTTATTATATGTTTTTCAACGGCTTCCCAAAGGAATTGAATCTTGTCGTTTGATTCGTATGGTAAGTCGTGAAGGGTATTCTGAGGCAGGTTTTCCCTCTCTTATTGCCCCAAAGCGTAAAAGAAATGCATATAGAATTGATGAGGAGCAGATGTTTATAGAAATGACAAGGGGACGAAGCGATATTTATGATATCATGACGCACCTAACTTTTCTTTATATTGAATCGGAAAAAATTAGAAAAAATAGTATAGATTTTAAAGGAGAGAAATCGAAGGAATGGTTGTTTTTAGAAAAATGGGTGCTGGATAATAATGATGAGAATAATGCCGATCTCCCTGTTGCTTACACTCACCTCAGTACCATTCTTAGGAGAACCTATCAGGAGACGGTCTTAGCTTGCCATAAATTTCAGTCTGACCAGCATTTAAATTCCTTGTTCGACATTGTTTATTGGATGGGGGCGCTGTCAATGAATGAGTTTAATAACCATAAAGATAGAGAAATTAGTTTTTCAGTAGCATTAAGAGAGCATTTGGGTCATCATTTACATGGGGAATCCTGGGCGCAAAATATTAAACTCTTTTTGAAGAAAAATAATTTAATCGAGCGTCCTATTCACCTGATTAGCGCCAATATGCATAGCGTTATGAATAGCCTCTATGCCGAAAAGGCCCTCGCAGGGACCTTTTCAGAAGAAACCTCTATGGAGGAAATGGCAAAAATATTAAGTATGGAGGAAAATGGTCATTTGAGAGGGGCTGTCCATGATTACGCCGTAGAAAATGGAATGCATCCTATAGAAGATATCTCGGGAACAAATATTCCCGTCCAGTTGATAGATTTACAAAAAATCAGATCCAATCCATTGATTGATAAGGAAAAACCTCTCCTCCTGGTTATGGATTATGCTTTTGGGGAACAGGCGTATGAAACTTTCGACGAGCTTTTCAGGCCCTGGGGAGAAGATGTTACCCACAGAAATTTATCATTTGCATCGGTCTCAGTGATTGGAAAAGCAGGGATTTTGAAAGGGGAAAAAGGGGATATTATGATTCCTACCGCGCATGTTTTTGAAGGCACTGCCGATAATTATCCAGTGGAAAATGACCTTTCTCCCGCCGATTTTGAAGGGAATAATTTGGGCGTTTATTACGGTCCCATGGTTACCGTCCTTGGAACTTCTTTGCAAAATAAGGATATTCTAAACTATTTCCTGTATTCCTCCTGGCATGCTATCGGTTTGGAAATGGAAGGGGCTCATTATCAAAAGGCCATACAGTCTGCTTCGAAAATTAGAAATAATATACCAAAGGATATTCCTATTCGATATGTTTATTATGCTTCTGACAATCCTTTGGAAACAGGTAGTACCTTGGCATCTGGTAGTTTAGGACTGGAAGGAGTTAAACCTACTTATTTGTGTACTAAAATTGTCTTGCAAAAGATATTGGATTCGCTGGAATAAATAAGGCCAGATACTACGAATCTTAATAATAGAAAATCTGAACAAAGACTTTTTTGAAATGGAAATGAATCAACTTGGCTAGTGGGCTGCAAAACCAGCAGCAATAGCCATGGTGATTACATTTCTTACATCCATTCTATCTATAACCTTTTGGGTATATCTTTGTTTACAATATCACATTATAATGTGATTTTATTGTTAATTTCTATTGGAATTTGTTTTATTGACGGATAAATCACATTATAATGTTAGTTAAGGATCTTGGAGAAGCAATAAAAAACAGGCGCAAGGAGTTAGATGTAACCCAACCTCACCTGGCTGAATTATCGCAAATCAGTATTAACACCTTGTACAAATTGGAAAAAGGGAGAGGTAATCCTTCTTTAGAAGTGATTCATAAATTGGCAGAGGTACTGGGAATGGAATGTGTCATTCAAGTAAAAAAGAAACCATAAATTAATGCGAACAGTAGAAATATACCGAAATGGCATTTTTGCGGGACTGCTCATCGAAGAAAATCGTAATCATTATATTTTCAGATACGATGAGAAGTATTTTATAGATGACAACAAACCAGCCATCAGCTTAACCCTGCCAAAAATACAAATTGAATATAATAGTGAATGCTTATTTCCGCTTTTCTTCAATATGTTGAGTGAAGGGGTAAATAGAAAATTACAAAGTAAACATTTGAAAATTGACGAGGAAGATGATTTTGGATTACTGGCCGCCACTGCACAATGTGATACTATCGGGGCAATTACCGTGAAACCAATCATGACAACATGAACCTAAAAGAATTAAAATATTGTCCTGGAACATTGGCTGAAGGTTTCTCAACATATAGTCCAGGCTGCCTTCGTAACATGTTCAACGGTAAAAAGGTCAACCATATTTTATCGTATGATCAGCCACAAATGAATGAAGAAGTCGCCGAACTCTTTATAGAAAATCGAAAACGAATCTCTATTTCGGGGGTACAAGAAAAGTTAAGTTTCATACTTGAAAAAAATGTATTGCGTTTAACCAAAGAAGGAGAGCAAGGAACATACATTCTAAAGCCTATACCAAGGGACTTAAAAAAAGTAGATCAAGTACCTGCTAATGAACATTTGACCATGCAGATTGCTAAGCAGGTTTATGGCTTAAACACCGCAAAAAACGCCATCATATTTTTCCAAAATGGTTCTCCTGCATACATCACCAAACGATTTGATATAAAAGAAGATGGCACCAAATGGGGTAAAGAGGATTTTGCCACTTTAGCAGGAAAAACAAATGACAATGCTGGTCCAAATTTTAAATACGCATTCAGTTATGAGGAAGCTGGCTTGTTGATTCAAAAATATGTTTCAGCCTGGCGCATAGAAATAGAAAAATATTTCTCCCTGGTACTATTTAATTTTCTGTTTTCAAATGGTGATGCGCACTTGAAAAATTTCTCGTTGCTGGAATCATCCAAAGGGGATTATCTGCTAAGCCCTATGTATGATTTATTGAATACTAAAATGCATGTTGATGACTCAGATTTTGCATTAAACAAAGGATTATTTGCGGATAATTATAAAAGTGATCCATACAAAAAAAGTAATCATCCCAATAAAAATGACTTTGAAAAATTTGGAAGACGCATTGGTGTTTCAGAAAATAGAATTGAAAAATTAATGGCTCCATACCTGGAAAAGCAACCATTCATGGAATTACTCATTGGCCGTTCATTCTTAACTGATGTGAATAAGAGAGGCTATTTAATGATGTACCAAACCAAAAGAAATTACTTAATGGAAGAATAAGGCCATTCTCAGTTATTTTCAAAATGGAAATAAAATAAAGGAAGTTCGAATCTCAACACTTCAAAAAATTGTTAAACGTGGTTTTGGCGGACAATTGGGATTGTCGATTAAAGTTTAATTAAAATAAAAACAGAAGAATAAAATTCGCATTCAACCCTTGGCAATAGCAAAAGCGAATTTGAGTTCCTGGACTATTATAAGGTTGAAATGCTTTGTGCGTCATTGGTAACAGAAATGAAAAAAATTGAACCAATGGTATTGGGAGTAAAAATTCGTTCGTCGATAATCAATTATTGGAATAATGCAAGAAGCTCGTAGATTACACGACAGCTGTCATGGATCAACACCAGTTCCTATCAAAATATCTCCTGGAATGGCCCAAGAAAGAACAACTGGAAGCATTTATCCAAAAAGAACAGGCAGTAGAAACAAATAAAAGCGATGTTGGTATGAGTAATAATGAATTAAATTTTGGATCTCTGGTTTCAGTGATTGAACAAACGCATCAGCATTTTCAGCAACAAGCTGTTAAGGCGGTAAATGTGTCCTTGACTGTTCGCAATTGGTTAGTGGGATATTTTATCGTAACATTTGAGCAAAAGGGAGAAGATCGTGCGGCCTATGGTAGTAAATTACTATCTAATTTGGCAGAAAGTTCAAAAAATATCAAAGGATTTGATGAGCGTTCCTTTAGAAATTTCAGGATGTTCTATAAGTTGTATCCGCACTTGCAAACGTACATTGCAAGCAATTTGCCGGAAATACCAATTTGGGGGTCGCTGACCACCGAATTGAGTTTAAATCATGAAAATGAGGGTTTTGCAATTATGCAGCCGCTGACCACCGAATCTAAATCTTTGGATTTTTTGGTGCCTGCTGAAAAAATGGTGAGCCAGCTTTCATATTCACACATTGAACAATTATTACCGATTCAAGACCCTCTCAAACGGGCTTTTTATGAGGTAGAATGCATAAAGGGAATTTGGAGTGTTCGCGAATTGAAGCGCCAAATCAACAGCCTTTATTTTGAACGCTGTGGGATGAGCCTTAAGCCTGAATTACTAAGCGAAATCACCCAAAAAAATATTCGCCCTGCAACACCTTCAGAAATGGTTAAATCGGTTTACGTATTTGAATTTTTAGGATTAAAGGTAAAAGATGCCGCGGAAGAAAAAGACCTCGAAACCGCTCTGTTGGATCATCTTCAGGAGTTTATGCTGGAAATGGGACATGGCTTTTGTTTTGAATACCGCCAAAAACGTATCTTAATAGATGATGA
Organism: Saprospiraceae bacterium; assembly: GCA_027488135.1. Classification (GTDB taxonomy): domain Bacteria; phylum Bacteroidota; class Bacteroidia; order Chitinophagales; family Saprospiraceae; genus BJGN01. The sequence goes on along the minus strand of JAIYCH010000147.1, from coordinate 23,366 downwards.
GTACTTTTTTGTTGATTTAGTATTTTATCACCGAATTTTGAAATGCCATGTCATAGTAGAATTGAAAATAGATGCTTTTAAGCAAGAGCACATGGGACAACTCAATACCTATGTGGCATTTTACAATGCCGAAGTGAAACGAGGGGACGACAATCCTGCCATAGGAATTTTACTATGCACAGAAAAAGGCAAGAAACTCGTAGAATACGCCACAGCTGGGATGGATCAACAACTTTTCGTATCAAAATATCTCCTGGAATTGCCCAAGAAAGAACATCTGGAGGCATTTATCCAAAAAGAATTGGAAAAATTGAAGTAGAAACAAATAAAGCAATGGATTTTGTAGAAGTAATTTCGGATGGAACCCCATCTACAACAGTTAAAGACTATTGCGATAATGGAAATATGCAGGCAAAAGGGAAGGTAGTAAATATTTGTAACTTGATGGTTTTTTTGAAATGTCAATGCAATCAAATAGCTTAATTAAGACTTCTAAAAATAATTTAAAGTCGAAATAGAAAGTGCTTTGGTTCAAAACATTTCCAAATTCTTAGTAGCATCAGGAAGCGGTAATATTCCCTTAAAAATGTGAAAGTAGTTTGACCACAATCGAAGAAATTATACTCAAAAATAATTAAATTATATTTTCCAGTTTATTTCTTAAACAATTGGCTAACATAATCAGGGTGATCAAATAAATCATATTGAAAAAAGTATAAACGCTAGACTTAGGAAAAGATTAAGTTGCAAAAATTAAGTTGCAAAAATGCTAATTTTGTAATGAATAATTAATTATTTAAACCTAAAGTTGCATTTCTAAATTGAATGCAGCTAAACTCATAGGTATTAAAATGAGAAAAATCATAATTTTCATCATCATTCAATCAGTGTGGTTAATCCCTAAATCAGCCTTTTCACAAATTCCTACCATTAGATCTTTTAGTGGCGATGGTAAAAATGTAGATTGGCCAAAAATAAAAGCTGATACCGAAAAAGAAGAAAAAGCGGCAGGAGGTGGACCTGGTTTCTATAACTATGATTGCGACCAGGGGGTTAATCCTTTAAGTGCCTCTTCTACATTAGCAAATCAGGGCAAATACAATTACAAAATTAAAAATATTAACGACGATAATCCGATGACCGCTTGGATAGAAGGAAAACAAGATTACGGCATTGGCGAGTATTTTGAGATAAAAGCTGCTGGAATCAATGTTATTTGTAACGGTTATCAGGCGTCACCCAAAGCTTGGATTGAAAATTCGCGGGTTAAAAAATTTAAAGTTTATAAGAACAATATTGCATTGTGTTTCCTGGAATTGGCCGATGAGATGGGTAGGTTGTCTTTTGAACTTCCAGACTATAGAGAATATAATCGAAATAAAGAAAGTGTTTATAAATTTGAGATTGTAGAAGTTTACAAAGGTACTAAGTGGAAAGATGTTGGCATCTCTGAAATAAACCTGGGACTCTGCTGTGTTGCTGAATCATCAACTATAAAAACCTCCTCCGATCAGGTAATCATAGCCAATGTTAATAAAGGATTTACGATAAGCACAATAAATACATCAACCGGTGAATTATCAAATGCTGAGGTTTTAAAAGTATTTAAACAAAGACATTTAAGTTTATTGAAAATTAATTGCGGAACAAAAGAAATTCAGCTGACATTAAATCATCCTCTCTTTATAAAAGATTTCGGTTTTTCATCCATCAACCGATATATGGAAGTTAAAAAATTAAAAAACTATGAAGATCTTATCAATAGGATTGAGTTAGGCGTTTGGGATGAATCCAAAAATCAAATTATTTTTGAGAAACTCGAAAATATAGAAATAATTACTGGTGTTTTTGAGACTATAACTATTGGGAAACTTACTCGTGGAAATACCTTTATTACGAATGGATTTATTTCCAGGGTTTATTAAACAAGACAGAAAGATTCGTTTTTATTAAAAAATAACCAATGATGAAAAAGGCATTCCTACTATTTGCACTTACTATGTTGAGCATAAAAGGCATCGCTCAAGAAAAACTGGATTATGCCCGAACATGGGTTTTTATGGTCGGCGTCTTAGAATGGGCAGATGGTAAAACCTTTGCTCCGTTTGACAAAGAAGGCAGGGTGGATGCTAAAATCATGAAATTCTTTGAAAAGCAAGGCGTTCCGGTCAACCAAATGCTTTATATAAAGGATCAAGGTGCCACTACAAATACGGTCAGGGAGGCATTTGTAACTTTTTTGAAAAAAGCTAAAAAAGGTGACATTCTGTTTTTTTATTATTGCGGGCATGGTTATAAAAACGATGCTGGAAAGGTCTGTTTTGCCAATTATAAAGGAGCAGATTGGACTACGGAGGAAATTGTTAAGACCGTAAACGAAAATTTTGCTGGAAATACCGCATTGTTTACCGCCGATTGCTGTAATTCGGGTGGCTTGGCAAAAGAAGTTCAAAAATACAAAACCCGAAATTATGTTGCCATTAATTCAGTGGTGCCAACGGATGTTTCAACGGGAAACTGGACATTTTCGAATGCTCTCCTATACGCACTCGAAGGTAGAAATTTTGTTGACTCTGATAATAATAAAATGATTCAGCTCGGCGAACTATCTGAGTATATTGATACCGAAATGGCGATTGTTGAAGGACAAAAAGCATCCTATTTTGTACCAGCGAGTATGAAAAACTGGACTTTGAGCAGTGGAGTGAAAGCCAAGATAAATAATAGAATAGGCGAGAGAGTAATGGTAGATTATGACGGAACAGATTGGCTCGGATTTATAGAAGGAGTAGAAGCCAATAAAAAGGTAAAGGTTAGATTTTACAGTTACACCAATAACGAAGTTGATATTGTTGAGCCGTCGAGAGTGAAACCCTTCAAATGTGCCAGTGATTTTCCTATTGGAACCTCTGTAAAAGTGTATAGCGCAAGTTACAAAACATGGTATCCCGCAGTGGTTTTAAAGAAGTTTTCATGCCTGCATTACATACATTATTCAGAATATGGCAGCGAATGGGACGAATGGGTATCGCTGGCCAATATTAAGAAATGATAGGTCCTTACCAAGTTGGTACGCCCATGAGGGGAAGTACAATGAAAACAGACTTAGTCCAAAGTAGCAACTGAATTGTCACTAATTAAAAATGAATTATATACCCTTACTCCATTTAGAGCTTGGCACCAAAAAAGGTCTCTGATATTATCAGAAACCTTTTTTTGGTAGTTATATTAAATTCTTTGCCTTTTACTGGAAACTACGTTAATTGAGCTGCGAATGGTTGGTGGTAAAAACGCTTTCCCGTCGCCTTATATAAGGCATTCGCCATCGCTCCAAAAATAGGTGGAAAAGGTGGTTCACCAAGACCTGTGGGGTCAACTTCGTTTTGGACAAAATGAACATCTATTTTCCTGGGAGCCTCGTTGTGACGAATCATTCGATATGTATCGAAATTCTTTTGATCAGTGCGCCCATCCTTTAAGGTCAATTGACCAAACAAAGCGTTTCCAATACCATCAATCGCCGCGCCTTCCGCCATATTTTTCGCACCTTCAGGATTGACGACTACACCGCAATCTAAGGCAGATGTCACTTGATCTACAATCACTTGTCCTTCTTTTACTTGTAAGTCAATCACCTGTGCAGCATAGGAATTATGGCAAAAATAGGCCGAAACGCCGCGCTTTTTATCTGTATTTTCAGGTTTCCCCCAGCCAGATTTATCGCGTACTAACTCCAAAACTCCCATGTAACGCGCCGGATCATAATCGTTATTTTTGCCAACAGGATTGTCTTTGGCGCGTTGCAATAATTCCAAACGAAAGGCAATCGGGTCTTTGCCCATATACTCAGAAATTTCATCTAAAAACGACTGCTCCGCCGCTGCATTGAAGTTCGAACGTGGAGCGCGGAAAGCTCCTATGGTTACATTAGAAGGAATCGTCCAACTTTCTGCTAGGTAATTATCCAAGGTTCCTGCCGGAAAACGATTTGCATGTAAGGGAGATTCTGGCACACCACCACCCTTAATATGTAAAGCAGTTAAGCTTTTTTTATCATCAAAAGCTGCGCGGTAGGTCATTTGGTACATAGGGCGATAAATACCTGCGGTCATATCGTCTTCGCGCTTGTAAATTAATTTCACGGGTGCATTTATCTGCTTCGAAATCAAAACAGCCTCTAGCATGTAGTGTCCATAGGCCCGACGTCCAAAACCGCCTCCCATCCGGGCTAGTTGAATCTCAATATTCTCTTTTGGAATCCCTAAACGAGTAGCTATTGTAGTAGCCACCATGTCAGGTCCTTGAATTGGGCCTACGATTTTCACTTTATCTCCTTGTACGTGCGCAAAAGTGTTCGTGGGTTCCATGATATTGTGGGCCAAAAAAGGTGCGGTGTACGTTCGTTCAATCACATGTTTGGCTTCTGCAAACGCCTTTTCAGGATCTCCGTCTTTTCGCTCTACACGTCCAGGTTTTTTATCCATTTCAAGCATTTGCTCGTAATGCTTTTTCGTGCTTTCTAATCCAGCAGGCACGACATTATCGCGGCCACCCATACCTGGTTCCTTAATCTCTGGCGCGTTTTCCCATACTACTTTCAATGCTTTGCGTGCGTTCATCACATCCCAGGTTGTCTTTCCCACCACTGCAATCACCTCATTAAAAGTACGCGTATCAAACATCGCTAACTTCTGAGTAGGCTCATACAACTGAATCGGGAAAATATCCACAATACCTGGCATCTTTTTTGCTGCTGTAGGATCGAAGGACTTCAAACGCATCCCAAAAGCTTGCGGGCGTTCTGTCATAGCAATAAGCATACCATTAACCTGATAATCCATCCCGAATAAAGGCTCTCCCTTTACAATTTTAGGGCCTTCTACATTCTTCTGAGGCGTACCCAATAACCTGAAGTTTTTGTTTTCCTTTAAAACGATGTCTTTGGGAACTTGTATTTTTGAAGCTGCCGATGCAAAGGATCCGTAAGTCGCTGACTTACCGCTAAACGAATGCATCACCATCCCATTTGCAGTGGTCAATTCAGTGATTGGCACGTTCCACTCTTGACTAGCTGCAGTTAATATCATTTGACGGGCTGATGCTCCAGCAGTACGTAAAAGTTTCCATGCTTGACGGATGGACTGACTGCCTCCTGTAAATTGGCGATTGTATAAGGCAAGACTATAGTTTGCTTGCTCCACTTGAACAGCATTGAAGTCGATGTCTAACTCTTCTGCGATAAGCATTGGGAGGGAAGTCATGACGTTTTGACCAAACTCAGGATTAGGTGAAAAAATCTTCACCACATTATCTGGCGTTATTTTGATATAACTCGTTAATTGTTCCCAAGTGGGTTCTGCGTCCAAAGACACTAAAATAGCTTCTGATTTTGCTGATGCAAACCAAGAAATACCTAACATCATTCCCCCTCCAGTTAAGGAAGAGACTTTTAGAAACGAGCGTCTGCTGTAATTTTTGTTGGTCTTTTTCATCTTAATTCGAGGTTGCTGCTTTTAGAATGGCTTTTTTAATTCGCATATAGGTTCCACAACGACAAATATTCCCCGTCATAAAATTATCGATGTCTTCTTCCGTTGGTTTCGGCGTATTGTTTAGGAGAGCAACGGCACTCATGATTTGGCCTGGCTGGCAATAGCCACATTGTGCCACATCTTCATCTAACCAGGCTTTTTGTACTGGGTGATCTCCCTTTTCAGCTAAACCTTCGATAGTGGTGATTTCTTGCCTTCCCAAAACAGAAATAGGCAACTGACACGAACGAACAGCCGAACCATTCAAATGGACCGTACAAGCGCCGCAGGATCCTACGCCACAACCATACTTTGTACCTTTCAAATCCAAAATATCTCTGAGCAACCACAAAAGTGGCATATTCTCATCCACCATCACAGTGTGAGATTTTTTATTAATGCGAACCGTGAATTTCTTAATCATAATCTTAATAATTTAGTTAAATTTAAAATATTTTTTTGTGAAAATGGTAAGATTTAAATAAATGAATAGTCGATGGGCAATGTCCTAACCACTTTATCTTCAGCCACTTCATTTTCATAATGCGCTATGGTTTCAATAGATATATAACCACCTTAGATGGCTTCAATCATACATTTTTCACAAGTAATGGCATCAGTCATTTGAAAAAACAATAATTCAATAGGCATTTCAAATCTGTTTTTTAAAGTAATCTGCTTCATATTTTAATTCAAATTTCGATAGGCTAACGTCATTTTTCTTACTAATCGCTTGCAACATTGCTAGGAATGTTGCAAGTATTTTAATGGTGATTAAATGGTACTTTGATTTACCTTTTAATCACCATTAAAGACTAGTAGTTTAGCCATTTCGCTCCTTAAAGAGTTACGAGTGATTTCAGGGAAATCCATCAAACTTACCAAAGAGTGGTAAGTTTGATGGATATAATTCTCATTGCATTGACTCGTTGAGTCGATAGAATATTTCCATTTCATATACTCATTGACTTTAAAACTAAATGTAAACATTTAACCAACACGAATAAGTAGTGTCAGTAAAAATGGTACAAATGAGGTAATTTATATACCCTGATGGTCTGAAAAAGAAAGGAGATTTCTATTAGAAATTAAAACTTGAGAATGTATTTGAAAACTAGAAATGGCCATAAAAATTACATAATATTAAAAAATAACCCATATAGATAAGTTTTAATCATCAAAAATTATGACTTTTTTGAAAATCAGTAATATTATACCGGTTAAAATTTCTATCCGGAATGTAAATCACTCTTCTGTCAGTCCGCAGGAAACAGGTACTACTTCGATACAGGCAGTTTAGGAAGGACTTGAAAAGGAGAAATAAACTTACTAGTGTATTAAAATTGAGTTACAAAAGATATTCAATTCTCTGGAATTAAGTTAATTAGAAAACGATTGGTCCAAAAATGTATTCATCAGGGGAAAAAAATAAATGGAGTAAATTTGCATCTTTAAAGTTTCCACGTACTAATTGTTGCTGGAAAAATGTGTAAAAAATGAGATGTATTAACGCAACTGAACCTATTAGAATTAAGAAAATCATAACTTACAAATTTTATACTTACAACAGACTAGAAGTTAGCAGCATCTTGGAGCCAAAAATTGTTAGGTGACATTTTATAAAAATATTATTCTACAAAGGATATAAAGAAAAAAAATCGTCTAATCCTTAAAATTTATAATGACATTTGACGAGATATATTTTGAACACCATAAAATGGTTTTTAACCTGGCGCTGCATTATGTTCAAAATATAGAAGATGCAGAAGAAATTACACAAGATGTTTTTGTAAAAGTATTTGATAATCTCAATACTTTCAAAAAACAGTCAAGTTTAAAGACTTGGGTATATCGTATTACCATAAATCAATCCTTGGATTTCATAAAAGGGAAAAACCCTCAAAAAAGAAATTTCCTTTATTCTATATTCAGTATCAATGATTCGAATTTCAAATTCCAACCTTCAAATTTTAATCACCCAGGCATTGAATTAGAACTAAAAGAAGCCTGCCAAAAAATATTTGAAGCCATAAACCAACTTTCAGACAATCAAAAAACAGCACTTATTTTACTTAAAATAGAAGATAAATCTCAAGCAGAAACAGCAGAAATAATGAATCTAAATGTTAAAGCATTGGAATCTTTGTTTCAAAGAGCTAAAAATAATTTAGAAATTTTGTTAAACAAGAAAGGATAATCATGGAAAACTCGTCTAATCAAGATATGAATAGAGTATTTGAACAGTTAGCAAATATTAAAATGGTAGAGCCAAGTGAAAACTTGTATGTTCAAACCATAAGTAAAATGCAAAGGCAAAGCATAATACCTTTGTTTTGGGCTAGTGTTGTCGCTTGTTTATTCATTGTATTTATTTCTGCTGAGTTTTCTATTGTATTGAATAAGAAGAAGAATAACTATACTGATATTTCTTTTGTGATTTACAAAACCAATAATTTTTCATATAATGAATAAATCAAGATTTCTAACCACTATTATTATTGGGTTATTAATATCCAATAGCATCTTGCTTTTTATGTTCTTTAATGGTCCTAAGATTAACAAAGAACCAAAATCAATCATCATTGATAAACTGAATTTTGATAAAGAACAAATTAAACAGTATGATGTATATATTCAACAACATCGCAAAGCGATAAATGAAAACGAAACGACATTAAAAATATTAAGAAGTAATTTATATTCTCAACTTAAATTCAAACTGGATACAACTAAAATAGATTCCTTAATTGGCTTTATTTCAGAGCAACAAGGGGTTGCAGAACGCATAAATTACAAGCATTTCATAGAAATTAAAAACTTATGTAAACCTTCACAGGAAAAGGATTTTAATGATTTAACTAATGAAATTGTAAAGTTATTTTCTCCAAAAGAACGGAAATAATCTATTTTTTTCGTCAAAAATATTTTAAAAATAAATAAACAAAATGAAATTAACAGTTTTAAAATTAAGCCTTTTGGCTTTAAGTATTGCCATTTGTTCTTGTAGTAAATCAGAAGAAGACCTACCAGATACAACAATAAATGAAGAAGCAGTTTCAATAACAAGTGTAGTGCAATCAAAATATACAAGTGCTGTAACTATTTCTATCAGGGGAAGTGCCAATACGAGTCGTATTACACTTAAAAGTAATGGATTACCCGACCATAAAACTCCTTATTGGGGCGTTGGCCATGCTCTGTATGAAGCTTTTCCATCGGGGCATAAAGCGAATGTAAATACAGAAATGATAGCTCAAAACTATTCTATGACTATTCCTACAAATCCAAAAGAAGCTTCTTCTAAGAATGCAACATCATTAGGCGAAATTGGTATGGCACTAAACGGAGTAGCCATTTTTAATGATAAAGAACGTGCAAATATTCCACTTGATGCTATGACTTTGACAACTTTTGATAATTCAGGTGCACATCCAGCACCTCAAAAAAACTATCATTATCATACTACAGGTAAGTACACTTCGGCAGATGATGCAAAATTGATTGGATTTTTGCGTGATGGTTTTCCCATCTATGGCAGAAAGGATACTACGGGGGGTTATCCAACTTTAGATTCTTATGGTGGACATTTCGGACCAACACAGGATTTCCCAAATGGCATTTACCACTATCACGCATCAAACGTAAATTATTTAAATACAGGATATTATATATTAAAGTCAGGTAGTTATTATGGAAATAAGGGAACTTTCACTAATTAAAAATGCATTTTTTATAGTTTGCGTTTTCACTTTTGGATGTTCTCAACCAAAAGATCAAAAAGTAGATTTGTCGCAAATTCCAAATGATACTATTGTTCTAAACAATGCCAAGTTAAAATTACAGAATGGGGTTTATTACCAAGGTAGTAAACCCTATTCTGGATTTATAAAAGAAGAATACGCCACCGGAACTTTAAAAAGTATTGGTTCTTATTTTCAAGGAAAGCAACACGGTTTAACCAAAACGTTTTTCCCTAATGCCAAATTGGAAACAGAACGAAATTATAAAGATGGAATTGGTTATGGGAGACATTTTGGTTATTGGCAAAATGGAAATAAAAAATTTGATTTTATATATATCAATGACAAACGTGAAGGCATTCAGAAACAGTGGTATGAAAGTGGAAGCCAGTATTATGAATTAAGTTTTACTAATGACCAAGAAAATGGCATGCAAAAAGCATGGCGAGAAAATGGAAAACCATTTATTAATTACGAAGTAAAAGATGGTGTAAGATACGGACTTCAAAAGTCAGCACTTTGTTACACATTAAAAAATGAAAAAATGAAATGAGAAAATATTATATAATTCTTTGTCTATGGATAATCGTATCGTGTAAGGTTGACAAAAAACAACTTCCTTATTACCACACTCCCGATTTTACCCCAAAATGGGAAATGAAAAATGAAAGTACTTTTCACAAAATCAGACCATTTAAACTCATAAATCAAGAAAATGAATCTTTTACAGAGAAGGACATTGAGGGTAAAATTTGTGTTGCAGATTTCTTCTTTACCAGTTGCCCAGGCATTTGTCTTGAAATGACAAATAGTATGTCTGACATACAAAAAGAATTTATCAATGACGATGAAATACAGCTATTATCTCATAGCGTAACACCTGAAAAAGATAGTGTGCCCGTTTTAAAAGAATATGCAGAAGAGAAAAAAGTTAATTTTAAAAGATGGAAACTTTTAACAGGAGATAAAGATGAAATATATGATTTGGGACGCAAATATTATTTTGTAGAGGAGGATGAAGGTGTTAAAAAGGGTAATGATGTTTTTTTACATACAGAAAACTTTATTCTCATAGACAAGCAAAGGCATATTCGTGGCATATATAATGGACTTGACCCAGATAGTATGCAAAATTTAATTAGAGACATAAAAGTATTGAAACTTGAATAGTGCGATTTACTGGCTAAATGAAGCTTTGTGCAACATACTAAGTTCATTGGTGGAATGTAGTTTTGCCCTTCGAAATTGCCAATTTCTTGTATTACTAAAACGTAAAGCGGGATATTCCGGGTTAAAGTGAGCCACTAATTTTAATAAAGTGACACTATAAAGTAAAAATAGTTGCTGTTTCAAATGTGTTAAGTATTAACATATCAACTAGATACCTATTTTTCGCATACTTTTTTCAAATTACTTGAGTCGGCTAAATTTGCTAAACTACCAGGGGCCATTTTGTTTTACCTGATAAAAACGTTTACCATCAAATCGATAGAGTCCTTGCCCTGTGCCCCACCACATTCTTCCCGATTTATCTTGAAACATACTTTGAACGCAACAATTTAAACCGTCTTCAGGTGTAAATACTGTAAACGCATCTTGATTTGGTAAGGGAATGGAAGGGTCAAATCTTGTGGTACTTCCTCTGGCTGTAACCCAGATTATACCCGACCGTTCGATAATTATGCCCCAAAATTCAGTTCCACCCAAGCCGTCTTTGGTTGTGTATTCTGTTAAAGTTTTTCCATCATATTTGCAAATTCCGGTTTTCATAGTAAACCACATATTGCCATCGTTATCCTGTGCTATACCTCCCGCAAAGTTATTGCTTAATTCTTCCTTATCTACCATATTGATAATTGTTTTACCATCATAGCGAAAAACACCCTGGTTGGAGGACGCAAAACAAATGTTACCCTTTTTATCTTCCATGATCCCAGCAATATTGATAGGGGGAAGTTGGTGGAATAATGAAAAACTTTGACCGACTTTACTATCAGCAGATGGGTCGTATCGGTAAACACCTCCATGTGTACCTACCCAAATAGTACCAGATTTGTCAACAAGTATAGCTTTTCGACTAATATCGATATGGTTTAGCCCATCTTTTTGATTAAAATTTTTAAAGGTATTTCCGTCATATCTATAAACGCCTTGGTCAGTCCCAATCCATATATTTCCCGTTTTATCTTCATTTATGGCAAATACACTATTGGAAATAAATCCCTCCGGCGTAGAAAAATAGGTCAGTGTTTTTATGTCATATCTTACTATGCCTTCAAAGGTGCCAAACCATAAATTTCCTCTCGAATCTTGAAAAATACTTCGAATGTATTGGCTGACTAAGGTAGTATCAAAATCGGGAGCAAAACCTATTGCCTTAAAATTTCTTATCACCTTGGGACTCGCGTTGGTAGTATTTAGTTCTTTCCCTGTGTTTACTTTTTCTTGTCCGTTGCAGTAGGTAAGAATTGTCAAAAAGCTAAAAAGTAATATTTTGTTCATCGTAAAAATTAAAATCTGTTAGAATAAAATACTTCAAGCAATCTACCCAATTTTTAAAGTAAGTGTGAAGGATTATTTCGAAATATGCGCTAAGTTAAATTATAATTTAGTATAAAATCATCAAAAAACGCTGTTTGGTCAATCCCTTAGGCATCGGAGGGAGGCACCCGCAGACTTGTAGTTGATATACCTGCTGATGTTATTGTTGTTGAAGATTATATTGCGGTAACAACCGTAGTTATTTCCATCCTCTGATGAACTCCAAAAGAAAGCATTGCTCCTGATTCCGGAAAAACTACCATCACTATTACGCGAGCCAGCTGGTATGACGGTGAGACCACTCGCGTTGTCGGCACCTGTATTTGGAGCATTCCAAAGCGTTGTTCCTGATTGTTTCATTTTCCCACCTGCTACGTCTCCACCAAGGAAATTCGTTAAGATGGTCCATTCTCCATCTGTCGGAATATGCCAACCTATGGGGCAGATATTTTTAAAGTTGTTACTCCCAATGGTAGCTATCCCTTTTGCCGCATACCAGTTATATAAAAAGCCATAGATTGTGGGGTTTGTTCCTGTACTTATTTCATTAGCATAAATGCTGTAGGATCCAATGGTAAGGTTCTGCCATTTGGAAGAAATGCCATTAATACTACCAATGGCTTCTAATGGGATCATACTGTTATCATTATACTTAGTAACCTTTAAATTCTCCTTTGTCCAGCATTGCGTACCAATCTGAACCGTATTGTAACTATTCCCGTCAATATCTTTAATAGTTGGCGTTCCAGTACATGGGATATTCATGGTTAAGCCAGCGGCGGTTGTAAAACTTATTTCATTCCCATATCCAGTGCCAACACTATTCGTCGCAAATGCCCGACCATAATAGGTGGTGTTTGGAGTTAATCCACTTAGGGAAGCAGAAAATGCACCCAAACCGGTCCCATTATTCGTTTTTGTACTTAATGAAACGGATGGATTGGGAAATGTTGACCAAACTACACCTTTGGCAGTAATGGGTGCTCCTCCATCAGAGGTGACATTTCCACCACTTACTGCAGTATTTGTCGTTATATTAGAAGAATTTGTGGTATTAATCGTCGGATAAGTTGACATCCATATTGGTTTGCCCTCTTTATCTGCCGTTAATATTTGTCCAGGTAAACCAGGAGTAGGTGTAACAAGGTTATTTGACGTGTTAGAATGGATGGCATACGGAACACTTACCAATTGGGTAGTGCCAATAATGGAAAAATTAGCACCTCCGGTAGGATCCGTTTCGGTTTTCAGGAAAAAACTTCCACCTCCCCAGTTTATATCTGAAATCTTTCCTGTTACACTCGTTCCTCCTCCAATCAAAAGGCTTACCAAACCATTGACATTAGTTTGTATCCTGTGAGTTTCAGCATATACGGTTGGTCCTGTGACAGAACCTTGAAGAATGGAAATCTTGATACTCACTATTTTCTCAGCTACCATATTTCCACTCCCATCCCATATTACCGCTTGGTAACTCATCAGATGGGGTGCTTGAGCAAGCATTAATCTAAAGGATGTCATTATAATAAATCCGAATATTGCTGTCTTTCTCATTTCCTAGGTTTTAAGTTCCCTTTCAACATAATTTATAAAATTTTAACACGGGTATTTTCAAGAAAGGCCAGAATGGGTTGCCTGTATTTTTTTGATGTCAATGTGAACAAAAATACCTTTAGATTAAAGGAAATTTTCAGATGGAGGTAATCAATCATCGAAGGCTTCCCATCCTATAAATCCACCAAAAATGCCCAAATTATATCCCTTACTTTTAAGGGAGGTGGCCAACGGACTATTTGGATCATATTTGATGTAGCTATTTTCTAAATTGCCATCCATTAAATCACGGCATATTATTCCAATAAGCAGTGATGCATCACAATAAGAACTGTTAGGGCTAAGCATTACGTGTCCTATGACATCATTGAAAATACCAGGAATGGAATTCATTATTTAATGTTAGGTATTCAATACCTTTAACCAAATTAGCTTTTTATCTTAATTATTCATAACGAATGTGAATTTCAAATTTCAGAATTTTAATATTTCATTCAATGTATTTTCATCTGGCCAGTATTATTCTTATCAGCTATTTGGTTTGCAACCTCTAGTATTTACTCATCTTACATTTGGTTTAAATAAAATGCATATTTATAACTTATGACATTCTTATTTTTTTTTTTTTTTTTCCAGGCTTCTTCCAAATGACTTATTTCAATCATTTCGTGTGTAGTGGTTGGTTTGAATACTGTGGCTACCTTTTCTAAAACGTTCAATTCATTTTCTGAAAAAAAATCTGATTTAAAAGGCCTATCATTTTTTGCCTTGAATTGTTCGCCAATGTAACCTTGAGGAAATTCTGTAGTGAAAATATCAATTTCGTCTTTGTTGGCTAAATATTCAAATATACTTTGAAAATTAATAGGTACTGGGCCCATGTCAATAGCTTTGTAACGCATTCCACTAATGGAAAAACAACTTTGCTTAAACATTAAAAAATCTGCATAAAACAACAGTTTATTCATCTTTGTCTTGAAAGGTGATAGTTTAACTGAAAAATAAACCACCATTTCGGTTATTTTTTCAAGGTTTGGATTTCTATACCCAGAATAAATATCGGCCAAATGGTTGCCAAGTAAATATTCTTTGAAATTTAAATTGAAAATGTTCCTTTTCTTTTCTTCTGCAAGAGATATCGCTTTTTGAATGTATTTACTTCTGGCTTTTTCATCCAATGTGCCACACAATGCTATCATTTCTATAAAATTTTGTGGGTCATCCACCATTTGTATTAACTTGGCGTTAGCTACACTAGGAATTTCGCCAGCTTCATATTGGCGGTAACTGTTTACTCCAAAGCCTAAAATTTCTGACATCTTGGATGCTGACAAACCATACTTACCGCGAATATTATTAATTTCGTCAGGGAAGGGAATATTGAATTTATCCCGGTATTGATTATGTACCTGATTCATATTCAACTCATCTAATGACGCTGTGGTAAATTGTTCTCCGCTTTCCTCGCATAGGTAATAAATAAAAACAATGTCAAATGTTTCCTTTCTGAAAATCATTGACCTTTTTTCCTTGGTTAATTTCATTTCCAGACCTGAGATTGGACTTTTCATATTCAATTATTTAAAAGGATAATTCATTTTGTGTTGTGCCAAATGAAAAGAAATGCAGATAACACTGCTACCTATTGTTCCCATAGTTATTTTGCTATATACTTCCCTTTTCTTTATTGTTTTGCCAAACACCCACATATCAGCGCCTCTATATAGTTCTTCTTTGACAGGTCCTTTACTGAAATTATTAACTTCCAGTGCTTGAAGCACAGTATTTCTATCTACAGGGCGAAATTCTAAATCCAACAATGCTTGGGTATTTTTTCCCCTTTCGTCCCGAAAGAGTACATCCCAAAACCTCATTTTTTCTTTGAAGTCTTTTAAAAAAGATGCTACTTCCGGTTTTGAACTCATGTATTGGATTAGAAACACAAAGATATATTTGTTTATTAAAAAACAACTATAAAGTTGATAAATATATAATTATAATATTTTATACAATTTTAAAGTTTTATTTTATATATTTATGAATGCTGTCCACTTTCCCTCTAACTCATATTTTGAATACACTTCTTCAACATTAATGCTTACTGGCATTTTGAACAAACACCCTGCATGACATAATATGTTTCCGTTACTTTAAATCCGGCCGGATGTACTATTTTGGGAAATTCTACCCCGTTCAAACAAATGGTCTTTGTACATTTTTCACAATGAAAATGGGCATGGTTGTGTTTATGATTTTCCTTTTCACATAAATCTACACACAAGGCAAATCTTAACTTGTCCGTCCCGTCAATGGCTCTGTGAATCAATCCATTGTCTTCAAAACTACGGAGCGTCCGATATAGCGTAATCCTATCAGTCTTACCTAAATCATTTTCAATGTCACTCTGAGATAGAGCTTGTTCTTTGATCAAAAAGACCGATAAAACTTCTTTTCTGACTTGCGTTAACCTTAAATCATGCTTTTTCAATAAGGTCCTGACTTCTAAATCCAGTTCAAAATCGGTTCTCATTTTTTTCTTTGTATTTGAAACTATGTTGCAAAAATGATTATCTTTGTAATCGGAACGAAAATTAGTTAGTTTTCTTTAATAAATCTAAAAAATACGTCAATATGAATGTTTTCCGCATTCTAAGATTCAAATATGGGTGTTTTTTAGGCATTATGTTGCTCTTTCCCAATTACTTAACGGGACAGGAGCTTCATTCATCTTGTTCTTTAAATGTTAAGGTTGCTGTGGTTGATCCTCAGGGTAAACCATTAGCTTATGTAAATATAGGCGTTTTAGGGCAAAGTAAAGGGGGGGCAACCAATGAGGAAGGCATTCTAATTTTCAAAAATTTATGTAAGGATACCTATGCTTTCCAGTTTTCCCGCATTGGATGGGAAGCGGATGATGTTACTTTTTTAATAGAAAAAGATACGAGTATTTTGATGGTTCTAAGGGAATCAGGCATCATGCTGGACAAAATAACCGTGCTGGGTTATGGAGATAAATTGGGAAAAAATACTATTAAAGAGGTACTTGACTTAGAAGCTTTGCGAAGTACCATGGGCTTTGGTCTGGCGGAAAGTTTGAAGCAATTGCCTGGTGTTCAAACATTAAATACGGGTGCGAGTATTTCTAAACCCATTATTCAGGGTTTACACAGTAATCGGGTTTTAATTTTACAAAATGGTGTCAGACAGGAGGGACAACAATGGGGTAGTGAACATGCACCTGAAATTGACCCCTTCCTTTCCACAAAAATTCAGGTGATTAAAGGGGCGGGTAGCATCAGGTATGGTGGTGATGCTTTAGGTGGTATTATTTTGGTTGAACCTCCTCCTTTAAGACGGGAAAAGGGAATAGATGGTGAGCTGCATTTGCAAGGAATGTCCAACGGTAAACTGGGTATATTAAGTGGTCAATTAAATGGTAATCATTCCTTTGGAAATTTACCGGTGTCAGGAAGAATTCAGGGAACGCTGAAAAATGGTGGGAATTTGCATACGCCCGATTATTTTATGAATAATACCGGAGTGAGAGAGGAAAATTTTTCCTGGATGCTCGGTACCGAGAAAAATAATCTGAATACTACTTTTTTCTACTCCCGCTATTTTTCCATCTTGGGTATTTTGAGGGATGCCCATATAGGAAATCTGACCGATTTGACTAATGCCATAGAAAGGGGAAGACCTTTGTCTGATGGCGCATTTTCCAGGGAAATAGGTCGCCCACAACAACAAATTTTGCATGAGTTCTTTCAATGGAAAAATATTATCGATCTTCAAAATGATGGCCATCTGGAAATAAATCTGAGCAGGCAGTTTAACAGACGAAAGGAATTTGACGCTCATAGAAATTTCGGCACCCTTCCCACTTCCCTCGAAAATCCCAATATCTTATTTGAAATTACTACCTATCGGGGGGAGGTAGATTTGGAGCATAACTGGAATACAAATTTTCATGGTCATATTGGTCTCGCTGCAATGCAACAAGTGAATACGACAGATAGAGGAAGTTTGATTCCAGATTACAGTCAATGGACGAGTGGGGTTTATTATACCCTGAAATATAAAAAACCGACGTCACTCTGGGAATTTGAAGGGGGTATCCGCTATGATATGAACAGGCTAAAAATTGATGATTTAAATCCTAAACTACAAGATTTTAAGCAAAATCAATTTCAAGGTTTTTCAGGCACATTGAGTTCCGTATTTCATCTGTCCACTTCAGGATTTTTAGTATTTCAAACGGGATCTTCCTGGAGAACACCCCATGTTAGCGAACTTTTCAGCGAGGGGGTACACCATGGGTCAGCGAGTTATGAAAAGGGAAATCCTTATCTGGTGCCTGAACGCGCTTTTAACAATAGTATTCATTTCGAATGGAAGGAAGGTAAATTCAAGGTTCAATCTACCGCTTACTACAATTGGATTAACCAATATATTTTCCTTTCGCCTCAAAGAGAAGCGGTCTTAACCATTAGAGGTGCTTTTCCCGCATTTAATTATAGTCAAACCAATGTCAGTATCGCTGGCCTAGATGGTAATATGACTTATAGTTTGAATAATCATTGGGATTTCACTTTTCAAGCCGCAATGGTAAAAGGAAGAAATGTCACTGGAAATGATTTTTTAATCTATATGCCTACCAATAAGGTGCAACTATTCACTACCTATTACCTGAATGCAAAGGAAAATGCCACGCATTCTTTTATAAGAACGCAACTGACCCATGTTGCAAAACAGGGGCGAGTGCCGGCCGATTTTGATTATGCCCTACCACCCGATGGCTACTTTAGGCTTGATATAGAGTTTCTTACACATATTGAAAATAAAATTTTCTCTGATATTGAATTGGGGATTGCTTTAAATAATGCCACTAATACACGATATAGGGAATACCTGAATCGATTTCGATATTTTATCCAGGAACCTGGGCGAAATCTGGTAGTAAGGTTGAGAATACCCTTTTAAATTGTTTAAATTTTGATAATTAACCCATTAATACTTTTAAAATGAAAAATCAGTTTTTTTCTATCAATTTAATCTTTTCTTTGTTAATCCTTTTCTCCTTTTCGTGTGAAAAAGATACAGAAGGTTATCCGGAAGATGAATTGGAATTAATAACCACTGTCAGCATCACTTTTACACCGGCATCAGGTGCTGCCAAATCATTCAAATGGACAGATAAAGATGGAGCAGGAGGAATAGCTCCAGTTATTGAAAGCATTGTATTGGCTGCGAATACAAGCTACACCATTTCTACTTCATTTTTAGATGAATCCAAGTCGCCAGCTTACAATGTTACAGAAGAAATTCTGGAAGATGGTTATGAGCATTTAGTTTGTTACACTTCTTCTGGGAGTGCTCCTTCCGTTCAAATTACAGATCTTGACAAAAAGAAGGATCCACTGGGTCTTGCTGGTACAGCAAAAACTACAACAGCTGGGAATGGTAGCTTACAAATTATTTTGAAGCATATTCCTGATAAAAAGTCAACCACACCCTGTTCTACTGGGGAAACAGATATTGAGGTAACTTTTCCTGTGACGATTAATTAACGCTGCCTTTCGTACAAAATTAAATGGCCAGGAAATTCATTTTTTTCCTGGCCATTTTCTTCATTGTAACTTACTATATTTGTATAAAATTATAGATTATGCGCTTCAAAGTTACCGGTTTTACTCGATTTATACTTATAATGATTGTTTTAGTTCCTTTGGCCTTCGTGATTGCCTCCTACTATAATGGCAAAGATGGGATAGAAGAATTAAAAAAGTTAGTTAAAGGACAAACGTCCCTCCTTTCGCCGACTAAAGTAGATACGCTGGTCGAAGAGGCCGTAGTTCTCCCTTTGGAGACAGTTGATAAGGATACTTATAGGAAATTACTGTTGGATAATGAGTCATTGAAGGATTCCTTGTTGGACAAGGAATTGAAAATTAGAGAATTGGAAAGAAATTTAAAATTGTGTAAAGGCAAATGATGAGGAGAATTCTTTTTCCTTTTTATTAAGGATTACTATGTATTCTCTCACTACAGATAATGCCCTATTTTCAGATATGTTACCACATCTTTAGGAATATGTTGTTCAATATCTTAAACAACAACTCTGTTTTAATAATGCTGTCTATGTGTTTCTCATTTTCTTTAAGTAGTCACTTAAAGGATTTACAACTTAATCCAAATCCTACCTTCCGGGAACCATATATTATTATTGAAATAGAAGATAGAAAATCGGGTTTTTGATTTGGTTAAGATGCAACGATATGAAAAGAATTATTCTTTTAGGTATGTTTTATGCTATAGTATGCAAATTTACAATGGCCCAGGCTCCCCAATTGATGAGTTATCAGGCAGTAATATGGAACGCTGCTGGTGATTTGGTTTCAGATAAAGCAGTTAACATCAAACTTAGCATTCTTAAGGGTTCCGTTACAGGTATAAGTATTTATACTGAATTCCATAAGATACAAACAAATGAGAATGGGTTGGTCAGCCTAATGATAGGTGGTGGATCAAACATAACAGGAAATATGTCAGATATTTCCTGGGAGGCAGGACCTTATTTCTTAAAAACAGAAACAGATCCGACGGGTGGGAATAATTTCTTGATTACTGGAATTACACAGTTTGTGAGTGTACCCTATTCATTAGCATCGAATTATTCAAATATAGCAGGAATGGCCCTGAATATTTCTACTAAAAATGCAGGCTTGCCTGGTCAGGTGTTGACCATAGATAAAGATGGGAAATTAATGTGGAGTTCTAATCCTCCGGTATTAATAACAAATAGTGTAACGGAAATTAAATCCAATAGTGCATTATCAGGGAGCTACATCAGTTCAGATGGAGGATCACCGGTAACATCAAGGGGCGTGGTGTGGTCCATTTACCCAAATCCATCCGTTTCTCTTTCCACTAAAACGATGGATGGCTCTGGTATTGGATTTTTCACATCAAAAATGACAAATCTGGTGCCAAATACGGTTTACTTTGTAAGGGCTTATGCTACAAATGGGGTGGGCACAAGTTATGGGAATGAAGTTACCTTTACTACGAATAATCCTCTTGTTGTGAATGTTCCATGCCCGGGAACACCTTCTGTAAAGGACACGGACGGGAATACCTATAATACGGTTCTGATAGGTACTCAATGCTGGATGAAAGAAAATCTAAAAGTGACAAAATATAAAGATGGTACAAATATACCTTTTGATACCACTGGTGGACCCAATGGAAATGCCTTAGGCCAATCGTGGAGTGGCAGAAATATGGGTTCAAGAACCATTTATGGACATAATAATGAAAATCTGACTACTTATGGCTATTTGTATAATGGATTTGCAACGTCGGATAAAAGAGGAATTTGTCCAGATGGTTGGCATATCCCAACAGACGATGAATGGTTAGTTGTAACCGATTTTCTTGGAGGATCAACGGTGGCTGGTGGAAAGATGAAATCAACAGGTATATCTTTTTGGCACATACCCAATGAAGGAGCCTCAGATGAAAGTGGATTTTCTGCACTTCCCGGTGGGAATCGCGACCTTGATGGTAAGTTTAATCTTAATAAATACAACGCTTTTTTTTGGAGTGCATCAGATGAAGGTAGTAATGCAGCTTGGTATTTTTATCTCTACTACTATAGCGGTATTTCCAATAGATTTTTTAATTTCAACGTGAAGAATTTTGGGGCATCTGTTCGTTGCCTTAAAAACTGAATGATGCGGCGAATGCAATTCGCCCCTACGACCTTACTTTTTTCCAAAAATCAGAATCTCATTATTATAGCAAATCGTCTTTAACCCGTTGGTTTACGCCAAATAGATCTATCGCAAGGATTGCCTCTGAATCGTTGGTATCTACATATTCTCCATAATACCAAACTGCATCGGCTTTGGGTTTTATTTTTACCTCGTTCAATTTCAAAATATCATTGTAACCATCTTCATAGCCACGTACAACTATTTTGGTATGTGGAGGAAGGGTTTGTAGGAGTTGTATGAGTTCTAGTGCGGTCATTAGGCCTATTTTTTAATGTAAAATGGCAGTTTGGACAAAGATGGGTATTTGGAACCTAAAGGAATCGTATTTGGCAAAATTAAAAGTTTAATTACTTTAAATTTTTAAAAAGTTACAAAAGGTTTAAATACCATTTTGTTTTTCCTCTTTGCTTACTGGTGCCTTATAGGGTCTTTTTATTACTTTTAGATCCTTAAAATATCCGATAGTGGCAATATCTACATAAAGACCAACGCTTCCTTTTTTAACATTGCCCAGCATTTTATCAACGATAAAAGAGGAGTATTTCATATTGTTAATAAACATTTCTGCGGTTTCTCCATTTACCTCAATTCTCATAGTTATCCATTCTTTTAAAGCGACGGGTGCAGACCCTTCATAAGAACCAGGCGGATAATTCTTTCTCAAGGTTTCGAACTTTGCATGAGGATAAGAAAAATATTGAACGGCATGGTTTCTTAACATTTGATTTGATGCTCTTCCAACTTTAGGTCGTAAGTAAATGGATTCAAATGCAGCATCGTTTTCTGCAATTCGATAATACAAGCCAATAAAACCGGCGGCTCCAGCAAAAGGTGATGGGTCTTGAATCTGACTATACATCTTTACCTCAATGGTTCCATTCTCAAAATCATCAAGCCCAACTAATTTTGCGTAATGTTTTTCATCTACAGTTGCTTCTAATCTATTCAAGTCAAATGGTAAGGACTGTAAATCTCTTTCAATTTTAAGGACATTTTCACCTTGGAATTTTATGATTGAACCTGTAACATGATGCAATTCGAATTCTTGTTTACGCAGCTTTAATTTTGTTTGAGCAAATGCTGAGGTAATAAAAACCAAATGAAATAAAAGGGCAATGGCCATTTGTTGATTCTTTTTCATAATTTATATTTTAGCAAAAATAGACTTATCAGTATATATTTGTAACTAAATTAGTAAATACCAGTAACCAAAAGGTAACCAGAAATATGAACAGTAAATTCATTAACAACCCACTAAATTGCCCTGTAACGCGAACTATGAGTATCATTGGGGGTAAATGGAAGCCAATCATATTAAACTGTATTGGGGATAGAACCATTCGATTTGGTAAGCTAAAACAAATCATTCCTTCTATTTCAAACAAGGTATTGACCGGGGAATTAAAAGAATTAGAGCAATATGGATTAGTTTATAGAATTGAATTTATTGAAATGCCACCAAGAGTAGAATACTCTTTAACAAACGCTGGTAAATCGTTACTACCTTTATTACACGAACTTGCGGATTGGGGAAATACGCACATTGCTAAAAAGATAATAGAAGAATTTGGTTGATTTGCTAAAAAGATGCAACGGCTAAAACTATCAGTTGGACATATAAAATAAAAAATGGATTTGTTTTAATGTATGGTAACGGTTATTCTTTTATTACCTTTTTGGTTAATACTCTTTTTTTGTCTTTGAAAAATAAAATAAAATAAATCCCTTTTTCTAAATATAATAAGCTAAGTGAATTATTTTCAGATGTATTGACGGTTGAAACTACTTGCCCTTTTGAATTATATATTATAATTTCATCTGATATAATATTTTTATTCCAATAAAGTATGGACGATGTTGGGTTTGGGAAAATTAATGTTTCAACGTTTTCAGAATTATCTTCAATAGAAGATATGGTACCCATTCGTGTAATATCTACTTCAATCCCATGAAAAATATCATCAATGTTATCTGTATTTACCAACATAAAATCAGAACCTAAAACGCCATTTTGCTTAATTATTGGATTGTGTACTGTTACATTAGTTGTTTTCCACTGATTGTCACCAATACCAGTGATATTTAAGGCAGTCTGCAAGCCAGATAAATTATAATATTTTAGTGCCCAGGTCGAATTTGTATTTTTATCGAGCCACGTAATTTTAAATGTTAAACTGTCTGGATCAGAAAGGGTAAACACATCGGGATGGAATTTAAAATACATT
>JAIYCH010000018.1 GCA_027488135.1 Saprospiraceae bacterium | reverse complement strand
TGGTATGTACCAACAATTTATGGTACCTACCGGACGATGTTCGTTTTTTAATATTAAAATTAGCTTCTCCCGTCA
Source organism: Saprospiraceae bacterium (assembly GCA_027488135.1). Lineage (GTDB taxonomy): Bacteria > Bacteroidota > Bacteroidia > Chitinophagales > Saprospiraceae > BJGN01. Next base: position 4,658 of record JAIYCH010000018.1, on the reverse strand, counting down.
GTTTTATTTCCCTCTTTTTTTTCAACCAGCCTGAGTTCCACATTTTAACAGATGAATTGGCATTGAGAATAACCTTACTGCTGTCAGGAAGAAGAACGGTAGCTACCTGCTCAAAGCCAGTCTTGTACTCATAAATTTCTTCCCTTTTCAAAAGATGTGCCAGCAAGGCACCAGAAAGACAACTTAATAATACCATAGTAGCCAATAAAAAGGCTCTTTTAACAAGGGCAGGTTGAACGGAGTTTCCAACCTGCCTACGTGAAAAAATTTCATTCTGGTTAGTTGCCAAGGCATTCCATAACGACTCAACCTCAGAAGGAAACATCTCAGAGTGATCAGGTTGTAATGCCTGAATAAGCAACTTTGCTTCTCTGACGTCCCTGGTTTTTTCAGGAAAAACATGACAAAACGCTTCCCAAAAAAGATTGTCCGATGCATTGGGATGACTAACATACCTTACGAAATCGTCATCGGCCGCAAAATCTTTTGAGGAAAACGATTTGTATTTATTGAACAATGATTGATTCATGAAATACACTTAAAGGCTAAATCAGCAGGACCATTACTTTTGAATAAGCAGTTTTTGGGTGTAAATGCCTTTAGCCGTTTCTACCGAAAGTAAATATAAACCCTCTTGAAGAATACTTACATCCATCGCTAATTGCGTATTTTCAACAGACATCGAGCGAACAATCCGAGCATTTACATCGAGAATAACCACTCTTTTTATGATATGTTCGGACTGAATATTAAGTAGATCTGAGGCTGGATTGGGGTACATTTTAAATGCAGAAAAATTAAGCTCCGCAGTATTTGACGCAATATCTCCAAATTTTTGAAGTATAAAACCATTTCCAGCGGAATAAGTGAAGGAAAGCAGATGCCCCGCCTCATTTGGCAAAATATCTACACTTACACTGGCATTTCCATTGGAAACATTTCCAACATTGAGTGAGTGGATGAGCCTTTCCACCGCTGGCTTTTTACCTATATTTTTAATGGCACTGAGGGTAGAAGTATCAGCGCTTATATCCATAAAATACTGGAAATTTTCTACTGGGCTTGTTTTCACGTGTTGGTAAGCCAACAGCCTTTTGTCTTTGTAAAACAAAATCTGGGCATACATAGGCCAACTTGGAAAATATACACCTGGCTTTATCCATTCCAGTACCTTAAAGTCTTTATCGAGAAGTGCCATACCCATGGTAGGCCCACTTGCCAGATACATATCACTTTTTGGTACTTTAGTTAATCTGGCAAAATTGACATTGGCCACGCTGTCTAAGGTTACAATTTGAGGAGATTTTTCTGAAATGGTATCACCCTTCATTTTCCAAATATAGAAATTTTTCGTCCCCCAACCCGAGGCAACAAAAAGACCATCAGTGGCAGGATCTCCCAATACAGTAATGGCGTCGCCAAGTCTCACATTGGTTGCTGGAGCGGGAAACTCAAGCAGAACTTTAGGCTGGGCTTCTTTGTTCAGCCATCCATAAAGTTTAAAAATGTTCCCCGTTGCATTTACCATATTACTCAAAAATACTTTTTTTCCAACCACCGTAAGATCGGAAACGGCAAACAAACCGCCAGTTACTCCAGTCGTATTCATCGTTTTTGGATCAACATCGGGTTTTGCCACATCCCAATAGTAAATGATGTTCCCTCCTGTACGAGTAGCAACAAAAATATTTTCACCATTGAAGCCCGCACCCCGGGTATTACCTGCATTGTCAATAATAGCAGGAAGTTTGTTGCTCGCCTTTGACTTATCTACCAAAGTGCTAATAGGATTCAATAAAGTAGATTGGCCAATCAACGGTCTTCCACTAGCCGCTAAAATAACCAAAACAATCATTTTGTAAAATCTATGCATTGTTACTGATTTATAAAATAAAAAAATGGTTTACTTATAAGTAATGAAATTAAATGTCGTTATTATCCCTTTTTTTAAGCACTTTATTTAAAATAACTAAAGTTTCAGAGCAAATTATCCTACAAGTTTGTAAGAATATTTATTATTGGCAAAATGAATTTCAAACCATTTTTTCATTTATTTATCTCATTTTCTATCCTTTTGACCTAAGATACTTCTCCACTGGCATTAAATTCAAGAAAATAATAACCTTGCTGAGTTATTTGACTTAACTAAAGTTTTTTAGAGGTTTTTAGTAAATCTACGCTGCTGCATTATTAGCAGATTTGTAAATTTATTTTAACTAACTAAAAACCAATTAATTACACTCAAAAATGCACTTTTTTATTACTTTATGTAGTTGAATATCAGATTTTTATCAACTCAGAAACATTAGTAAAATAATTTATTCACTGGCCAATTTTATATCTCTCTATAATCACAAAAAAAGATGACCATTTTTCATTGCCAGATTTTCATATAATTTTTCTATGGCTTTATATAGCATTTTATACACTGAACTCACCTCAATTTCCATGATGTCTGAAATTTCCTGATAGGTCATTCCCTCGTAAAATCTTAGATAAATACACTCTTTTTGACGACGCGGTAAAACTTCTATGATTTGCGCCAACTCTCTTATGCGAATCATAGTTATCTCATCTTCTATCATCTTGTCCTCAGCAGAATATTGCATACTGAAGTCTGCATCAACCGACAATATGTCGGTAAATCGCTGTTCCGCTTTAAGCTTTTTGAAAATTTCTGTTCTTAAAGACTTGAAGAGATACAGTTTAATGGCATTAGTAATGCTTACTTTATCGTATTTGGAGAGGAGCGACAGAAAAAGCTCCTGAATAGCATCCTTTGTCAGCATCTTGTCCTGACAAATTTTGAAACCATAATTGTATAAAATACCTACATAGTTGCGATACAAATATTCAAATGCCTCTTTGCTTCCTGATCTGAAATCATTCCACAATTTTTCGTCATTTGAATAATGATAATTCATCATTTTTAACCTTGCGTTTTGCGACTATTTTACAACATGAAAAGTGCTTCTTGAGCATCAAATAAACATTTTAGTAAACCTGATAGCTTTTTAAATCAAAGGAATACTTTTTTACAAATTACAGTAAAATTTCAACACACAACCAAGTTAGTTCATAAAAAATTAAATTAAGTTGATATAATTTTATATAATTAAAAAAAGCCTCATTTGAGTAAACTAAGCGGTGTATTTTCCATCAATCCTCCTCATTATTCCTAATGGATTATCGTCTTGGAGTTCATCGGGCAGCAAATGGTGTGGAAATCCCTGAAAGCATAAGGGTCTTGTAAAACGATAAATAGCTGAGGTACCCACGGAAGTACTACCCGCGACAGTAGTTGAGGGGAAAGGCCCACCATGCACCATAGAATGACAAACTTCGACGCCAGTAGGAAAACCATCAACAATCAACCTACCCACTTTTTGGGTCAATACATTTAGCAACCTCACCTGAGCAGGCTTTCCGGCATTTAATCCAAACAAAGAAGCGGTTAAATGCCCTGAAAAAAAGTGTGCCAGTTCCTCCATTTGCGAAACATCTTTAGCCACGATGATTAAACTTGAGGGGCCAAATATTTCTTCTATTTGAAAATTGGAATGTAAAACGGCGTCGGCTTTAACGGTTAGTAAAGTTGGAGTAACCCCTGTAAAAGTCGTTGCTGCCTGGCCCAGGGTTACCACCTCAATTTCAGCCTCAGCTTTTGCTGCTGCAATGGCTTTATCAAATTGATATTTAATTCCTTCTGTTAGCATGCTACCGCCGGGAATTTGACTAAATAATGAAGTAATTTTCTCCATAAAAAGAGAACTATTTTCTCCTTCTTCAATGATTAGTACGCCGGGATTAGTACAAAATTGACCTACGCCAAGATTCACTGCTTGCACAAAACCCTCTGCCAGACGGTCCGTATGATGTTCCAGTGCCTCTGAAAAAACAAAAACAGGATTCACGCTACCCATTTCCGCATACACAGGAATGGGCTCATTTCTTTTGTTAGCTGCATTAAAAATAGACATCCCAGCGGCGTGAGAGCCTGTAAAACCTATGGCTTTAATGTTGCTTAGATTAACCAGCGTCATTCCCACAGCTGGACCGCCATGGACCATTGAAAACACACCATCGGGCATATTTGCATCTCGGGCGGCATCAACGATAGCCTGCCCAATCATTTCGCAGGTTCCGGGATGAGCAGGATGGGCTTTTACTATAACCGGGCACCCTGCTGCTAAAGCGGAAACGGTATCTCCACCTGCTACAGAAAAAGCCAGAGGAAAATTACTTGCTCCAAATACAGCCACGGGCCCCAAAGCCATTTGCATAGAGCGAATATCAGGTTTTGGCAAAGGCTGTCTGTCCGATTGAGCCAAATCGATACTTGCATTCACCCAAGAGCCTTCCTTCAGTAGGGCAGCAAAAAGTTTAAGCTGACCTACAGTTCTTCCTCTTTCCCCTGTAATTCTTGCCAAAGGCAAACCTGTTTCAAGGTGACATCGTTGAAGTAAATCATCCCCCAATTTTTCAATATGTTCTGCAATCAAGGTAAGAAAATGCGCTTTTTCAGCACCTGATGTTAATCGATACAACTGAAAAGCATTCGACGCTTTTTCACCAGCTAGAGCGATCTCTTCAACGGTTGCCTCTTTAAAAAAAGGCATTAGCTTTTCTCCACTTACTGGATTTATAGCTTGAAATAC
>JAIYCH010000027.1 GCA_027488135.1 Saprospiraceae bacterium | reverse complement strand
GGAATTCCTGAAACACTTATTCCTGTGGTTTCCAAACGGTCTTTTTGAAAAGATTGTAAGGCAGTAAAATTAAAATTATGAGAACTTCCAAATTTTTTATCGTAAGTTAAAATATTCTCAACTGTGTAATTAAAGGTAAAACGGTCTTCCATTCCACCTGTTGCGACACCTCCACGTTGACTTTGGGTAAATGCACCTGTAAAACGACCTGTTCTGGTTACCGTAAAGTCTGGCCCAAAGTTTACTCTGTATTTAAGACCTTTGGCAATTTGCCATTCTCCAAAAATACTGTTGAATATCCGATATCTTTTACCCAGGTCAACCTGAGCTCCTTCTACTATTTCTGCAAATGGATTCGTTCTAAGTCCGTCTGAGGTTGGCAGGAAAATAAGATTTCCCGCATCATCGTAAGGTTTACCTAATGGATTTTCAGCTAAAGCTCCACCCAGAGGATTGAAATTTTCTCCATTTCTGGCACTGTTTACAAAGAGGGTTGATACTCCCAGCTTTAAACTTTTATTGATTTGATGATCTAAGTTCACCCTAAAAGTATATCGGGTGAAATCTTGTTTTTTAACCACGCCAATATCCTGAAAGAAATTTCCAGTTATGTTAAAAGTAGTTTTATCAGATCCACCGGAAACACCCAGTTGATGAGATTGAATCATTCCATCCTGTAACATACCATTTACATAGTCCGTACTTCTGCCCAATTTAATGCTTTCCATTTCAACAGGTTCAAAAATCCTGGCATCATCTGCTTCTGTTCCTTTACCTAGTGGATATTGTCCAATGGCTCTTCTTGATTCTCTCTTGTATTCTGCAAAGCCAGGACCGTCAAAAACTTTAATATTGCCCAAACTTTGATTCATACCTACGTAAGTATCAAACGAAACTATTGTTTTACCTGCGGCACCTCTTCTAGTGGAAATAATAACTACACCATTGGCACCCCTTGCACCGTAAATAGCCGTTGCCGAGGCATCCTTTAGAATTTCCATTGAAAGAATATCCTGTGGATTGATATCATCAATACCGTCTGATAATGGGATACCATCTACTACATATAAAGGATTATTCGTTGCATTAAAAGAACGTCGACCCCTGATACGAATCTGCGGACCCGCACCAGGTTTACTACCTGCTTGTACCACGTCAACACCAGCTGCTCTACCCTGTAATGCCTGACGTGCATTGGTTACTGGCAGTGACAATATATCTTCCGCGCTTACAGAGGAAATGGCACCTGCAAGTTGACTTTTCTTCTGTGTACCATAACCAACAACTACCACCTCGGAAAGATTTTGAACATCTTCAGCAAGGGTAACATTTACTTGAGTTTGGGTGCCCAAAGTAATTTCCTGGGAAATAAATCCCACATAACTAAAGACCAGCACATCATTATTACTTGTAGCATTCATGGAATAGTTTCCATTTTCATCTGTGACGGTACCAACCGTAGTGCCTTTTAAACTAACTGTTACTCCAATTAAACCTTCTTTGTTTGCATCAGAAACGGTACCTTTCACAGACCGAGACTGAGCAAGCAGTATTTGAAAAGGAAGTAATGCTAGTAAAAAACCCAATAAAAGATAGTGTTTTTTCATAATTGTACATTTTAATTTGCTACAAATTAGATTATTTAATATTAACTGTTGCTTTTTGTCTGTATTAAATTTACGAAAACGTTTGCGTTCAAAAAAATGGAAGGAATTGATGTTTTATCCAAATTATACACTTATCTTTTGATTTCTATTTACAAACCAGTCCTTTAACTAACCTTTTTTTATGACTTCACCTTCTTATTTACACGAAAATTTCTTGTTACAAACAAAAACAGCGGCTATCCTTTATCATGATTATGCTAAAGAAATGCCTATTATAGATTATCATAATCATTTACCTCCTCAACAAATTGCTGAAAATCAGTCTTTTGAAAATATTTCAAAAATCTGGTTATACGGTGACCATTATAAATGGCGTGCTATGCGGATTAACGGCGCAGATGAATCCTATTGCACGGGTAATAAAAGTGATTTTGAAAAATTTGAAAAATGGGCAGAAACCGTTCCCTATACCTGGAGAAATCCGCTATTCCATTGGACTGCTCTCGAAATGAAAAGATATTTCGGCGTTGATTCCCTCTTAAACAAGGATAATGCAGCCTCTATATATGCTCATTGTAACGAACTGCTGCAAACGCCTGAATTTAAAGTCAGACCTTTATTAACTAATATGAAGGTAAAAGCGGTTTGTACCACTGATGATCCTCTTGATTCTCTCGAATTTCACCAGGCAATGAAAAATGAGGGGGAAGGTCCTTTAAAAATGTTACCCGCATTCCGACCTGACAAATTTATTTTAATAAAAAATGCAAATTTTGCCTCTTTTGTCAGACAACTTGCTGATTTAACTTCTATTTCCATTGTTAATTACGACGATCTTTTACAAGCGTTGTCTCAACGAGCCGATTTTTTCGCTTCCCTTGGTTGCCAGCTTTCAGATCATGGATTGGAATATATTTGTGCTGAAAATTATACAGCCTCGGAGGTAGGTCGCATTTTTAAAAAGGCACTTCAAGGGGAATCAGTTTCTCAGGAAGATGCCCATATTTATATGTCTTCAATCCTTTTTGATTTAGGTTGCCTTTATCATAAACTGGGTTGGATTCAGCAATTCCATATCGGTGCCATGCGCAATAATAATCTTAGAGCCCTAAGAAATTTAGGCCCCGATACCGGATGGGATTCGATTGGCGACTGGTCTCAGGCAAGTGCTTTGTCAAAATTTTTAGCGCGCTTAGACGAGGAAGACCGATTGACAAAAACTATTATTTATAATTTGAATCCAGCGGATAATGCCGTTATGGCCTCTATGATTGGTAATTTTAATGATGGAAGTGTGGCTGGAAAAATACAGTATGGGTCAGGCTGGTGGTTTTTAGACCAAAAAGATGGCATGGAGCAACAGATGAATACCTTATCTAATATGGGTCTTTTAAGTAAATTTGTAGGTATGCTTACTGATTCCAGAAGTTTTCTTTCCTTTCCCCGACATGAATATTTTAGAAGAATATTATGTAATATGATAGGTAAGGAAATTGAAAATGGGGAACTCCCCACTGATATTCCCTGGGCTGGAAAAATTATTCAGGACATTTGTTATCACAATGTTCGTGAATATTTAGGCTGGGAAAAATAATATGAACTTTTAAAAATTTTAATCAATGAAAAATATTTCTTCTATAGTCCTCATTTTATCTTTCATATCACCTTGTATGCTCATGTCTCAAAATGAAGGGGTTACATTTAACACTTTACCCAATAAGGATATTGAAGTGAAAATGGATGGTAAGTTATTTACGCAATATTATATTTCAAAAAATGAAGAGGTTAAAAAACCTGTGCTTTATCCATTAATAACCGCAGACGGGCAGTTGCTCACTCGCGGATATCCCGTTGCTCCAAGAGCTGGGGAACGAATAGATCATCCTCATCATGTTGGCCTTTGGTTGAACTATGGCAAAGTAAATGGTATTGATTACTGGAATAATTCCAGAGAGATATTAACTACAGG
>JAIYCH010000125.1 GCA_027488135.1 Saprospiraceae bacterium | reverse complement strand
GTTTCCCGATATATCATAGTGTAACCATATAATCCCCAGGCCTGTCCTCTTGCCCAGGCAGAGGCATCAGATGCACCCTGATGGGTCACTTTTTTTTGAATGGCTCCTGTATTTGGATTGTAATCAACCACATGAAAACAACTTATATCTGGCCTGTAATGATTTTTCATGGTGAGAAAAGCATGAGAATAAGCTATTTTGTAATAACTTGAATCTCCTGTCCAGGTCGTTGCTCTAAAAAGCATTTCCAAATTCATCAGATTATCAATAATCACTGGAAAATCCCAGACATCCTTGTGATGATCCCACGAACGGATGAGACCAACTTTAGGATTATATCGGGAGCTCAATGTTTTGGCAGCCTGAAGAATAATAGCCTTATAATTTTCATTTTTCGTGGCTTCGTACCCATTTCCAAAACTACAATATACTTTGAAACCTAAGTCATGGGTCTTTTTATCCAGCTTTTCCTTTTCTAAATATTTTCCCCAACCTTCAGCAGCTTCTTTCAATTTATCGTTATTCTTATAGTCGTGCAACTGCCATAACACACCTGGATAAAATCCACTCGTCCAACTACCTGAATGGGTATTCATTAGACTTCCATCTACGTTAAGCGTTCTCGGAAAGTTTAATGAATCTGGTTTATGGTTGGGTAATTCCCTCACCGCTTTGTCATAAATGCGGTTTAATTCCTTTTCTACCCAATTACTTTTTACTGGTTGAATCCATAAAAAGCCTAATATTAAGGCAAAAAAAGTGCCTAGCCCATAAAATACAGGCGAACTAAATTTTAAAAACATGTGGTAAAGGATGTTTATGAAAGAGAATGCAACAAAAATACATTCTCTTCCATATTATTCAAAATATCAACGAACTATAATTTGTGAAGACATAGTTCCTTTTTCAGTTACTAATCTACCAATATACATACCGGCGCTAAATTGTGTTGGTAAAGAAAAATTAATCTTATGTAAACCTGCATCTTGTCTTTGATTCACAATATTCAACATTCTCTGTCCCATTAGGTTATAAATAGATAAATCGACCTGTGTTGCCGCTGGTAATTCATATTCAATGAATCCATTTCCAGACATTGGATTAGGATTTATGGATAACTTCAACCAATTATTCCAAGCCAATTCTTCATTGGATGTAGCAACGGCACAAAAGTTTAAAACCCCAATAGGTCCTCCCGTCGTACTTGCTTTTGCTGACTTGGTTGTGGAAGGTACGCATGGATCTAATTTTGAAAAGTCGAAAAGATTACCAAAATCCCAAGGAGTACCTTTATAGGCTATATCTTCAACTATAAAATCAAACATATTTTTTGAGGTAATATCCTTGTAAATATCAACAATAAACTGTGTGATATTCATCGGAACATTATTCAATTTTAATGGCTCCTCAAAATAAGTAGAAGCTGCAGAGCTACCCAGTTTGTCAAGTAACAACTTAGAATAAACGGCTGGTCTGTCAACTGTATCATTTGCATTAAAAATATTTAATATGTCTTCTGTAAAGAAGATATTATTACTTGCAAAAGTAAACTTACTATCTGTGTAAAGAGTATCTACGGTAAAGATTTTCTTTGCCTCTTTATCTGGTTGGGTCTGTTCATCTAATTGAGATTTAACCGTACCCATCATCAGAGGGTTTATCAGTAAGTTATTAGTGAATTTAACTTCCTTCACTTTTCCAAATTGAAAAGAACCATGACGTCCACCAATATTAAAAACAGTATTCTGGTCAAATTCAATGTAATTATGTCTTACCGCAGCACCCATTGATCTGAACACTCTGTCTACCAAATTGTGCATAAGGGTATTCCTTACAATAAGCGTATCAAAATTAAAGGTTCTGGCATCAACAGCTCTGCCATTTCCCTGGAAAATTTTTCTGTTTCCTCCGTTTCTAAGCTGACAATTTGTTACATATACTTTTGCATTATTAGCGCCTAAACGAACCAATCCGCCTCTGTCTTTTTCAATAATACAATTATCAATAATTACCCGGGTATTGGCTCCTGAAATAATGAACTTTGCACTCTCATGTTCTTCTGCAGGTCCTTTTTCCGCGGTAACCATCCATAGATTCTTCAAAATTAAATTTCCCTCTGAAAGAATATAATTTGGGTAGGCACCAGAGGCATTGGGAATACGGGTTAAATAGGGTTTAACTTTTACATTCGCAAGATCTGTTGCTTCAATATGTAAAGTCCATGTCGATTTGTTAACTAATGGCGCCGACAATACATAGACAGATCCATTTTTTAATTTGTATATGGTGTTAACATCTTTTCTTACTCCACCTGCAAGCGTATCACCCATAATAACTGGATAAATATCTTTAGGTTTTGCTAAATCAGTGCTTGGATCAATCACCACAATTCTCTGGGCAAGCAAATTTGTCGTGTTCATGAAGAGAGCTAACAAAAATAAAATGGGTAATGTTTTTTTCATAAGATTCCGTTTTGTGTAAATAATTAATTTTTACAATTTGTACTGAAGTCCAATGGTTCCAGTAAAACCATAAGTTTGTATCGTGTTGATATATGCAATACTTCTAGTAAAAGAAATATCTTGTTGATTACTAACATTGTTTAGATTTAGAAATACACTCCAATTCCTTCCAAAACCCTGTCTGATAGATGCATCCCAGCGCCAAAATTGTAGATTGAACCTATCAAAATCTTTATTTAAAGAGTAACTATTTGGTTTCGTTCCCTGAAATATAGCTGAAACTCTCGCTGAAAAAGATTTTAAGTCGTAACCAACACTCATATTGAAAATATGTGGAGCCTGACTAGGCATATTTACCTTTCTAACCTGGCTGGTATAGGTTGTTTGGAAAATAGGAGGGAATGGTCTGATAAGAACCGTTTCCGAAGTCAAAAAGAATACTTCCGTCTCAGAATATAATCTGGAATAATTTAAGTTAAATACTACTCCATTAAATGGTTTTGGTAAAAAACTTAAATTTGTTTGAATATCTGCTTCGTAACCCCAGACACTTGATTTTGGCAAATTAGTGTATGAGTTTAATTCATACCCAGAATATCCTGTCCAGCCATTTGCTGCAGCCATCGCTTTATCTGTCAGTTGAATGTTCCACGGTACAAAGATATTTTTAACATCTTTATAAAATACCCCAAAAGTTATTAATCCTAATCCGCCTTTATATGCTGAAACGTTTAAATCGTAATTCATCGCTTTTGCATGTTGTAAATTTGGATTACCCGCATTGATGTTTGTGTCATTATCGTCAATTAAGGCTCTTGGCGTGATGAAATTATAGTCAGGTCTTGCCAAAGTTGCAGCCATTGACCCTCTGATGTCTAACCAGTTTAAAGGCTGAAGCTTTAAATGTAAGTGAGGTAAAAATTCGCCGTACTTCCTATAAGTGGTAGTGTCTTTATACTCACCATTCACACCATATCTTCCGCTTATATTGGTAAACCCTGCGCTGTAGGTGTTATTGGAATATTCGTAGCGGAAACCAGGAATAATGGTTAACTTTTTACCAATTTCCAGCTTAATCATAGCGTAAGCAGCTGATACCGTTTCTTTTAACTTGTAATTGTTAACTATACCACTACGGTCTTTATTCAATACAGGTAATTGAGCATCAAACCATTTACGCATTATTTCAGGAGAAATCTTCGCATCAAAATTGATAGGCTCTCCATTTTCACCATAGAAATTCTCTTGATTGTTATCTGCTTCCAAAAAGTTTTTTATACTAATGAGGTTGCCATTTAAAGAAGAATAAATCAAAGGTTCTTTATACTGGTTTGCAGCTCGTCTGGCTTCCGCAGACCCTAAATAATAAAATCCCTCAGAAAGTAAATCGTAATTTCTATCACGGTCGCTTGAGTAATATTTTCCTCCGGCTTTTAGATAACCACCCAACCATTTACCAATAGAAATAGGTAATTTAAAATTGACAAAAGCTGTTTTAGAATTTTCTTTGGTTTGACTATTCACATAATCGTTGCTCCTTAAAAAGGAAGAATTCAAATCTGGATTCGCAGCATCAAAAAAGGTTCGAGGGTGTCCCATCCGGTTTAATGATGCATCAAATTGATTGGCCTCATCCACAAATCTCATGGAAAAATCATAAGGTGTTTTTCCTAACGTAACCGCATTTGACAAACTCCAGTCAATCAATAATTTACCCACTGGATGGGTGGCACTCAATGCCACAGAATTCATTTTCAATGAATTATCCGTAGCAGAACTCTCATAATTGATACTTGAAGTAACTGGATTATAAGAATTTCGAAGGCTAAATTGATTCCTGTCTGTTTGACTATATATGCCGAAAAGTGAAAAAGTATGCTTTTTTAAAGTATAATCAAGATTTACACTACCGTTTAATCTCTCTCTAATCTCGCGGCCGTCTTCAAAAGCCAAAGTATTTCCGTCAATGGCGGTATTACCCGTAGCTGGATCTGTTCTACCCTGTCTCCATGAATAACTGACAACATCTCCACCTCTATTAAATCTTTCCGCACTTCCCTGTGCAACGATGCCCAGATTTTTATTGAAAACACGGTCACTTATCTGAAAAACCCCTTTATAATCTTTAAGGTCATTATTTAAGTTATTATAGCCGCCTAATAATTTTCCCAGCATCTTGAGTCCCGCTGGTGCTTTTCTAAGTTTTAAATTGACCGTTCCACCTATCGCTTCGCCGTCCATATCGGGTAGCGGAGATTTAAAAACTTCAATACCGTCTAACATCTCAGGTGAAATCAATGACAAGTCAACAGACCGGTCATTGGCCGAATTGGCAGGCATTCTCACCCCATTTACCGTTATGGCATTAAATTTGGGCTCCAACCCCCTGATAACAATCTTAGTTCCTTCACCTCCACTTCTGTTTATGGCTACACCAGGAAGCCTGGCGATAGCCTCGGCTGCATTTACATCGGGTAATTCCTGAATTCTATCAGAGGAAACGATGTTTGCAATGGATTCTGCACTTAATTGCTGATTAATAGCCTTTGCCTGACCTAATAATTGACCTGTAATCACAACTTCCTGTCCCATCACGGCATCAGACTCCATTTTTATCACCAATGAGATGTTTTCATCCTTTCCACCTTTAATCTCCTTTTCCAGATCTTTAAATCCTAAATACGAAAAGACTAAAATTTGATCTCCCGCTGGAATTTTAATCAGGAAATTCCCATCCAGATCAGTCGTTGCACCGATGGTGGAATTACCCTTTAAAAATACATTTGCACCTGGCAATGGTGAATTCATTTCCGCATCGAGTACCTTTCCCTTTACCAGATTGTTTTGACTATAGCCTGAAATATTTCCAATAACTAAATAGGACAAAACAAAAAGAACGCCAACTTTAAACCACATAGACTAAACTTTAATTTTAAAAAAAATTTACTTTTCCACTTTATCTATTGCAAATAAAGGATTTGTCGGTGTTATAAAAATCTACTTTTAGGGGGTGAAAAATGTTAATGGTGTTTTATTTGGGTATTTTCATCGGGTAAATACTACATTTAAGAAATAAACACCATTAAAATATACAGCATTTATGAAAGGCCTTCTTTTATTCTTTTCTTTGATTCTTTCGGTTAATCTAACCTTTTTAATGGCACAGGAAAAGCCAAATTTTTTAGTCATTATTGTGGACGACCTGAACGATTGGATTGAACCTCTAAAAGGTCACCCTCAAACCCTTACTCCTAATCTGAATAAACTGGCCAGTCAGGGTATCGTATTTTCCCAGGCATATTGTCAGGCTCCCATTTGCGCCCCGTCCAGAGCCGCTCTTTTTTCTGGTATGTATCCATCAAAAACAGGAAATTATCTTCAATTACCCGATAAGGATCTAAAGAAAAGCAATGCCGTTTCTGCGGCCTCTGTTATGCTGCCCGATTATTTAGAAAGTTTTGGATATCAAACCCTGGGTGTTGGAAAACTTTTCCATAACGGGGACGATGCCAAAGTATTTGATTTATTTGGTGGTTGGTCTGGTAAATATGGTCCCAGTCCGAAGGACCGTATTAATTATGATCCGCTTTGGTATGGCAAACCCACCGGTACTTCTACCGATTGGGGCGCTTTCCCTCAAAAGGATGAGGAAATGCCCGATGTTTTTTCTGCTGAATGGGCTATTAATCAACTAAATAAAACCCAGGATAAGCCATTTTTTTTAGCCGTTGGGCTCGTTCGCCCTCATGTTCCCTGGCATGTTCCTCAAAAATGGTATGATATTTTTCCAAAAAATAACTTATCCTTTCCTCCCTATTTGCCAAATGATATGGATGATATTCCTCCTTTGGGCATACAAATTTCTTCCGCTCCTATGATGCCTACAACGAAAGAACTGCTAGAACAAGGCAGGTGGAATGAAGTGATTCAAGCCTATTTAGCTTGTGTGCATTTTGCTGATGCCCAAATAGGAAAAATACTGGATGCGTTAAATAACAGTAAATATGCTGGCAATACCCACATCATTTTACTGTCCGATCATGGGTATCATTTGGGTGAAAAAGATAGATTTGCAAAACAGGCGCTGTGGAAAAAAGCCATCCAGTCTGTGTTAATTATTAAAACAGCTGCTAATACCTCAGCAGGAAAAAAATGTGATGCTCCTGTTCAACTTGTCGATATTTATCCGACAATTCTTGATTTGGCTGGCATTCCAAAAAACAAAGAAAATGACGGACATTCTCTCCTTCCTCTTATTCAACATCCACAATCCAAAAAATGGCCGTACCCCGCACTAACCTTTTATGGACCTAACAATGTATCGGTGGTAAAAGATAACCACCAGTTAATTCAATATGAAGATAAATCCCAGGAATTGTATGACCTGGTTAAAGACCCTAATGAATGGAATAATCTGGTTTTTAAAAAGGAAAATAATGCCAAAGCAAAAAACCTGGCTAAACATATTCCTCTAAAACAAGCGCCTATATCACCCTATTTAAAGTATGACATAAACGCTTATTTTAGAGCTTTGCTGGAATAACCTTACGCTGACTTTCCTAATTTTTTGAGAAGTATTGCCTGATGATGGAATATATGCATGAAAATACTCATGAACATTTCACGCGCGGTAACTTTACCAAATAAAGGATGTCCCATCGTATTTTCGTCTAAATCTGACTCAGAATACCGATCCAGGCATTGTAACAAATAGGCAACGGAAGCATTATGTTTGCGAATCCAAACCTCCTTTTCCTCAAAATATATGTTGCCTGGTTTTAAATAACCGGGCGCTTGCAGACCTGAATTATTTGCCTTTTCAGCATACTTCATTTTTAATGCCGACAAGCTCCTGCTCGGTCTGTTCGCTTTTCCATACATGAAATTCAATAAAAACAGAGGTAAGCTAAATACCAAACCAAAAATACGGTTCGATTTCACCAGGTGTTTTAAATCCTGCCCGGCCGACCATTTACCTCCCGGTTGTCTTTCAAATTCCTGTTTATCCAATGATTCAACAAGCGTATTGAAATCAGTCATTGATTTCAATAAATGAGCCTTTAATTCTGCTTTTGTTAAATTTTCGTCCACTTTTATATGATTTCTGGCACAATATACGGCGCCCTGTAATTTCTTGTTGTCATGGCATTTGCCTCATTTTCCCCTTCGCCGATAAATCTTTCAGCAATAGGGTCAAATTCAAGCTGCCGTCCCAGTCTGTAGGAAATATTTCCTAAATGTGCAAGACCTGAAGCCAGATGTCCTGACTGAACCGGTCCATTTTGGATGCTCATGTCCCGCGCTCTAATCGCTTCAATCCAATTTTCAAAATGTAACCCAAGTTCTCCTTTTTCCGATCTGCTTGGCCCCTTTTCATTATCTTTTCCCAGAAAAGTCTCGTAAGTTCCATAACCTTTTATAACCATGTACCCCTTATCGCCATAAAAGATATTACCAACGCCGGCACCACCTTCCAGATTAGTATGCCAGTGTCTAACCTCGAATTGAATGATTTTTTTCTCCTTTGGATAGTGATAAATAGAGGTTAAAACTTCGGGAACTTCCTTACAATCATCCCATAAAAATTTACCTCCCATGGACGTTATTCTTTCTGGTAATTTATCAACACCTAATCCCCACATACATAAATCGGTTTCATGTACGCCTTGATTACCAACATCCCCGTTACCATAATCCCAATGCCAGTGCCAGTTATAATGGACATAATTTTTAGAAAACGGGCGCATCGGAGCTGGACCGCACCATAAATCGTAATTCAAGTTAGAAGGAGTCTGAGAAATACCTTTGTTCCCAATATCAGCCCTTTGTCTGAATACCAAGCCTCTGGCCATATAAACATTGCCAATCAACCCGTCCTCCAAATGCTTGACGGCTTCTCTGATAGCAATAGAACTCCTCAATTGAACGCCATGTTGTACAATCCTGTTGTACTTATAGGCAGCTTCAATCATTTTCCTGCCTTCAAATAAATTATGCGTTGCCGGTTTT
Source organism: Saprospiraceae bacterium (assembly GCA_027488135.1). Taxonomy (GTDB): domain Bacteria; phylum Bacteroidota; class Bacteroidia; order Chitinophagales; family Saprospiraceae; genus BJGN01. Next base: position 49,368 of record JAIYCH010000125.1, on the reverse strand, counting down.
TCAACATACACATCTTTTCCCGCCTGACATGCCCAGATAGCTTGTAAGGCGTGCCAGTGATTGGGTGATGCAATGGTTACTGCATCAATCGTTTTATCGTCATACGCTTTTCTGAAATCCTGTTCGATGAGAACCGTTTTACCATGTTTCGTTTTAAATTCATTGGCACGTCTTTGAAGAACCTCCATGTCAGGATCACAAAACATGACTATTTCCACATTCGATTTCGTAGCAAGGGCCATTAGCTCATCTACGTGATTTTGTCCTCTGCTATTTAGTCCTAAAACAGCTATTCTTATTCTTTCATTCGCTCCAAAAGCTCTTTGTGGAATGACCGCTGGCATTTCGTTTGCGGCATTTAAAGCAGTAGGAGCAACGGCGGCAATCAGCATTCCCTTTGAGGCCGTTTTAATAAAATCTCTTCTTGATTTTTCTGTTGTTTCTTTCATATTTTTCAGCATTTAGGTGTTAATAAGGTTAAGATAAGCAAATATTATGTTGATTTAATAAAAAGAAAGATACTTATCTATTTTTTTAACCCTAAATAAGATTCTCCGGAATTAATTCCTGGTATTTTGTCCGTTTAAACAAAGAAAGCTTACTTTTGTAACCACGGTTACCGTAACAGCCGTTACTAAATGAATGTAAGGTGAAATTTTACAATAGGACAAGTGAATTAGCTGAACTTCGAAGGATTCAAAAATTATCATTTGAAAATCATTCCCGACTGACAGTAATTACTGGCAGAAGACGCATTGGAAAAACCAGCCTTGTCATGAATGCAATGGAAGGAACACCATGGGTTTATCTTTTTGTAGGCCGAAAAAACGAAGCTTCCATTTGTGCAGAATTTACTTCAATCATCTCTAAGTCCTTAAATTGTTATGTGCCAGTAGAAATAAAATCTTTTCGTTCCTTATTCCATTTTCTAATGGAAAAAGCTGAAAACAGACCTTTTAATTTGATTATTGACGAGTTTCAGGAATTCTATAATATAAATGCTTCCATTTATAGTGATATGCAAAATATCTGGGATCAATATAGGCATAAAACAAAAATGAATCTGGTTGTTTGTGGTTCTGTCTATTCTTTAATGCAAAGAATATTTCAGTATTCAAAAGAACCATTATTTGGCAGAGCAGACAACATTATTAAACTTTCAGCATTTGATTTGACTACGCTTAAGGAAATAATAAAAGACTTTCACCCTCAATATACAAATGACGACCTATTAGCTTTATATGCCTTTACTGGGGGAGTACCCAAATATGTGGAGCTGTTTTGTGAAAATGCAATATTGTCTGTTGATGAAATGATTCATTTCATGGTTCGACAAAATTCCTCCTTTACTGAGGAAGGAAAACATTTACTTATTGAAGAGTTTGGTAAAAATTTTGCGACCTACTTCTCTATTTTAAGTGCAATCTCTGGTGGCATTAATACACAACCAACCATTGAGGCAGCTCTTGGCGATAAAAATATTGGCGGCCATATCAAACGACTTATTGGTGATTATAATATTATTGTCAGGCAACGTCCTCTCCTGGCAAAAGAAGGTTCACAAACGGTCCGATACGAAATACAGGATAACTTCATCCGTTTTTGGTTTAATTATTTTGACAGGCATCGCTCCCTTATTGAAATAAAAAACTTCGACGGATTAAAATCAATCATTAAAAATGATTATTCTACTTATTCAGGAAAAATACTCGAGACATATTTTAAACAAAAATTTGCGGAAAGTATGCAATATCGAGCCATTGGTTCCTGGTGGGAACCCAAAGGGGCTCAGAATGAAATTGATATTGTAGCCCTAAGCCTAGAAAAAAACGAGGCAATTGCAGTAGAAGTTAAGCGTAACAAAAAAAACTTCAAAGAAGAGATATTTCTGGCTAAAGTGAAACACCTGAAAAATAAAGTGTTACCAAATTACCAAATTAAGACTTTATGCCTTTCCCTGGAGGATATGTGAGATGAGAAAAATTATATGCTATAAACATAAGCTATTATTATTTTTTTAGAACTTATTAAGCTTTAATCTGATTTAATTACAAAAATTTCGGTGCAGGTTATGTATATGCCCTCATTATGGAAAAATGAAATAAGAATAGGATTTACTTATTCAAATGAACATTCGGTTAGTACAGTATACCTAAAATTGTAAATAGTCGAACTAAAAAAACAGGGCAGCAAATAAGCGAACGAGCCCATTCGATGTTACTTTGCTTTAAAAAAATTACCCTTATATCATTACATCCCTGTGTTACTAACAAAGGCAACCTTTGTACCATCAGGAGACCAGGAAGGGGTATTAATGGTTCCTTGTCCACCAAATAAATAGGTCAAAACCCGCGGGGGCTGACTACCGTCAACAGGCATTATTCTTAAATAAACATGTTTATAAAATGGATGGTCGTCAGCTCTTATATCCGGAGGGTAAGTCAAAAATAAAATCCATTTCCCGTCGGGAGAAATATGGGGAAACCAATTATTATAAGCGTCAAATGTTAACTGGGTTTGATTTTTACCTTTTGCTGTCATTCTCCATAACTGCATTTTTCCGGTTCTTGACGAATTAAAATAGATAAACTTACCGTCAGGACTATATTCTGAACCATCATCCAAACCTTCAGCATCTGTTAATCGTTTCTCCTTACCTCCTTTTGAAGGAATTACGTAAATATCATATACTTTATTCCTTTGTCCGGTAAAAGTTAACCATTTCCCGTTAGGTGACCAACCATGTAGGTATGATGGTCCCGTTTCTGTAATTCGAACCGGTTTTCCTCCTTCGATAGGCACGGTATAGATGAGCGAACCATATTTTGCTTCGCCACTGGAACTGCTTAACCCAAGCATTTTACCGTCGAAAGAAATGACATGATCATTGTTATTTTTTATTACCGTATCGGTGGATAAAACAGCGTTTGTCGATGTTTTAAAATCATATTTATAGATATATCCTTTCTTGTTATATATTAATCCTGAATTATTTAATAACCAGTTAGGCGCTTGTAAACTGGCATTTTCAGAATAGACAATTGACCTGTTACCTGTCTTAATCTCTACCGTTTCAATATGACTGCCCAGATAATCCTTGTAAGGAACAAACCGTGGATTTGGTGGAATGACTATTCGAACGTTATCAAACAGCACTTTTTCTTCTCTGTCTGACTGATGACTACATACAAACAGTCCTGCCATCAACGTTTCTGGAAAATAGATGTCTGGTACTTCTACCGTCCAAAATAAGTCACCTGAGCGAGCAACGGATAAAAACCAACGACCACCCTTTCTCTCTAATTGAATTACATCAGGATGAAGAATGGGAGTTCTTACTTCTTGAATGGAATCACCGTTAAATCTCCTGAACTGAAAAGAACTTAAGCCATCACCATGAACGCTGGCGTTAATCATCGCAGCGGAAGAGGTCATTTCTGTCCTTACCATCCATCCAAATTTTCGATGAGGATCCCCTCCTGTATCTATAAAAACTCCTCTGGCTTGTAAGATAAAATCACCCGTTAAATATTTCCATGAATAATGAAATTCGTCTTTATCAAACCAAATATTTGAGCCTGAACCAACTAAAGTATAACTTTGACTTAGCTCGTTATAACTTGTTTTTCCAGTTATTTTTACATCACCAACATCATTTGACTGGTTAAAAATACCTTGACTTGATAAAGAGTATTTTCCTAAAAAGAGAAAAATAAACAAGAGTGGTAATGATTTCACTGTAGTGGTATCTGCGTTAAGAAATAATATATTACTTGAAGTTAAGCAATATATCACATAATTTTTCTCCCAGATAGCTGGAAAATCCCAAACACAGTGGATATCCAACAAAGAGCCATAAATAATCAGCTAAAACCATAGTAGTGAAGGTAATTTTACCAATACCTTGTAATTTATTCAGGAATTCATACCAACCCATAATGCCAAAACGTTGAATGACAACGTTTAAAATGATAGCTGTAAATAAAATAATCGTGCCGATGAGATAGATTTTAAACATAGAAAATTATTTTTAAGCTAAAAAAATTGTAATCTATAAATATAAGCTATTCTAAAGCTTTTAAAGCTTAACCAGCTTTATTCCGATTTAATATAAATAAACCCATTTTTTATTTGAGTTTCCTTATCTTTTGATTGTTTTTTACCATTCCGAACCCATTCTCATGAAATACCTGTCCCTAACTTTCCTTTTCTTCCTGACAAATATTCTCTATAGTCAGACTACCTTGGATAGTTTAATCCCCGTTAGAGGTTTTTGTATCGCTGCTCCAAAAACGAATCAGGTAGATAAGTTTGTTCGCTTTATAGAGGAGGAATTAGCTTCCAGAAAAGTAAATACGCTGATTTTAAGGGTGGATTTTAACTACCAGTTTAAAAAATATCCGAATCTTAGAGATAGTATCGCTTTGTCTGATGCAGATGTTAAAAAGTTAGTGGCTGTTTGTCGTAAACACGAAATAAATCTGATTCCACAAATTAATCTGTTGGGTCACCAGAGTTGGGCCACTAAAACCTATAATCTTCTCGTCCAATATCCTCATTTTGACGAAACGCCTCATGTCAAAATGCCGGAAAAATTTGTATGGCCAAATCCTGATGGCCTGTATTGTAAAAGTTATTGCCCCTTGCATCCCGATGTTCATAGTATCGTTTTCAGCCTGGTAGATGAAATCTGTAACGCCTTCGAAGCCAAAGATTTTCACGCAGGCATGGACGAGGTGTTTTATATTGGCGACGATAAATGCCCAAGATGTCAAGGAAGGGATAAAGCTGAATTATTTGCCGGAGAGGTAAATAAAATCAGGAATCACCTGGCCCTTTCCAATAGAAAACTATGGATTTGGGGAGATAGATTAATTGATGGAAAAACGACGGGCATCGGTGAATGGGAGGGAAGTTATAATCAGACTTTTCGCGCTGTTGACCTCATTGACAAAGACGTAGTTATTTGTGACTGGCATTATGAAAGACCAGACCCAACCGCTGTTTATTTTGCTATGAAGGGTTTTAATGTCCTGACCTGTCCCTGGCGAACGCCCGAAGTAGCCGTTTCTCAACTACATCAATTGTTGGATTATAGGGCAGGTGCAACACCTGTTATGAAACCAAGATATGCAGGGATGATTCAAACGGTTTGGACCAGTTTTGAATCCTTTCAGAAAGAAATAGATACTTTCAAAGGTTCCCCTTCCACCGATAATTCCTCCAAAGTGAAGTCGTCTGCGGAATGTTTTATTACGCTGTTTGATGAAATGAAGAAAGTTTCCAAATAAAAGACTCTTTCCACTATATTCTAAGATTTTCATTGATTTAATCTACTTTTTTATTGAAAAATTAGTAGTTTGATAACCGAAAAGCATTTCTTTGGTTTTCAAATTTTCTAACAACACCTTTCAAGCCTACACCGCATGCCTTTTCGTTTTTTTAGTATTATCGCTCTATTCTTTTTTATTCATCCCCTTTTTGGTCAGCAAGTCTCGGGAAAAGGAAAGCTGACAGGTATTTTGGTTACCTCTGGCAACGATGAGCCCATGCCTTTTGCCACTATTTCCATTTATACGCCAAAAGATAGCTTGGTAGAAGGAAGCCTTTCTGAAGAAAATGGTAAGTTCAATATTCAATTACCTTTCGGAAGTTATTATGCCTTGGTTGAATTCATGGGTTATGGTAATTATAAAAGTGACCTGTTTCTCATTTCAAAAGATAATCTGACCAAGGATCTCGGTAAGATTTCCATGTCCATACAAGCTAATAACCTGGATGAGATTGTTGTCCAGGGTGAAAAAACAGTGATGCAATTGTCCCTGGATAAAAGAATATTCAATGTCGGAAAAGATCTCGCAAATGCGGGTGGAAGTGCTTCTGATATTTTATTAAACTTACCTTCCATAGCGGTAGATCCTGAAGGAAATGTGAGATTAAGAGGTTCTGCCAATGTGAGAATATTAATTGACGGCAAACCTTCCGGCTTGGTCAGTTTCAAAGGAAGTAGCGGCTTAAGGCAATTACCCGCAAACATGGTGGAAAGAGTAGAAGTCATTACAAATCCTTCCGCAAGGTATGAAGCTGAGGGCATGGCCGGGGTTATCAACATAATTTTGAAAAAAGATAATAACCAAGGGTTTAATGGTTCTTTTGAATTGATTGGCGGAACACCTACCAATTTAGGATTTACTACCAATCTGAATTATAGGAAGAAAAATATTAACTGGTTTGTTAATTATGGCCTAAGTAGAAGAATTAGTCCTTCAGAGGGTACCTTATATCAGGAGGTTTATTCTGATACGCTCACCTCTATTTTGTCGCAATCAAATGCGGGTACCGTTTACGGTTTGAACAATAATATACGTGCCGGACTGGATTATTTTTTTAACGAAAAAAGTTTTTTAACCCTTTCCTATATCTGGCGTAGAAGTGATGCCCATAGAATTACAGATATTCGGTATGAGGATTATAAGAATAGTCTCAATAATTATTTAGGTTATTCTCTGAGAAGACAGGATGAAACGGAGCAGGAACCAAATTCTGAAGTTATACTAAGCTATAAAAAGAGTTTTCCACAAAAAGGCCATGAGCTGAATACTTCCTTTACTTATCTGGATTATTGGGAAAACTCAGATCAATTATTTACCCAGAGCAGCTATTTACCCACTGGTTCAACCATAAAATCAAAAGACTTAGTTCAGACTTCTTTAAATGATGAATTCGAAAAGCAGTATTTGTTCCAACTAGACTACACAAAACCATTTGCCAAAGAGGGTAAAATAGAAGCTGGATTCCGCACTAGTTTTCGGAATATGGAAAATGATTATATCGTAAAGGAAAAAAATGCTGATGGCCAGTTTTTTGCATTGCCCGGCCTAGACAATATTTTCATTTACAATGAAAATATCCTGGCTGCTTATTCTATTCTGGGAAATAAATCAAAAAAATGGAGCTATCAGGCAGGTTTGAGAGCAGAATATACGGATGTTAAAACGACTCTTTTAGAAACAAAAGAGGTAAATCCCAGAAATTATGCCAATCTTTTTCCAAGTGCTCACCTCACTTATAATATTTCTTTGGAAAATGCCTTCCAGTTAAGTTACTCCAGAAGAGTAAGACGACCTGTATATAATGACCTTAGTCCCTACGTTACTTTTTCAGACCAACGAAACTTCTTCAGCGGTAATCCCGATTTAGATCCTGAATTTACAGATGCCTTTGAATTGGGGCATATCAAGTATTACGATAAAGGCACCTTTTTCTCTACCTTCTATTTTAGAAAAACTGTAGATAAAATAGATCGGCTTCGATCCGTTAATGAAGATGGCTTTTCTGTTACCCGTCCTTTTAATTTGTTAGGTGAGCAATCTTTTGGACTGGAGTTTACAGCAGATTACAGATTTAAACCCTGGTGGAAAATAGATTTTAATCTCAATTTTTTCCATGCAGACATTGATGGAAGTAATATTCAAGCTGATTACACTGCTCAGACTAGCTCATTCCTTGCCAGGCATACTTCAAGATTTTCACCAAAAGGGGGCTTGGATATCCAGTTGAGGGGGAATTACGAGGGCAGACAACGCACCGCACAGGGAATCAGAAAAAGCATCTATTTTATAGACTTTTCTGTGAGCAAAAGACTATTCAAGGATCGTGGCACGCTAATTTTCAATGTGTTGGATATTCTAAATGCCAGAAGAAACAGATACATTACAGAAGGGTTTAACTTTTACACGGTTGGTGATTTTCAACAGGTCAGAAGACAAATTAACCTGACCTTAAGTTATAGACTAAAAAAGTAAGCTTAAAATATAGAGGCAGGACATACAGCCTGCCTCTATATTTTAATTTGAAAAGAGAGTAATACTGCTTACCAGGAAACCAGGCTTTAATATTGAAGTTAGCTTAAGTTTATTAGTTCACCGACGCCTGGGTCATTCCTCCTCCATATTTTTCATTTTCATGAGTAGTGTATAAGCACCGTTAGTCACAAAGGTTCTTCCAACAGGGCTGGAATTGTCTTGAAAGGTAATTAAAGTGCTCCCATCTTCAATACCATGAGTGAGAACTTCCCTCATTTCATAACCTTTATCTCCTATCACCTCATAAATATAATGTTTGCCTTCAAATCGGACGAGACCATCATCTGGAATCACATAGCCTGTTTTAGCCTTCGTCTCCACTGCTGCATTCATATACATACCAGGAATTAAATAGGGTTCGTATTTGTCGAAATGACAATGAATAGTAACCGCTCTTTCTTTAGAAACATCTTTCCCAATCAATATGATTTTAGCAGGATATTTTTTGTCAGGCTCGCTATTTGTAAAAGAAACCAGTTTTTGACCGATAGAAAGCTGGTGTATATCTTTTTCAAATACGCTTAAAGCTAAGTGAATATCTGCTGGATCTACCAAATCAAATAACACGTCTGCGGGAGTAACGTACTTGCCAATATTTGTATTAACACGCGAAACATAGCCATTGATAGGTGACAAAACACTAATTCTTCGTGAAAGACCATTTTCATTTAGTTTTTCTGGATTAATGCCTATTAATTTTAACTTTTCCGCCAATGATTTGACCAAAACCTTTTGGGATAAATAGTCCGATTGTGCATTTTCAAACACTTTGTCACTACCCGCTTTGTTTTCATTCAATTCCTTTTGACGTACAAATTCTCTTTCAAAGGCATTCAATCGTATTTTAGCTGTCAGGTAATCTTGTTGGATTTGGATATATTGCTGATCTTCGATGGTAGCGATAACCTCACTTTTCCTGACTTGCATTCCCTCCAATAAATGAGTAGATTGAATGTAACCTCCTAGTGGTACGCTTATTGAAATCAAGTTTTGAGGTGGGACTTCAATGATCCCATTGATTTTTAGCAAGGTTGACACCTCTTTTTGAGATAGAACCCCCGTTTCTATTTTCGTGTTTTTTAATTGTTCAGCAGAAAGTTGCACCCTGTTTTCGGGTAATACTGAGCTCTGTTCGGTCTCCACTTTTTTATCGGGATTACACGCAAAAGAAAAGACAAGAAGAGGAAGAAGATATAAAGAATGATATTTTTTCATGATGAAATTTTAATTGGCTGATAAAAATTGAAGTTGAATAATTACGCGATTCCATTCGTGTACGAGGTCTAAATATTCGCTTTCAGTAGCTATCGCATTTTGAATTAAATTAGCCCAGGTCAGGTAATTGATTTCACCTGTTGAAAATTGAAGATTCGCTGTTTTTTTCATTACTTCGATATTTGGCAAGGCCACTTTTTCGTAATAAGTTAATGTTTCCAGCATTTTTTCATACGCCTGAAACTGAATATTGAACTCACTCGAAAGTTGCTGAATAGCGACTTGCAAATTATTTTCACTCATTAACTCGAGCGATTTTGAGCCATTAATTTTTGCCTTTTGTGCCCCGGGGAACAACGGAACGGCCACACCCAACTGTAATGAATTAAATCGATTTGATTTTTTGTAAAATACTTCGTCAGCACCAATTCCCTGAATACTGACATTGCTATAAGCAATGGTCAGGTCGGGAAGTTTTTTGTTTATCTCTAACTGAGTGGTCGCTTTAGCTATTTCACTCTGTTGTTGAAGTATTTTTACCTGAGGGTTTGAACCTGGGATAAACTGAATGGGCACCTCTTCCATCGGTAATTTTACCACCTGATTATCGGGGACGATGTCTGATTCCTGATTTAAAAGCACCTGCCATTTTAACTTTTCAATCATATAATCCTTTCGGAGCATATTCAACTGCATTTGACATTTACCAAGAGCGGTTTCTGCAAAGATCTTTTCCAATATGGTCGATTCTCCTTTAGTATATCGAAAGGTAGCTTTTTCTAAAAAAGCCCGGTAAACCGCTTCAGCCTGTTCTAATAATTTTTCCTTTTCCTTTAAATAGACCAGTTGAAAAAACCGTTCTTTAACTTGTTTGATCAAATCATTTTCTTTAAAAGCCACCTGGAAAGCGTTCTCCTTAAAAATTTCAGTATTTAATTCCTTTTGTCTTTTATAGATGGTTGGAAAATGAATGGTTTGAGAAATGGTAAATTTGGAATCCTGATAAGCACTATTTATTTGTCCAAATTCGCCCAATATCTCTGTAGGAGGAATCTCTTTCGAGCTGGCAATCATTTTTTCTAAGTATTCCCCTCTTAATCTTTCACTTTTTAAGCTAAGATTATTTTTAATAGCTATTTGCACCGCACTTTTTACATCCAAAGTATCTTGAGCCACCGCATTAAATCCAAAGAATAAAAAAATTAAAATAACAGAAACAGGCATTTTAGATTTTTTAATCATGTTTTGATTTTTTTCAAATAAAATGAAAAGAATAGGTAACACAATGAGCGTAAGAAACGTGGCCATAAGCAGGCCTCCAATAACTACCGTCGCTAGCGGGCGTTGAACCTCAGCACCCGCCCCATGGCTTAAAGCCATAGGTAAAAAACCAAGAGAAGCTACAAACGCAGTCATTAATACAGGCCTTAACCTTGTTTTCGTTCCCAATAAAACAATTACCTTAAGGTCTTCTTCTCCATTTTTTCTAATCCTGTTAAATTCAGCAATCAGTACAATACCATTTAAAACGGCCACACCAAATAAAGCAATAAAACCAACCCCCGCACTAATACTAAAAGACATACCTCTTAACGCAAGAAATAAAATACCACCAATGGCTGATAGCGGAATGGCAGAGTAAATCAACAAACCTTGTTTAAGAGAGCCAAAAGCAAAATATAGAAAAAGAAAAATAAGGGCTAAAGCTATGGGCACAGCCAGGGAAAGTCTTTGTTTTGCTGCGATCAGGTTTTCAAAGGAACCACCATAAGTAATGTAATATCCTGGTGGAAGATTAATTTTTTTATCTACCTGATCTTGCAAATCCTGAACAATAGTTTGAACATCTTTGCCTTGCACATTGAATCCAACAATTATTCTTCGTTTTGCATCTTCCCTTTGTATTTGGTTCAAACTTTCTTCAATCGTTACACTCGCCACCTGTTGCAGTGGTATTTGACTTCCATTGGGGGTAGAAATGAGTAATTGCTGAACATCCTCCAGATTTTGTCTCTGTTCACCCGCAAGCCTGACAATAAGGTCAAATCTTTTTTCATCTTCATAAATCAACCCACTGCTTTGGCCCGCAAAAGCGGTATTAATTGCTTTATTTATGTCCTGAATATTTAAACCAAACTGAGCAATAGCTTCTCTTTTATACCTTATGATAAGTTGGGGAAGCCCATCGATAGGTTCTACATAAATATCTTTGGCTCCTTCAATTTTTTTAGCTACACCCCCTAAAATTTTTGCATATTTAGAGAGAGAATCTAAATTTTCACCAAATATTTTACAAACAACATCCTGTTTGGCACCCGTCATCAATTCATTAAACCTCATGGCAACCGGATATTGAAAACTATAGGTTACACCAGGAATATCCTGTAAAGCAGCACTCATTTTTTCGGCCAGCTCGTCCCAGGTTTTTGCTGAAGTCCACTCCTTCTTATCTTTTAAAATAACCATCATATCCGAAGCTTCCATAGGCATTGGATCGGTTGGAATTTCACCACTACCTGTTTTACTGACCACTTTCTCCACTTCAGGAAACTTTGACAATAAAATATGTGCCGATGCCAAACAAGCTTCCGTTGAGGTGTTTAAATTACTTCCCGTTAAAACTCTGGTATCCACTGCGAAATCCCCCTCAGGTAGATCTGGAATAAATTCTCCTCCTAATCTTGACAAAATGAAAACGGCAAAAAGGAAAAGTATGATGGTAGCTGATAAAATCATCCTGGGATAATTAATCAATTTTTTCAAGGTTTTTTGGTGTAGGTTAATGAAAAAATCCATCATTTTGTCTGAAAAATTCTCCTTATGAGATACTTTTTTACTCAAAAAGATAGTGCTCATCATGGGTATATATGTCAATGACAAAATAAAGGCGCCCAAAAGAGCAAATGCAACGGTTTGGGCCATTGGCTTAAACATTTTTCCTTCAATCCCTTGCAGTGTGAAAATGGGCAAGTAAACAATCAATATGATAATTTGACCAAAAATGGCACTATTCATCATTTTACTTGCAGAATGTTGAACTTCCTTATCCATTTCTGCCTGATTTATTCGTGTGATACCTGTCAATCGTCTGCTATACAACAATCCATGCATAACCGCTTCAACAATAATGACAGCTCCATCCACAATTAATCCGAAATCCAATGCGCCTAAACTCATCAGATTTCCACTTACCCCGAACAAGTTCATCATAATGACTGCAAAAAGTAAGGAAAGTGGAATCACCGAGGCAACCAAAATGCCTGCTCTAAAATTTCCCAGAAATAACACCAGGACAAAAATGACGATGAGGGCACCTTCCAATAAATTTTTTGAGACTGTACTTATGGCGCTATTAACCATCTTCGTCCGATCCAAAAAGGGCTCAATCATGACCCCCTCAGGTAGCGTTTTTTCTATCTGCAGAATTTTCTCTTTTACACTTTCTATGACCTGACTACTGTTATCACCCTTCAACATCATAACAATGCCACCGGCCACTTCACCTTCATCGTTATACGTTATAGCGCCATAACGCGTCGCATTTCCGATGCGAACCTCTGCTACATCTTTAATTAACAAAGGATTTCCGTTATCAATATTTTTAACAACTATTTTATTGATATCCTCTATACTTCCAATAAGCCCTTCCGCTCTGATATAAAGGACGGTAGAAGATTTTTCAATATAACCGCCCCCCGTATTTTCATTGTTTTTTTCTAAAGCGGAAAATATATCCTGAATAGATATTTGAAGTGCATTCAGTTTATTTACGTCAATGGCTATTTCATACTGCTTTACCCGTCCGCCAAAGCTACTTACATCTGCAACACCCTTTATACCAATCAATTGCCTCCTGACAAGCCAATCTTGTATAGTCCTCAATTCAATAGGATCAAATTGTTTCTCAAATCCAGGTTTAGCTTTGATCACATACTGATATATTTCCCCTAAACCCGATGTAACTGGAGCAAGTTCTGGAGAACCCACCCCCTTAGGAATTTGTGTTTCCGCCATTTTTAACCGTTCAGTCACTTGTTGACGTGCCCAATAAACATCAATATCATCATCAAAAACAATGGTAATAAGAGATAGCCCAAACCGTGAAAAACTCCTTATTTCCTTTAATCCAGGAATATTACTATTCGCCTGTTCAATGGGAAAAGTAATAAGTCGTTCAACATCGGGTGCACCCAAAGAAGGTGTAACCGTGATTACCTGAACCTGATTATCGGTTATGTCAGGCACGGCATCTATTGGAAGGAGGGTAAACTGCAGGCTACCGTAAGCGATGAGCGCGATTAAAAAAAGACCTACAATTAATTTATTATTAATTGAAAAAGCAATTATTCTGTTTAGCATAAACATTCATTAGTGATAAAATAACAATACGTTAAAATTTATCAGCTAATCTGCGGCGGCTGCCAAATATTGCCTTGATTTACATTGGACAGAAATACCTTTTTGAAAAATATACGCTGCTTTGATTGATATGGAGCTTCCTGAAGTCGGACATAAGGTATTAAAAGAAAAGAAATAATGCCAGGACTATATTTTATACAGTCCTTTGTTTTTAAAGGTAAATTTTCATGCTCATTCTGCTGGTGTTCATGTTCCTGTCCCGATGCGTAATGTATATACAGAAAGGTTACGAAAGATTGGTTTCTTTCGTTTTGTTTGTGCAGTAAATAATGTTCATGTAAAAAAGGAAACTTCAATACTTCATGTAATTCAGTATTGGCAAGTAAAAAAACAATAAGAAATGAAATAGATACTACCTTTTTCATTTTGCTAAGATATGGCATTTAAACCAATGTTCCAAAACAAAAAAAGCGCCAGTATGAAATACTGACGCTTTTGGTGGGTAATATAGGATTCGAACCTATGACCCCCTGCTTGTAAGGCAGGTGCTCTAAACCAGCTGAGCTAATCACCCGTTTCTCCTAGCGAATGCAAATATAGTAATCCCTTCTTTATTTTCCAAAGATATTTTCATTTTTTTTACCTCAATATTTCTCTGGGTTGCAGACAAAAGTTATCCAGCTCTTCTAAAGTACCATAAAACACATTAAAATCGGTTCTGCCCTTAATACCTTTAATTTTTCCAGTACTTGTATATTGCCAAAAAAACCATTTTGAGTCATCCTTTAATTTTGGTTCCCTCAAACTATACCTGGCAATCCATAAAGGATAATTTTTAAATGTGTTCCGTAAATACTTATTGTAAAAATCCTGATTTGTGTATATAATTGGTTTTACGCCATATTCCATTTCTATATGAACTAACCAGGCGTGAACCCCTATTAATAGTTCCCTTTTCGACACACCATCCAAAACCTCTACATCCAGTACCGGAGGAAAATCACCCAATTCAAGGTCCACACTCCTGCTAAAATGAGCGGCCTGCCTTTCAGCAGAAATCGTTGGACGGAAAAAATGATAAGCACCTCTTCTTAAACCCTCTTGTTTTATGCGTTCCCAATTTCTGGTAAATAATTTATCTTTCAATGACATGCCCTCCGTTGCCTTTACAAACACAAAAGAAATATCATTTTCTGCAATACTTTTCCAATCTATGACCTCTTGATAATGAGAAACATCAATTCCCTTTACAGGGTAAATTCTGCTTATTATCTCCTTTCTTGGGAAAAAAAATAACAAACAACCTAAAATCAGTAAAATAAATATGACTAAGAAACCTTTCTTCTTCATTTTTTTAGTGTTATCCAAATATCCTTATTTATAATCAAATTTTATTTACTTTGCCTAAGTTTATTAAAATATGAATAACCGACAGCTTTTTCTCAACCACCTTGCCCAAACCAGTCCTGCGCCATTAGCCCTGGAAATTGTCCGTTCAGAAGGTGTTTATCTGTATGATACCAATGATAAAAAATATTTGGATGTTATTGCTGGAATAAGTGTTAGTGTATTAGGCCACAGACACCCAGCTGTAGTTGATGCTATTAAAAAACAGGTAGATTTATACATGCATACCCTCGTTTATGGTGAATTTGTATTAAGTCCGCAGATTAAACTGGCGTCCCTGCTCGCCTCTTTATTACCTGAAAATTTATCCTCCGTTTATTTGGTTAATAGCGGCACCGAAGCAACTGAAGGAGCTATGAAACTCGCAAAAAAATATACGGGCCGTTCTGAAATTATTTCAGCAAAATTTGCCTATCATGGCAGTACTCAAGGTGCGGCATCCCTTATGTTTCCAACGACCTTTACAGAAGCCTTTTTTCCCTTACTTCCTCACATTAATCATATCGATTTTAACTGTCTTTCCTGTTTGGATCGTATTACCAACAAAACGGCGGCGGTTATTCTTGAAACGGTACAAGCTGAATTTGGGGTGCGCCTTCCCCATGGAAATTTTTTAAAACAAGTTGCAGCCCGTTGCAAATCAACGGGAACACTTCTCATTCTTGATGAAATTCAGACAGGTATGGGCAGAACGGGAAGTCTTTTTGCTTTCAGTCAATATGATGTTATTCCTGATATTCTCCTACTGGCCAAAGGTTTAGGCGGTGGAATGCCTATCGGTGCTTTCATTTCCTCAAAAGAAATAATGTCCGGGCTTTCTGAAAATCCAGTGCTAGGCCATATTACTACTTTCGGTGGACACCCGGTAAGTTCCGCAGCAGCATTCGCTACGCTCCAATTTTTAATAGAAAGTGACCTGATTTCTTTGGTTCAGGCAAAATCAAATAGATTTATTACCAACCTAAAACACCCTCTCATAAAAGAAATCAGACATGCCGGCCTGCTCATGGCCTTAGAATTAGATAATGCAGCCTTGGTTCGAAAAGTGATTCACCTCGCTATTGAAAAGGGATTAATTACCGATTGGTTTCTGTTTAATGATCGCTCTCTTCGTATTGCGCCACCTTTGACCATTACCTTTGAGGAAATTGACGAGGCTTGCTCTATTTTGATGGAATGTTTAAATGAAGTAGTTCCTTAAAGTTCTTTCCTTAATGAAGCCTTAGCTATATTCAATTGATCCCTATATTTTGCCACCGTTCTACGAGCTATTGGGTAACCCTTTTCTCCTAATATCTGCGTTAGTTTATCATCTGACAAAGGAAGTTTCTTGTCTTCTCCAACGATTAATTCCCCTAATATCTTCTTCACCTCAATAGTAGAAACTTCCTCTCCGTCGCTCATTTGCATAGATTCAGAGAAAAATTCCTTCAATCGTTTGGTCCCAAATTCTGTTTGTACGTATTTGCTGTTGGCTACCCTGGAAATGGTTGAAACATCTAGTCCAGTAGCCGTTGAAATATCTTGTAATATCATGGGCTTTAGCTTCTTCTGATCCCCCGTTAGAAAAAACTCATATTGATATTCCAAAATGGCATACATCGTTCTATACATGGTTTCATGACGTTGTCTAATAGCGTCTATGAACCAGCGGGCAGATTCAATTTTTTGTCGTATAAACTTAACGGCTTCCTTGTCAGACTGGACACTCAGACCTTTCGACTTATCAACACCGTAAGTCCTGAGCATTTCCCTGAAATGATCGCTAATTCTTAATTCAGGGGCATTCCTGGAATGTAAAATAACTTCAAGCTCTTCATCGCGGTTTGTTATGATAAAATCTGGAATAATATATTGATTATTACTCGATTTGGCATCGCCAATATAACCACTTGATGGTTTTGGATTTAATTTCAACACTTCTTCTACAGCTTGTTTTAACTGCTTTTCTGATATATTGAGAGATTTTAATAACTTCTCATAGTGCTTTTTTGAAAATGCATCAAAATATTTATCCACCATTTTGTAAGCCAATATCAAAGCGTCTTTTGTCTGGCTTTCCTTCCCTGTTTGTTCAACACGAAGTGCTAATTGTATCAACAAACATTCTTGTAAATCACGGGCGCCTATACCCGGTGGATCAAATCTCTGGACTTTTTTTAATACTTCTTCTATCTCCAGTTCCGTTACAATGACATTTAACGAAAAAATTAAATCGTCCACTAAAGCAAAGGTATCTCTTCTCAAATAACCGTCTTCGTCAATACTTCCGATTATCTGCCTGGCAATAATCCTTTCTTTTTCATTCGAAAAAGTGGACAAGCCTATTTGTTGTACTAAAAAATCGTAAAAAGAATTTTCAAGCACTACAGGCATAGATTTTTCTTCCTCCTCTGGATTATATCCATCTCCCTGTAACTTATAGTCCGGAGTATCGTCTTCATTATCAAGGTATTCCTGGATATAGTCAACCACCTCCATTTCGTCGTCAATGACAGGCTCGTCCTCCGATTCTATATCACTTTCCACAGATTCTTCAGGGTCTTGATCCTGTGTATCCGTTTCTACTATATTTTCCCCTTCTTCAAGCGCTGGGTTTTCTTCAATCTCCTCTTTAATTCTTTGTTCCAACAAGGCAGTAGGAACCTGCAGCAGCTTCATAAGTTGAATCTGTTGAGGTGAAAGCTTTTGAATCTGTATCTGCTTCTGACTTAACCCTGTCCGCATACCTTGTTGTTCCGAATTATTTGTTTATTAAGCAAATATAACTATTTTTTATTATATGTGTATTCTTAGCTGAACACAAACACACCTCTACTTTAAACATTACATTAGGTTCTTTTGATTAATTTTATGTAATAAAAATTAATCAAGGATGAGCGATGTTATAAAGAACCGAATTCAATCTCTACGGATTGATATGCATAAAAACAAAATAGATGCGGTGATTATACCTTCCGGTGACCCGCATCAAAGTGAATATATTGCAGATCATTGGGCCGTAAGAGAATGGATAAGTGGCTTTACAGGTTCCGCTGGCACCTTAATTGTTTTGGCAGATTATACCGCACTTTGGACGGACCCCAGATATTTTATACAAGCCGACATTGAGTTATCCGGCTCAGGAATAACCCTTCACAAACAAAAAGTACCTCATGCACCCGAACATTTACCCTGGTTAGTTAAACAACTAACTCCAGGTAAGCAGGTCGGTTTGGATTCCCGCCTTTTCTCCATACATCAGCTTGACCATATCTCAGCCCTTTTTACTACACATCATTTAACTCTTTTTCCACAATATGACCCTTTTAACAAACTATGGGTAAACCGACCTAACTTGCCTGCTTCCCTGATTTTTGAACATGATATTCATTTTTCGTCTATCAGCAGAGAAAATAAAATGAATGTATTGAGAACTAAAATGATTTCTTTAGATGCAGATTATCTTGTCCTGTCCACTTTAGATGATATTGCCTGGATATTAAATCTAAGAGGCGATGATATTCCGTTTAATCCTTTATTCTATGCTTATTTATTATTGGGAAAAGAATCTTGTTTTTTATTTGTCGACGAAAAGAAAATACCTTCCCAGATAAAGGAATCCTTATCAAAGGAAAAGATCACTATTTTACCTTATGATAACATAATGGAGTCAATAGCTCATTTAGGGAGTGATGTCACCTTTATCGTACACCCTGAATCGATAAATGCTGCCATTTACAAGATTATACCTCCTGAGAGGTGTCTGACTCACCCCAATTGGATTATGGAACTCAAGGCGGTTAAAACGAAAAATGAAATAAAGCATATTCAAAAGGCAATGCTCAAAGATGGTATAGCCCTGATTCGTGCCTTTAGGTGGTTAGAGAGTGAAATAGAAATTGAGCATACAGTCTCTGAATTTGATTTTGCAGAAAAATGTGCCTTTTATAGATCACAACAGGCCGATTACAGGGGAGAAAGTTTTAATGCCATTGTTGGCTATAAAAGTAATGGTGCCATAATACATTACCATCCTACTATTAAAAAAGCATCTATCATTAAAAAAGGTGGATTACTTTTAGTTGATTCCGGTGGGCAATACCTTGACGGAACAACCGATATCACCAGAACCATATATATTGGAAACAATCCTCCATTAATAATAAAAAAGCATTTTACTTTAGTGTTAAAGGGATTTATTGCATTGGCCTCTGCTCAATTTCCCTTCGGCACCGTGGGTATGCAACTCGATACTTTAGCCAGAATACCTCTTTGGAAGGAAGGTTTGAATTACGCTCATGGTACTGGCCATGGTGTAGGATTTTTTCTCTCAGTCCATGAAGGTCCACAAGGATTTGCAACAAACCCTACAACTAGTAGGGGAACTACCCCGTTAGAGCCTGGCATGATTACCACCAATGAACCTGGAGTTTATCTGGAAGGAGAATATGGCATTCGCATTGAAAACATCCTGCTTTGTAAAGATCTTGGAAATGGCTTTCTTTCTTTTGAAGATTTAACCCTGTTTCCCATTTCTCTACAACTAATTGATTCATCTCTATTGAACCAGGATGAAAAAGAATGGTTAAACAATTACCATCGTTTGGTTTGGAATGGTTTATCCCCATTTATTTCCGATGATGAAAAAGTATGGCTGCAACAACAGTGTTCTCCTATTTAAATACCCCTATCATTGCTATATTTCGTTTTTTATGAAACAACAAGATATTAGAGAGGCTTCTCTTACCGGTTTATCAGAATTATTAAGCTCCTGGGGCCAGCCATCTTTTCGTGCCAAACAAATATATGCCTGGCTTTGGCAACATAACGCTCAGTCCTTCGAGGAAATGACTAATCTACCCATTCTTCTTCGTGAAAAACTAAATGAATATTATATATTCCTTAACATCACGTTGGACAAACAACAAATTAGTGAAGACGGGACAATAAAAGCCAGATTCCGATTACATGACGGATTTAACATAGAGAGCGTACTTATTCCTGTATTAGATGAAAACCGATTTACCGTCTGCGTTTCCAGCCAGGTTGGTTGTAGTTTAACTTGCAGTTTTTGTGCAACGGGAAAAATGAAAAGAGAAAGAAATCTGACCGCAGGTGAAATTGTAAGTCAGGTGAATGCTATAAATAACTTATGCCTCGAGCATTTTAATAAAAAACTGACAAACGTTGTCTATATGGGTATGGGCGAACCACTCTTAGCTTACAAACCCGTTATGGACAGTATTGAAAAGCTAACATCGCCGACGGGCTGGAACATGGCAGCCCGACGAATTACCATCAGTACAGCGGGAATTGGAAAAATGATTCGGCAATTAGCCGATGATGGGACAAAAACTAATTTAGCTCTTTCTCTTCATGCAGCTGATGACGAAAAAAGAAATCAGATAATGCCCATTAATGAATCAAACAACTTGAAGGCTATTATGGAAGCTATTTCCTATTATTTTGAAAAAACTGGGAATAGAATTAGTTATGAATATATTGCTTTCCAAGGATTTAATGATTCCGTTGCCGATGCTTTAAACCTGGTTAAACTATGTCGGAATTTTCCAGTAAGAATAAATATTATTGAATACAACCCTATCCCTGATGCCCCTTTTGAAAAAGCTAGCGGAAATAAAATAGATATTTTTGCAAAGACTATCCGGGAAAAAGGAATAATGGTAACTGTCCGCCGTAGCAGGGGAAAAGATATTGATGCCGCATGCGGACAGTTAGCCAATCAGGAATAATTTACACCGGAATAGAATCAAAATTAACCAGTTTAACAAATTTTTCTATCCGCGCGTCAATGTCAACTTTAGAAAGGTTCAGCAGTCTTTCCGTACTAAACTTTTCAACGCAAAATGAAGCCATTGCTGAACCGTAAATAATGGCTCTTTTTAAATTTTCGAAAGAAACCTCTCCAGTCATAGCTAAATACCCCATCAATCCGCCGGCAAATGTATCGCCGGCACCCGTTGGGTCAAAAACCTCCGCCAATGGTAATGCAGGAGCATAAAATATATTTTCACCCTCAAATAAAAGGGCACCGTGTTCTCCTTTTTTAATCACAACAAATTTAGGTCCCATTTCATGGATCATTGCCGCCGCTGTCACCAAGGAATAGGTACCAGCTAGTTGCCGGGCTTCTTCATCATTGATAATAAGCATGTCAATCCTTTTTAAGACTTTTTTGAGACTTTCCATCGCAATATCCATCCAAAAGTTCATGGTATCCAACGCAATTAATTTCGGCTTACCCACCATTTGTTCAATAACCGATAATTGAATGTCTGGTGTTAAGTTTCCTAACATTAAAAAATCTGAACTTTTATATTCTTCCGGAAGAATAGGATTAAAATCGGCCAAAACGTTAAGCTGCGTTTCAAGGGTGTCCCTGGAATTCATATCATTGTGGTATCGTCCCGCCCAGAAAAACGACTTTTCACCTTTTTTTACTTCCAACCCTGCCAAATCGATATTGCGACTTGTTAAGTCTTGTAAAACGCTTTCAGGAAAATCGTCACCCACTACAGAAACGATTCTAACCTGCTCAGCAAAGTATGAAGCGGCTAATGATATGTAAGTTGCAGCGCCACCAATAGCCTTTTCAGCTCTGCCAAATGGCGTTTCAATATCGTCAAATGCCACAGTACCAACGGTTAATAATTTCATTGTGATTTTTTTTAAAATTTATTGTGTAAATATTGCAATTTATTTAATAATCCTACTATTTTTGCAGTCGCCTTTTGAAAATATCTGAAGGTGCATCTAACCTGCCTCAGTAGCTCAGCCGGTTAGAGCGGCGGACTGTTAATCCGTAGGTCGTAGGTTCGAGCCCTACCTGAGGCGCAAAAAGTCAACCTGAAAGGGTTGGCTTTTTGTATTTTACACCCTCACTTCATATATTGGGTTTATAAGATAGTCTTTATACCTCCTGTCGTTATCATCTTTTAGTTCAAGCAAAAACGGATTACTCAATCCGGTTGAAATTTTGAAAATTTGATTTATATCCATTATTAACTTTAGCTTCCTTTTTTTTAATGTATCTAATGATTCCTGCCCCTTTTTTATAAAGTCTAATAAATCATTGTTTGAAATTTCTCCCCCGTTTTCCACCAGATAATGTAGAAACTGAATTTGTTCTTCCTCAAAAGGAATTCTGCTACCACTAAAAGTAACTTCGTTTTCAGTTAGATTAAAATGAATGACTGGTTTTTCATTTCGTTGAATATTTTTTCTTTTCTTAAACGCCCTATTGAAAAAGACTAAACTCCCAAGCCCTGCAATCATCAAGAAAAAGGGCCATAGTTTATCAAATACAGTGAAATAATACTTTTTAGCAATAATTAAGTTCTTTTCTAATTCCTTGAGCGGTACTATACTTACTATAAAACCAGGTTTATCCCTTTGATCCTTACCTTTTGTTACCAATAAAACGTTTCCATCTTTAGTATTATAGACCGCCCCATATTCTACTAAAGATTGATCAACCAGATGTTCTGTTTTAAATTTTTCAAATGAATTCTTAGCTATATTAATTTTTACGACAGCATTATTCGGTCCTTTTTCAATCGCGTAGAAATTTCCCCCGGCAAAGAAAGGAAACCGAAGATTTCTAATTCTCTTGTCGTCGTCTATGTAACCAAGTTGTTTCCATTTGTTAGTGTTCAGGTCAAACCTCCAGACATCATTTAAATCCAAATTTTCCACATCTTCAAAATAAGGCTTGTTTAAAGTATATCCCGAAGACATATAAAAATAACCCCGTTTTTTATCTATCTGATAAACGACTGCCTGCCTACCTTCAGGTAGATATTGATTAGAAGCATAAGGCCTTAAGAACCATTCATTGGTTTTATCTGAAAATTCAGTCATATATGGTTTATACGAATAAAAACCATACCCGCCATAAAGAATGATTTTATCTTTAAACTCAAAGCTTGCCGCACCAAATTGATTTTTTTGCAGAAATGATTTATCCTGCCGAAGAATAGAGGAATCCTTAAAAAGATATACCTGACCTCCGCCGCCGGCAAAGAAAAGAACTTGTTTTGCATCGTGAATGAAGTTCAATTCTACAGGTTGATTCAATACTGTATCCAGGTCGTTCTTTTTGTACTTACAAGGTCTCCAATCTCCTGATACTGACAAATTAAATAAATAAAAACTATCTTTTGCCAGTACAATATAATCTCCATTTTGAGGATTAACCGCTATATTAAACTGCTCAGAAGAAAGGATTAATGATGGATTTCTTGATTGACATGTAATTTCAGAAATGAAAAATGAGAGCGATATAAAACAAATAAAAACATTTCTGAGCATACATCGAGATTTTTCGTATTCACGAATATAGAACGAAAATTGGACAAAAAAAATTCACTGATTTTTAAAAATAATAGGGGAACGCCTATTTCCCCTATTATTTTTTGGAATTGTAAAATTTGAAATTTATATTGGAACTCAAGATAGAATATAAATTCAAGAATTAGTTTTCAGCCAATTAAAAAGCCCCAGGGATTTACTCTGGGGCTTTATTTATACTCTTTGATTTATTTGCCACTGTCTTCCTCAATGATTACCGATAAACCTTTATCAGTTAAAGAGTCTTTAAAAGGCTTTAACACTCTTTTGGGTGCCGTTTTAACGGTTGCCTTACCCTTCAGGTGAATCAGAAGGGCTAACTGCTCTGCCTGTGCCTCTGAATGATTCAGAACTTGTATAAAACAATCTATGACCCAATTAAACGTATTGTGTTCATCATTAAACACAATTAATCTGGCTATATTACCTGTATTATCGCTGTCTAATTCCTCAATCACTTCGGTTAAGATCAGTTCATCCGTATCTGCGTGAGAAAACGTCATAGCTATCTAATTACAAATTTTGCAAGGTACTTTTAACGGCGTCAAAGTTCGGTAAATCTCCCGCACTTTCCAATACCTCTGCATATTGGATAATTCCATTTTTATCTACGACAAATGCAGACCTTTTGGCTACATTTTTCATTCCCAAAACAAAATTTTCATACAGACAACCATAATCTGCAGAAACCGTGCGATTAAAATCAGCCAATAATGGAAAATTCAAATTTTGTTCTGCTTTAAATTTTTCCAGCGTAAAAAGAGAATCTACCGAAATAGCAATAACTTGGGAATTCAAATTTTTGTAAGACTGGATATCATCTCTGGTATTACACAATTCAGTGGTACAAACACCAGTAAATGCAAGGGGGAAAAATAAGATGACTACCGATTGACCTTGGAAGTCTGTGAGAGATACTTCATTCTTCTCACTGGAGAACAAAGTAAACGAGGGAGCTGTATCACCGATTTTTAACATAGCAGGTTATTTTGGTTTAAAATACTATAATGACATTAATACTAAAATTGTTCATGAAAGAGCCTTTACGTTCCTATCTGGCATTGCATTTTTCAATTATTCTGTTTGGCTTTACAGCCATTTTAGGTGCCGTCATATCTCTTTCAGCGCTGCCTCTCGTATGGTGGCGAATACTCTTAACCGTAATCAGTCTTGGATTTTTTGCAAAATTAACACCTCTTTTTAAACAAGTCTCTACAAAAAATATCCTCTTTATCTGTGGAACAGGCTGTATTGTCGGTCTTCATTGGTTAACCTTTTATGGTTCTATTAAAGCGTCCAATGCGTCTGTTGGCGTTTTAGCTTTAGCTGCAACGCCCTTATTTACCGCTTTTCTTGAACCTTTAGTTCAGAAAAGAAAGGTAAATATCATTGAAATCATGCTCTCTATTCTTATCATACCAGGAATGATTCTAATTGTACGCACCTTACCAACAAAATTTTTAGATGGATTTTTGATAGGCCTTTTTTCCGCTTTCCTGGCTTCCCTTTTTAGTTCGTTAAATCAAAAATTGACCTTGCTATCGGACGCGGTTACCATAACTTTTCTCGAACTCGGCAGCGCGCTCATATTGCTGACCTTCGCACTTCCCTTTTGGCTCGCTTTCAATCCAAAAGAAGCATTTATACCTCAAGGAACTTACGATTGGATGTATGTAGCGCTTTTAGCTTTTGTATGTACCAGTCTGGCCTACTCTTTAACCCTTCATGCGATGAAGCAACTGAGTGCCTTTACCGTTAGCCTTAGTATGACACTTGAGCCGATTTACGGCATTGCCTTTGCTTGGTTCCTGCTTAAAGAGAACGAACAATTAACAAACTCCTTTTATTGGGGAAGTTTGCTAATTGTCCTTTCTGTTATAATATATCCTATTTATAAATTCTATTTCAACAAACTAAAATAGCGCTTACTTACTTTCTTCCGTCGGAGCCACTTCTTCTTTTGTCTCCTCTTTTACTTCTTCCTTTACTTCTTCAGGATGATAGTACTTCTCTTCCTCTTGATATGGGCGGGGTCCAATTAATTTTTCGACATCAGATTTATGTAAAACTTCTTTAGCCAGCAGCTCCTGAGCTAACATTTCCAATTCCGTTTTTTTCTCCGTCAATAAATTTTGAGCCCTTTCATATTGCAGTTGCAACAATTGTCTTACTTCGTCGTCAATCAAAGAGGCTGTTTCGTCAGAATAAGGTTTATTAAAAGAATCATTTTGCATTCCGTAAAATGAAACCTGGCCCACTTTCTCATTCATTCCAAAAATAGAGATCATACTGTAAGCCATTTTGGTAACCTGATCGAGGTCATTCTGGGCGCCCGTTGAAATTTTACTGAAAATCAACTTCTCTGCTGCACGGCCTCCAAAAGTCATACATATTCTATCGAGCAATTGCTCTGTTCTGGTTATATTTTCTTCTTTTGGCAAATATTGAGCAAATCCCAACGTGCCAATTCCGCGGGGAACAATAGTCACTTTTACCAAAGGAGCTGCATGCTCAAGGTACCAGCCACAGATAGCATGACCCGCTTCATGGTAAGCAATAATTTTCTTTTCTTCGGGAGAGATTAATTTATTCTTTTTCTCTAATCCACCAATTACACGATCCAATGCATAATTAAAATCATCTAAATCGACGGCCGCTTTATTTCTTCTTGCAGCTATAAGTGCTGCCTCATTACAAACATTCGCTATGTCGGCACCCGCAAAACCTGGCGTCATCTCGGCCAGTATAAAAGGCTTAACATCATCTGATTTGATAATTGTCTTCAAATGAACCTTAAAAATGGCTTCTCTTCCTTTTAAATCAGGACGATCTATGCCAATTTGTCTATCAAAACGACCTGGTCTAAGTAAGGCACTATCTAATATATCAGGTCTATTTGTAGCCGCCATCAAGATGACCCCTTTATCTGTGGAGAAACCGTCCATTTCTACCAAAAGCTGATTTAACGTATTTTCGCGCTCATCATTTCCACCCTGCATATTATTTTTTCCTCGAGCCCTGCCAATGGCATCTATTTCGTCTATAAAAACGATACATGGTGCTTTTTCCCTGGCTTGTTTAAACAAATCTCTGACCCTTGATGCTCCAACACCAACAAACATTTCTACAAAATCGGATCCTGAAATTGAAAAGAAAGGCACACTCGCTTCTCCGGCTACTGCTTTAGCTAACAAAGTTTTTCCTGTACCTGGAGGACCCACCAAAAGAACTCCCTTTGGAATTTTTCCACCCAGTGCGGTATATTTTTTAGGCGTTTTCAAGAAATCTACCACCTCCATTACTTCAACCTTAGCTTCATCTAAACCAGCGACATCAGCGAAAGTAACATTAACCTTACTATTTTGGTCGAAAAGCGTCGCCTTTGATTTTCCAATATTGAAAATCTGTCCCCCTGGGCCGCCACCGCCACCACCAACTCTTTTCATAATGAAAAGCCAAATAGCGATAAGGATAAAAACAGGTAAAACCCAATTTAAAATAGGTCCTATCCAATTTGTCTTGGTAACATAAGCAGGGTGAACCCAATTTTCTCTTGGAATCTCAGCCTTTTCTTGAACCTCTTTCAAAGATGAACTAAAGACCTCTACGTTTCCAATATCTATAAAATAATGGTGTCTGTCTGCAGAAAGATTGGACTTTTCTATATCACTATATTTGGACAAACTACCTTTTTTGATATAAATAAGTGCTTTCTGATTATTGACCACTTCAATTTTTTCAATATCAGAATCACGTATCATTTGTTCTAAACGATTTTGGGTCAGCTGTTTTTTGTCAGCACCAATCATTGTGAACATATTAATGGCTAAGAAAGTAAGGATGAGTACTCCATAAATCCAAAAACCATTAAAGCGGTTACCGCCATTTTCCGGGCTTGCCGGCTTTTTGTTACTGTCCATGCCAGGAGGCTATTTTATTCTGAAATTAAAATATACACGGGTTCAAACAATCAATTACTATAATCGTTGCAAACCATAGCTTTAATTGTAAAAAATTTACTACAAATTTTCGTAAACCACTGTTTTTGCGTCACTCCACAAGTCTTCCAACGCATAATATTTTCTCATGTCAGGATGAAAAACATGCACAACAGTGTTGAAATAATCGACGCAAATCCACAAGCTTGATTTTTCCCCCTCAACATGATTGGGCTTAATATCTAAAGTTTCCTTTATATGGCGATTAATATTGCCTGCTATGGCTTTTACCTGCGTGTTGGAAGTGCCCTCACAAATAATAAAAAAATCAGTGGGTGCATCATGTAGATGCCTCAAATCCATTTTTACTATGTCTATTCCTTTAAGATTTTTGATGCTCTCAATAATCTCATTATTGAGGTTTTCCACCTCTTTATGAAATTTCTTTGGAGACTTTGCAATGGTTGTACTCAAAATGATTAATGTTTTAAAAAATTAAATTGGTAATTTTGAGGCAAGTTAAGAACTTTTAAAATAATAAAACTTGCATTTTAATAAGAATCAAAATATCGGTGATGCCTATCTTTTTTTTAATAGCATACCCTCTACTCACTCTTACGCAATAGAATTACTTTCCCACGGTTTCCCACAGCATGGAACCGTTATTTCAGCCGATTTCCAAGAAGCGGGGAAAGGTCAGCAAGAAAAATCCTGGTTTAGTGATAAAGGGAAAAATATTTTACTTTCCATCATCCTGTTTCCCGATAATCTGCCTCCATCAAAACTTTATCTCATGAATATGGCTGTTAGCTTAGCGGTAAGAAAATCGATACTCAATGTCTATCCCTTGCCTGAAAATATTTATTTAAAGTGGCCAAACGATGTTTATATATTCAATAAAAAAATCGCTGGCATTTTGATAAAAAACAGTCTTAACTTTCATAAAGTTCAAAGTACTATTATTAGCGTCGGATTAAATGTTAATCAGCCTTCTTTTCCAGATTTTCTTCCATCGGCGACCTCCCTGTTTTTAAATACGTCCATAGAAACCAACCGAAAAGAAATGGAAAAAAATCTTTTTACCGCACTGGAAGAATATTTAACTTATGTTAACGAACAACCCGATTTGCTGAAACTTCAGTACCATTCCTGCTTGTTAGGAATGAACAAAGTACATACTTTTCTTATTAAAAAAAGTAATGAAACCTTGAAAGGAACTATCATTGGCGTTTCTGACAAGGGCGAATTAATAGTAAAATCTTCTTCTGATGACCAGTCATTGTACTTTCAACATGGAGATTTAATTTATCTTTAGCATTTAACTCTCTTATTAGCAAAATCGAGGCATGAAAGTTCACGTTCTTACTATTGGTGATGAAATTTTGATTGGGCAAATCATAGATACAAATTCTTCGTGGATAGCACAAAGGCTGAATCTCATTGGTATGAAAGTCAGTCAGATGAAGTCCATTTCCGATGAATTAATGGATATCAAATCACATCTCCAACTTTCACTTAATGAGGTAGATGTAGTTATCATCACCGGCGGACTAGGTCCAACTAAGGATGATATTACCAAAAAAGCATTAGCAGAATTTCTACATGTACCCTTAGTTTTGCACGAAGAGACACACCAATTCCTCATTCGATTTTTTACTAAAATTGGTCGTGACCCCAATACCATGCATCTGGTGCAACAAGCACAAGTACCTGAAAACACGGTTGTTTTGCCAAATAAAATGGGAACAGCGCCAGGAATGTGGCTAAATACTGGCTCGGGAAAAGTTATTATTTCGCTCCCAGGTGTACCTTATGAAATGGAATATCTCATGGAAAATGAGGTTATTCCAAAACTCCAGAATACTTTCCCTGCCGAAATAATAATTCATAAAACACTGCTGATAGCTGGTATTCCTGAAACAACACTCTCCCAGCGTTTAGAAACATTTGAAAATGAACTTCCCCATTTTATTAAGCTCGCTTATTTGCCCGCTTTGAGTCAAATAAGGCTAAGACTTTCTTGCTCAGGCGATAATAAACAACTTTTGGAAGGGTTAATTATTGAAAAAACAAACCAGTTACGTAACCTATTGGGGCAGTTCGTTGCCGGTGAAGATGAAGACACACTGCCTGTAGTTGTTGGACGAATATTAAAGAAAAATAATTACCAGCTCGCCTGTGCCGAAAGTTGTACCGGCGGTTATTTAAGTCATCTTATAACTCTTGTGCCAGGTTCATCTCAGTACTTTAAAGGAGCTATCATTTCCTATGCCAATGAAATGAAAGAAAAATCATTGGGTGTTAATCCAGTCACATTGGAAAAATATGGTGCAGTAAGCGAAGAAACCGTTATTGAAATGCTCCATGGTTTACTTTCGCACACAGAAGCCGATATTGGTGTCGCCATTTCAGGTATCGCTGGCCCAGACGGTGGAACAGTGGAGAAACCGGTTGGCACCATTTGGGTAGCCTTGGGTAGCAAAGAAAAACACCAGACCTTCCTTGTGAAAGCAGGTAAAAACAGAGAGAAAAATATTCAATACGCGGCCTACGTTTCCTTAAATTATTTACGTCTTTTTTTGTTAAATTGAATTAAGAATCATTTTAATGAAATACCTTGTATTTTTGCAGTAATTAACACGGATAAAATATCCTTATGACGCATTTTGAACTTGTCATGCCTAAAATGGGCGAGAGTATAATTGAAGCAACCATCCTTAGATGGACCAAAAATATTGGAGATGTAGTTGACATCGACGATACGCTAGTCGAAATTGCTACCGATAAGGTTGATACCGATGTTCCTTCTCCTGTAAAAGGAAAGTTAATCGACATCCTTTTTAACGAAAATGATGTGGTACCAGTAGGTCAAACGATAGCTATCATTGCCACCGAATCTGATGCTGACGAAAAAACATATATTCCTCAGGATATTGTTACCAATGACTCTTCTGTAAATCATACCGAGTCACATTCTCCTGATATTCAGACTCCACCTTCCGTCATATCACCGGTTCCAACAGCTAAATCTAATCGATTTTATTCTCCCCTGGTGAAAAATATGGCGCTAAAGGAAAATATCTCTTATGAGCAATTAGACGCTATCATTGGCACAGGTATGCAAGGCAGAGTTACAAAAAATGATCTGCTAGACTACTTGGAATCAAGAAAAAATATAGGTTCGAGCAATAGCAAGTCCCCTGAAAAAATAGTTTCCCGAACTTCAGGCGAAAATGAGATTATTGAGATGGACAGAATGAGAAAGCTTATTTCTGATCACATGATTATGTCCAAACGAACTTCTGCCCACGTAACTTCTTTTGCCGAGGCCGATGTTACAGAAATAGTTCTATGGAGAGAAAAAATTAAAAAACCTTTTGAAGCAAAATATCAACAAAAAATAACCTTTACTCCCATTTTTATTCAAGCCGTGGCAAAGGCTTTGTCAGACTTCCCTATGATTAATATTTCAGTTGAAGGTGACAAGATTATTATTAAAAAAGACATAAATATTGGTATGGCCACCGCCTTACCCTCCGGAAATCTTATTGTTCCCGTCATTAAAAATGCAGACACACTAAGCTTGCTCGAACTGACTACTAAGGTAAATAATTTTGCAGACCGAGCCAGAAATAACCAATTGAAACCTGACGAAGTACAAGGTGGAACTTTTACAACCACCAATGTAGGTACTTTTGGTAGCATCATGGGTACGCCCATTATAAATCAGCCACAGGTAGCTATTTTAGCTATTGGTGCCATAAAAAAGAAACCAGCTGTAGTTGAAACGCCTTATGGAGACCTCATTGCCGTGCGACACCTTATGTTTTTATCTTTATCTTATGACCATAGAGTTGTTGACGGTGCCCTCGGAAGTTCTTTTTTACGTCGAATCGCAGATTATATTGAAAGTTTTGACGGAAATCAAAGCTTTTAAACCATTTATTTATATAACCGCATGAGTCTTTTACGGTCTTTCGCTATTGTTGTGTTATTTCTTTTGCTTTACCTTCCTTCCTCGTTAGCGCAGGGTAATGCCAAAAGATTTAATGAAGCGAATCAACTGTTTCAACAAAAGAGATATGACGAAGTCTTAAGTTACCTCCAGGCAGGAAAAAAGTTTTTCAAAACAGAATCACCTGAAATTACATTCCTAAGTGCCGCCAGTTATTATTATAAAAATAAATTGGATGAGGCCGAAATAGAATTTCTTTCTTTACTAAAAAATAAAAATAACCTTCAGGTTGAAGCACTTCTTTTTTTAGGCCAAATACGCTTTCACAATCAAGATTTTACCACCGCTTCGTCCTATTTAAAAAGTTATCTAAAAGCTATTTCGCCTTCGCATCCCAATAGAAATGAAGTTAGAAATATTATTAGACACTGTGCGACAGGCCTGGCCATTCAGTATCGTAATCCTTTGGCTGTGGTAGAAAATTTAGGGGGGCAGGTGAATACCCAGGGCGACGAATTCGCCCCTGTATTGAACCCTCTCTACCAAAACCGAATATATTTTACCGTTGCAAATCCCTTTGCAGAAAAAGAAGAATTACCGCAAACTGATATTTTTTATTGTTCTAAGAATGATGGTGTTTGGGAAAAACCAAAATCTTATAGCCCCATTTTAAATTCACCCAATCATGAGGTAAGTATCGGATTTAACCCTTCCGGACAGGTTTTGTACTATTTTAGAGGAAATAATCTTCTACAGGGAGCTATTTTTACAGATACCATCAGGAAAACAGGAAAGTTTAAGATTAATCCGTTCTACCCGACTTTTGATCGGGTTTCTGCCCATACACCACCTCATTTTATTTCTGATACCCTCATTATTTTTGCATCAAATACCTTGGGCGGTAAAGGGGGGTACGATTTATTTAAAATAAGCAAACGGAATGGATTGTGGTCAAAGCCCGAAAATATGGGATCTGCAGTAAATTCGGTATATGACGAAAATTATCCTTTCCTCGCACCTGATGGATTTACCTTATATTTTTCCTCTAATAATCCGGAAATAAGTCTTGGTGGATTTGATATTTTTAAACTTCACCTGAATGCTGCCCATAATCCTGAAAATATTGGAACGCCCATTAACTCTACAGCAGATGATACCCATTTTTCTGCCGCCAGAGACGGCGTAACCGCTTATTTTGCTTCTAACAGAAAAAGTGGATTTGGCGCAAGAGATGTATATACAGCCTACTTTTTTGCACCGTTGAGCGAAATGAAACCCCAAACTTTTACCGCTGGTATAGCTTTTAAAGAAGATCAGAAGGTAGATTATTTTGAATTCAATGCCATGGTGTTAAATGGCGCTGAACATCCTTTGGAAAGTGCTAATAAGCCTTATTTTAATGCCTTAATACCTGTTTTAAATGAAAATGATGGGTTAAAGTTATTTATTTCTGCCTATCCTCATAAACAGGTTGATTTTAATATCGGGGTAAAAAACAGCTTATTCACTTTGGTTGATATTCATCGATTTTTTACACAAAGTTCCCTCAAACATCCTAACATAAGTTATCGCGTAGTTTGTTCTCCCTTATTTGACAAAGGAAATCAGGGTATTTCTTTTCGTTTCTCCGGCGCCAAGCCCATGAATATGGCATTGAATACAAATTTACTTTTTGATGGAGAAAATGGAAATATAGCTCAAGACGCCCTTTGCTTTAAGTGGCTTTTAAAAGAAATTCCCTATACCGATCTTCAAAATATAAATATCGAAGATATTAAGGGGCATGAAAACCTGCTGTTCGAGATTTTACCTGACAAGAATAAACTATCGATTTATAGTGGCTTATTTAATTCATTTGACCTGGCTCAATGGTCTAATAATAAGAATTACGAAATTGTTGCCTTTTTGGATGGTGAAAAATTATCAAAAGAGCAAGCCGCTAAACTCATTTCAACCTATCCTGTTTTATCAGAATATATAAAGTAGTTAAAAAATTCGAAAATGAAAAAGCCACTTTTTAATTCATTGATGGTGCTCCCCATGTTACTTTTCCTCTATTGTGGGAAAATAAATCCTCCCATGCCAAAAATATTCAGCGGGAAAATAGATGTTTCTACCATCAAACTTCCCGATGGCTTTAACATTGAAATTTATGCCGAAAATGTAGTAAATGCCCGATCTATGGCACTTTCTCCCTCCGGTGTTTTATTTGTCGGTACAAGAGATAAAGGGAATGTATATGCATTGGTTGACAAAAATGGCGATTATAAGGCAGAAAAACAGTACTTGATTGCTTCTAAACTGAATATGCCTAATGGTGTGGCTATCAGAAATGGCGATTTATATGTAGCAGAGGTAAACAGGATTTTACGATTTAAAAATATTGAAAATAACCTGGACAACCCGGGGGAACCTGAAGTCATTTACGATAAATTCCCCACAGAAAAACATCATGGTTGGAAATATATCGCTTTCGGTCCTGACGGAAAATTGTATGTTCCCGTTGGCGCTCCTTGTAATATCTGTGAATCAGAAGATAAAATTTTTAATTCTATTACGAGAATGAATCCTGATGGAACCAATCTTGAAATAGTTCATTCCGGTATTAGAAATACGGTGGGGTTCAATTGGCATCCTACTTCTAAAGAACTTTGGTTCACTGATAATGGCAGAGATATGTTGGGGGACGATGTCCCTGCTTGTGAGCTGAACAGAGCTGAAAAAGATAATTTACATTTCGGCTATCCTTATTGCCACCAAGGAGATATACCTGACCCTGAGTTTGGTAAAAAATTTCCCTGTGATAATTTTGTGAAACCAGCTCAAAAACTAGGCGCTCACGTAGCTCCTCTTGGCATCGAATTCTATACAGGAAATAATTTTCCTGCCAGTTATAAAAATCAAATCCTCATTGCTGAACACGGCTCCTGGAATAGAACCAAAAAATCGGGCTACCAGCTATCTGTCGTGACGCTTGACGAAAATCAAAAAGCTATAAGCTATAAACCGTTCGCTACCGGTTGGTTAAATCCTAAAAATGACGACGTTACAGGCCGTCCCGTTGATCTGGAATTATTGCCCGATGGCTCCGTGCTTGTTTCTGACGATTATGCCGATGTTATCTATAGAATATATTACTCAAATTAACCCATTTTTATGCAAATAGCCGTTATTGGTACTGGTTATGTAGGTTTAGTAACCGGTGCTTGTTTTGCCGAAACTGGCAACCATGTTATCTGTGTCGATATTGATGCAAATAAAGTAGATAGATTAAAAAAGGGTGAAGTACCTATTTATGAACCCGGCCTGGATATAATTTTTGAAAGGAATACTAAACAAGGCAGACTATTATTTACCACCAACCTGAAGGAGGCTATAAAAGATGCGGCTATTATTTTTTTAGCCTTGCCAACACCTCCTGGCGCGGATGGTTCTGCCGATTTATCTTACATTCTAAAGGTAGCTAAAGATTTATCTGAAATTATTGATGACTATAAAGTCATTGTTGACAAAAGTACCGTCCCCGTTGGAACTGCTGAAAAAGTTTCTGCCATTCTTGAGCAAAAACTATCCATAGATTTGTATGATGTTGTTTCAAATCCGGAATTTTTAAGGGAAGGTGTTGCTGTCGATGATTTTTTAAAACCTGACAGGGTAGTCATTGGAACAAGTTCTGCAAGAGCTCAAAAATTGATGCGACAGCTTTACGAACCTTTTGTTCGTCAGGGAAACCCCATTTTCTTTATGGATGTAAGGTCTGCTGAGATGACCAAATATGCTGCTAATGCTTATTTAGCAACGCGGATCTCTTTTATGAATGAAATATCTAACCTTTGTGAAATCTTAGGCGCCGATGTTGACATGGTAAGGAAGGGCATGGGTTCAGATTCAAGAATTGGAAAACGTTTTCTTTTTCCAGGGGTCGGTTATGGTGGTAGTTGCTTCCCTAAAGATGTTCAGGCGTTGGCAAAAACAGCAAATGATAATAATTATCCCTTCCACATCCTTTCTTCTGTAATGCAAGTAAATGATAACCAGAGAATAATACTTGCAAATAAAATAATCAACCGTTTTAATGGTAATCTCAAAGGACTCAATATTGCCGTTTGGGGCCTGGCCTTCAAACCTAATACCGATGATATTAGGGAGGCTCCCGCTTTGTTTATCATAGAGAAATTGCTGGCAGCTGGTGCAACGGTAAAAGCTTTTGACCCTGAGGCTATGCCTAATGTTCAAAAAACACTGGGAGATCGTATTATTTATGTTAATGAACCTTACGAAGCTCTGATTGATGCTGACGCTCTCGCTATTGTTACAGAATGGAGTCAGTTTAGAGCGCCCGGATTTAAAATAATGAAACAATTAATGAGGCAACCTCACATATTTGATGGTCGAAATTTATACGATTTAGACCAGATGACTGAGGAAGGATTCTACTATGAAAGTATGGGAAGATCGGTTATTTCCTAAATCATTAGATTTTTCCTATGTTTCTGCATACCTTATCTTTGAAAACATTAGTCACAAACTTTTATAGGGTACTTTTTATTTTAGTATTCTTCCAAACAGGCTGCCATAAAATGGATGGTAACAAGGCTGATGTAAAACATGTGGTTATCAAAGATAAAAATGGATTGACTCAAGAGATTTACACTTTAAAAGATTCTGTACTTCACGGGGAAAGAATTTTATTTTTTCCTGGTTCAAAAGATACTGCTGTCTTAGAAACGCATGAAAATGGAAGGTTTAATGGTACTTATCGAAGCTTTTTTTTGAAAAATAAGCTCAAATTAAAAGGTCAATACATCAATGATGAAATGAATGGACTCTGGTATAAATATGATGAGCGGGGATTTTTAATGGAGGAGGTAACCTTTTCAAAAAATAAAGAAAATGGCCCTTTCAAAGAGTTTTTTCCCTCTGGTCAGCTCAGTGTTTCCGGAAATTATAAAAATGGAAATACAGAAGACGGTCCTTTATTATTTTACAATGAAAAGGGTAAATTAGTAAAAAGAATGATTTGTTCCGGTGGTATTTGCCGTACACAATGGAAAGATAACCAGTCCACAAAATGATCAAAATACTTTTCTTCTTCTTGATTATATGCTTTTTTGAATTATAATTTTCAACATTTTATAAATATCTTAATAAAATTTATCCTGCTTTTGCGCTTTAATTAGCGAATAGCGCACCTTAACATTAAAATAGAAAATATGGCGTATGATGTGTTAGGTGCTGGCGTTATTTTAGTCAGCCTTTGAAGCAAACATATTCGACTTGATCTACTATTTTAAAGAAGTCGTTCAGCAAATTTACTGTTGGTTTTGGTTCATAAGAGCTCCATTTTAGATTCCCACGCCTCCAATATATTTTCCAAATGTTTTGTTGTGTAAATAGGTTGATTTGGCTACCCGACGTGACGACGATAGGAGTCATTCACTTGGTGGCCTTTGTTACGGCCTCATGAACATTTAAGCGTACATTAGTTTTCCTTTAGGTTTAGGGACTTCCCTTCCCAATTTTATAGCTGTTTCGATCCAATCATTAATAACCATCTTTGCATTTGCAATGGCTTCTTCATAAGTTTCACCATCTGCTTTGCATCCTGCAAGTTCAGGAACCTCGACTATAAATGAATCATCCGATTCGCTCCAAAAAATAATTAATTCATACTTAATATTATCCATCTATGGTTGAATTTAACCTGTATTTAATAATGATTTCCCTAACTTGCTTAACTTGATAAGACTTTGCTTTACCGTTTTTAGGTTGTATGTTAATTATCTCTTCAATCCCATCTTTAGTCAAAATATGATGACTTCCCTTTTGTCTCAACTCAAAACCAAGATTTATTATCATGTTCAAAAATTCCTGAAAGTCGATGTTCTGATCAGAAAGACCATTCAGAATTTTTTGAATTATTTTGTCAAATTTACTCAAACCATAACCTATTTTAGCATTGTCAAAGTTTATTAATTGGTCTCTAATCCTTAAAAACCTTGAATCCTATGTCTCCTTTATCAAAAATAAGCATTACGGATGAGAGTTCTAAGATATTAATGGTATATTTTCCTTTTTACCTTTTCGAAAAAATTTGTGCACCAGGCTTATGAATTCTTACTTTCATTAGCCATAACTTTTTGGAGGTTAGCGTAAACAGATGAGAAACCTTTTGGTGTCCTTTGTTGAGCATAAGGAGGCATGGAAGATGGTGGATACCACGGAAATTATCTTTAAAAAGGAAATCTACCATTGGATATTACCGGACATGAATTTTTTCACCATTTCCATGGATTAACTGTTCCTTATTTTTAGAAAATTTAAGGAAACAAAGTACTTCTTGCTTTTTCTCACAAAAGGTGGTAGTTATGGTACATTCAAACATGTCAAAAATCCGGTCTAAATGGCAGATTTATTGGTATTTTTCAATCAATTTCAGTAAGTATAAATTCCTGAAAATTGGACCTTCTATTCGCACAAGTGACTCTTTGTTTTTTTATATTAGGAAAAAACGGGTTGCTATGGTGCAACACCAATTAAACTCTAATTAAGTTGGATTTATTTATGGTTTTGCTTTACTACAGCTGTATAAATTTTTAAAAAAATATGGGTTGAGTTTTGAGAGGGAGATTATCTATCTTTGAAAATAAAATCAATAAATTTCTAAGACAAAAACAAGACATTATGAAAAATGAAAGTTTTAACTTATTGATTTATAAAAATATGCGTAATAAACAGTTTATACCACTGTTCCTCTTCTTTCTTTTTGCGGCGTCTGCTGTTTATGGACAATTCCCAGGAGGAAGAGCCACTTGTAATTTTTTAAGCTCCCCGTCCTCTGCAAGATTAACCGGACTCGGTGGTACCCAAATTTCTGTATCTGATAGTGATATCAATTTAGTTGGAAGTAATCCAGCTGTTTTAAATCAGAATATGACAG
Source organism: Saprospiraceae bacterium (assembly GCA_027488135.1). Lineage (GTDB taxonomy): Bacteria > Bacteroidota > Bacteroidia > Chitinophagales > Saprospiraceae > BJGN01. The sequence continues at coordinate 11,337 of JAIYCH010000125.1, read as the reverse complement.
GTAAACTTGGACTAAATCATTTTTTTTTACCTGGAAATATACAAAGTGGCAACGCTGCATATGCTTTTACTATAGCTGATAACAAAACGTGGCTAAATCTAGGTCTTCATTTTATTCAATACGGTGAAATGCCCCGAACCGACGAGTATTTTCAGACAAACGGAACATTCAAGGCAAATGAAAACAGAATGTCCGTCGGAGTCGCTCATTCCATTGATGACAGACTGCAAATTGGTTCTACCCTGTCTTTCGCTCAATCTTCCTTAGGTGAATTTGTTTCTTCTGCGCTGGTTTTAGATGCCGGCTTATTTTACACTGATTCTTCAAAGCTGACTACCATTGGTATAGTATATAGAAATGCTGGACTACAACTTAATCCATATTTTTCAGGTAATAGCAAGGAACCCTTACCAGATGATATACAAATAGCTATTTCAAAAAAATTACGCTATTTACCCTTCCGATTTACTCTTCTTTATAACCATCTGAATCGTTGGAACGTAAGATACTACAATCCAGATAATGAATCAGCAAGGCTTATTATCGGAGAGGAATTAGCTGAACCGGCACAACTTGCCATCTTTGTTGATAATTTATTCAGGCATATTATTCTCAATGGAGAACTAATTGTCGGCGCAAATGAAAATTTCAAATTAAGAATGGCTTACAATCATAGAAGCAGAATGGAATTTGGAACCGTTGGCGTTGGTGGTTTAAATGGCTTTTCCTTTGGATTTGGCCTTAAAATAAAACGCTTTTCTTTTGATTTCGGCCGATCTATCTACCATCTGGGCGGTGGTTTAACCCACATAGGTATTACTACTCAACTCAAGAAAAATATTTTTTGATCCAGATGTTCCGGCCATCTCTGTAATTAATAAAAATAGTACTGAAGCAAAGTATCTATCTTAGTTTAAATGAATAGAAAAATTACTCCTAAACTTTAAAAAGTTTAACACACCAATCCAAATCCGTTATCAGGGAAACGGACTTTGTTGCTAAAAAATGAGGGATAATTGAGAACCAATGGCCGCCTTTTTGCGTCTTACTTTGGCGCCATTTGTTTTGATAATCATCAGAAAAAGGGATGAATGAAGCGCATTACTCCAATGCTAAAAAATAAACCAATTGGTAAACCATGCAAAAATCAACATCTATTTTACTGTTTTTTGTTGCTTTCCTCCTCACGTTCGGTGCTTCTGCTCAAGGGCGATATACGATTAAAGGTGGCGACCCAAATGGCATTAATAAATGGTATATGGGCCGTCAAATTGCCCACGTGATGAGCCATTTTGGTATAGACTGGCTTGAGAGACAGGAGAGGGAAATGGAGGAAAATACATCACAATTACTGAAGAACCTTGCAGTAAAGCCTGGGATGATTATTGCTGATATTGGTGCAGGAAGTGGTTACCACAGCGCCTTGCTGTCAAAAAAAGTAGGAAATGGTAAAGTATATGCCGTAGATGTGGAACCGGAAATGATTGCCTACCTGAACAAAAGGATTAAACAGGAAAAACTGTCGGGTATTGTGCCCGTTCTTAGTAAAGAAACAAGTGTCACTTTGCCAGAAAACACGGTAGATCTCGTTCTGTTAGTAGACGGTTATCATGAATTTTCTTACCCTTATGAAATGGCTGTGTCAATGCTGAAAGCATTAAAGCCTGGAGGCAAATTAGTGCTTGTGGAATTTAGGTCAGAGGATGCCGAAGTGCCCATCAAAGAAATCCATAAAATGAGTGAAGAACAGTCTGTTAAAGAACTACAGGCGGCAGGATTCGCCTTCGAAAAAAACATTAAAAATCTTCCGTGGCAACACTGTATGATATTTATTAAACCAACAAACTAATCTTCTGATTTATAATTTCTTAAGAAGATTATTTCCAAATTTTAATATGCGGCTTTGGTCTGATTTGCCTAATTATGGATATTACATTTTTAAGCATAACTCGAATGATTAAGGTACCTTAAAAGCAAATTTTCAAATCAGTCCAAATAAAATAATTATTATATATAAGAAAACTGGTGAATATTCATAACCCTCAAACATTTTAATAAAAACCTCCATAAAAAATTATTAGGTAAAAAAAATCGTAAGATATTTTCGTTCGTTTTTGTCTATAATGTAAATTAAATCTATACCAACTTTACCTGATTCATTTCCGTCTTTATCTGTTTATCTGGAATTATTTCCCAGTCCGCATCTAATTCGGACATTAATTAAGTAAAAATCTTCGTTTTATTTGCTTTATATAAAATTATTATGTTCAAATTAGCCGTATCCTGTCAATTTCCCTACATTTGTAAAACTTAGCCTGAAAAACCAAATAATTGTTATATTTCATTTTGAACGCCAATTCATTGGTCATTATACTTTATTTATAAAATTTCAGGAAATGAAAGTGCTAAAATTTGGTGGGTCTTCTGTTGGAAAACCTGAAAGAATCAGAGGAATTGTCTCCATTCTTAAAGATTATTACTTAAGTGGACAGCCGTTTACCGTTGTTTTTTCAGCATTTGGCGGAGTGACAGATCAGCTCATTGAAATGAGTCAACGTGCTGCGAATGGTGATAACAGTTATCTTAATTTACACGAACAGTTCCGTTTACGTCATTTTGAAGCTGCCGAATCCTTACTTATTGAGCCTACTCGAAGCATAGTTATTGCTGAATTAGAAAATAATCAGGAAGTCTTAAAAAATTTACTCCATGGCGTTTTTCTGGTAAGAGAAGCTTCATTAAGGACCATGGACTATGTATTGAGTTTTGGTGAAAGAAGTTCTTCCTTTATAATATCGCATGTATTAAAACAAGCGGGCATTCCGGCAGCTTATTTAGATGCGAGAAAAATAATAAAGACCGATAAGAATTTTGGAAATGCAAAAGTTGATTTAAGCAATACTTATTTAAAAATCAAAGAATTTTATTCTCAAAAAAATGAAATTCAAGTAGTTACAGGTTTTATTGGTGCTGGAAAAGGGGGATTAACCACCACATTGGGTAGGGGAGGATCCGATTATACGGCAGCACTCCTCGGTGCAGGCTTAGACGCTGAGGCTATAGAAATATGGACCGATGTAGATGGTGTTCTAACGGCAGATCCAAGGAAAGTACCTCAGGCGTTTACCATTCACAAAATGACTTATGCTGAAGCTATGGAAATGTCTCATTTTGGGGCAAAAGTCATTTATCCACCAACTATTCAACCTGCCTTAACAAAAAAGATACCTCTTTACATTAAAAATACTTTTAATCCATCTTTCGAAGGTACCCTCGTTTCAAATCATTCAGAAATGAGTGATAATCCTGTAAAAGGTATTTCCTCTATTCAACATATTGCATTACTTACCTTGCAAGGCAGTGGCTTGATTGGGGTTCCAGGTATTTCTGGTAGATTATTTTCAGGCTTAGCCCAAAAATCTATCAATATCATTCTTATCACCCAGGGATCTTCTGAGCATTCCATCTCGTTTGCCATACAACCTGATCAGGCGTTCCTGGCAAAAGAAATAGTGGAGGCATTATTTGAAACAGAAATCCAGAATGGGCTCATTGATACCTTAAAAGTAGAAACGGATTTGGCCGTGGTAGCTGTCATTGGAGAAAGAATGCGATATTTCCCTGGTGTAGCTGGACGTTTATTTCAATCCTTAGGTAAAAATGGCATCAATGTGGCAGCTATTGCACAGGGCTCCTCTGAGTTAAATATCTCTGTAGTTATCAGTCGGTTAGATGAGTCTAAAGCATTAAACGTAATGCATGAGGCATTTTTCCTTTCTCATACAAAAACCATTCATCTTTTTATGGTTGGTTGCGGTTTGATAGGTGGTACCCTTTTAAACCAGATATTAGCCCAGGAGGAATTTCTAAAGAAAGAACTTTCCCTGGACCTAAAGCTTGTAGGTTTAGCTAATAGTAAAAAAATGATTATCCGCCGAGAAGGTATTTCTTTAGACCAATGGAGGGAGACGTTAAATGAAATGGGGGAGACCAGTCACCTTTCAACCTTTGTGGAAGAAATGGAGCGTATAAACTTGCCTAATTCCATTTTTATTGATAATACGGCGAACGAAGAAATCACACATTTTTACGAAACGATCCTGAATGCCAGCATTTCAATTTCTACGCCAAATAAAATAGCCAATTCTTCCGGCTATGACAAATACGCCGCCTTAAAATCGTTAAGCAGAAAGAGAGGCGTTATGTTTCAGTACGAAACAAATGTCGGCGCAGGTTTACCTGTTATTTCCACTTTGAACGATTTGATAAATAGTGGGGACAGAATCATTAAAATGGAAGCTGTTTTATCGGGTTCTCTGTCTTATATTTTTAATACTTTTGGAAATAATGGCCAGACATTCAGTCAAATGGTTGAAGAGGCGATGGCTTTAGGCTATACCGAACCAGACCCAAGAATTGACTTAAATGGTATTGATTTAAGAAGAAAACTCATCATTCTCGCCCGAGAAGCGGGTGCGAGGATTGAAAGTGACGAGGTAATTATCACCTCTGTTCTTTCTGATAATTGTCAAAATGCACCCGATGTTCCTGCCTTTATCAAAGCCTTAGCCGCTGAAAATGATACTTTTGAGCAGCTATTTTTAGAGGCTAAAGCTGAAAACAAGGTGCTTCGTATGGTGGCTAAACTAGAAGATGGAAAAGCCAGTATTTCACTGGAAAAAATGTCTGATTCTCATCCATTTTCCCAGTTGAGTGGAAGCGATAATATGATTGTTTTCACTACCTCGCGTTATAAGGAAAGGCCATTGGTGATTAGAGGTCCAGGTGCAGGAGCGGAGGTTACCGCTGCAGGTATTTTCTCTGAAATTATTAAAATTGCCAATCAACTCAATTAATTTTATGGAAATTCGTGTTTTTGCGCCTGCCTCGGTGGCTAATATTGGGGTAGGCTATGACATATTAGGCTTTGCCTTGGAAAGCCCCGGAGATGAGGTGGTTGCGCGATTTTCTGATGGGAAGGGGATGAGTATTGGCCAGATTACCGGAACGAACCGCTTACCTTTTTCGCCAGAAAAAAATACGGCCACTTTTTCGGCGCAGGCACTTTTGAATTTCCTTGGAAAAAGCGAGACAGGCATTGAACTGGATATCCACAAAAAAATGCCCTTTGGAAGCGGGCTAGGTTCCAGTGCTGCCAGTGCGGTGGCTGGCGTTTTCGCCGTAAATACTTTGTTAGGAAATCCACTGACTAAAAAGGAGTTACTCCATTTTGCCGTACTGGGGGAGCAACTTGCCGACGGTTCCTATCATGCAGATAATGTTGCGCCATCCTTACTTGGAGGCATTATTTTAATTCGTGAAAATGCAACCCTTGACATAACTTCTCTGCCAATTCCCGACGACCTGGTGGCCGCGGTGATTTACCCTGAAGTGGAAGTTTTAACAAGAGATTCCCGTAATATACTCAAACCTGATATTTCTCTTCAAAAATGTATTGCACAAACAGGAAATCTGGCATCTTTCATTGCTGGACTCTATCGTTCTGATTATGAACTGATTGGAAGATCTTTGACAGATCATATCATTGAACCTCAACGAGCTATATTAATACCTCATTTTTATGAGATAAAAAATATGGCTTTAAAAATGGATGCCTTGGGTTGCAGTATCTCTGGTGCTGGACCTTCTATTTTCGCCCTTTTTAAAGGTGAAACAGCTGCCCAAAAAGGAGGGATGGCCATGAGAAATATTTTTGAATATCACGGCATTCCTGCGACTTCGTACACGGGGAAAATAAATCCGGGAGGAGCCGTAGTTCTTTCCTAATAAAGATATATTCATGAAACTTTACAGCACGAAAAACAAAGCGTTTGTTGTCAACTTAGAAAAAGCCATAATGGAAGGCTTGCCTCCTGATAATGGTTTATACATGTCTAAGATTAAACCTTTACCTCATACATTCTGGGAAAAATTTGAGGAAAATTCCTTTCAGGAAAACTCCTTCCAAATAGCAAAACATCTTTTTGAAGGATCTATTCCCGACGAAAAATTAGCAGAAATAACCTATGACGCTATTAATTTTCCTGCGCCAAATTATCTCTTAAATAATGATATTGCTACTTTAGAATTATTTCATGGACCATCGTTAGCTTTTAAAGACTTTGGCGCGCGATTTATGTCCAGAATAATGCAATATTACAATGGTGGAAATAAACAAGAATTGATCATACTTGTAGCCACCTCCGGAGATACGGGTGGAGCCGTTGCTTTTGGATTTCATCACGTACCTGGCATCAGCGTTGTTATTCTATATCCAAAAGGAAAAGTAAGTGAATTACAGGAAAAGCAACTAACCACCTTGGGTGGCAATGTACATGCATTAGAAATAGATGGTACTTTTGACGACTGTCAGGCGCTGGTTAAAGAAGCTTTTCTGGACAAGGATTTAAATGCTCAACTACGCTTGTCATCTGCCAATTCAATTAATATTGCTCGTTTGATTCCTCAATCCTTTTATTACTTTGAAAGCTATAGGCAAATATCAGAAAATACAAGAAAGACCAAAAACATTACCTACGTTGTGCCAAGTGGTAATTTTGGCAATATTACAGCAGGTTTAATCGCCAAACAATTGGGCCTGCCTATTCATCACTTTATAGCCGCAACGAATGTAAATAAAATAGTTCCCGATTATTTATCTACCGGAGAATATATAGCAAAACCCGCCATCAGAACCCTATCAAATGCAATGGATGTTGGAAATCCATCAAATTTCCCTAGAATTTTAGATCTTTATGAAAGTAATTCAAAAGAATGTTCCACGTGGAACAATGTGAAAAATGAAATTACGGGAATAGCCGTAGATGATACCCAAACGGAAAGTGCCCTTAAAGAAGTATATCAAAATTATAACTATATTATAGATCCTCACGGTGCTGTGGGGTATTATGCGTTAAAAGAGTACATGAAAACGCATGCAGATACTTATGGAATCATATTGGAAACAGCACATTCGTCAAAATTCAAACCTGACGTGGAAAGAATCTTAGGACGTCCCATAGATGTACCCGAAAGACTATCTATATTGGCAAATAAGGAAAAAGTTTCCATAGAAATGGATATAAAATATGATGGCTTTAAAAATCAATTATTATCTACATTTAATATAAAAAAGTGAAACTGGTTGTCGTAATTGAATACAAAAAAGAGGCTATCTAAAAAGATAACCTCTTTTTTTATGCTCTTTATAAATTGGACTAATAAGCCTTTGTGATGACCAAGGAAAAAAAATGGATGATTTCCTAAGTTTATAACCAATGGATAATAGGTTTTATATACAAAATTTAACACTAACCCTCGGTTATGAATCAGGATTTTGACGATTACAGAGAACGTCTTCGTTTTAACCATAATGTTTATTCGTAGATGTATAATTTCGTATCAACTCACACGGCATAGCACCGCCATCTTAGTGATAATAATTTTAATGCATTTAGGCTTTTTAGACATCCTCCTTGTTATCAATAAATAATTATCTTTCCAAAATAAAACTAGAATAATCCCTTTTTGAATAATGAACAAAGTAGATTAATCTAATTAAAAAAGCTGGAAATCTACAAAACCAATAATTCTATTAACCATAAACATGAAAAGGAAATACAACATGAAACTTAAATAAAAAAAGGGTCATTTTTATTAGTTTGAAAATATTAAGCCACCAAGGTTTTTGTAAATCCTTATTTATAATATATAAATAGTAAAACAGGTACTAATTTTATAAAAGTACCACCCCTTAATCCAATTTAACCATTATATTTAACCTTTTTAATGAATATAGGTTTGAAAGAACGATATATGAAAGAGAATAAGAAGGGGAGAATCATTGCTTTGGTAGCTAATACCACATGGAATATTTATAATTTTAGATTAAATCTGATTGAAAAGTTTTTAAGTGAGGGGTTTAAAGTAATTGTAGTCGCACCCGTTGATGAATACCTAATTTATAAAGATAAATATCCTTCCGTTTTACACTATAATCTGCAACGTTTAGTGAGAGATGGTGTCAATCCATTGAATGATATTAGATTATTTTTAGAGCTGAGGCGTATTTATAAGGAAATCAATCCCGATGTAATACTTCATTTTACAAACAAACCAAATATTTATGGAAGCCTTGCTGCCAAAAGTTTGCAATTAAAATCTATTGCCATAATTACTGGATTAGGCTACCCTTTTATACACGGTGGCCTCCTGAAAAGTATTGTCACCTCATTATATAAAATTTCTGGTAGATTCAATGAAAAATTTATCTTCGAGAACATTGAGGATAGGGAATTATTTGAATCTTTGACTATTGTAACTAAACAAAAATCTATTTCTATAAAAGGATGTGGCGTAAATACCCAATGGTACAAACCATTGGAAAATATTAAAAAAAGAAAAAAAACAGTATTCACCTTCATAGGCAGATTGTTATACGATAAGGGGATAAGGGAATTTGTAGAAGCAGCCAAAATAGTGGGAGAAAACAGAAATGATGTTGAATTTTTAATAGTTGGAGAAATAGATGAAAATAATCCCGCAACCATTGATAAAAAAGAATTAATCCAATGGATTGAAGATGAAATAATCCAATATCTTGGCTTTGTCAAAGATATAAGAGAAGTGATTGCCTCATCAGATTGTATTGTGTTACCTTCCTACCGTGAGGCGATTGCCAGAACCATCACAGAAGGCATGGCTATGGGAAAACCAATCATTACTTCTCAAACGGCAGGTTGTAGAGAAGCAGTACAAGATGGAGAAAATGGTTATTTAGTGGAAATTAAAAATTCAAAGGCTCTGGCAGATACTTTTTTAAAATTCATGTCTCTCCTTCCGGAAGAAAAGAAATTAATGGGAGAAATAGGTAGAATGAAAGCGTGTAATGAATTTGATGATGCTATTATAGCAGACCAAATTAATGATATTGTATATGAAACATTAAAATAAACAGATGTTGAAAATGGTAGAATTTAGTTGTTATCATCTTAAAACCAGAAAAACCTACTTACTATTACTTTGCCTTTATATTATAACCATCCCATTTCAAAAAATTATTTGGCTCCCAATTGTTAACAGTAAAATCCAAATTCCCGAAATTATATTTGTAATTCTGATACTCCTGTTTATTCCCAAACTTACATGGGCTAACTGGAAAATTATTAAAATGACAGCCTTGGATAAAGCCATAATTCTATGGTTTTTAATAGGAATTATAAATTTAATTATACATTTTAATGTAACAACTTTCCTTGAACTTTCCGGTCAATTTTATTTGTTTTGTTTATATTTTTTAATCCAATTTATATTTTTTAATTCTCAGGCCAAAGAAATAGAATTATTCCTAGCTAAAGCATTTATTACACAACTAGCTTTAATTATAATTACCCTTTTTATAGGTTTAACATTATTAACACAAGATATAAATATAGGTGTATTTCAAATCTTTTATTCTTATCCTTATTTTGGTGATTTATATCGCTTAAAAGTGTTAACCAATGAACCTGTAATGTTGGTAAGTATTTTAAGTATTCCTTTTTGGATCATTACAGCGATTATAAATGGGAAAATTAAAACTAATTCTATAAATAAAAGAGCCTTGATTCTTTTAATCATAATTATAGGACTAATGTTGCTTGGCACGTATGGAAAATCTCTACCATTTATTTTAGCTATACTCATTTTATATTTTAATACATTGGTAAAAAATAAAAAAATAATATTCGTCAGCCTTTTCGCTTCTTTTCTTATTATAAGTTCAATATTGTTAACCCATATTATGGTAACCCAAAAACCATTCAGGGAAAAAGAGGTTTATGGTCTGGCCATTCCATTTTTAAAAATAGATAATTATTATTTATATAAATCCTGGTATTTTGTGCAAAAGGACAATGCATTAAAGGAATTTATTGAACATCCATATTTTGGATGCGGTGGAGGTAACTTATTGAATGTCATTAATTTAAAATACAAAAAAATGGAAGAAACTATTTCAAGACCCGCCTACGACCCCCTTTCTACTTACACAGGAATCTTAGCAGAATATGGAATTTCAGGATTTCTAACCTTACTTTTCCTTATGTTCACCATTTATAAAGAAGTAGTCCGATTACCTGATTCAAATGGCTTAAAATGGATTTTCATTTGTTCCTTTTCCTATTTCATGCTGGAAGCTATTTCAACGGATATTCAAAATTTTAGACATTTATGGATCCTACTTGGATTTTTTGGGGTAACTGTGCGAAGCCAGCAATACCCTGGAAATTCATAATATAATCGCGCTTATAACGGATCATTGACCATAAGAATTATTGATACGATAGATTTTTGATTTATTATTCCTCTTTAATGAAAAGATAACCCACCCTTATAAATTAACATCGAAAAATTCAATATATTTAGAGATGAAAACAAATATCCTCCAACACACATTATTCTTTCTATTAATAGGTTTTTATCTGTTCGCAGGTTATAATCATTTTGCATCGCCTGCATTTTATTTACCCGTTATTCCACCTTATCTGTCTTTATGGGCTAAAGAGATAAATATAATGGCAGGGGTCGCTGAAATTTCCCTCGCTTTACTACTTATACCTAATAGAACGCGATTATTTGCCGCTAAATGTATAATCATCATGTTGGTAGCATTTATACCAAGCCATATTTATTTTATTCAAAAAGGGGAATTTATCATCGGTTCTATTCAAATGACCCCTTTGAATTCATGGATACGCTTGTTGATTGGACAACCTATTCTAATCCTTTGGGCATGGTGGGCAAGTAAAAGTGAAATAAAATTATTTGGGTAATGATGAAAAGAAGAAAGTTAATAATACACAGCTCTTTAGGGATTAGGTCAAACGGATAGAAAATGAGAAAAATACTTGAAAAAAATGGTTTAAATTCATTTTGCCGGCATTAAATATCCTTACAAAATGGTATGATAATTTGCTCCAATACTTTAGTAATTTATTTACATTTATAGGAAAAATAGTGGCCGAGTCTGAAATTAAAAATTCAACCTGTATTTTTATTTCTTATTACTTTCCACCCATACAATCCGTTGGGGTTATACGAAATTTTCATTTAGCTCAACTATTTAATAAAATTTTTAGTGAATTACACATTTTAACGACAAACAATCAACAAATTCTTCCAAAAGAGGAAGCAGATTTGAGGTCGTTCAAATCAACTGCGTTGATAAATACCGTTGACTACAGAACTATTATCCAGTATTTTTATACAAAGTATAAAAATACCCACTATCCTGAGTCTTTAAAACAAAATAAAATAATCGAATGGCTAATCAAAGTAAATGAATCTCTTCCATTCAAT
>JAIYCH010000108.1 GCA_027488135.1 Saprospiraceae bacterium | reverse complement strand
ATATTTAGGGCAAACAGTAGAACAGACAAGGAGGCTATTTTACAAACAGCGAGAGAACATATAGAAGTTATCAGGCTATATATGAGGGCCTTATTTGATATGAAACAAATAAATCTGAAACAGTTTGTTCAGGTAAATCAGCATGTTGAGGATATATCTAAACAATTGTCGGGTTGGCAAAAAGTGTCAAAAAGATGAAAGAGGGTAGCCGGAATCTCACCTTGTTACGGCGGGTGGGCGTGTGCAAAATGAATCCGATAACCCGCTAAATCCGTAAAAACCTTGAAACTTTATATAAGGGTAGGTTTTAGCTCATACCAAAGGGTTATTTCAGCGCTGGTTCTCACAGGTGGTTATCGTAATAATGATGGTAGTTTCAACAATATTAGAAACAATGCTTTCTTCTGGAGTGCTACCGAGAACGACAATAACAACGCCTGGAACCGCAACCTGAACAACAACAATGGCAATGTGAACAGGAACAACAACAATAAGTCAGTTGGTGCCTCCGTTCGCTGCCTCAGGGATTTATTCACCTCTAAAGAGGCTGTTGGTACTACTGACAGCCTCCATTTTTAAAAAATGAAACAGCCTGGCTTATTTGACCCTATCATTCCTGATGATTTCACGGAGTCTCTTTTTCAGGCCTATTTTGACTGTAGAAGGAATAAAAGAAATACGCTGAATGCGCTGAAATTTGAACTTCATTTTGAAAAATATATTTTTGAATTAGCCGACGATATCAGAAATGGCACCTATCAACCCGGCAGTAGTATTGCCTTTATAGTGACAAAACCGGTAAAAAGAGAGGTGTTTGCTGCTCAATTTAGAGATAGAGTGGTTCATCATTGGCTGATCAAAAAGCTAAATCCCTTTTTTGAAAAGGCGTTTATTGAAGACGCTTACGCCTGTCGTACAGGAAAAGGAACCCATTACGGCATAAGGCGTATGCGTGATTTCATACAGGAATGTGCCTTGGAAAACGAGGGGGAAGCGTATGTCCTGAAACTGGATATCAGGGGCTTCTTTATGCATATCTCAAGGCCTCTACTCTTTGATAAACTGGAAGATTTTATATCTAAAAAGGATAAAGTAGAGGATAAGTTATTTTTACAGGATATGGCCAGACGAATTATTTTTAACGATCCCACAAAAAATTGTTTTATCAAGGGAGACAAATCACTTTGGGACGATTTGCCTAACGACAAAAGTCTTTTTCATTCTCCATCGGAATGTGGATTGCCTATTGGAAATCTGACCAGCCAGGTTTTCGCTAATTTTTATTTGAATGATTTTGATCATTTCATTAAAGAAAAGCTGCACATTAGATACTATGGCAGATATGTTGACGATTTTGTCCTGGTGCATCCCGACCAGAAATACCTTGCAAGGCTAATTCCAATCATTGAAAACTACTTGAAAACCAACTTGCAGCTGCAGTTACATCCTAAAAAGCGGTACCTGCAGCATCATTCCAAAGGATTAGCCTTTCTTGGGGTCATGATCAAACCCAATAGAATATATGTTGGCAACAGAATAAAGTCAAACTTCTTTACCGTCCTGAAACAACAAAATGAGGTGGTAAGCACATCGCCCATAAATAAATCTGTGGTGATGCAATTTGTCAGTCGAATGAATTCCTATTTAGGCATCATGAAACACTATCATACCTTTCGCTTACGACAACATATCATTCAAAAAAAGCTAAATCCTGGGTGGTGGAAATATATTTATGTAAAAGGTATATTCATGACGGTAGTAAGAAAAAAAATACCTCGCCGAGGCGATGCATGCATCGTCTTTTTTCGTGGAATCAATTCAAATGATAAGTTGGCAACCTACGTCTAAATTCTTCGATCGCATTTATTGTCTGAACTATGATTTTTATGATTCCTATGATTATTATGACGGAATATTAATGACATTTTCCCCGTAGAGGCGATGCGTGCTTTTGAGATTAGATGATGCATGCATCGCCTCTACAGACAATTGCAAAACCCCAATAAACAGGTCCTTAACAAATTCAATCATTCCTGTTTTAAAAGGCGTATCTTTACAAAATGAGAAAAATCTTTAACACCACAGGTCTGTGTAATGCTGAAAGGCACTACATGGTAGATCCCTTCAGGAACATGTACGACGACATACATGTTTTGATTGAAGATATGCAATATTTTCTCATTCATGCACCCCGGCAAACAGGTAAAACCACTTTTTTACATGCTTTGGCTCACCGCTTGAATAATGAAGGGAATTATGTATCTGTGGTATGTTCTCTGGAGTCAGCTGGTTATAATAGTATTTCCGTGGAAACGGCCAATGAGGTGTTTATACAATCTTTGTATTTGACGTCTAAAATTTTTTTATCGCCCGCTGCTTTACCGCCTAATCCGGATGGTTATTCTCCAGGTAATTTATTACTAAGAAATTATCTTACTGATTGGTGCGATACACTAGATAAACCATTGGTTTTATTGCTCGATGAGGTGGATGCTCTCTACGACGACGTGCTCATTTCCACTTTACGTCAATTGCGGGATGGCTTTCAAACCCGTCCCAAATATTTTCCTCAATCTATAGCCTTGGTAGGCTTGCGGGATATCCGTGATTTGCGCACACCTTCCCCATCAGATATTCCTTCGATAGGATCAGGTTCCCTTTTTAATATAATAGCAGAATCTTTTTTCCTACCTGCATTTTCAAGAGAAGAAGTGCGCGGATTATTGGACCAACATACCTACGATACTGGCCAGGTTTTTTCTGAAGAGGTCTTAGAAAAATTATATTCTTATTCAGGTGGACAACCTTGGTTGACGAACGCACTGGCCAATGAGGTGGTAAGCGAGCTGCTCAAGAACGATTATTCCCTTGAAATTACTTTAGACTTGATTGAACTAGCGAAGGAGCGGCTCATCGAACAGCGCCAAACGCACCTGGACAAGTCTGGCGGAAAAGATAGGTGATCCACAAATATGACTCACTATCATGAGTATAATCACAGGTGATTCCCCTGCCTTTGATGGAGCAGATGATGCTATCCGTTACTGCCGCGATTTGGGCATTATCAGCACGGGGAATCCTATCCAATTTGCTAATCCGATATACAGAGAAATTGTAACTCGCATCTTAACCATAGGATTTTCCGTTGGCATCAATCAGGATATTGCCCAGACGAGTTGGTACCTAAATACCGATGGCACCCTGGATATGGATAAATTACTGGACGCATTTACTGATTTTTACCGATGGAATTCAGAATCCTGGATTGACAGATATCAATATAAAGAAGCGGGTCACCAATTATTATTAATGGCATTTTTACAACGGGTCATTAACGGAGGTGGACGTATCGAACGAGAAATGGCAACGGGGAATGGACGGACTGATCTAATTATATTTTGGAAAACACAGGTGATAACGATAGAGATAAAAATGCATCACGACGCTCGATCCGAACCCCAGGGTATTCAACAATTAGCCCGTTATCTGGACAGATTAGGCCAGAAAACAGGGTATATGGTATTTCTGGAGAAGAAGGGCGCTTCGGAATTATCCTGGGAAGACCGCATCCGCCGCGAAGTACATATTGTTGACAACAAGTAAATCATAGTATACGCCATGTAGGGACATCCCTCGTGGTAACCAGATATGTTCCATACAGAGGTTGACCGAAAAATACATCATATTCTCTTTTTTCCAAACAGGTTTCATGGTAATATTCACTGGCTTTCACCTGGTTTAGAAGCAGGATTTTCAGGATTTCGAAGTTTAACTATAACGTCTTCGATTTGGGTGGCAAGGTTATTATTAGATGCTTCTTTCATTTCAAAGCCTTTCGCCGATGCGTTGACGCATCGGCGAAAAGAAGTGTAAAATAGAACCCATATACGAATAACCCTAAAGTTCAAACCAAAGACGTCCTCTGTAATCCTAAAAATCCTGTAAATCCTGATTCAAAACTTATATTTTCAAGATGTATTCTTCAAGAGTAGCAATCACCTATACTCAAATCGAAGATTACATATCCGATCTTGGGTGAAAATGATGTGCGCAACTGCAATTAGTTTGAATCAGGATTTTCAGGATGTATATCCTTCACATAGGGGCGTAGCCCCGCCATATTCGTAACACCCAGACCGAAGTCATACCTCTCCATTATCTTGGTACCCTCCATCTTCGTCACTCCCCCCCCTTAAATCCTTAAAAATATTTTTCGCTCAAACATCCATTTGCAGATAAGAACAAAAACGGTCAAAACTAATAATTGTAAGACCAGTTCACTAAACCAAGTGCCACTCCATTTTAATAAAGCATTTGAAAAAGGCAGAATGCAGGATTCAATCAATTCTCCGCCGCCGATATGGGCAAATAAGTAGATGAAAAGGGCATTCATGCTGATATACTGTAAAAGGGAAAAGGCCTTATTCCATTTTACAGTTTTAATAAGCCATTCAAAAAAAACCAGTAACAATAAAGTATAGCCGCCACTTACAAGAACAAAAGTGGAGGTGCTGATCCGTTTAATGATTGGGGTAAATGAATCACCCAAATAACCAAGCAAAAGGAAAAGACCGCCCGAAAGGATTAAGGGTAAATGATTTTTCAGGATGGAACCTTTCGGTTCATTCTGAAGTAACCAAATACCTGCCATCATTCCCCAAATTGTATGGGCCGCAGTAGGTATGGCGTTGAACGAAACCCAGCTGCCTCTTATATCTGCTCCCCCATATTGCAGATCAAGCCAGGTGCCAAAATTTTTACTCGGTGAAAAAGGTTCATTAAAGCCTTCTATATGCCAATTTCTGTATAAAATTTCTGTTAAGATGAGTAGCAGTATGGAAATGACAAGTTGTATGTTTCGGTTAAAATCCTTTAATAAAAAAGCAATTAAATAGGTTAATGATAATTGGGCAAGGACATTTTGAAACTTAAAGACTATTTTTCCCGGCCCAATACAATATAGCGCCCAACCTAAAAACAATAACCAAAAACTTCGCTGAAGAGCATGTTTCCATATTTCCTTGTCGGTCTCTCCCTTTGCTTTCCTGTTTTTCACGGCAAAAGGAATGGAAACACCTACCATAAACATGAAAAATGGTTGAATTAAATCCCAAAAATAAAGCCCATGCCAGGGATGATGGTGAAATTGATGGCTAATCGTCGCTAACCAGGGTAATGGATTTTTTTCATCGATGAGGGAATCAAAAATTCCTGTGAATTCTGCTATCAATAAAAACATAATAAATCCCCGAAAAACATCGAGAGAAAGATAACGGTCTATGGTTTTATTTGTCATTTTAGGTGTTTTATGAATGCTAACTACCTAAATTTAAATAATTTTAGCGATTCATTTTAAAAAAGATTATAACTTATGAAAATAGAAATTTCTTCCTTACCGTCTAAGGAAATTATTAAAGGCTTTAACGGTCGGTTCGTACATACGGAAAACTTATCCATCGGATTTTGGGAAATTGATAAAGATTCAGTATTACCCATGCATTCTCATGTTCATGAGCAAACAACGCAAGTTTTAGAAGGCGAATTTGAATTAACAGTAGGAGGGGTATTGCATCATTGTATTCCTGGCAGCATTATGGTAATCCCATCTTATGTAGAACATGGAGGAAGGGCTTTGACAAATTGTAAAATAATGGATACTTTTTCACCGGTCAGGGAAGATTATAAATAGTATTTGTATTTTCAATTTATTTAGTATCTTTGTGATATTAAAATGATATCAAAATGGAAAAAGAGCTGACTTTAGCAAACAATGGGTTTTTACATTTATTTCTGGGCATTGGAATGATAATCTCTCCCATTATTATGGTTTTTACGGGGGAAATACACGTGTTGTTTTTATTACCTATAGTGGGTATAATATGGCTAATCGGATTATTTACCATTGAACCTAATCAAAGTAGGGTGCTTGTATTTTTTGGGAAATATGTCGGAACGGCTAAAGGGAATGGTTTTTTCTGGATTAACCCCTTCTATGGTAAGGAAAAAGTATCTCTTCGTATCAGAAATCTAGAATCGGAGGTGATTAAGGTTAATGATCAGCAAGGAAATCCCATTTTAATCAGTGCTATCGTAGTTTGGAAAGTGATTGATACTTATAAAGCAGTATTTGATTTGGAAACTTTAAAGGATATTAATCCATCTACAGGGATTGGAAAGAATAACCCAGAAGAATCTTATAAAAGATTTATTAAAATTCAAACGGAATCTGCCCTAAGAAAATTAGCTCATACTTATCCTTACGACAATATTGATGAGTCTGAACCTGATGTTATTTGTTTGCGATCAGGCATTGACGAAATTAATCATACTCTGGCAACAGAAATAGCGGAAAGATTACTTTTAGTAGGTATTGAAGTTATCGAAGCCAGAATTTCTAATCTCTCTTATGCTCCGGAAATTGCCAGTGCCATGTTAAGAAGGCAACAAGCCACTGCCGTTATTGCAGCGAGACAAAAAATCGTTGAAGGAGCGGTAGGAATGGTTAAACTTGCCTTGGAATCACTTAAGGAAAAGGATATCATTGAACTCGATGATGATAAAAAAGCGTCAATGGTTAGTAATTTATTGGTTGTATTATGTGCAGACGATTCAGTTAAACCAGTAATAAATACAGGTACTCTTCATTGAAATGGCAACAAAAAAAGCATTTGTTTTGAGGATTGATCCGGCTATTTCCGAAGCATTGGAAAAATGGGCGGAAGATGAATTCAGAAGTACCAATGGTCAATTGGAATACATCATTTCAAATGCGCTTAAAAAGGCATGCAGATATCCCAAAAAATGGAAAGATCTTGACGAAAATCAAAAAGAAACTTAAATATCATTGTTTGTAAACTGTCCTTGACTTCTCATTCTTTTATAGTTACATTGCTGAAAATATAGCAATGAAAAATGTACAGGAAGTAAAAGAAAAGGTCACTGAGCTAAGCCAGGTTTGTGAAAGCACGGTAGAATACACGTATGATGATTATTATGATTGGTTATTTACCGAAAGGGTAGAACTTATTTTTGGTAAGGTCTTACCCATGGCTGCGCCAAATAGGATTCATCAAACAATTGCAAGAAATCTAACAGGCATATTTCTTCTTTTTTTTAAAGGTAAACCTTGCGAATTTTATCCCGCGCCTTTTGATGTCAGATTACCAGTTGGCATCAAGAAAGGGAAATATACTACGGTAGTGCAACCTGATTTATCTGTTTTTTGCGACCAGGAAAAATTAGATCAGAAGGGTGCAAAAGGGGCACCTGATTTGGTCGTGGAAATTCTTTCACCTGGGAATAGTCGACGAGATATGAAAGATAAATTTGAGGTGTATGAATTGGCAGGGGTGAGGGAATATTGGATTTTTCATCCCATTGATTCTTTTGTTTTAACTTATTTATTAAATGAAGAAGGCAAATTTGTAGGTCTTCCAGCTGTTCATTCCCCTGATATCCTGTATTCCCGTATTTTTCCTGAGTTAAGTTTTTCATTGGAGGAAATATTTCAATAAGCTTTACACACAATCAAAAAACATTTAAAATGTACAAGAAAAAAATCACGGAACTAAGCCAGGTTTGTGAAAGTACGGTGGAATATACTTATGATGATTATTACGATTGGCTATTCACCGAAAGGGTAGAACTTATTTTTGGTAAGGTCTTACCTATGGCTGCGCCAAATAGGCTCCATCAAACGGTTATCAGAAACCTGAATACCATATTTGGTATTTTTTTTCAATCAAAATCATGCGAATATTATCCAGCGCCCTTTGATGTCCGACTGCCGGTTGGTATCAAGAAAGGCAAATATACTACGGTGGTTCAACCTGATTTGTCTGTATTTTGCGATCTAGAAAAACTGGATAAAAGGGGAGCACAAGGAGCTCCTGATTTGGTGGTGGAAATTCTATCCCCAGGAAATAGTCGAAGGGATATGAAGGACAAATTTGAGGTGTATGAATTGGCAGGGGTTAGGGAATACTGGATTTTTCATCCTATTGATTCCTTTGTTTTACCCTATTTACTCAATGAAGAGGGAAAATTTGTTGGTCTTCCTGCCGTGCATTCACCAGACACCCTTATTTCTCGTATTTTCCCGGAATTATCCTTTTCTTTGGGGGGAATTTTCCCTGAGCAGGAAAAAGAGTAATTACAAATGATCCCTTATTAGGAATCTACCATCATTTCTTCTATGTCGAGTGCAAGCATTTCCAATGAAAAAAAAGCCATTAACACGATATTATTCAGTATCGTTGGAAATGGATTTCTAGCCATAATAAAGGGTTTAGCTGGGTTTTTTGGAAATTCTTATGCCTTAATTGCCGATGCCATTGAATCGACAACGGATGTTTTTTCTTCCATATTGGTTTTATTGGGTTTAAAATATGCGAATAAACCGGCAGATGAAAATCATCCTTATGGACATGGTAAGATAGAGCCTTTGGTAACATTTCTATTGGTAGGTTTTTTAGTAGTTTCGGCAACGGTAATTGCGCACGAGAGTATCCAAAATATACAAAGACCGCACGAATTGCCTGAAAAATGGACACTGATTATATTGTTGCTGATCATAATCTGGAAAGAAATCTCATTCAGGATTGTTATTCGAAATAGTGAAGAAACGAAAATCTCCTCTTTAAAAGCGGATGCATGGCATCATCGAAGTGATGCAATAACTTCAATTGCCGCATTTGTGGGAATTTCAATCGCCCTATTTTTAGGTGAAGGATATGAAACTGCCGATGATTGGGCAGCTTTATTTGCATCAGCCTTTATTTTATACAATAGCTATTTAATTTTTAGACCGGCCTTAGGAGAAATAATGGATGAGCATTTTTATGATGATCTTGTGGAGGACATTCGAAGGATATCTCTGACGGTGGACGGTATCATTGATACCGAAAAATGTTTTATTCGAAAAGTAGGAATGATTTATCACGTCGATTTACATGCCAAAGTCGATGGAAACATTTCTGTAACAGAAGGCCACAACCTCGCACATCATCTGAAAGATACCTTAAGGAATAAAATCCCTCAATTAGGTCATGTGCTCATACATATTGAACCCCATTGACTGTGTGAAATGTATGATTAACCTAATTTTTTATTAAGTTATGGTTAATAATTCATTTAAAAAGGATAATTATCTGATAGGTTGATATCTTTATTTTTTTAAAAAGATACAACGATAAAATGAAATATTCAGGCATCACTTCTATAGCCATTTTTACTTTTTGCTATTTAATTACCCTGCCACTTTTAGCGCAAATTAAGTTAAGCGAAAGTAATTATCTGGAAAATTTTAATACGTTGGTAAAAACAGGCAATAGTAATGTTCTTCCCGCTGGCTGGTTGCTAGAAGAGTCCGGAACCAATGCAAATGGTTTATATACAGCATCTAATGGAACAGCAAATTCAGGAGATTCCTACAGTTTTGGTGTGATAGATGAAGAGGATCGGTCCCTGGGTTGCCTTCAATCTGGTTCCTTGATTCCTACTTTTGGCGTTGGCTTTATCAATGCTACACCTTCTTCTTTTTCAGGATTAAAAGTAACCTATACAGGAGAACAATGGCGGTTAGGCGCAATAAACAGGCCAGACAGACTTGATTTTCAAATAAGTACCGATGCAACTAATTTATCTAATGGAACCTGGAAGGATATAGATTCTCTCGATCTGGTTGCTCCGGTAAAAGCAGGGACTGTAGGTGCGTTAAATGGTAATTTGCCAGAGAATAAAGTGCTCATTACTTACCTTATCAAGGATTTAAATATTGAACCTGGTCAAAAATTTTATCTTAGATGGAAAGACTTTAATGCAACAGGTGCTGATGATGCGTTGGGTATAGAGGATTTTAAAATGGAAGGTATTTTAGGAGCCAGTACCAATGAATCACCAACTATCCTTTCCCTTTTTCCAAATAATATGGCCAAAGGGGTAAATGTTACATCTACTTTCAGCATTGCCTTTTCAAAAACAATAAAAATAGGAAGTGGAAATATTCTTGTACTCAAATCAGATACCCGCGAAATTGCTGCCCTTATTTCCTCCAGTCAAATCAACATTGCGGGAAATACGGCCTCTTTCCAGGTGGAAAACCTCAAATTAGCTACAACTTATGATGTTGAAATACCTGCCGGATTATTTTCTGATGTGTTGGGAAATACTTTTTCGGGCATTAATAACAAGGAAATATGGTATTTCACAACCAATGATTGGCCTATTTATTCCTTTTCTTTCGATAAATGTAGTCCTGTTTTAATTGACGAATGGCAAGTGGCTAACTTACTGGGCGACAGCACCTGGCGTTGTTCTCCCGACGGTTATCCAACAAATAATGGTATCATCATAAATGGTTTTACACCGGGTATCGGCGGCAGAGATAATAATGACTGGCTCATTTCACCCTCCCTCGATTTGTCTCTTTATACAAATCCTACCTTAGCCTTCGCACTTAAAAGTAGATTTAAAGGGATGCCTTTGAAAATATATATTGCTGTTAATCAGGCTTCCAGACCTGAACCTGGTTCAAATAACTGGAAGGAGTTAGAGGTAATTTATCCTACCTTAAGAGATGAAAATTGGCGGCAGATTGCCTCTTTGGATATCACTAAATATAAATCACCCAACACTTATATCGCCTTTCAATACTTATCTAATACAGAAAAAGGCGCTAGTCAACTATTTTTGGACGAGGTTAAAATCAATAATTTGACAAGTCCGGCAAAACCTATCGGTGTTTTGTACAGCCTCAATTTAATCACTTTCGATAAGGCAAACCCTGGCGTGCCAACAGAAGGAAAAGAGATAAACTATCAAATTTTGAATCTGACTTCCAATGTAGTCATAAAAGCAAGTTCTTATTTTGAAATTTCAAGAGATAATAAGACTTTTTCAAAAGAAATATCCATAAATCCCGCGGAATTAAATGGCGTTTTACCTTCCTTATTTATCCGTTATAACCAGAAAACACCGAATGTTTCAGACAAGGGTAAAATTCTTTTTATAACTGATAATTCAGAATTATTAGCTATTGAAGTAAATGGTAATACTATTCCGGGGGAAAATACCTTAGATATAGTCAGCTGGAATGTCAACTGGTTTGGAAATCCTGCGAATGGTTTTGGACCTAAAGATGACGATCTGGCTGAGCAAAACATAAAAAAAACCATGAATAGATTAAATGCAGACATCTATGTATTTATCGAAGTGGTTGATGTACAGAGGTTTAGGCGAATGATTCAATCATTGGATGGTTACGGCGTTTCTATTTCCGATTATTGTTCCAATGCCACAGACTCATTAAGTTCAAATTATGCTTCCGGTCAAAAAATAGCCTACGTTTTCAGGAAATCTCTCGTTGAGGCAGTTCAGTTTAGAGGTTTACTGAGGAATAGTTCAACGGCTTATGCAAATTGGGCTAGCGGTAGACTACCTTATCTTATGGAAGTAAAAATTAAAAATTCCAGTACATTTCAAGGAATTCAAGAGCCATTGTATCTTGTTGGGCTTCACGGAAAAGCGGGTGACACGGAACAAGATTATCTTAGAAGAAAGGCGGCGGCAAAAGAATTGAAAGATACTTTAGATCAAAAATTTAGTAAAGCAAATGTCATGATCATCGGTGATTATAATGATGATCTGGACGAAACTATTTCTAAAGGACTAACATCGCGACTTTCATCGTACGACGATATAGTTAAGGATTCAATCGATTCAGACCGCTATGTAGCATTGAGTTTGCCTTTAAGTTATGCAAAATATAATTCTGTGATTGGCTATCAGGATGTGGTGGATCATGTGATGATTTCCAATGAGTTAGAAAATCGATATGTAAAGGGGAGCACGCAAATTTTAGAGGAGATAGTCCAATGGATTCCTGAATATGCCACTACCACCTCAGACCATTATCCATTGTTGTTAAGATTAAATTCCTTATCTGTGCAAACGCCAACGAGAGAATTCAAGAAAGACGAAATGTCCTTTTTTAAGATTATAGGTAATCCAATAGCTGAAATTTTACATTTGGAAATTACGGCCAATCCTCATCCAATTTACATAAAAATAATACAACAAGATGGAAAATTGGTACAACAGCAAACCATTTATAACAACATAGAAACTACCATTTCCGAGAAAATATCCCTTCATCACCTGGCCTCAGGCCATTATTTCATACATTGTAAAAATGGAAATAACGAAGAGGTAAAGGGCTTTGTAAAATATTAAACGGGTATAACTTCTTTGACAGTGTGCTTTTATTTCCACCAATCTCTTAGATTGTACGAAACATTATTAGATTGATTTTTGGCAAAAGCTATGCCTACTTCCTTCGCAGCTTGTATTTGCCTCTTTTTGAGATCATATAATTGTTTTTCTTTATAACTTGATTTCTATTGTATTTTTCGTAAGCCAAGTCCCAACTTTTCTTTTGAGCGGCATCGAGATTTGCAGAAATATTTTGCATCATTATTTTGGCATCGGCAGCTGCCTCAGTATTTCTAGTATCCCAGGCACCTTTTGCTCCGCTAAGTTGAATGGCACACTGATGCATTGGTATTTCCCCTATCTACCTTTTTATTTTCCCCTATTTTAATATGCTAATATTCAATTAATTAATAAATATTCATTTAAAAGAATATTGGAATTATCATTCAATGTTTTCACTTTAATCCTTCTGCACTTGAAACATCACCCGTTTTTATACCTATTATTTCATCAATGGTCCTTGGCTCTTTTGGATAAAAGGATATGATTTCCTGTTGGTTTTTGTCAAAAAAATGCCAGTTTGTATTATTTGGAAATTTTTTCTCAATCTGTAAAATCATCTTTTTTATTTGAACCATATCTAATGTGGTGATACTACCCGAGTTGTTTACATCTGCAGCAATCATTCCATATTTACTCATTATGGGTTTTATTCCGAGAATGTGCCGGTTAATAAGTAGTAAATCATAAGTACTCACACCTTCCAGATATTGATTTTCTTTAGTAATGTTCAAAGTATATTTTTTATCAGCATTTAAGTCGCTAAACTTGAAAATACCTTCAGAATTTGTTGTGGTATAATGAGCAGTGCCAGTTAATGTCACTTGAAATCCCGATAAAATAAATCCATTGGCCAACTTGATTTTACCTCCAATATTGGTCAGTTGATTACCACAAACATTTAAATGATCATTTAGCTTAACATAAACCTTGCAAAAATGGTAATTCCCCCTTGAATCCATCTTATACAATCGAAGTGTTACTAATCCCAGTTCTAAATCAGAACAGCTTAATTGAATGGATTTATAACCTGTAGCATTATATTGAGGTCTGAAAGAGGAAGTGTCCCGTACTAAAAAATATTGTACTGGTCCGGAACAATCTTTAATTCCTGGATCGGAATCTTGTAAAAAATCTTTGTAATGAATGGTAACAGCCTGATTAACTGTCCCTTCCATAGTTAGAGATGCATTTAGCTGTAAAACACAAATTCCTGAAATAATTGATTTATCTTCAACGGTGAAATAAACATTTCCAGTGGTCGTGTTTCCACAAGCATCTGCTATGGTTATAGATGCAATATATTCACCCTCAGGAAAAGCTCCTAATTGCAGCTGACAGGTATCTGATTTAAAATATCCAGGGAAAGTATTAAATTCTTTAACTATGGAACCGGTATCCTTTTTTCTGATTTGAACACTTCGTCCTTTAAAGGAATTATTTGAGCAATCATCCCTACAAAAAAAGGAAAATTGAATAGTTGCCTGGCAGTCTGTCTCGCTTAAATTAAATTTCCTGGTATTTCCTGGAAGTATCAAAGGTGGCACATCATCAACTACTGAAATGATTTGGGTATATTGCCAGGCGAAAGTTTGTTCTCCTGCACAAGAGGCAGTCTTTATTGGATTAAAATAAGATAAGGAATATCCATCTAAATTTTTGGTAGCACTGGTAAGAAGTTGTGTTCCTTCAGCTGATTTTAAAAATCTAAAAGTTTGTTCCAACCCATTTTTTCTAGGCAAAATTCTAGCAAATTCAGCTGGATCTACTTTTTCACAATGAAGTTGATTCGGCAAGATACACCAATTAATAAAAGTTGCTGTTCGAAATATTTTATTGCAGTTTTCAGTGGTAAGATCAGATGAATAATACTTATCGTTAAAACTTACAGCAATCAAATCACACCCCTGTTCAGTCCATGTGAATTCATTTTTAGGTTGAATTTTTGCTAAACAAGTCGTTGTCTTATCCTCAGGAACAGAAATGGTAAACGAATGAATGGCTCGAATAGTTATTCTTTGTCTGGCCGTATGCCTCAATGTGTCACCCGTTTTTCTAACATGTAATAAGGTCCATACCCGATCCACATATCCAGTGTCACAACTGAGACTTTTTTCTGTGTGATATAAAACGGTGGGTTGACAAGCTCCGCTGATAATTTCTGGAATGCCAAATAATAGGTTGGATTGAACAGGGTCTTCCAATTTTTTAATCTTTTCCTTGTCCGTCCCATCTATATAATTATGCCATGTTGGATTTTGAGCATTAGGTAATGTGGGAGCTTTAATCAAAGGGACTGAGTTGTTTTCCACTATAATTCTAGTTTGATTCCAATCCCAATTTGGTTGTAAGGTTAACATATTGGTTCCCGATAAATCCAATATTTGAATAAAATCAGCCCCCCACAGTTCTGCATCTACTTCCTTTCCAACATCTTCACAAAAAAAAGAAACATAAGGCATTCCCCTTGGTGTAAAATAAGCATTGTCAGGGGTTGATTCAAAATCTTCGAATTCAACGATTCCATTTGATTTTCCACTATGGCTGAACAAGTCAAAATCCATATTTGTCAATAAAAATTGCTGAATGTATTCTTTGGAAATTTTGCGACGCATATATAAAGAATCCAATAGGCATCCATCATAGGAACCTTCGTTTATATCCTGGACATAAATTCTGGCTTCTCCATTTTCTACACTAAATTTTCCTTTATTATCTGCATTCCATGCAGTAACTGGAAGAGAAATATTTAGTTGATCCTTTGTTTTCATTCTTGGTTTAATTTTATCATAAACCAAAAAATAAAGTGTATCCTGAAGGTTATTATAACAACCGTCTAAGGCGGAAATCACTAGTCTGTGGTAACCAACGGGAATATTATACATCATATTTCCTCCTTCTGGTAACGGAAAAACAGGATAGTCCCAGTCTATAAAATCAGGATGGGTTTTAAAATAAGGCGTATTAAATTCCCAGGCTGTTTGAATTTTAAATTGAAGATTCAAATCATACCTTGAGGAGCAATCATCATTTAAAGTCCAGTTAAAAATAGATCCCAGTTGTTTATCATCAGCGCCATCCGGCAAAATAAGTTCTCCGGAACAACCATGAGCTAAGGAATCAAAGGATAGAACAGGTAATGCCAGATATTCATCTAGGGTGGTCGGTTTAACATGACCAAATATGGGTAAGGTACCATCTAAAGGGGAAACTACTGGCGGAGAAGAATCCTTATATATCAGATAAAGCGTATCTTTTATAATGCCAGCGCTACATCTGTCCACAATTTGTACTACTACCTCTGAAAGGGTACTTCCTGGACAACCTGAAAAGGTTTTAACACTAAAAGCCCATGAAAAATCACCCGTTAGATCAAATAAATTGACTTGTGTTGCATTTCCAGATGGAAGAAGGTAATTAGCCACATAATGTTGCTTGGCAAATCCAATAATTTCAGCTTCGGAATAATTTCCACATTGATTATATTTAAGCGTGTCAGGCAACCCGCATGTTCCCGGTCCTGAATAATTACCAATTACTCCAAATGCTGTAAGATTAGAAACAGGCCCAAAATCATTATAGGTGTTAGGCGAAATACTGAATGTACATTCGTTATTCAGTGGCGGTTTTCTGAAATAAATGACCTGTTGTATTCTATTTGTATTTCCACGTGCATCATTAAATGAAAAGGTTCTAAATAATGTAGTTTCATATTCTCCACATGGTTGAAAACTAACCCTATCGGTCACGAAAATTTGAATTTGTCCGCCACATGAATCCTCCTTCATGACGGGCATTCCTACAAAATAAAGGTCATAAGGGTCGAACCACGAATTAGTGTTGTTTTCAATCTGACTTAAATCATGTCTCCACATGACCAGGGTATCATAGTTTATCCAGTTTAATGAGTCTGTTTGGCTCATAGAAGGTGGTACTAAATCTTTGGTAATCAGACTTCCAGAACACAAAAGACTTCCAGTTGAGGAGAAAATTCCATATTTCCAACCAATATCCGGACTCAAACCATCTACAATATCGCCATTTGAAGAATTTACATCGTTTATTTCAATATATGTACCAATTGGAAATACACCTAAGGTTAATTCGCTGAGGGTAACTTGCCTGCTACAAGCATTCGGCATTGGAACTATGATTTTTTCAATGCAGGCACTAGCTTTTAATCCATTATTTGTGACAAGACAAAAAATGAGAGGGAAAAGATAGGAAATGGTGTTTTTTATTTTCATAAAATCACCGTATAGCAATGGTTTTAGGGCATGAAGATAAAATTTTATGAGCAAAACCAATAAATTTTATTTATTCTACTAATTAGATAGAATATATAGAAATAATATTTATTTTTGTCATCTCATTTAACCTGAATCACATGCAAAGTTTTAGAACCGAATTTGAAAATACAGTGATCGAAAAAGATATTTTAGATCTGGAAAAAAAAATATATGCCTTTAAAAATGGATTGATTGGAGAGGAAAAATTCAGAAGCCTTCGCTTAGCAAGGGGAGTGTATGGCCAAAGACAACATGGTGTACAAATGATCAGGATTAAAATACCCTTAGGTCGTTTTACCGCGCGTCAATTGATTCGTATTGCCGATGTTTCTGATACCTACTCAACGGGGAATTTACACATTACGACTAGGCAAGATATTCAGATTCATTATGTTTCGTTGGACAAAACACCAGAATTATGGGCTGAATTGGAAAAGGATGAGATTACGCTGCGAGAGGCTTGTGGAAATACAGTGAGAAATATTACCGCCTCTATTTTTGCAGGCATTGATCCACAAGAGGCTTTTGATGTTACGCCTTATGCCAACCAATTCTTTACTTATTTCTTAAGAAATCCAATTTGTCAGGATCTGGGAAGAAAAATCAAGGTGGCGTTTTCAAGTTCTGCTTCGGATACTGCATATACTTATTTTCATGACCTTGGATTTATTCCTGTCATTGAAAATGAAGTGAAGGGTTTCAGAATGTTACTTGGTGGTGGCATTGGTGCTCAACCAAGAAGTGCCGATGTATTATTTGATTTTATTCCTGCAGAGCAAATCATTCCAATGTCGGAGGCTATCATTAGGGTTTTTGACCGATATGGGGAAAGGGTAAAAAGGAATAAAGCTCGCCTTAAATTTTTAATCAAGGAAGTGGGATTGGAGCAGTTTATGCAATGGGTGAATTTGGAATTAAATAACCAAATTGCCCCCCTTTTGAATGAATCTGATGTTGCCCATTTTTCTCAACCTCATTTATTTGCCCTATCAAATCCGACGGATTTACTTTTTGAAAAATGGTATAAAACCAATGTGTTCAAGCAGAAGCAATCTGGCTTATTTGCCGTCGGCATTCCCATAGAAAATGGAAACATATCATCGCAGTCGGCCAGAATTTTAGCTGATATCATTAAAATTTATGCTGGAGATGACAGTAGATTCACCGTTTCCCAAAGTATTTTATTGAGGCATATTCCTGAAGAAAATATTTCTGCCTTGTATATGGCATTGAAGGAAATCGGATTGGCAACCCCTGGTTTTGAGCGTATTAATGATATTACTGCTTGTCCGGGAACCGATACATGTAATCTTGGCATTGGCAGCAGCATGGGGTTGGCATCGGAACTGAAACGAGTGATTGAGGAGGAGTTTGAGGATTTAATTACCGATTATCAATTGACGATTAAAATAAGTGGCTGTATGAATGCTTGTGGGCAACATACTATTGCCAATATTGGGTTTCAAGGGATGACCATCCAGCAGGGAAATCAGATTGCCCCTGCTACTCAAGTTTTACTGGGGGGCGGACTTTTAGGTAATGGATTTGGACGTTTCGCTGATAAATTACTGAAAGTGCCATCCAGAAAAGTGCCCGATGTTTTGCGTTGGATCCTGAATGATTTTTCAAGTCAACATAATGAAGATGAATCTTTTAATGAATATTACGATAGAAAAACCGCAGATTATTTTTTCCAGCATCTCAAATCATTTGCGGATACCAGCCAGTTGACGCCCATTGATTTTATTGATTGGGGAAATGAATCTAAATATGAAAAAGCTATCGGTGTGGGGGAGTGTGCCGGTGTGATGATAGATTTGATTCAAACCTTGATTTTTGAGGCGGATGAAATGTATGAATGGGCTGAAAATTCCTTAAAGGAAGGGAGAGCTGGTGATGCCGTTTATCATGCTTACGCCGCCCAAATTAGAGCAGCAAAGGCTCTTTTAACCGCAAAAAATGTCTCAGTTAACTCTCATGAATCCATTATAAAAGCTTTTGATACTCATTTCCCTGATTTTAACGCTGAATTTGGTACTTCATTTGAAGTGCTTATTGATAAGAATAGGACAGATACATTGACTTTCCTTTTCGCTGAAAATTATTTAGATATAGCTTCAAATACGATCAAATGGATAAAAAATCAAAGAAATGAACAAGTTAATTAAAGGAAATATAAAATTAGTAGGCGCTGGCCCTGGCGATCCAGAACTGATAACCATAAAGGGAATAAAAGCGATTCAACAGGCTACCTATATCCTTTATGATGCTTTGATACATAAGGATTTACTTGATTATAATAAAAGGGCCATTAAAATGTATGTTGGTAAAAGAGCGGGTTCACATTCTATTTTACAACGCGATATTTCCCTTAAAATGGTTACCTTAGCTAGTCAGGGAGAGCGGGTAGTCAGATTAAAGGGGGGAGATGTTTTTGTATTTGGAAGGGCAAATGAAGAACTCGAAATGGCCCAAAATGCAAAAATTGAAACGGAGGTAATTCCTGGTATTTCTTCCTTCAGCGGTATTGCAGCCAGGCATAAAATACCGCTTACTCAAAGAGGTGTAGCAGAAAGTTTTTGGGTAACAACGGGTACGACGGCCAGAGGTACCGTTTCAAAGGATATTTTACCAGCGGCCAAATCGTCAGCAACGGTTATTGTTTTTATGGGGCTGGGAAATATTAGTGAAATTGTTTCCATTTTTAAACGCTTTAAACCATTGGATTACCCTGTTGCTGTCATTTCCAATGGAACCCTACCCAATGAAAAAACCTTACTTTCTGATTTGGAGCAAATAGAATTGCAGGTTATTGAAAATGAAATAGAGGCACCCGCTATGTTTATTTTTGGACCGATTGTCAAATCCTCCATCGTTCAATTTAAAAATCAAATTCATCAGATACCTGCTTTTATATGAATAATCTTTATCCCATTTTCATTAAACCTGAAAATATCCGCATTTTAATTGTTGGAGGTGGATTTGTAGCTCTTGAAAAGTTAACCTTCCTGTTTAAATCGAGTCCACAAGCTATAGTTACCTTGGTTTCTCCCATGGTCAGAGATGAAACTATGGCCTTTATTGCCAACAAAGAGGTTACCATCATTAATGAAAAATATACATCGGTTTTTTTGAAAGGCCACCAGTTAGTTATTGCCACAACTGACGATAAGGAGGTGAATGTCAAGGTTTCAAAGGATGCCCAAAAAGAAGGAATCCTGGTAAATATTGCTGATACCCCCCATTTATGCGATTTTTATATGGGAAGTATTGTTACTAAGGGGCATTTGAAAATTGCCATTTCAACGAAGGGAAAATCTCCCACATTGGCTAAAAGAATGAGAGAATGGCTTGAATTTATTATTCCTGATGAAATTGATGATTCATTGCACAAATTAAATGAGTTTCGAAGTCGGATAAAGGGTGATTTTGTCCTTAAATTAAAACGTATGGACGAAATAACAGATGCATTTATTCATAAAAATGGATAGCTTTGTAATCTAAATTTTGCAAAGATGAAGAAATTCGCACTTATCGGTGCTTCTGGATACATTGCGCCCAGACACATGAAAGCCATTAAGGATACAGGAAATGACCTGGTTGCAGCTATGGATCGCTTTGATTCAGTTGGGGTCATTGATAGTTATTTTCCTAATGCTCAGTTTTTTACAGAATTTGAAAGGTTTGACAGGCATGTTGAAAAATTGAAGCGAAATGAGCAAAATTTAGATTATGTAAGTGTTTGTTCGCCCAATTATCTCCACGATTCGCATATTCGATTTGGTTTAAGGATTGGTGCAGATGTCATTTGCGAAAAACCCATCGTTCTCAATCCATGGAATATTGACGCCCTTCAGGAGATTGAAAAAGAAACAAATAAAAAGGTAAATACCATCCTTCAATTGCGTTTGCATCCTAGTGTTATTGCCCTTAGAGACCGTATTCAACAAAGTCCAAAAGATAAAAAATGGGAAGTTGACCTCTCTTATATTACCTCCCGTGGAAACTGGTATTTCACCAGCTGGAAAGGTGATGTCTCTAAATCGGGCGGTATTGCTACTAATATTGGCGTTCATTTCTTCGATATGTTAAGCTGGATTTTTGGAGCAGTGCAGGAAAATATAGTACATGTGCATACCCCAAATACCGCCGCAGGATATCTTGAATTTGAAAATGCCAGGGTACGCTGGTTTTTGAGTATCGATTACAATACCATTCCAGACGATTTTAAAGCAAAGGGAATGCGCACCTTCAGGGCTATAAATATAGGTGGAGAGTTGTTTGAATTTAGTGAGGGATTCACCGATTTGCATAACATTAGTTACAAGGAAGTGCTCGCAGGTAATGGATTTAGCCTGGAAGATACCCGTACCTCTATAGATACCGTGTATGCTATTCGAAATGCTGTTCCCATTGGCTTAAAAGGTGATTTTCACCCCGTGCTCCTTAATTTGAAATAATCCAGAATAGGTTACTTCGATTATATTAAGTCAGATTGGTTCCTTGCCTAACGGTATGCATAAATCGCGTATATTTGTGAAAATGAGGAATACATGAAAGGGTTGATACCCATAGGGTTTTCAGATTTCAGGGAAATTATTGAGAGAGGTTTTAGGTATATCGATAAAACTCGGTATGTCCATACCTTATGCACATCGGGTAAATATTATTTTTTATCCCGCCCGAGACGTTTTGGGAAATCGCTTCATATTTCCTTAATTAAGGAACTTTACTCAGGTAGCAAATCACTTTTTGAGGGTCTTTGGATTTATGATCAATGGGATTGGGGTAAAATTCATCCCGTGATTCATTTGTCACTCAAAAGCCTTAATTATAAAAAATTAGGTTTGGATCAAGCCTTGGTTAAAAAATTAATGGAAATAGCAGGGGATAGAGGTCTGATTTTATCAGGAAAATATGCCAAAGACGTTTTTTACGATTTAATTAAAAAATTATCGGCTGAAAATAAAATAGTTGTTTTAATAGACGAATACGATGCGCCTATACTTGATTTTTTAGGAGATAATCTTGCTAAATCTATAGAAAATAGAAATATACTTAAAGAATTTTACAGTATTTTAAAGGAAACAGACGCTCATTTGGAATTTGTAATGCTTACAGGGGTGAGCAGATTTTCTAAAGTGGGCATATTTTCTGGCTTGAATAATCTGTGGGATATCAGCGCTGAAAAGTCGTTTTCGTCAATGCTTGGCTATACACAATCGGAACTGGAGGATAATTTTGAGCGTGAAATAGAGGAATGCCAGGAAGAATTAAAAAAGACGAGGCCTTCTCTTTTGGCGGATCTGAAAAAATGGTATAATGGTTATCGTTTTCATGAGGCAGCAGAAACCGTTTATAATCCGGTGTCGGTGAACCTATTTTTCAAATCGAAAGAATTCAATAATTATTGGTTTGAAACAGGTACCCCCACTTTTTTAATTCAACTATTGAAGGAAAAGGGCCTGTACAATCTGGAACATCAGAAGAAAACGGAACTGGATTTCATTTCATACGACCTGGAAGATTTGCGGATTTTCGGCTTATTATATCAAACCGGGTATCTAACGATACAATCCCGGCTTGAAAATGGATTATATATCCTAGATTACCCCAATTATGAGGTAAAAAAGACCATGTTGTTATATTTGATGGAGGCCTACACTAGCACAGAAATGGCACCGTCCGGACTGGAACTGGCCATTAATATGGAGGAATCCTTTCAAAGGGGAAACATATCGGAGGTAATGGAAAATCTTAGGGTGCTTTTTCAATCTATTCCCTATCAACTGGTATCTCCATCGACGGAGAAATTTTATCATGCAGCGATACATCTTATTTTCACCCAAATGGGCTTGCGCATTCATAGTGAGGTTTGTACGAGCAATGGCCGAATTGATAGCGTGATTGAAATGTCGGATACCATCTATATTTTTGAATTCAAATTGGATATATCGGCGAAACAAGCCTTAGAGCAAATCAGGCAAAAGGAATATTTCATGCCTTATAAACTAAGGAACAAAAAGGTTATTGGGGTGGGTATTCATCTAAGTAGCATCTTGAGAAATATAAAAGAGTGGGAAGAGGAGGAGATTTGGCGAAATTGATTCATCATAACATCCGTTGTTAAAATGATTACACCAATAGAGGATAGAATAATTGAAAAGTTGATTGCTTTGGCAAAATCAGATGCCCGTATTGACGTACTTTGGCTGTATGGTTCCCAAGCCAAAGGAACAGCTAATGAACACAGTGATTACGATTTGGCTGTAGCCTTCAATTCATTTCCTGAGGGCGACTGGGATAAAAGATTACAACCTGAATTGCTTGCTTTTGAGTGGATTGATGCTCTTGGATGGCCAGAAAACCGGCTTTCCGTAGCAGATATTAATCATATTCCTATTCCATTAGCACTTTCAATCGTTACCACAGGAAAAGTGTTATATGTAAAAAATGCGTATCGCCTGGCACGAGAGGAAAACAGAATTACATCTATGTGGGAGATTGACTATTTATATCATAAACAACATTATGGAAGAAGCATATAAAATAGCCAAGCGAGAACATAAATAAAGAAATCTCCAATTACTTATAGAAGGAGGTTTTGGTTTGGTATTTGTCGTGCTTACAGCTGTGGTTTTGAATCAGGATTTATAGGATTTATAGGATTAGAGGGGACGTTTGTTTTAGTTTTTGGGAGTTTGTAGCTTTTGGTATTGAATCAGGATTTTCAGAATTTTTAGGAATAGAGAGTCTTCAGTATGGTTGAAGAATTGATTTGTAGAGACGCGATGCTTCGCGTCTTTTCCCCGACAGGTTGTAGGGTATAATTTAACTTTTATTGATAAATAGCAAAGAGAGTGGATTATTGTAGTTATATCTTAAATAATGGGTGTTTTTTGTATTTTTATAGATATAGCTACAATAAATGATCAATCTTCCTAAAAAGATCACGGCGTACTTAATGGCCTTTAAGCTGTCAATGATAAAAATGAACCATTTATTCCAAAATTATCATTATTATTGCAGTATATTTTTGTATTTAAAATACTCAATATTGCGCTACCTGGTAGAGTACTTTGCGACTCATCTGGGCGCAAGCATGCAAAAAGTATATATAATCTAAAATGACAACCCTCACCCAACAAGTTAATCATCAGATTTTATTATTATCGAAACATTTGTTTTGGGATACTCCATTGGAAAATATTAATCCAGAAAGGAGCAAAAAATTTATCATTCAAAGAGTATTGGAGTATGGTCTCATGAAGGATTGGCTTTTAATCGTAGAATGGTATGGATTAGAGGAAATAGTTAATAACGCTAAAACTTTTCGAACAATGAGTTCAATAGATTTAAATTTTATCGCAACCATTTCAAATACCCCCAAAGAAGAATTTAGATGCTACAATTTAAGGTTGTCGACAGGCAAACATTGGATTTATTAAATAAAATAAACGAATCTAATCTATTCCATCATTATCGTCTGGTTGGAGGAACAGCTTTAGCATTAATTCATGGGCACAGAAAGTCAATTGATTTAGATTTTTTTGGCAATCAAAAAATTGATTCTGAGGACCTTATTACATTTTTACATTCCATTGGGAATGTGCGGGAATTTAAAACATCAAAGAAAATTGACTCCTTAATTTTGGATGATGTTAAAATAGATATTGTCTTTTATCCTTATGAATGGATTGACAGTCCTTTAATAGAAGACAATTTAAGATTAGCCAGCTCAAAAGAAATTGCAGCAATGAAAATTGCAGCCATTATAAACCGAGGTTCAAAAAAAGATTTTATTGATTTGAACGAACTTCTTAAAATTTTTACTTTTCAACAAATATTCGATTTTTATTTACAAAAATTTAAGGATAGTTCTTTATTTTTTGCAATGAAAAGCGTCATTTACTTTGATGATGCAGATGAACAGGAAATGCCTTATATGTTTCATCCAATTACCTGGCAATCCATAAAAGAAAATATCAAAAAAGCACACGCCGAATACGTGATTTCATACATTAAATAGAAATTTTTGATACTAGATCAGTTATTTTCAGGAAAAATTCGACTCCGGTTATTAACCCGGTTTCTTCTTAATCCGAGCACAACGGTTTTCCTCAGAGGATTAGAAAAGGAGCTGGACGTTAGCAGCAACACCGTCAGACTGGAACTTAATAAGTTGTCAGACATGCATCTCATTGAAGAAAGGGAAGACGAAGGGAACGGAAAAACAAAATTATTTTCGGCGAATATTAAGCACCCCTTATTTAAATCACTTCGGGGCATCATTTTGCAACATGTTGGTATTGACCAGATAATAGATCAGGTTTTAAATCAGCTGGGCAATGTAGAGAAGGTATATTTAACGGGCGATCTGGCGCTCGGAAGAAATTCCCCTTTTATAGATCTGATACTAGTTGGAAACGTAGATAGAGCCTATCTTTTTCGCTTAACAGAACGAGTAGAAAATCTGATTGATAAAAAGATTAGAATCGCATTGTACAAAACAGAAGAATTTCAGGAGGAAAAATTGAAAGAAGTCGGCATTTACATGAATCTGCTTGATTAAAAAAATCATTTTTGAGGAAGCAGTAGAAAACATAACAGAAGCTATTTCCCTGTATCTCGACAGTTTGAAAGAAGACGAGCAACCAATTCCTAAAGAAGATTTGATTTTTAAATCAGTACAGATTGCAAGTTGAGTAATCTTCCAACTGTAAAATCTAAGGAATTTATTAAAATAATTAAAAAAATTGGCTTCGTTTTACATAGACAACAAGGTAGTAATGCAATTTATGATAAAAAAGACCTTAAACAAAATACATTAATGAGTATGATTCAGGATATTGGTCTAGACAAAGAAAAGTTTTATGAATTGTTAATGAAATGATAAATAAATGATTCCAATAATAAATGTTAATGCAAATAAGGAGAAGCTATAAAACCCCTAGAGATAAATAGCTTGAAAAACACTTTGCGTAACAAAGGCCTTACATAAATATTGTCCTATTTTAAAGAATGTGATTAAATTAAATTGGGTGAATATTAAAAATACCCTATATTTGTAAATGCACTGATATAAAAACAAGTGTTTTTACTACTCGATATTGCGCTACTTTGAAGAGGCATCTGCGACTCATCAGGGCGAAAGCGTGTTAAAACAGAATAAGACACCCATTTTCGCCGGGCAAATCAAACTGTAAAGTATTTCAAATTTCAATGACGAGACCATCCATAAAAAATAATTTCAAAAGAGTTTGGAGAAATCTTTCTAAGAGAAGAAAGGTTTACTTCATACTATTGCTTGGTCTTATGACGGTGGCATCCTTCATGGAAGCCATTAGTATTTCAGCTGTTTTGCCCTTTATTGCGGTATTATCTAATCCGGAAAAAGTATTTATCCACGAGGCTGCTCAGTTATTTATCAAAATATCAGGTATAAAGACTCCTGAGGAACTACTTTTTCCTTTCACTATTGTATTCGGTCTTTTGATATTTATAGGGATATCCCTCCGCTTGGTTTTACTTTGGGCACAAACACGCATTGGGTTTGGCACTTCTGCTGCTTTTAGCAGTAGTATATACATGCGTACTTTATATCAACCTTACTCAGTTCATGTCTCAAGGAATAGTAGCGAGGTCATATCAGGAATTACAAATAAAGCAGCAGCCATATTAACTTATTTGATAACACCGTTGATGAATCTCATTTCATCAAGTGTTACCATTATGGCTATTATTATTACTTTGTTCACGATAAATCCTTTCGTTGCCTTAACCGCATTTCTTGGATTTGGTGTTTTGTATGCAGGGATTATATTACTAGTGAAAAAGCAACTTTCAGCAAATTCAATTGTCCTGAGTCAAGAATCAATACAGATGGTAAAAGCCTTACAAGAGGGACTTGGAGGAATTAGAGATGTTCTTATTGATGGTACACAGGGGGCGTATGGAAAAATATTTAACAAAGCACAAGCACGTTATAACGAATCATTAGCAAATAATCAAATTGTTGGGCAAAGTCCACGATTAATAGTAGAGTTTTTAGGTATCATGTTTATTTGCATCATTGCTTATCAGTTAGTTTTAAAAGGCGATGGATTTATGTCTGCCATACCAACGCTAGCAGCGTTAGCACTAGGCGCTCAACGATTATTACCAGCTTTACAAAATTTTTATTATAATTGGACTTCAATAAGAGCTGGACAGGAATCGGTAGAAGACGGCTTACAATTCTTAGAACAACCTTATCCAGAACATGCCAATAAGCCTAATCCTGCGCCTATCATTTTTACAGAATCCATTCAATTAGACAAAGTAAGTTTTCAATATACTAATGAGGGAGCCATTGTGTTAAAAGAGTTAAATTTGACATTAGAAAAGGGAAAGCGTTACGGATTTGTAGGTACCACGGGTTGTGGAAAAAGTACCTTATTGGATGTGATTATGGGTTTACTAAAACCGACAAATGGTTATCTAAAAATTGATAACCAGATTATCACTGAAGAAAATCACAGGTCTTGGCAGGTTATAATAGCTCACGTACCTCAAGCAATTTATCTCTCTGATACTTCTTTAGCTGAGAATATTGCATTTGGCATAGAGGTGGATAAGATAGATATGAAGCGGGTAAAAGAAGCAGCGAAGAAGGCACAGATTGCTGAAACAATAGAAACTTTGCCTCAAAAATATAACACGTTCGTAGGAGAAAGAGGAATCCGTTTGTCAGGTGGTCAGCGTCAGCGAATAGGCATTGCGCGTGCTTTATATAAAAAAGCACAAGTAATCGTATTTGACGAAGCCACTAGTGCCTTAGACAACGAAACAGAACTCGCAGTAATGGAAGGCATTGAAAACCTTGCGGATGATTTGACCATATTAATTGTGGCACATAGGGTAACAACTTTAAAGCGTTGTGACAAGATCTTTAGGATGGATAAGGGTGAGGTGGTTGAGGAAGGGGTGTATGAGGAGATGGTGGGGTGAGAAAATTTAAAAAAATAGATTTTTGAAATGCTAGATAATAAGTCAATTTTAATCACAGGTGGGACTGGTTCTTTAGGAAGGGCTTTAACCAAAACTATTTTGGAACGATGGCCGTCTGTTAAGAGGCTTGTGATATACTCAAGAGACGAGCAGAAACAGTTTCATATGTCTCAAGACTATCCAGATACCAAGTTTAATGCGATTCGATATTTCATAGGTGATGTTAGAGATTTTGATCGTTTAAAAAGAGCCTTAACTGGAATTGATTATGTAATTCATGCGGCGGCAATGAAACATGTACATATTGCAGAATATAATCCTGATGAGTGTATTAAAACAAATATTGGGGGAGCAGAAAATGTTATAAGAGCTTGTTTAGAGACAAATGTTTCAAAAGTTGTTGCTTTATCAACAGACAAAGCCTGTGCACCTATTAATTTGTATGGTGCAACAAAACTTACTTCTGATAAATTATTTATCGCGGCAAATAATATTAAGGGATTAAAGGATATAAAGTTTTCTGTGGTACGGTATGGAAATGTGATGGGTTCAAACGGATCTGTGATTCCTTTTTTCTTAAAAAAGAAAAAAGATGGGGTGTTGCCAATTACCGATCCAACAATGACTCGTTTCAATATTTCTTTGGATGATGGGGTGAGTATGGTATTGCACGCTTTAGATAATGCATGGGGTGGAGAATTGTTTGTTCCAAAAATCCCTTCTTATAAAATTTTAGATGTTGCAAAAGCTATTTGTCCAGATTGTGAGCTTAAAATTGTTGGTATTCGTCCAGGTGAGAAAATTCATGAAGAAATGATAACGTCAAGTGATTCCTATAATACTTATGACTTAGGGAAATATTATGTTATTATTCCAACTGTACCAAACTGGAATATAGAAGAATTTAAATCGTATTTTAATGCGAAAAAAGTTGAAAATGGATTTAATTATAGTTCGGGACAAAATACGGAGTGGGAAACGGTTGAGAGTTTGAAGAAGTTAATTAGTGAATACATTAAATTTGATTTGGTATAAAAAAATAATATGATTCCATACGGAAGGCAAGACATCTCGAGTGCGGATATTGAATCTGTAGTAGAAATATTAAAATCGGATTTCCTAACTCAAGGCCCGGTTGTTCCTTTATTCGAAAAGGCAGTTTCACAATATGTTCAGGCAAGTTTCGCAATAGCAGCGAATAGTTCTACAAGTTGTCTACATATTGCATGCATGGCCTTAGGTTTAGGGAAGGGAGATATCCTATGGACGAGCCCAAATTCTTTCGTAGCAAGTTCTAATGCAGCATTATACTGTGGTGCTGAAGTGGATTTTATCGATATAGATCCAAATACTTATAATTTAAGTATTGACTGTTTAGAAGAAAAACTTATTCAAGCACAAAAATCTGGCAGGTTACCCAAAATTGTAATGCCGGTTCATTTTGCAGGACAAAGTTGTGAAATGAAATATATTTTTAATCTATCAAAAAAATATGGATTTAAAATAATAGAAGATGCATCACATGCGATAGGTGCTAGTTACATGGATAAAAAAGTAGGATGTTGTGAATATAGCGATATTACTATCTTTAGTTTTCATCCAGTAAAGATAATTACTACAGGAGAAGGGGGAATTGCTGTTACAAATAACCCATTATTAGCGGAAAAAATGATTCTACATCGTTCGCATGGGATAACAAATAAACAAGATTTTATGTTCGCCCGTCCCGAAGACGAGATTTGGAATTATCAACAAATTAATATTGGTTATAATTATCGAATGACTGAAATTCAAGCGGCATTGGGTTTAAGTCAAATGAGTAGATTAGATGAATTTGTAGAACGAAGGCATAACATTGCAAAAAAATATGATAATAGTTTGGCAGAATGCAGTATTATATTACCTATGCAACATTCTGATGTATATTCTAGCTATCATTTATATCCAATTCGAGTCAGAAAGTCTAAGGCAGGAAAAACACAAAGAATGGTTTATGATTTTCTAATAGCTTCTGGTATAATGGTAAATTTGCATTATATTCCAATCTATCTACAACCATATTATGAGGCAAAAGGCTTTAAAAGAGGATATTGTAAGGAAGCTGAATTATATTTTAAAGAAACAATCAGTTTACCGATTTATTCATCATTATCTGATGAGCAACAGGATTATGTTATTAAAACCATTTTAGAGTTAATAAAATAATTTATTAAAAGAATGAATATTCTTGCAATAATTCCAGCCAGAGGAGGAAGTAAACGAATTCCTAAAAAAAATATTAAAGATTTTTTAGGTAAACCTATTATTTCATATTCTATTCAAGCAGCTATTGATGTAGAATTATTCAATGAAATAATGGTATCTACAGACGATAAAGAAATTGCTGAAATTTCGATGATATATGGAGCTTCTGTACCTTTTTATCGCAGTGAATCAAATTCAAATGATTTTGCGACAACTTTTGATGTAATTGAGGAAGTTACATTAGAATATAAAAAAAACGGAAAAGAATATGATTACGTTTGTTGTATTTATCCATGTGCTCCATTTTGTAATAGCTTAAATTTAAGATTAGCCTTTGAATTATTAAAAAAAAGTGATTTCGATTCTGTCTTCCCAGTAGTTTCATTTAATACTCCTATTCAGAAATCACTTAAAACAATTAATCAAAATCAAAGGATTGAAATGAACTTTCCTGAATTTAGGAATTATAGGAGTCAAGATTTGCCAATATCTTATTTTGACGCTGGGCAATTTTATTGGTTAAAAATAAAAAATATATTAAAAAATAAGATGATTTTTTCTGAGAACTCGGGATGTATTATCATAGATGAACTAAATGCACAAGATATTGATAATGAAATAGATTGGAAAATTGCGGAATTAAAATATTCACTTAAAAATTGATATTATGTACAAAACTGAGCAGGAAACTTTTTGGGCGAATGAATTTGGAAATGAGTATATTGAAAGAAATAAAGGAGCTAAACTACTAGCATCTAACTTGAATTTTTTTTCAAAAGTTTTAGTAAATGCGGGATTAATTAATTCATGTTTAGAATTTGGAGCTAATATTGGTATGAATTTAAAGGCTCTTAAGCTACTATATCCTACAATTGAACTTCAAGGAATTGAAATAAATGAAAATGCAGCTAGACAATTAACTGATTTAATTGGAGCACAAAATGTTTATAACGGTTCAATTTTTGATTTTGAAGTTAAAAATAAAGTTGATTTGACTTTAATAAAAGGTGTCTTGATTCATATTAAACCAGATATGCTTCATTATGTTTACCAAAAACTTTATGATGCAACAAATCAATTTGTTTTAATTGCAGAATACTATAATCCTTCGCCGGTCACTATTGAATATCGTGGTCATTCAGATAAATTATTTAAAAGGGACTTTGCTGGAGAGTTTTTGGATAAATTTCCAAATACTAAATTAGTTGATTATGGGTTCGTTTATAGGCGTGATTCTGTTTTTCCTCAAGATGATATAACCTGGTTTTTAATTAAAAAAAATAATTAAACATGTATATCAAATATTGTTCAAAATGTTTGTTTCCCGAAACAAAACCTGATTTGTTTTTTGATGAGGATGGTGTATGTTCTGCATGCATTGCTGCTGAAGAGAAAAATAAAGGTATTGATTGGCTCCAAAGAGAAAAGGAGTTTTACGAAATTATAAACTATTATAAAAGACCGAAAAGTGAAATCGGTTATGATTGCTTAATTCCAGTTAGCGGGGGTAAAGATAGTACCTATCAAGCTTATTTCATGAAAGAGAAATGTGGAATGAATCCATTATGTGTTTGTTTTGAAACCACAGCAGTTACTGAACTTGGCCAAAAAAATCTTGATAATTTATCAAAAATGGGTTTAGATGTAATTCATTTTAAAAAAAATAGCGAAGTTTATAAGAAAATGGTTGTCGAAAGTTTTAAGCGAGTCGGCGATGAAATGTGGCCTAACCATATTGGAATTTTCACAATTCCAGTAGTTTTTGCTGTTAAATTTAATATTCCACTTATCATTTGGGGTGAAAATTCGCAACAAGAATATGGTGGACCTAATCTAGATTCCGTAAAAAATAGAATTTTAAATCGGAAGTGGTTGGAAGAGTTTGGTGGTTTATTAGGAAATAGAATTCAAGATATGATAGGTGTAAATGGAATAACAGAAAAGGAACTAACGCCATATTTTTATCCTAGTGATGAGGAAATTGAAAGAGTAGGAATTACTGGAATTTTCTTGGGTTCTTACTTTTTTTGGGATGCTAGAAAACAACTTGAAATTATCGAAAAATATGGATTTTCTGTAAAAGAAGATGGTCCAACTGAGGGAACTTATACAAATTATGAAAATCTAGATGAGAAACTTGTAGGTTTGCATGATTATCTGAAATATGTCAAATATGGTTTTGGAAGGGCTACAGATCATGTTTGTATTGATATTAGAAATGGCAGATTGACTAGAGAACAAGGAATAGAATTGGTAAAAAAATATGATGGAAAATATCCAAATTATGGTGTTTCCGAGTTTATTAAATATTCAGGTTTGTCGAAAAGAGAAGTTGATTTTATTATTGATTCATACACAAATCCATTAATCTTTAAGCAAGATGAATTTGGTAATTTCTTGAAAGATTTTGAAGGGAACTTAGTTAAAAACTTTGAAGTAATATAATTTTGAAAGTTGCTATTATAGATTACGGAATGGGCAATGTTGCCTCTGTTGACAAGGCAGTAAGTTATTTGGGTTATGAATCTATAATAACAAATAATCCAAATGAAATAAATAGTTCGAATTATATTATACTTCCTGGTGTAGGCGCTTTTGCACAAGGAATGGATAACTTGACTAAATTGGGATTAGTTGATTTGCTTACTAATGAGGTAATTGTAAATAAAAAACCATTTTTGGGTATTTGTCTTGGAATGCAACTTATTGCTACCAAAGGCCACGAATTAAAGCTAACAAATGGGCTAGGTTGGGTTGAAGGAGAAGTCATTAAAATTAATGAACCAGATAAATCTATACCGCATTTAGGATGGAATGAAATAACTGTAACAAATGATTCTTTTATAAAAGACTTTAATCAAAAAGATTTTTATTTCATTCATAGCTACCATTTCAATGTTACAAATCGGGAAGATATAGCTGCGACTGTAAATTATGGTAATAGCTATGTTGCTGCTATTCAGAAGGAAAATATTTTTGCATCTCAGTTTCATCCAGAAAAAAGTCAGTTATCTGGACTAAGTCTAATCAAATCATTTTTAAATTTTTATGCTTAAAACCAGAATTATTCCAATTTTAACATTTAATGGATTTGCATTAGTTAAAACAAAGCAATTTGACAATCCTAGAATGGTTGGTAACCCTGTTCAATCAGCAAGAGTATATAATTCAAGAGCTGTAGATGAACTAATGTTTATTG
Organism: Saprospiraceae bacterium; assembly: GCA_027488135.1. Lineage (GTDB taxonomy): Bacteria > Bacteroidota > Bacteroidia > Chitinophagales > Saprospiraceae > BJGN01. The sequence goes on along the minus strand of JAIYCH010000108.1, from coordinate 39,577 downwards.
ATATTTTTGCAACTAAACAAAATAGAAAAATTAATCTTAAAATAGTTAAAGATGTAATTAAGGAGTGTTTTATGCCAGTTGGTATTGGCGGCGGAGTAAATACATTAGATGATATTAATGACTTACTTCATGTGGGTGCAGATAAGGTTATAATAAAACAAGTTGCATTCTCAAATCCAAATTTCATTACAGCCGCAGCAAATTTTTTTGGTTCTCAATGTATCTGTATTTCCATAGATGTAAAAAAAAAAAACAACGAATATTTTATTTTAAATGAGAATGGCGTAAACTTTAAAATGATTGATTTTATTAAAATAGTTCAAGACTTAGGAGTTGGTGAAATAATTTTAAATAACGTTGATTGTGATGGTGTGATGAATGGCTTTGATATAAATTTATATAATATTGCAAGTTTAATAGCCAGTGTTCCAATTGTTTATGTTGGCGGTGGTGGTAATTTAGATCATTATGAGGAATTATTTACTAAGACAAATTGTAATGCTGTAGGGTCGGCCAGTATATTTCATTTTACTCAATACACCCCATCAGACATAAAGAATAGATTATACAAGATTGGTAAACCTGTAAGAATTTAATGCCTAATTATATTGCAATAAAGAATAATTTTATTTCACTTGGAATTTATTCAATTGTTCCAATTCGATACCAAGATAGATATCTAATTATGGAATGGCGTAATGAACAAATTTATCATCTTAGGCAAGAAAACTTACTTACAAAAGAAGCCCAAGACTTATATTTTGATAATATAGTAGATAAATTATTCGAACAAGAAAAACCAGAACAAATACTTTTCTCTTATTTAAGTGGGATTGAATGTATCGGTTATGGTGGATTAGTGCACATAAATTGGAATGACAGAAATGCAGAAATTTCATTTATAATGAAAACCGACTTAGAAAAATCTGATTTTGAATTTCATTGGAATAATTTTCTAAACTTGATTCATATAGTTTCAACAAAAGAATTGAATTTTATTAAAACATATACTTATGCATATGATTTAAGACCAAGATTATATAATGCTTTAGAAGATTCAGGATATAAACTTGAGGCAAGATTAAAAAAACATAAGTTAGTTGAGGATAAATTTATTGATGTATTAATTCATTCAAAAATTAATGAGTAAACTTAAGTTTAGGAAAGCTGAATTGTCTGACGTAGATGTTTATTTTAAGTGGTTAAATGATTTGAAAGTAAGAGAAAATTCATTTGATTCTAGAATTGTAATTTGGGAAAATCATGTTAGATGGTTTAATGAGCACATAAAAAATCCAAACTATTTTTTTTATATTTTTCAAGACATTAATAATGAAAATATAGGACAAGTCAGAATTCAAAAAATTAGTGAGATTGAATCAATTATTGGGATTTCGATTTGTTCTAACCATAGAGGCTTAGGTTATGGTCAAAAAATGCTTATTGAGGTATGCAATGAATACTTTAAAGTATTCAATAATTCTATAATTAATGCCTACATCAAAAATAATAATATTCCATCTAGAAAAATGTTTGAAAAAGCAGGATTTAGATGGTTAAGAAATTTTTTGTATAAAAATTTTAATACCGATCATTACATAATACATGCAGATAGGAAATTATAAAATTGATGTAAATTCAAAAGTTTTTATTATTGCAGAGTTATCTGCCAATCATAACGGAAGTTTAGAAACTGCAATAGAAACAATTCATGCCGCTAAACGCGCAGGTGCTGATTGTATAAAATTACAAACTTATACAGCAGATACAATTACTATTGACTGTGATAAAGAAGACTTTATTATAAAAGATACTATCTGGAGTGGTCAAAAACTTTATAATCTATATAAGGAAGCATACACTCCATGGGAGTGGCATAAAAAGCTTTTTGAAACTGCTAAAGAGGTTGGACTAGAATGTTTTTCATCACCATTTGATAAATCAGCAGTAGATTTTCTAGAAAAATTAAATGTTTCAGCTTATAAAATTGCATCCTTTGAAATTACTGATATTCCTTTGATTGAGTATGTGGCATCTAAAGGAAAGCCAATTATTATTTCAACTGGAATTGCTGAATTGGAGGATATAGAATGGGCCTTAGATGCTTGCAGAAGAATGGGAAATAACGATATTGCTTTGTTAAAGTGTACCTCTAGCTATCCCGCACCAATTAATGAGGCTAACATTATAATGGTTGAGGATTTAGCAGATAAGTTTAATGTTATTTCTGGATTATCAGATCACACTATGGGAGTTACAGTCCCAATAGTTGCCACTGCTTTTGGAGCTAAAATTATCGAAAAACATTTCATTTTGGATCGCTCAATCGGAGGACCGGATTCATCATTTTCAATGAATGAACAAGAATTTAAATCGATGGTTGATGCAATTCGGGAAGCAGAATCAGCTGTTGGGAAAATAGATTATCGTCTTACTGAAAAGCAACGAAAAGGAAGAGATTTTTCAAGGTCTCTTTATGTTGTGAAGGATATGTCAGAAGGTGAAATGATTACTGTTGAGAATGTAAGATCTATAAGGCCCGGATTTGGATTGCATCCTAAATATTTTGACATGGTAATGGGTGACATTGTTACAAAGGAAATTAAAAAAGGAACTAGGCTAGATCTTAATTTTATAAAAAAAAATAATGGGAATATCAATTAATTCATTTCTGAAAATTAAAACTATCAGAATTATTATTTGTAAAATAAGATTTTTTTATTTTACAAAATTTCGGAAAGCTATTAAAGTACTTGATTCTAAGGATTCAATTAATTTCAGAATAAGTCATAATTTAAAGGGATTATATTATTTCGGTATATAGATAGAATGGATAAGCTAATAAAGCCATTGTCCGTTTTGGAAAATCTAAATTGTGATTCTCGCATTTTAGTCATTGGTCCAAGAAATGAGGAAGATATTTTTAACTTAATGGGTAATGGCTTTAATAATATAATTGGTCTTGATTTAATTTCTTATTCGCCATATATTCAAATAGGTGATATGCATAACACAAACTTTATGAATGATATATTTGATGCAATTATTTGCGGTTGTACTTTAAGCTATAGTGACAATCCAATTAAATTTGCAAATGAAATGACACTATTAAGCTTCGAATAAATTTTGGACTTTGGTTTATAACTAGGGCAAGATTGGTAGATATGAAATCTCAAAATTTATTACGAAAAGATTTTGTTCTAAATGGGTTTAAAAATTTGAAATGGGCGACAAATTTTTTATAAAATAAAAAATCCTTTAATCCCAATTTAAATTTTCAATATTCTTCTATATCTAATATTAATAAGTTAGATACTAAAGTTTCGGAGCAAATTATCCTACCATTTTATAAGCATATTTATTGCTGTCAAAATGAATTTCAAACTATTCTTTTATTTGTTTATCTCATTTTCTATCTGTTTGACGTAAATTACTTCTCAATTGGCATTAAATTCAAGAAAATAATAACCTTACGGTGTTATCTGACTTAACTTAAGTTTTTAGATGTTTTTAATAAAATATTTGAAACGAATCAATATTTACTAACTTCAGAGATATTTGTAATAAGTTTACTCTGTTGTATTTTTAGCTAAGTTGGAAATTTTATTTTAACTAACAGAAAATCAATGAGTTGTGATAAAAAATATAACTTTTTTATCATTTCATTTAGCTGATAATCAGCTTTTTATCAACTCCAAAACTTTAGATAATTATACATTTTACGGCTCCGTGATAAAAACTAATATTCACCTCATTCTAATTTTAATTTATTTTTCAAAATATGAGCGCTAAAAACCTAAAAAAAGTTGCATTTTTTCATTCGCATTTATTCTGGGTTCCTCATTTTGAAACTGATTTAGAATTAATAAACAATTTTCAAAGTCAAAATATTGATATAATATCTTACGTTTGTAATCATAACTTAAGAAGATGTGATGTGAATATTAATAATAAATTTCAATCATGCATAAGATGTATATTAAAAAGGAAGAATGGATTAAGTCTACTAAATAAGAAAGTAAAAGAAATTCCTTTAAATTTATCTAAGAGGGATTTTAAAAGAAAAATACCTAATTCAATCAACGAGTTTAAGTCACTTTATTACTTGAACTACGATATAGGAATATCCATATTATCGAGTTTAATTTCAATTTTCAGAGATTCAAATATTAGTTTTTCAAGATATTTCACCATTTTAAATGAGATGTTTGAAACTGGCATAGAGTTGTATGAATTTTTCATTAAGTCATTAAAAGAAGAAAAACCAGATTTAGTATTTATATTTAACGGAAGATTTTGTTATACAAGAGCATTACTAAGAGCCTGTGAAGCTCTTAATATTGAATATATTACACATGAGAGAGGTTCAAGTTTTAGTAAGTATATGTTATTTGAGAATTCTATGCCCCATGACTTAAATAATTTTCAAAAACTTGTTAATGAATACTGGGATAACAATTACAATTTTAAAGTAAAAAAGTCAGTAGCTGTTAAATTTTTCGAATCACGTAAAAAAGGGTTAGATTTAGATTGGTTTTCTTTTGTTAAGAATCAAAATCCGAATGAACTACCACCTACATTTGATTCTAAAAATTACAATCTTTGTATTTTTTTATCTTCAGAGGACGAATTTTTAGCCATTGATGATACATGGAAAAGGCCTTTTTTCAAAAGTCAAATTGAGGGGGTTAAATTTATTTTAGACATACTGAGGAATAATTTCAATTATTATATTTTTATTAGATGTCATCCAAATTCGGCGGCTGATGAAAATTTAATGCTTGAACTAGAACTTTTGAAAACTGAAAAAACTACAATAATAAATGCTGATTCGGTAATAAGCTCATATAAACTATTACAATCCATCAATAAAGCAATAGTGTTTGGTTCAACAATTGGAGTTGAAGCTTGCTATTTTGGAATTCCTTGTATTAACCTAGATAACTCATTTTACAATGAGTTAGATGTAACTTACAATCCAAAAAGTATAGAAGAAATAAAAGATTTATTGCATGATGTTTCATTAAAACCTAAAGAAAAAATAGGTGCATATAAGTATGGTTGCTATGTATCTAGTTTTGGATTTGAATATAAATTTTACAAACCATTAAATTTAGGCACTGGAAAGATAAAAAATATTGATGTATTAAATATGAGTTCCATAAAAATGTTTATCAAAAATATGTTTAGCTTTAAAAAAGTTAAAATTGATTAGTGTTGTTATTCCAACCTACAATAGAGCTATAGATTTAGAAAGAGCACTATTATCCTTAAACAATCAAATATATAAATACTTTGAAGTATTAATTTGTGATGATGGTTCAACAGACAATACCTCATCAGTGGTTAATGAATTTGCCAATAAATTAAACATCAGATATATTAAAATTCAAAATTCAGGCAAACCTGCGGTACCCCGTAACCTCGGCATTACTCAAGCAAAAGGGAAATATATCGCCTTTCTTGATTCTGATGATTGGTGGCATGAGAATAAATTGAAATTGGCATTTGAATGTCTTGAAAATGGTGCTGATTTTGTTTATTCTGATTTTTATAGGGTAAAATCTTTAACGGAAAAAGAAATAGTTAAGGTTAGGGAATTAAAAGAAAATATTACCATTGATTTACTGAAGAATGGAAATGCAATATGTAATTCTTCTGTCGTGGTCAGGAAATCTATATTAGATAAGGTTGGTTTTTTTAATGAGGGACAGGAATATATTGCTTGGGAGGATTTTGATTTATGGCTAAGAATCTCCAAAATTACAAGTCATTTCGTTCACATCAGTCAACCATTGGTTTATTATTGGTTTGGTGGTGGAAATTTATCAACTTCTGAGAGAACAATATTAACTGCCCAAGCAATCAGAAGAATATATATTAGAAAAACGGATATTGAACCTTTATGGCTCTACAGTTCTATTGGAAGTGGGTTGTTTTTTAATAATGGGTACAATAAATCAATCCCTTACTTGTATAAAGCCTCTAATCTTTCAAATGGGATAAAGAGATTTAAAATACTGGCTAAAATTATTCTTGCAAAAATATTTTCCTATTTCTGAATTCTATCTTCAATACTAATATGTTTAAAAAAATTCTTGTAACCGGCGCTGATGGTTTTATTGGCTCTCACCTTGTAGAGTCTCTTGTGAATCAAGGGTATAAGGTAAAAGCTTTTGTCCTTTATAATTCTTTTAATAAATGGGGCTGGCTCGATTCATTAGATAAATCGGTATTGTCTGAAATAGAGGTTTTTGCCGGAGATATCAGAGATCCTTATGGAGTGAAAAATGCAATGGAAGGTTGTGATGCAGTATTACATCTGGCCGCATTAATTGCTATTCCATACTCCTATCATTCTCCCGATACTTACATCGATACAAATATTAAGGGTACTTTAAATATTCTTCAGGCAGCAAAGGAACTAAAGGTAAAAAGGGTTATTCATACTTCAACGAGTGAAGTCTATGGCACAGCTCGTTTCGTTCCTATTACAGAGGAGCATCCTCTGCAGGGACAATCTCCATATTCTGCAAGTAAAATTGGAGCTGATCAGTTGGCTTTTTCATTTTATTCTTCCTTTGAATTACCAATAGTTACCATTAGACCTTTCAATACTTATGGTCCCAGACAATCGGCAAGGGCAGTAATACCAACCATTATTACCCAATTAGCTAACGGTGTGGAATCACTTAAATTAGGATCAGTTCATCCTACCAGAGATTTTAATTATGTGCAGGACACGGTCGATGGTTTTATTGCTGCGCTAAATGCTGAAAATATAGAAGGTGAAACGATTAATATTGGCAGTAATTTTGAAATTTCTGTGGGCGATACAGCAAAAGTTATTGCGGAATTAATGTATAAAAATATTTCGATAGAAATGGATGATGTTAGGCTCAGACCTAAGGACTCTGAGGTAGAACGCTTATGGGCAGAGAATAAAAAAGCTTTGGAATTGTTAAGCTGGAAGCCAAATCATGCTGGCTTAGAGGGATTTAAAAAGGGGCTGTCGAAAACTATTGAGTGGTTTAGTAAACCTGAAAATTTAAGCAATTACAAATCACATATTTATAATGTCTAATCTTAGAGCAGTTATATTGGCTGGGGGTAAAGGTACAAGGTTGAGACCATATACCGTCGTTTTACCGAAACCCTTAATGCCTGTCGGAGATTATCCTATTCTGGAGGTAATTATTAAACAATTGGTGCCTGCTGGGTTTAACCATATCACGCTGGCTATAAATCATCAGGCTGCTTTATTTAGAACATTTTTTGGAGATGGTGAAAAATGGAACGCAAATATCGATTTTTCATTAGAGCGGGAACCATTAGGCACCATGGGTCCCTTAAAACTTATCAATGATCTTCCAGATGATTTTTTAGTCATGAATGGGGATATTCTGACTGATTTATCCTTTAAGGAACTATATGCTAATCATTTGAATTCTGGTGCATTATTGACTATTTCTTCCTATAAAAGGATTCAAGATATTGATTACGGTGTGCTTGAAGTGAATGAAAATCGTTTATTATCAGAATTTAAAGAAAAACCAAAAATTCCTTTTGAAGTAAGTATGGGTATTTATATCCTGAATAAAAAGGCTTTAGAATTAATTCCTGAAAATAAGTATTATGGTTTTGACCATTTAGTGCTCGATTTACTTCGCACCGATGAGAAGATTAATGTCGTATTACATGAAGGTTACTGGCTCGATATTGGAAGGCCTGACGATTATATGAAGGCTATCGATGAATTTGACTCTATGAAACATATTTTTATCAATGAGTAGGATATTAGTAACAGGTGCATCAGGATTTATCGGAAAATATCTTTGTCAGGAATTAAATGAAAGAGGGCATGAAATAAATGTCCTTTTTAGTATACATGGCGATATTTCTGATGCCCATACCTTGGACAGTTTCAATGGTAAAGTTGATAAGGTAATACATTTAGCAGCTTCAACGTTTGTGCCTGATAGCTGGCAAAATCCAGATGAATTTTTCAAAGTGAATGCGCTGGGCACCATGAGAGTATTAGAATTTTGCAGAAACAATAATTCGTCTCTCATTTTTATTAGTGCTTATCTCTATGGCATTCCCGATAAAGTTCCAACTTCTGAAATGGAACTACCTAAACCAAATAATCCTTATGCTTTTTCAAAATATATTGCAGAACAGGCTTGCCTTTTTTATTCCAGTTATTTAAATGTTCCATCCTTAATTATTCGTCCATTCAATGTTTATGGACCAGGACAACCTGCTCATTTTTTAATTCCGACAATCATTAATCAAGTACTTTACAATCAAGAAATTACCTTGTTAGATTTAAATCCAAAGAGGGATTATATTTTTATTGATGATGTAGTAAATTTTATAAATAATGCTGTTGACGCTAAGCTTAAGAATTCTGAAATTGTAAATATTGGTTCTGGCGTTTCATATAGTGTGGGTGAATTGGTTCGGATTATCCAAAAAATTGCAGGTACCAATCTTCCTGTATTTTCTAAAAATGAAGTCCGTTTTCAAGAAATAAGTGATGTGATTGCTGATGTAAACAAAGCTGACACATTCTTTGGGTGGAAACCAAAAACATCAATAGAAATAGGCTTGGAACAATGTGTCTCGTATAGCAAATTGAAATTATCTGATGAAAACTAAGATTAGGGTCGCAGTTTTGTCTAATGGTATTTCACAGCATACTATTAATCGTTTAAACTTATTTGAGACTTCCTCTAAATTAGAAATATATTTTCTACATCAGAGTAGTTTGGTGGCTAATAATTCTATTATTCCAACAGAAAGGTTTATACAATGGCCCATTAAAAAGGGGAATAATATTTTTGAAAGGGGATTTATAGGAATTAGAATTATTATTCAAAATTTGATTCATTTAAAAGAGATTAAACCAGACGTAATTTTTATTATGTATGGAGAAAAGTTGTCTTTGCTTTCTGCTTTATTTTCAAAAATACCTTATGTAATTTCAGCCTGGGGAGGAGACTTTTTAGTTGAGCAAGGAGCACAAAAAACATGGAAGGATAGATTTATATTGCAATTGGGAATTAAGTACGCCAAACATATATTTGCTGTTTCTGAGGAACTTATACATACTATTTCAAAATTAAAAGGAGCGAACCAATTGCCAGCTATTCAACATGCTTACTATGGGATTGATTTAAACTTATATAACTTAGGTACGACTGAAAAATCAAAAGAATTTTTATTTTATGCGCCGAGATGGTGCAGACCTGAATATAATTTACTTGGTTTATTACATGCATTTAATTTATTAACCAATCTAAATGATCAAGCTACTTTATTATTTAGAAATACAGATATGAATGATTCTAAAGTGGCTTTAGATTATTTACAGGAGGCTAATATATTGATTAAAAAATATAATATAGCGGATAGGGTTAAAACCATTGGCGTTTTAAGCGAAAAGGAGCATATTAAATCTTTGGAAAAGGCTTCTGTCATTATTTCTCTTGCGCCATCTGATGGAACACCTGTTACCATTTTAGAAGCGATGGCTCTTGGGAAAATAGTCGTTTGTGGGAGAATTAACTCTTTGGAAAAATTAATTGATGATGGTAAAACCGGTTTTTTAGTGGATTTAAATAATCCAAACGAGATTGCAGAGAAACTACATTATATTTATCAGAACTTTGAAAATCTGGAAAAATATATTGGACAAAATGCAAGAAAATTTGTGGAAGAAAGCGCTAATATTCACAAAGAAATTGAAATTTATATTGAAAAATTATATTCCGTTGGAATTTCCAATTAAAATAACTTTCAGACTTTTCCCATGTGTGGCCTAGCCGGGTTCGCTTTTCCCAAAAATTCTCCTTCTTCTTTACCCGATTTTAAAACGGCTTTAAAGGATTTAACGCATAGAGGCCCTGATAATGAGGGCTTTCTTGCTTTTAATACCCTGGCTCCAAACCCGATAGCTTCAGAGATTTCTGCAGATTATCAGGACGCTAATCTTTTTTTGCTTTTTAGAAGGTTATCTATTATCGATCTTTCTCCCGCTGGTCATCAACCCATGGTATCTGAAAATGAGAGATTTGCACTGGTCTTTAATGGCGAAATTTATAATTTCAAGGAGCTGAGAAGAGAATTAATGGATCTAAACGTTGTCTTTCATTCCGATTCTGATTCTGAGGTGCTCTTAAATGCCTGGATGCAATGGGGGAGCGAGTGTTTACCCCGATTAATGGGTATGTTTTCTTTTGCTATCTATGATGCTCTTAATCAGAAGTTTACCCTGGCAAGGGATGCTTTTGGGATTAAACCTCTTTTTTATTTCTTGAATGAAAATAAACTTGCTTTTGCTTCCGAGATAAACGCTTTAAAAACACTTCTTCCCAATATTAAGCTTTCTCCCAATGATCAAAGTGCTTATGATTATCTGGTTTGGGGCAGTTATGACAGTAATGAAAATTCTTTTTATAAAGAAATTAATCAAGTACCACCGGCTCATTTTTTAGAGGTCTCTTTGAAAGAGTCATTCTCAGTTACTCTTACAAACTGGTGGTTTCCGTCTATTAAAGTTAATCCTTCTATTTCTTTCGAGGAGGCGACATCGACACTAAGAAATTTGTTTTTGGAAAGTGTTAGATTGCATTTGCGTAGCGATGTTCCCCTCGGCGCTGCCTTATCAGGTGGTATCGATTCTTCGGCTATAGTGTGTGCCATGCGCTATCTGGAACCTGAGTTACCTATCAACACATTTAGTTTCATTGCTGAAAATGAGTCTATTAGTGAAGAAAAATGGGTGGACAGGGTCAATGAATTTGTTGATGCAATTCCCCATAAAATTAAAATTGCTTCCTCCGATTTACAAAAAGATATAGATTACATATTGAGGGCGCAAGGGGAACCTTTCGGTAGTACCAGTATTTATGCACAATTCCGAATTTATGAGGAGGCCAAAAAAAATGGCATCATTGTCATGCTTGATGGGCAAGGAGCAGACGAGCTTTTGGCAGGCTATTCTGGTTATCCGGCGGAAAGATTAAAAAGTTTAAAAGAAGAAGGTCGCTATGGTCAAATTATTTCCTTTTTATTCCATTGGTCGAAATGGCCTGACAGAGGATTGAAAAACGCAGTTATTCAGTTTATTGGCCTCGTTACGCCTGCCTTTTTAAAAGATATGGCTCATCAATGGAATGGGAAAAATCCTTGTCCTCCTTGGTTAAACGAACCATTTCTGAAGAGTTCGGGTGTTCGTAGGGTAAATCCGGAAAAGGTTCCTCGAAAAAAGGAAAATATAGGAAGACGAGTTCCAGAAACTTTAAGGCATGTAATGCTAAAGGGAAATTTGATTTCTCTGCTTAGGCACGCCGATAGAAATAGTATGCATTGGTCTGTGGAAAGCAGAGTTCCTTTTCTTACTATTCCTATGGCAGAATTTTTACTTTCTCTACCTGAATCCTTCCTCATTGATCAAAAAGGTAGAACTAAAAGTGTTTTCAGAGAAGCCATGCGTGGTATAGTGCCAGATGAAATATTAGATAGAAAGGATAAAATTGGCTTCGCTACGCCTGAAAAGAAGTGGCTTCTTTCGGAGGATTTTAATTTAATTAATAAGCTAAACAGTTTATATGATTTGCCATTTATTCATAAGGTTGGCGTTGAAAAATATATAGATGATTTGAAAAGTGGTAAAAGATATTTTGATTTTACTGGCTGGAGATTATTGAATTTTAGCAAATGGACTGAAAAGAATATGAGTGTGAATCATGTGAACCAAAAAGGATAAATTAAATGTGCGGAATAGGAGGTGTTTTTCATCTATCAGGTAAGCAGGTTAATACAGATTTATTGTTGCAAATGAATCAGAAAATCAGGCATCGAGGTCCCTACGATGAGGGTATTTTATTTATAAATACTACCTCTGACAGGATTGTAAATGCTTTTGGTCCTGATACCGATCCTCAATTATTAAATCAATTGGCGCCTCCTGAAAATACGATTAGTGCCAATCTGGGCTTTGCTTTCCGAAGATTATCTATTCTCGATTTGAGTCCGAAAGGGCATCAGCCTATGCCATCTATTACAGGTAATTGTTGGATTGTCTTCAATGGTGAAATTTATAATTATCTGGAATTAAGGGCTGAATTAGAGGCTTTAGGATATGTTTTTAATTCTCATACCGATACGGAAGTTATTTTAAATTCCTATCAGGCATGGGGAGTAGATTGCCAGCAAAGATTCATGGGTATGTGGTCTTTTGCTATTTGGGACAGTCAAAAGAAAAGATTATTTTGCTCCAGAGACCGTTTTGGCATAAAGCCTTTTTATTATTATTTCGAAGGGGAAACCTTCCTTTTTGGTTCTGAGGTGAAACAATTTCTCGTTTATCCGATAAATAAAGATATAAACAAAGAGGTCATTTACAAAAGTTTGAAAATCGGCGCTTATCTGATTAATTCAAATAATACGTTTTATAACGCTATCCATATATTGCCTCATGGCCATCACCTCATTGTAGAGAATGGAGGCGTAAAAATAGAACCCTATTATAAATTAGATCCCTCTACATTTGCCTCATTTAAAGGAACTTTTCAGGAAGCAGTTGAAATTTACAGAGAATTATTCCAAAATACCATTCGTTTGCACATGCGTTCAGACGTAGAAGTGGGTATTACCCTAAGTGGTGGACTCGATTCAACAGCTATTCTGGCGACCGCCTTTGGATTAACAGATAAGACGATAAAGACCTTTTCTTCCTATTTTACCCATGCTCCTCTGTACGATGAAAGACATTGGATCAATTTAATGACTTCCTCCTTTAAGGTAAATCCGTTGTTTTATTCTGCGTCACCCGAGGAAGTTATGGCTTCTTATGGGGAGATGACGACCATACATGACTATCCCATTTATGGTTCTAGTCCCATGGTGAACTATTTATTGATGAAGCAAATTCAAAAATCTGGGGTAGTTGTTATTTTATCTGGGCAGGGAAATGATGAATTAGCAGGAGGATATAATCATGCGTTTTACCGTTATTATGCATATTTAATTCGGGCAGGGAAATGGAAACAATTTGTCAATGAATATCCGTCTTACTTGTATGACAAGCCACAGGGAGGAGCTTTTAGTAAAATAGCCAAACTTATGGCTTCAGTTTTGCTTAAGGAGTCTACACTTTATAAATTAGAAGCATTTTCAAAGGAAAATGTGCTTTCCCCATCTTACAATGACTTTAGTATCCTTAACAATATTGAAGATCTTCCAACCGACAGATTATCTAATTTTCTTTATAACAATATGATGTCCACGTCTATACAGACCTTGCTTCACTTTGAAGATAGAAATGCAATGGGTAGTTCTCTGGAAAGCAGGGTCCCCTTTTTAGATCATACATTAGCAGAATTTTTATTTTCTTTACCTCCTTCATTTAAATTGCATAAGCATTTAGGTAAATACATACACCGAAAAGCGATGGAAGGTATTGTACCCAATGAGGTTATTCAGAGGAAGGACAAAGTCGGGTATTTAGCCCCTGGAGAATTCTTTTGGATGAAAAATGAAATGAAAGCTTTTTTTGAAAATATTTTGAATAGTTCGGATTTTAAAAATAGAGATATATACAATCATCATACAATAACAAAAAAATATAAGAACATGCTTGCGGGGAAAACGGGTGACGAAAAAACATTGTGGAATATAATGTCACTTGAAATCTGGTTTAAGTCGCAAGGAATGTAACATTAAAATTTTTCGATTCAATTTTAAGATACGTTTATCCTACCTCATCGAACCAGCTATCATGGTTCAATTTCCTTCATTATATTTAAATTTTGCAAAATTCGTTGCAACAAAGTAAGGTCTGCCTCAAAACATAGGAAGCTTTTTGCAAAGGTATATTCATTTCTATTATTGAAATGTCCTGTAATTTGGGAGTAACCTTCAAAATGCTACTGTTTCGGCCCCTTTTATAAAAGGACATAAATGTCAAATCAAGATTATTGCTAAAGAGATCATTTTAATAAAAAACATTGTACTTTTACAAATGTTAATAAAATCACTATATGCTAAAAGAAAAAGTCGAAAATCAACCAGAAACCAATCAATGGTTTGACGAGATGGTTTCGAACTTGAGGGTTGATCAATTACTTTTACAAGCTGATGTGCTGGAAAGACAAAAGAAAGAGGTATTTGAGGCTATGATTATGGGGAATCAGGATTTTATGCACAAATATGCCAGGAAAACAAGTTCTGCTTTTTTTATCAAAAATTTAGTTGATTCGTATTTTATAGAATTAGGGGAGAGAAAAGCTCGTCCTAACAGAGTTGCACTAGAACTCTCCAATTCAAAAGTTTTAGTTTGGGCGGAAATTGAGAATGATGACGAATTAACTGAAGATGCGCTGATTCTATCTGCTGCAAAAGTCAACTATGCCTTTTCTACCTTTGGGTTTCATATATCTACTACCATTATAGAAGTTGACGATAATTTGAATGTTCCTAAGCATTATAAAGAAGTTTTACTTAAAGAAATTCAAAGTGGGGACATTTAAAGAGCATATTCAACAATCTAAAAATAATATTAGATTTTTATCAAAAATTAGTACAAGTTTAGATGATTGTTGGGACTGGCAGGTTACTGTATGTTTTTATTCTGCGTTACACTTGATTAATGCACATGTGGTAAATAAATTTCATGCAAACTATCTTTCTCATAGTAAGGTTGATGAAATAATCAATCCATATAATTTTTTGTCTCTTGCCAAACTAGATGAAAAAATTTACAAATCATACATAAAATTATTTCAACTTTCACGAAGGTCGAGATACCTGTAAAGTGAGAATTTTAAAAAAGGAGAAAGGTTAGAGGTTCAAATCGCAAGTGTCACTTTAAGCAAACATTTTAAAAAAACTATTTATCATTTAGATATAATAATTAATTTTATAAAAAATGATTACGCTGAATCATTCGAGAAAGTGGATATAAAGTGTATTGACTTAGAAGGACTATCCTTTGAGAATTTTTTAGTTATTAAGTAGACTTTTAAATCAGGGAGATATTTTGACCACTTAACTCAGTTACTTTAATGGGTTAACTAAAAATCTAATGATATGAAAAATCAAATCGTTTTATGGATTACCTTTGTGATTTGTATTGGATTTTCTCACCCTATAATGGCACAGGCTGAAAATAATACAGGTCCGTCAGATTTGTGCCGGGGAAAATATTTCACAGAAACTCAAGGTGCTGAGTTTTTAAATACCCATGTACCTGGTTCGAGAAAGGCATGGAATGACAGGTCCAGATTAATCATCCAGCAAATTAAAGAGGGGATGGACCTAAAAAAAATGCCGGCCAAAGTAGCTTCAAAAGCGGTCATTCATAGTAAAATGGATTTCGATGGCTATTCCATTGAAAGTGTCTATTTTGAGAGTTTACCTGGGTTTTATGTGACGGGGAATTTGTACAGACCTACAAAAAAGTATGCTTCCTACGCCGGTATTTTATGTCCTCATGGACATGATAATCGTTTAATTGGTCGTACGAGGGATCAAACTCAGATTCGTTGCGCTACATTGGCACGAATGGGCGCCGTAGTCTTTACCTGGGATATGTTGGGTTATGAAGACAGTAAGCAATGTTCACATGACATCGTTTCTTCATTAAAATTACAAACTATAAATAGTATTCGGGCATTAGACTTCTTATTGGAATTACCATCGATAGACAAAAATCGTATCGGGATAACAGGTGAATCAGGTGGGGGAACCCAAACATTTTTATTGTCGGCCTTAGATTCACGCATTAAAGTCTCTGTTCCTGCTGTGATGGTATCGGCTCATTTTTTTGGTGGATGTCAATGTGAAAGTGGTATGCCGATTCATAAAAAAGGACCTGACTATCAAACCAATAATGTGGAAATAGCTGCTTTAACAGCGCCCAGACCTATGTTGATGATTTCAGATGGGGCAGATTGGACTCAAAACACGCCCAAAGTAGAGTTTCCTTTTTTGCAGAAAATTTACGCTCTATATCAAAAAGATAGTCTAATTGAAAACGTACATTTACCCAAAGACCTACATGATTATGGTCCAAATAAACGCCTGGGTATGTATCCATTTATGGCAAAACACTTATCGTTAGAGTTATCCAACGTGATTGATGCGGATGGTAATATCGATGAAGGTCCCTCAAAAGTACTTCCCCCTGAGAAACTGGCAGTATTCAATAATGCATTTCCCATGCCAAAAAATGCAGTAAAAGGGAATGAGGCAGTAATGAAATTACTCAAATAAATGGAGCGATAAAAGACCAACTGTTTTTAATAGATGCCATATAATGCTATAAACATTATTTTAACCATTACTAATTTTCTTATTCCATTCACCCATTTCCAACAATTATCTATTCATTTAATTGTGATGCGAATGCGCCTGTATTTTAAATGGAGGAAATAACTTGATCTGTAAATAGGGAAAGCTACCTGTATCATGAGAGGGCGAATGCCATTCGCCCCTACCGCAACGGTATAAAACGTTGTATTTGGTTAGTTTAATAATTTCTGGATTTTTATACCGAAACAATACCATAAACATCATTTCATGGTTCGACGGGGCCAATGGTATTCGCCCTTTTTTTATGTGTATTACTAAAGTAAGGGAGGTGCAAACAAGCTTCTTTATCTATAGCTAACCTTCTACAATAACTTTAAGCAGTTTCTATTCTGAGAACCTGTTGTTGCGCCGTATAATTTCCACCTAAAGTTCCCACCACGGTAAGTCTCGGGTTATTTTTTTTGTTTAACACATCATCAATAGTCGAAAGGGAGAGCTTGGGTTGTACACCGGGCAGAGCAATACGATGAGTAACCACTTCTTTAGCCAACTCATTCATTTCGCTTAAAGCGTATTTTAAAGTTGGTGGTTTATTACTTCCAAAAAAAGACAAACTACATTTAGCGTGGTATTCGGATTGCTCCAAATCTGCCATTTCCCCATAGCAGTATAAATATCTCTTATTCATTGCCCTGGTTTAAAGGTTTTATGCTAACTGCTCCGATACAGTTTTGGCAACAAGCCAGTAATAAACCCATTCTATCATTTGGGTTGATTTTTTAATGCCTTTTAGAAATGTCTAAAAGCCAACCCTCAGGAATGAGTCCTTCAAAAAAAGAAAATAAATGCTTGTCATGATATGGATATTTAACAACTGGCATGGTGAAGGTTAAAAACTGATTGGGATAATCAACAACGTATTGTTCGTCATATTGAAAAGTAAAATGCCCTTCATTGGTTTCAGTCAAAAGACCTGCTCTGACGTCTTGGTAAAACACTTCAGCTGTTCTCATCGTCATTGATTTGATTTTTTTCAATGTCTTTGTTAGCTACAGGAGCAAGGGAATGACCGAACATGGAAAGTACGTGGTTTACTTTTTCTAATTGTAAATTGCCTTTGCCTTGTTCAATCTTTCTTATCACAGTTAGTGCAACGCCGGCTCTTTCTGCAAAGGCTAATTGCGTTAGTCCAGCTTGTTTTCGTTTTTCTTTGAGAAAGTTTCCCAGTGATTTCATTATATGCTTTTGCAGTTATTACATGCAAAAATAGTAAATTATATGTAAAAACGTATAGAGACTAACCCGGCCTAATAATTTACAGATTTAATCATCATTCGTTGGTTCGTAGGGGCGAATTGCCTTCACCCTTTTTTAAAAGGGGGCCAAAGGTTTATTTCCCAAAAAAAGAATTTCTAAATGATTTAAAAATACGTATTTTTGAAAAATAAATACGTATCATGACGAGTAAACTAACTTTGACCGTTGAAAAGGCAATTATAGAAAGGGCTAAATCTTACGCAAAAAAAACGGGACGTAGTCTCTCCGAATTAATTGAAAATTATCTTGAGACCATAACGCAAGAAGATAATAAAGTGGACTTGTCTCCTAAGCTCAGGAAATTAGTTGGTTCGGTTCAATTACCAGCAGATTTTGACGAGGAAAAGGAATTAAGGTCAGCCATTGAAAAAAAACACCTGTTATGATAAAGGTTTTTCTTGATACTAATATTATTATCGATATATTTTAAAAAATATGTTACTGAAATGGAATTAAGAGAAATTCTGTTAACTCTTATAACGCTTCTTGATGTGGTTCCTGTTGATTTAGATGTGCTAAAAAAGGGTTTGCGTTCAATTCATAAAGACTTTGAAGACGCAATACAGATGATTTGTGCTTCCTCTATTCCAGGAATTAATTATATTGTTACAAGAAATACGAAGGATTTCAAAACAAGCGAATTGGTTGTTTTGACTCCTGATGAAATGTGTCTAAAATTAAAGTAGGGGCGAATGGTATTCCACCTCTTCCATGGCATTCGCGCTTTTTAATAGCTGTCACATAACAAAAAATCGTGAATTTGCAAATGTTTTACCCCTTCCACATCTTCTTTCCAAAATTCATCCATCGTAACTACATACTTTGGATATTGATCTGAAACAGCCAATAAGGGACTAAATTCTCGATGTACAGTAGCTTCATTTTCTAATTTGTAGGCAACTTGAACATAGATTTTTTTTCCTTGTTTTTCGGCAATAAAATCAATTTCCCGGCTATCTAATTTGCCAATATAAACTTTATATTCCCTTCGCTTAAGTTCCAAAAAAACGACATTTTCCAAAATTCCAGCAATCATGCTATCGCGATAGCCCAACATGGCATAGAGCAAAGAAAGGTCACTTACAAAAAATTTTTCTTGCGTCTTTAAAATTTCCTTTCCTTTGATATCAAAACGGGATACCCGATATAAAATAAATGCACCCTCTAAGGCAGACAAATAATTGTAAATGGTGTTGACATCCGTTTTTCGCGACTGGCTTTTAAAATAATCTGAAATACTTTTTCCGGAAAATGTATTACCAATATTGTCAAAAGCAAAGCGAGTGACCCGTTCCAAAAGTTCAATATCTCTAATTTTATAACGCTGTATAGTATCTCGTAGCAGGACAGAGGCATAAATATCCCGAATAACTTTATAAGTAGTATCTTCATCGTAACTTGCAGTATGAATTACAGGAAATCCTCCTTTTCTCAAGTAGGTTACAAATGACTCTTTTGTAGTTGATACGCCAGTTTGATATACACTTTTGAAAAGTAAATATTCTTTGAAAGACAAGGTATAAACAGGTATTTCTATATATCTGCCCGCTAAATAGGTAGCTAACTCTGACGACAATAAATGAGAATTTGACCCAGTAAGGTAAACATCAACGTTAAAATCCACCAATAGCGAGTTAACTACTTTTTCCCAATCCTGGACCTCCTGAATTTCGTCCAACAAAATATAAATCTTTTCATCCTTTGTAAGCTGCCCCGCTAAATACGCATACAATGATGTTGCGTTTTTCAGATGCTCAGTGGTAAAACTTTCAAAATTTAGGGCAATGATATTATTTTCAGAGATTCCCTTTTCACCAAGAACTTCTTTAAGGAGCAGTAATATGGTCGATTTACCTGACCTCCTTATGCCTGTTAGTATTTTCACCAGCGGTTTGTCTATCCACTGTTCCAGTTCCTTTAAATAAAAAGGCCTTCTAATCATTTTGTGTTTTTAAACATAAAAATACTAAAAAAATTATACTTTTTATGGTTATAACCATAAAAAGTATAAACTAATTTTGCACTGAAAAAATGCAATTATTAACAAATTTTGCATTTTATTAATTCAATTTTAGTATTTGCGGCGGCGGCCATAGATGTCCAGCAGTTCCGCTTCCTTTAGCTTTAGTCGCTTGGTAAGCAATTTCCGCCCAGATATTCTTTCCATGATTGGCTCCATAATCATAGTTTTAAGGACATGTTTAATAATATGTAAAGTAAAACTCTTCTAATCTGTAAAGTAAAATCTTTCTAATCTGTAAAGTAAAACCCTTCTAATCTGTAAAATAACCGTATATTTGATAAATAATCAATTAATTATGAAATATAGGAAACGAATATCTGACATAGAATTGCAACGAAAATTAGAAGCCTCTGGGGCCGTTTTAATTCGTGGGGTAAAGGCTTGCGGTAAAACGGAATCTGCTAAACAATTTGCACGAAGTGTTATTTATGTCGATCGGGATGAGCAATATCAACTTTTGTTTGATACTGCACCTAAACGGTTATTATTAGGTGAAACACCGCGCTTGATAGACGAGTGGCAAGTGATACCAAAGCTTTGGAACCAGGTGCGACATGAAGTGGACGATAGAAAAAAGACTGCCCAGTTTATTTTGACAGGTTCTGCTAATCCTGAGGAAAATGTCAATATGCGTTCTGGTGCGGGTAGATTTACCATCGTTGATATGCGCACAATGTCATGGCAAGAGTTGGGAATGTCTGATGCTACCATAAAACTGGCTGATTTATTCCAGGGATTTCCTGTTGAGGTTCAAAACGAACGAACCGAGCTTGAGTTAATTATAGAGCAAATTTGCAAAGGTGGCTTCCCAAGTTTAATGGATAGTAAGGTGGATCAGGCCTTGGAAGTAAATCGAGCTTATGTCGAATTATTGGCAGAGGTAGATATGAGTAGGGTGTCTCAAAATCGCCGGGATCCTATGAAAGTCCGAAGCTTGTTGAAATCTCTGGCTCGAAATACAAGCACAATGGTAGATAATTTAGTACTTGAAAGGGATATTAAAGCCCATGAAAGTATAGGGCTTTCACGTCCCACTATATATAATTATTTAGATGCCTTGAACCGACTCATGATGTTGGAGGATCAGCCAGCCTGGAATATTCATATCAGATCTTCACATACCTTGAGAAATTCACCCAAGCGGCATTTTACAGATGTTTCATTGGCCGTTGCTGCATTAGGTGTAAATCAACAAAATTTATTAAATGATCTGCCATTTGCTGGTTTCTTATTTGAGTCGATGGTTATACATGATCTTCGGGTCTATAGTCAGGCTAATGATGCCAAAGTCTATCATTATCGAGATTCAAGTGGACTGGAAGTAGATGGTATCGTGCAGAAATATAATGGTGATTGGTGTGCCTTTGAGATTAAATTGGGCAGCGGACAAATAGAGGAAGCCGCAGCAAATTTGTTGAAATTAGCAAGATTGGTTACAAGTGATAAATGTCCTGCTCCAAAATCATTAAACATCATTACGGGAACAGGAATGGGTTATACCCGAAAAGATGGTGTAAACGTCATTTCATTTGCATCATTGGGTGCTTAATTAAATTAATTTAAGCAAGTCATTGGTATTTAATGAAAAATCACATAATCTGGGTAAATAGTTCTTTTTCTTCATTTTATAGCAAAATTAAAGATTAAATATAAACATAATTAACGCATTTGGCACCTTTTTACTACCGGATTTGGCAACTTTTCACTACCGGGTTTTGCAAAATGATGGCAAATCAAATGAGAGAAACCATTCAATGTATTCTGGTAATACCGTGGCGGCATAATAGGGTAAATTTAATAACAGGTATGGCTTTTTATTAGGTGTTATTGCCTTTTCTATTTTTAAATTCCCACCATACATTCGAATGGCGTATGGATGTTCAGCTGCCTCTATAAACTGGTGAAGTGATTTTAAACTACCCATACTTCCTGATTTTATTTCAATGGGTATAACGAGGTTTTTAAACGTATAAATCAAATCTACCTCTGCATCGGACTGCGGTTTTTCCCTAACCCAAAAATGTGGTTTGTGTGCTGTAATGCTTTGTAACGATATTAATTCTTGTGTCACCAAATGAGGGATTACTGCACCTTTATAGGCACTATTCAAATCTGTCATCGAGAGCATTTCAGCTTGTATGCCTAAAGAATAATTAACCAAACCAGTATCTAAAAATTGTAGTCGTGGTGATTTCTTTAAATCTGTTTTAATGGGTGGTTGTACGTCGGTCGTAGGATAAATCAATCTTATAATTTTTGCATCATCCAATGTTCTGAATGATTCCCCTACTTCTCTTGACCGATAATTTGAATGGCCAAACCCCTGGAATTTTATCCGTTCATCTAAACTTAATGGAGCGGTATCCATAATATGTCTGATAATTTGTCGGTCTGTAGGGTTGGACCCGTATTTTTCCACATCGTTTTTATAGGTACTCCAAATACTTTCATAAATAATGGTTAAATCAGAAAGGTTGTTACTTGCTAACTCTGTTTTTATGATTTCTGGCATACCCCCAATGATGGCATATCTATGAAATACAGCCATTAAAGTATGATGTGCATATTGTTTTACAGGTAATACTTTTAATTGTTCAAGAAGTGCAAATTTGCCGATTGCCTCTAAATACTCCTGGAAATTCAGTGGATGTAAATATAAAAAGGACACTCTTCCGACGGGAAAGCTTTTCACATTTTTAATGGCAAATTCCAGGAGCGAACCAGCACAAATTACATGGAGGGTGGGTATTTCTTCATAAAAATATCGAAGTAATTGGATAGCTATTGGACTTTCTTGTATCTCATCAATAAATAGTAACGTATTGGATGATTTTTGGGACGGAATATTCTTTGCCAGTAATAAAGCTTCCAATATGGTTTTAACATCATCAAAATCTTCAAAATATTTTTTATCTGCTGGCTTTTCTAAGTTAAGTGAAATAATATTTTCATATGACCGAGCAAATTTTTTGATGACAGTAGTCTTACCTACCTGGCGTGCCCCTCTTAAAATAAGTGGCTTTCTAACAGGACTTATTTTCCATTCATATAAATAATCTTCGATGTTTCTTTTAAATTCCATGATGGTACTTTTATCAAATGTAACATAATAAGGGCAAATATTTATTCATCTTGTAACAGAATAAGCCCAAATGGCAAAATGGAACGGTTCTTTTTTTAAAAGGTATTATTTATTGTCTTAACTGGTGTCCTATTTTTGGGGAGTATCATAGCAGTCTGTTGGGTTTATTTTCCCATTCTATAAGTTGATGCTGAAGTGCTTTATACATAAATAAGTGTCCAAAACGTGATTTTTTACACATAAATGATACTTATTCTGTGATTATTGCCTGTGATCTCCTTTTATTCCCATTCTTTCCTATTTAAATCGTATTTTTATTATCGCAACCGGCATTACTGTAATTTGAATTGCGATAATTATGAAATTTTATAACAGGGAATCTGAATTAGCCTTATTAGACCGCATTGAAAATAGGTCAGTAGATACTGCCCAAATGACTTTCGTGGTGGGTAGAAGGCGTATTGGGAAAACCAGTCTGATAATTAAAGCGACAGAAAAGCAGGATATGCTTTATTTTTTTATTGCTAAAAAAAGTGAAGTATTATTATGTGAAGAATTTACTGAACAAGTGAAGGATAGATTACAAATGCCATTATTTGGAGAAATGAAAACCTTCAAAGAATTATTTGGATTTATCATGGAACTTTCCAAAAATCGACATTTTACTTTGTTCATAGATGAATTTCAGGAATTTTATTCGGTAAATCCTGCTGTTTTTTCTGATTTGCAAAATATTTGGGATAGTAATAAACAAGACAGTAAGCTCAATTTAATTTTATGTGGTTCCGTCTATTCATTGATGGCAAAAATTTTTGAAAATGCAAAGGAGCCTCTGTTTGGAAGAGCAACCCATAGAATCCATTTGAAAGGATTTGATTTGCCAACGCTCAAAACTATTTTAAACGACTATTCTACCCAATTTACTTCAGAAGATTTGTTGGCCTTTTATTTATTTACAGGTGGCGTTGCAAAATATGTAGAACTTTTTGTTCAGGCCAGGGCGTTCTCATTGCCGGATATGCTGCATTTAATATTAAGTGAAAATTCTCTTTTTTTAGATGAGGGAAAGCATGTCTTGATTGAAGAATTTGGTAAAGAATATGGAAACTATTTTTCTATTTTGTCGCTGATTGCTTCAGGGAAAACAGCAAGGGTAGAGATTGAATCTATTATGGAAATTCAAACAGGTGGATTTTTGGACCGCCTGGAAAAGGATTTTGGCTTGATAAAAAAAGTAAGACCCATTTTTTCAAAACCTAATAGCAGGAAATTAAAATATGCTATAGTGGATAATTTTTTAAATTTTTGGTTCCGTTTTATTTACAAATACAGGAGTGCTGTCGAAATGGGTAATTTAGATTATTTAAAAGAAATTATTTCAAGGGATTATACCACTTATAGTGGCAAAATATTAGAAAAATATTTCACTGAAAGGTTAAAAGCGGAAAAAAAATACAATATCATCGGTCCGTATTGGGATGGGAAAAATCAGAATGAAATAGATATCGTAGCTATTAATGAACTTAATAAAATAGTTTTATTTGCTGAAGTTAAACGAAATAAAAATAATATCAATTTGAAAGAGTTAGAAGAAAAATCCTCCTGTTTGATGAGTCATTTCGAAGGGTATAAAATCCTTTATAAAGGATTTTCCCTAGATGATATTTAATTGGTTTAGACGGACCAGCTAATAATAAGCTTTCAAGAATATCCTTGGGTGTAACTGGAACTAAATCACTCACTTTATTCCCTTTGTCTTATGGTTTGATATACTGCCCCATCGACAACCAAACCCTGAAAAATGACATATCCCAATTGGAATAATTTTTTTTAGCTTCTCGTGAAGCTCAAATTTCTTGTGCATTTTCATTTCACCTTATTTTTTCGATCCTGCTATCATCACCCCTAAGCCGCCGTCAATTCTAAAATATTGTCCAGTAATGAAGGAGGCTTCAGAACTGGCTAAAAAGCAAATGAGTTTCGAAACTTCTTCCGCTTCTCCTATACGCTGAACTAAATGCATGTCTTCACATTCTTTAAGAACAATGGCAGGATCGGGCGAAAGATTTATAGCGTCTCGAAGCATAGGTGTATTGATAGTACCCGGACAAACGGCAACGCACCTTATGTTGGGCGCATAGTCAACGGCAATACTGCGCATGAGCCCAATTTGTCCCGATTTCGAGGCAACATAAGGTGCCACCTTATCTTGAGAATAAAATGCCTGAACACTTGAAATCAATATAACTACCCCATTTCCATGCCTCTGCATGGAGGGAATACAATGCTTGGCTGCTAAAAAGGAGCCTTTTAGATTTATACCCATCACAAAATCCCACTCTTCTTCACTGGTCTCTGTGACCGTGGAATACCGCTGTATGCCTGCACTACATACTAAAATCTGAATATTTCCCCATTGTTTTTCGGTCGTTTCAACAGCATGCTGGATATCTTTTTCTTTTGAAACATCGCATTTTACCCAGAGTAAACGATTCGAATATCGTGCGAGTTCTTCATCTTCAGGTGCGTGTATATCCCAAATACTTACTTTTCCACCTTCAGCTAAAAATTGCTCTGCGGCCGCCCAGCCAATGCCCTTACTTCCACCTGTTATTACAATGACTTGATTTTCAAATCTTTTCATTTTTTGCCTTTTCATTTTCTCAAATTTAATCATTGCAGATGAAAAAAACCTCATTTTAAAGTATCTTGATGTCGCTTTTTGAAACACCTAATATTTTAAAATGAAACTTGGCCTCGGTTTATATAAAAGTTTACTTAACGACAATAATTTTAATTTCGCTAAGCAGGCGGGTGCTACCCATATAGTTGCCCAATTGATTGATTATGTAAAGGGGGGAGATAACCCTACTTTGACACGTAATTATCTCGATGGATGGGGTAAAACGCCCAACAAGGACAAGCCCTGGCAACTCGATGATCTTATTTCGCTCCGAAAAAAAATTGAAAGTCATGGATTGAAACTGGAGGCCATCGAAAATTTTGATCCTGCTCATTGGTTTGATATTCTGCTCGATGGCCCATTAAAAGCAAAGCAGATGGAGCAAATGAAACGCACTATCCAGGATGTTGGAAAAGCAGGAATTCCTATTATGGGCTATTATTTTAGTCTCGCTGGCGTCTGGGGCTGGTCGAGTGTTACAGAGGGTAGGGGTAATGCGCCTTCCGTTCGGTTCGATGGGGATAAAATCGATATTCATTCTCCGATTCCTAACGGAATGGTCTGGAATATGCGCTATGATGACCAGCTTTCAGGCTCACTTCCTCCTGTTTCATATCTCGAAATGTGGGATCGTTTATCCGATTTTTTAACCACCATGTTGCCTGTTGCAGAGGAAAATGGCGTTAAACTGGTCGCCCATCCCGATGATCCTCCTATGGAAAGTCTTAGAAATACAGGGCGACTTTTTACCAGTATTCCAAAATATGAAAAACTATTGGAAATTTCCAGTAGCCCAAGCAATGGCTTTGAACTTTGCCTCGGTACTTTACAAGAAATGACGGAGGGAAATGTATATGATTTTTTGGAAAAATATTTGCCGCTAAATAGAATAGGGTATATCCATTTTCGAAACGTAAAGGGCAAAGTGCCTCTTTATCAGGAGGTTTTTGTCGATGAAGGTGATTTAGATATGGTGCGGGTAATGAAAATATTGAAAAAACATGATTATGATGGTGTCCTGATTCCAGATCATACGCCTGAAATGACTTGTGGCGCCCCGTGGCATGCAGGTATGGCTTTTGCTTTGGGTTATATGAAAGGCGTAATGCAATCCATTAATAACAAATAAGTTATGATAAACTCTTTTCACGAAATGGAGGGTTGTTCGTTGCAAAATGAATGGTCTTTAAATAATATGCCGGTCGTATTTTTAGAAAATAAATGGATTAAGATTGGTATATTAATGGGGCGCGGAAGTGATATTTTCGAATTTACCCATAAAAAGGAAAATATCAATTTATTGCTTAAACTGGATAAACCAATTTACAATCCGAGAGAATATATTTCGCAGCGCAGAGATACCTTGAATCAGTTTGAAGATTATTATTATGGTGGCTGGCAAGAAATTTTGCCCAATAGTCAACCTTTAAATTATAGGGGAGCTTCTTTGGGGCAACATGGTGAAGTTTGGCTGAATAGCTGGCAATATTCAATTTTGAAAAATACAAAGGAGGAAGTTTCTGTCAAATGTTGGTACAGGCCGCTACGAATTCCACTATACGTGGAAAAAATATTGACTATAAAGTTTGATGAACCTACTTTGTTTGTTGAGGAGGTACTGACAAATGAGGCTTCTACAACGGTTTCGTACATGTGGGGACATCATATTGCCTTTGGTCTCCCTTTTTTAACCCATGGAGCTATTGTTTCTACCAATGCCAAGTCTTTCGAAGCAGAACCGGCAATGCCTGCTAAAAGACGTTTTAAAAGCGGTGAAACCTATGACTGGCCTATGGTGATGGATGTAAATAATCAACAAACGAACGCTCAGATTGTACCAAAGGCAGGTGATTTTCCTTATTCTGAGCTGGCATATCTTTCTGATTTTGAAGAAAATGCTTTCTATACCCTATCCGATGCCGATAAAAAAATTACGTTTAGATTAGATTGGGAAAGAGAGAATTTTCCCTATATCTGGTTCTGGCAAGAAAGATATGGCATTTTGGACGCCCCATGGTGGGGCAAAGCCTATTCGATTGCATTAGAGCCGTGGACAAATAAATGGTCAGCTAATCCGGAAAAGGATATTGAAATGGGATTATGGCCCTCACTTGAGCCTCAGGAAAGTCGAAAAACCAGCTTAAAAGCGACCATTTTGTTAAATGATAAATATTAAAATGATGGAAATTCAAGTAAGTGACTGTGCCATTTTTGCTGATGGACTGGATCATCCCGAAGGCTTAGCTTTTCATAAGGATGGCAGTCTTTGGGCTGGTGGGGAAGCGGGGCAAATATACCAAATAGATCAGGCTGGGAAGGTTACCCTTTTTGCAGAAACGGGTGGATTTAATCTGGGTCTTGCTTTTCACCCTTCTTACGATTGGTTAGCCATTTGTGATCTCAAAAACAAATGTGTCTGGAAACTTGACATCGAAACTAAGAACCTTTCTGTATTTACAAAGGGTGCTCCTGGTGCTTCATTTTCCATTCCAAATTATCCGGTATTTGACAATCAGGGTAATTTGTATGTTTCGGAAAGTGGAGCATTTCGGCAAATTAATGGAACTATTCAAAAGTTTAATAAGGAGGGAGAGGGAATTATCTGGCATAATGGTCCCTTTAATTTTGCCAATGGAATGGCTCTTTCGCCCAAAGGAGATGCCCTGTTTGTCGTTTGTTCTTTCCTGCCAGGCATTGAAAAAATAGATATACAAAGCGATGGTAATCCTGGGATTAGATCGGTATTTGCCACTCTTCCTCAAACGGTACCTGATGGATTAGCCTTCGATGAGGATGGAAATTTACTGGTTTCTTGTTATACGCCCAATGCCATTTATAAAATCTCACCCCAGCAGGAAGTTACCCTCCTCATTAACGACTGGGAGGCGCATACCCTGACAAATCCAACGAATATTGCCTTTGGAGGTGAGGGTAGAGCAGATTTATTCGCCACCAATCTTGGACGTTGGCATATCACGAAAATTCCTTATAAAAAACTAATTTCCTATAAGTAGGGTAAACGGCAATTAAATAGTTTAACTTCAAGGACTGCGCTGAAAGCAATATTCGAAAAGGCAAAGTAGAGAAACATGCTTCAATCATTTCACAGTCCTTTAATATTATGAATATAGAGATTTTACAATATCATTTTATTGCTGATATAAAGCAAAAAGTGAGGCAAGCTCAGTACGAAGCATTAAAAGTTGTAAATACGCAACTCATTCATTTATATTGGGAAATTGGAAAATCCATTGCTGAAAAACAAGGAGAAAACTGGGGCAAAGCCATTGTGCCTAAATTATCAAAAGAGCTACAAAATGAATTCCCAGGTATAAGTGGATTTTCTACTACCAATTTATGGTTGATGGCGCAGTTTTATTCTGAATATCAAGATGTTGAATTTCTCCAACCACTGGTTGGAGAAATTAGCTGGACAAAACATATTGTTATTTTAAACAAATGTAAAAACAACCAGGAACGCCAATTTTATATTCTTTCAACCAAAAAATTTGGCTGGACAAAAAATGTTTTAATTCATCAAATTGAAAATAAAACGTTTGAACGGTATTTACTCAATCAAACTAATTTTGAAGAAACCTTATCGGAAAAGATTAAAAATCAAGCTCATTTAGCTGTAAAAGATGAATATACCTTTGATTTCTTGAACCTTGCCGATGAACATTCTGAAAGTGAATTGGAGCAAGCGCTTATTAAAAACATTCGCGCTTTTCTTGTAGAGCTTGGACAATTCTATACTTTTGTAGGAAATCAATACAAAGTAACCGTAAGCGACAAAGAATATTTTATTGATTTACTTTTGTACCACCGTCAATTGCAATGTCTCATAGCCATCGAATTAAAAATTGGCGATTTTTTACCGGAATATAAAGGCAAAATGGAGTTTTATCTCTCTATTTTGAACGATAAAGTAAAATTACCCCACGAAAATGAAGCCATCGGGATTATTATTTGCAAAAGCAAAGACAGAACTATTGTCGAATACTCATTAAAAACAAGTACAATGCCAATTGGAGTAGCTACCTACAATACCTCTGCCATTTTACCCACAGAGTATCAAAATCTCCTGCCAGGCAGTGCTGAAATTTCCGATAAAATTAACCAGTATTTCGATGTAACAAAGACGCCTTATAAACATCCGTGAATTCAACAAAAACGATTGGGCATCAATGTATCTTAATGGTGATAAACCTCGGCCGGCAATGTGTTGGATCCGTTAATATATCTTTGAAAAAATCAAAGGAATTTACATTATAGCTGATGAGTAATTCACCTGGTTTTGAAAGATGAGGATATGCCTTTGCATTGTAAGCATAATAGTCTAAATCTTCCTCTAATTCTGGACAATGCCATACATTTCGTGTGGGAAAATAAGGTCCTGTGATTGACTTTGTCATCTGAATAGACACTTCAGGCGTCATCCCAAATAGCTGATGCACCAATATCCATCTGCCATTATCGGCAGGACTCATACTTAGTTCATTGGAAACGCCTTTGGTTACTCCTCTGACCTTCGTTTTATCTGCATTCCATTTTGCCCCATCCCAATAGGTCCATTGGTCAAAATTTTCAAAATACTCCGGTTTTACACGAGCTACGAGTAGGTCTTTTTCAAGTCCTCCCGTTCCCAAAACATAAATATAGCCATCAGGATTTGGCGCACCAGCACTTTTTGTATTTACAATGATGCCACTTCCAAAGGTCGTCATCCCAACATTTGGTGCATAAGGAAATTGTAGCGGTGTTTCTATTTGCCTAACTCCTTTTTCAAAGGGCAGCGGCGTGTTTTTAGGAATAGCCAATAAGGTTACGCCCACCTGATCAAAGTCGAAAAAAGAGGTGATTGGATCAATATGAGTAATTCGATAAGCAAAAATATAAAGGGTGCTGTCCTCGTCCACGTTCACAAATCCATCGCCCAACCAGTAATATTCACCTGGCTTTGTATTTGGCGTGTTTGGTTTAAAAACGGAAGTGTTTTTTCCTGATTTATCCGTTGGATAATAAAATGTAAAATTTTCTGCAATGGGTTCTTTTCCCTTTAAGACAGCCACTACATTGTTTACGAAATTGAAATCTTCCTTCTTTTTAAGCGTTCCATCCGAGCCAATTTCTCCAATAACGGAGTCGCTGAAAATAAACAGGGTTTCTGTGGAATCATTTGCCTGAATATATTCTTTCCCATCCATAGGAATGGCAAAGATACCGTCTCCACCAAACCATCCTTTTTTTCTTTGGAACAGGGAATTCCAATCTTGTGCGGAGGAAGCAATCTTTTCAGATTTCTGCTGCGCTGATAATATGGTTAATGAAAATATTAATAATATTAAAACGATTCCGTTAACCTTAAAATTAGGCGTTTTCGAAATTATCATCCTTTTTATTTTTTAAAATGTATTTAAAATAATCTTTCGTTTAAAGATAATCATTAGATTTGATTATATGTTTAAACATACTAAATATTTTTATAAAATGAATCCTCAGCTACCTATTTTTTACCCCTGGTCTTTTAAGAAATCTGTTCTTTTTTTACTGATTTTTATTGGATGTTCAACGGCTTCTGTCTTTGCTATGTTGAAATTGCCGCATATTTTTAAAGATGGTATGGTTTTACAAAGAAATGAAGCGATTACTATCTGGGGTTGGGCTGACAAAGGGGAAGAAGTTTCAGTTCATTTTAGAAATGTCCATAAAGTCGTCAAAACGGATGAGACAGGAAAATGGAAATGTGATATTGGCGTTTTTGCAGCTGGTGGACCTTATGAAATGACTATTTCTACTGATACAACCTGGCGTTTAAATGATATCTATATTGGGGAGGTTTGGTTATGTTCGGGGCAGTCTAACATGCAATATACGATGGATATGCTGGGTATTAAGACGAGTAAATCAGATTTTAATTCAACTTACCCCATTCATTTTTTTAATGTGCAAATTGAAACTGATCTGATTCCGTCCGGAGATATTGCAGGCGGGCGTTGGCAAAATTTAAATGAAAATTCTGCCGGCCAATTATCAGGAACCGCTTTTTATTTTGCAAAACACTTACAATCTAAATTAAATGTTCCTATTGGTATAGTGGTGAGTTGTTTGGGTGCGACCACCATTGAAACGTGGATGAGTGCTGAATCTCTTTTACCGTTGGATGCTTTCAAGTCTATTGTAGAACAAACGATGGCACCAAATAAAACGAAAAGCGAATTACTCGATGATCTGGCTCGTTTCAGGAGTCAATGGGATAAAGATTATTATCTGAATACCAAAGGTATGAAGGAAAAATGGTTTGAGTCCGCTAATATGCCTGGAGAATGGAAGGAGGTTCAGGTACCTTTGTTATGGGAAGATTTAGGTTATGATCACGATGGTGAGGTTTGGTTTCGAAAAAAATTTGACTGGCCAGGTGCAATCAAGGGAGATCAACAAAGTATTAATTTAAATCAAATTGATGATTATGATCGCGTTTGGTTGAATGGTTCTTTTATAGGTGAAACTTTCGGGTCCAGAAATTTCAGAGGCTATTTTTTCCCGTCTTCCCTAGTTAAAGAAAAAGATAATCTATTGGTAGTTAGGGTTTTTGATATCGGTGGAAAAGGTGGAATGTACACCAATGCTTTTTGGGGTAATCCTATTTTAACTGGGAAATGGGAAATGAAAATAGGAGATAAAATAAATGCGAATGATTTTCCAAAACCCATCGTACCCAATATGAGCGTTTTTTCTCATCCCACGGCCTTATATAATGCAAATATTGCCCCTTTGTCGGCTTATAGATTTAAAGGCGTTATTTGGTACCAGGGAGAATCCAATGCGGATAGAGCTGCAGAATATGCTTCTCTTTTCCCTGCAATGATTACCGATTGGAGAAAACTATTTAATAAACCAAATTTGCCTTTCCATTTTGTGCAATTAGCCAATTATGGTCCCCAGGATACCCTCGGAAATCCAAGTAATTGGGCTGAATTACGAGCCGCTCAGGCCTCGGCACTGACCCTTCCTTTTACTTCTTTAGCTACAGCTATCGATGTTGGTGATGCTCTGGATATTCATCCTAAAGATAAAGAAACAGTTGGTAAACGATTAGCAGATAATGCTTTAGTGCAAGATTATGGTTTTGATATGGATGTAAAGTCCCCTCAGTGGATGAAAACAACTTTTACTTCCAATGGTGCTTTAATGGTTCATTTTTCAACGCCATTTAAAGATATACCCAAAGAAGATAAACTGCATTCTTTCTTGATTGCTGGGTCAGATGGAAAATTTGTAAAGGCAGATGCTTATTTGTCTAAAAATAAAATAAAATTATCGAGTCCAGAAGTGTCAAAACCTAAATATATCCGCTTTGCCTGGGCTAATAATCCCGGCAAATGGCAATTGTATGGCGTGAATGGAAAACCATTGCTTCCTTTTAGAACAGACCAATTTCCTCTTTCTACCGCTAAAAATTTCTTTCATTTTGATCCTTTCAGCTTTTAAATAATTATTTTTTATGGATTTTATATTTTTTATTTCGAAAAATGAGAAAAGTCCAAAAATTAAGTGTAATTTTCAGTATGTTTAAACATATACCATGAAATGGCGAATTGACCCGGATCTCACCTTACCCTTACATCAACAAGTGGAAAAAATTATTCGCACTTTGGTAGAGAAACCAGAATACCAAAGTGGTTTAATGTTTCCGAAAGAAGTAGATATTGCCAATGAACTGGGCATCGCCAGAAATACCGTCCGTACGGCTATCGCCAAGTTAGTACAGGAGGGTATTCTGGTTAGAAAAAAAGGCGTTGGCACCATGGTTGTCAGAAAAAAACTATTGACCCGATTGGATCATTGGTTCAGCTTTACGAAGGAAATGGAGGAAAAGGGACGGAAAATTATCAATTACAGGTTGGAAGTTAAATTGGTTAAAGCGCCTCCTGAATTAGCTGAGATTTTTAATATTAAACCTGATACCCGAGTGGTTGAGATTACCAGATTGAGAGGAGACGAGGAAAAACCGTTGTTATTGAGTATATCCTGGTTTCATCCCAGAACAAAAGTTCAAATTGAACAGGATTTTACAAGACCATTATACAAGGTACTGGAAGAAGAAAATAACGTTTATGTGACCCTTTCAAGGGAAGATATCAGCGCTATTGCAGCAACCAATGATTTAGCAGAAAATTTACAAATAAAACCCGGCGACCCCATTTTAACGAGAAATAGAACGGTTTATAGTTCTGATGGTCAGATTGTTGAGTATAATCAAGTTTTTTATAGGGGCGATGGTATTTCTTATTCGGTTGAGATTGGCCGATAATGGACAACATTTAATTAAGCTATTATGAAATGGAATGTAGTTTTATTGCTTCAATGTTTACTTTTCTTTACGTCAAGTAGTTGGGCACAATCTGAAAAAGAACGTCTGATAACTGGTTCAGTTAAGGGTCAGGATAATTCAGAATCTCTCGTTGGGGTGAATATCACTATCAAGGGAACAGGAGTAGGTGTTGTTACAGACGAGAAAGGACTGTATGAAATTAAAACAAAAACCGGTTCTATACTGGTTTTTTCGTATATCGGGTATGAGACGGTTGAAATGACAGTAGGAGCAAAAGATGTTATCGATGTGCTTTTACTTCAGGAAGCTTCTGTCCTTGATGATATCGTTGTTGTTGCGTATGGACAGGTAAAGAAGAGTGATTTGACAGGTTCTGTGTCTTCCATTTCCGGGGAGTCGATTAGCAGATTGGCGCCCATTTCTGTAGATCAGGCACTACAAGGCAGAGCCGCCGGTGTTCAGGTAACTCAGGTCAGTGGAAGGCCCGGGGGGGAAACCTCTATAAGAATTAGGGGTACAAGTTCGATAAATGCAGGAAATGAACCTCTTTTTGTCATTGACGGTATGTTAATTACCAATGATAATGGTCAGCTAAATGGTGGTGCCGTGGCAGGTTCTCCACTGAATGGTTTAGCTTCTATTAATCCGGCAGATATCGAATCTATCGAAATATTGAAAGATGCAAGTGCAACGGCAATGTATGGGGCAAGAGGTTCCAATGGCGTAGTAATTATCTCAACAAAAAGAGGTAAGGCGGGTACTTCCCGCATTAGTTTTGATTCCTATCAGGGGATACAGACGATAACAAAAAAACTACCAATGTTAACTGGTCAGGAATTTGCCCAATATATGAATGCCTTTAATGCAGACGCTAAATTACCTGTCGATGTTCGTTATTTTATTCCGGAAAGAATTGGGCAAGGAACTGATTGGCAGGAAGCTATCTTCAGACAAGCAAGAATGCATAGCTACCAGTTGAATTTGTCAGGAGGTAATACAAAAACAAGATTTGCTGTTTCAGGGGGCTATGTTTCACAAGATGGCATTATTTTAAACTCTGATTTTAAAAACTATACTTTTAGAATAAATATCGATCAGGAAGTTAATTCATGGATAAAAGCAGGAGCAAGTTTGAGTAGCAGTAATATTCAATCTCGTGGTGTATTGACAGGTGCTCAAAGCAGTGGTACAGGGGTTCTCTTGCCTGGTTCGGTGACAACAGCTTTGCTCTTTCCTCCCTCTTTGCCTGTCCTGGATTCCGCCCGCGCAGGTGGATATACCTACCAGGATGACAGAGGAAGAAATCTGGCAAATCCTGTGGCAGATGCCTTAGAAACAGATAATATTTCCACGAATGTCAGAACCATTGGTAATTTCAATACTACATTTACCTTGGCTAAGGGATTAGAGTTTAAAGTAAATCTTGGTGCGGACATATTTTCAGTAAGTGAAAACAGATTCGTTCCAAATTTCTTGAAAAGAGGCGAAAGTACCAATGGTGCAGCTGTTCTGGCCAGAATTAATGGCCGCTCCTGGTTAGCTGAATATACGATGAATTATAATAAGACTATTGGAAATAATCAATTGAATTTTTTAATTGGAAATACTTATCAAGGCTTTTTTAGCGAAAGAATTTTCTTGTTCACTTTCGATTTTCAAGATAATAGAACAGGTTACCATTCAATAGCAGCTGGCCTGAATCCTCAACCTCCAGGAAACGGAGAATCAACCTGGGGTATGATTTCCTATTTGAGTAGAGTGAACTGGACGCATAAAGACAAGATGCTTTTTACTTTAACAGGTAGAGTGGATGGTTCTTCTAAATTTGGAATTAATAATAAATATGGATTCTTTCCCTCAGCAGCCCTTGCCTATAAATTACATAAGGAATCTTTTATCTCTGATTTGGATATCTTTTCAACCTTTAAGGTTAGATTAAGTTATGGGATCATAGGTAATCAGGAAATTGCCTCTTTCTCTTCATTGGCGACCATTGGTAATCTCGGAGAGGGTGTTTTCGATGGTACGGAATTTTATAAAGGGAAAGAACCTTTGCGCTATCCTAATCCTGATTTGAAATGGGAGAGAACGCATCAGGCAGATTTAGGACTGGACATGGAATTTAAGGATGGTAAGATTTCCGTTGTTTTTGATGTTTATCAGAAAAGAACACGTGATTTATTACTTTATGCTCCATTGCCAACAACGTCTGGATTTGGATATTACCTTACAAATATTGGGGGACTTAAAAATACAGGGGTGGAATTGGCATTGACAACCACTAATATTGATTCCAAATTGTTTTGGAGCACGACCTTTAATGTTTCCCATAATAGAAATATAATTACAGCGCTGGCGTCCGAAAGAGACATTCCCATTGGCGGTATCCTGAATGTTCCAACAGGTTGGAGTATTTTGAAAAAAGGGGAGGCTATAGGAACTTTTTATGGATATAAATCTGCTGGATTGTTTCAGTCAGCAGAGGAAATTAAATCTTCAGCAAAAATAAAGGGTCAAACACCTGGTTTGGGCGACAGGAAATATGTCGATCTAAATGGAAGGGATGCTAAAGGGGTCTTAACAAATAGTCCCGATGGATTTATTGACGAGGCTGACAGAGTGCCCATCGGTCAGGCGATGCCCGACGTAACTTTTGGGGTTATAAATAACTTTAGATTTAAAGGATTTGATTTCTCTTTTTTTATTCAGGGTATGGCAGGCAATGATTTAATCAATGCAAATTTATTTGAAATCGGTTCCTTAAATGGTGAGACAAATGTTTTGAAGGAATATTGGGACAATAGATGGACGCCGCAAAATACAAATACCATCTATCCTAAAGTTAATCCTTCTGAACGAAATATTTTTAGTGATGCTCAGGTTGAATCTGGTTCTTTTATTCGTATTAAAAATATTTCGTTAGGTTACACCATACCAGCTTCTTTGTTGAAAAAGATTCGTATAAATCAGTTGAGGATTTATGCATCGGCTAATAATATTTACAATTTCACTAAATATAGTGGATTTGACCCTGAATTATTTGCTTTTGGTCAAAGTAGTTTACTCCAGGGCGTAGATTATGGCGGCTACCCTATGTCAAGAACCATTTTTGCTGGCATTCAAATTTCATTCTAATGTTAACATATAATAAATTTATTCCTACCAGAATTTTACTGGTCTTTTCGATCCTGGCGATTTCACTCCCTACTTGTAAAAATTTACTGGTAGAGGATCCAAAAGATCAGGTTTTTATTGAGAATTTTTTCAAAACAGAAAATGACGCCATCGCTGCCGTAAATTCCATTTATGCAGTATTAAACTCAACAAGTTTTGCCCCAACCTTTGGCGGTGCTTTTCATAGTAGTTATTGGGTAATGTCTGGATTGGCCTCTGATGAAATGGAAAATAGGCTGGCAGGTTCCATTGAACTAGACGAGTTAGATCAATTTAGACATAAGCCAGTCAATGGCACCGTTCGGGATTTTTGGATTAATGGGTACAAAGGAATTAGCAATGCTAATTTTGCCATTGCAGGCATTCAGGATATGAAAATAGATGAAAAACTAAAATCCAGACTAATAGGTGAAGCACGATTCCTCAGAGGTTTACTATATTTTGATTTGGTCAGACTTTTTGGCGATATCCCTTTGATGCTGAGTATAACAGATCCTGTTTATCCTAAAAAAGCACTAACAGCAGCTATTTATGATCAGGTGATAGCAGATTTATCATTTGCAGAAAAAAATCTACCCGTTTCTTATCCTGCAAACAATGGCAAAGGAAGGGCTACTTCCGGCGCTGCAAAAGGTCTTTTGGCGAAGGTGTTTTTAACCCAAAAAAACTATGCTAAGGCAATAACCTATTGTAAAGACATCATTGCGTCCGGGCAATATAGTTTATGGGCAGATTTTAAGGACGCTTTTAAAATTCCAAATACAAATGGGAAAGAAGCTTTATTTACGGTCGGCTTTGGAACAGGAAATAATAGCATCTCCTTTTGGGAAGTTGGCCAATTTAATGTTCGGCTTCTTCCTAGAGAACTTACAGAATCTGTAGCGAATATCAATGCGCAAGGCTGGCAGGTGGCAACAAAGGCCTTATTAAATGCCTACGATCCTCTCGACCGACGCAGGGAAGTTACCCTGATAACGGAGGTTTCGTCCAAAAATGGAGGTAAAATTACGATCGAACCTCATATTCAAAAATATTGGGACAAAATCACAGAACCGCAAGGTGGAAATACTGAAAACGATTTTCCCTATTTACGCTATGCCGATATTCTATTAATGTATGCCGAGGCCCTTAATGAACAAAATAACGGCCCTACTACTGAAGCTTATGATGCAATTAATGCCATAAGAAAAAGAGCCAGGTTTGATGGTACAAAGGAAAGGCCAATTTTGCCTAATCTAAGCGGATTGAATTATACTCAATTTAAGGAAAGGTTGTTAAATGAACGACGTCTTGAATTTGTTGGCGAAGGTCAAAGATGGTTTGATTTGGTGCGTTTCAATCAATTGGAGTCTGCTGTGAAGGCTGCAAAATCTAAGGCTATACCTATGGCATTTCATAAATTGTTCCCCATACCGCAGGAGGAAGTTGATTTGAATAATAATTTATTACCCCAGAATCCTGGTTATTAATATCCAATTATGGCTTTTGTAGGTATAGATGTGGGTGGTACCAGAATTAAATTGGGCTTGGTAAAACAAAAAAAAATGGTTAGTTCCTCCGTTTTTGAGGTGAAGAATAATCATTCGTTGGAAGCCAATTTGCCTCTGATAATAGAGGAAATTAAAGCGCTGAGTTTTGCTTTTGATGCATCGGAACCTATTGAAGGGATCGGTATGGCTCTTCCTTGTTTGATTGATCATAAATGGAATAAAATTCTTTCTGATTATGTAAAATATCCTGATGCAAAAAATATGGATCTAGAAGCTTGGTTTAATCCATTTTATAATGTTCCGTTTATTATTGAAAATGATGCCAGAGCAGCATTGGTTGGAGAAATAGAAGGGATTGAACAGGGAACAAAGGATGCGGTTTTGGTAACCTTTGGCACTGGCATTGGGACGGCGGTTCTTTCAAATGGGACCATGCTTAGAGGGTTTAACCATTTCGCTGGTAATCTTGGCGGTCATCAAACTATTGATATTTTTGGGGATAAATGCAATTGCGGTGATATCGGTTGTTCCGAATCTTTAGCATCTGGTTGGGCTTTACAGTCCATTTTAGAGACCGAAAAGTCGTATGAAATGAGCAGCCTTTCCAGGGTCGCAAATCCTCAGATGAAGGATTTATTCAAAGCAGCTGCCGAAGGTGATACATTGGCCAAGTCCATTTACAACAGATATCTAAAAGCTTGGTCATACACACTTAAAAATCTGGTCTATGCTTATGATCCCGAATATTTAATATTGGGAGGAGGGGTTATGACAGATGGCGAAAATTTAAGAGAGTATTTTCAGACTTTTATAGACAAAGCTAGCTGGTTAAGTCATTTTACAGTAAAAGTGGTTTTAGCACAAAATCCCGATTGGGCAGGTGTCATAGGCGCTGCCATTTTAGCACAAGAAAAAGAAATAGCACATTGAGGCAGGAATACGATAAATATCCAGCGGTTAATATCCCTGGGAATTGGAATTTACCACAGGGTTGGGATGCTATAAAACAAGCGTTTTCTGGTAGTATATCACCATTGGAAAATGTTAAAAAGATGATGGTAGTTGAAACCTATCAGGGAGCTCCAATTATTGAATTAGCTAAGCATTTTCAAGAAATATTTAACGCTGATAAGGTTGTTTTAACAACAGATCT
>JAIYCH010000079.1 GCA_027488135.1 Saprospiraceae bacterium | reverse complement strand
TCTGATTCATTCAAGGATGAGATGAGGTTACATCATATAGACTTTAAGATGACGTATGATTTTTCACCATTCACCGTTTTCATGGACAGGGATAAAATGGAAAAAGTATTTTATAATCTACTTTCCAATGCTTTTAAGTTTACACCCGAGGGAGGAAATATTTCTATTGTCATAGCTAAGAGAGAGAATTCAGTAAGTTGTACATTCAGAGATAGCGGTATTGGGATAGAGCCTGAATTTCAGGACGAAATTTTCAGGAGATTCTATGAAAAGGATAATAATCATCCTTCCTTGCGCGTCCAAAATGAAGGAACAGGTATTGGTTTGGCACTTTCGTTACAAATGGTGAAGCTTCATAAAGGGGATATAAAGGTGGCAAGTGAACCTAATAAGGGGGCATCTTTTGAAGTTACCTTTCCAATAAATTTGAATCAGGCAGCTCAAGAGATAAGCGTAAAGCAACATGGGACAGACACCAGAAAGGTAGAAGAAGCAAATGAAATGAAACAATCTCCATCCTGGGAAGATTGGTCAGAAGTACAGGTTGAATCTGATTCTTTACTAAATACCCAGTCCTTTCATTTTTTACTTATTGATGATAATGAGGAAATTATAGATTATTTGAGCACCATTTTCCCGCCGACCATTTTCCTTTCCAGGGCAGCAGATGGGAAGAGTGGATTTGAAAAGGCTTTATTATTACAACCGGATCTCATAATCAGTGATGTTATGATGCCAGGTATGGACGGTTTTCAGTTAAGCTATCAATTAAGAGCAAATTTCGAAACTAGCCATATACCCATTATTCTTCTTACGGCTCAATCCGATTTTTCCTTTAAAATAGAGGGATTAAAAACGGGTGCCGACGAGTATTTGACCAAACCATTTCACCCTAAGGAATTATTCATTCGGGTTGAAAATATTTTAAAAAACAGAGGATTTAGCCGTCAGAAATTCAAGGAAAAGGAAATTTTAGAACCTTCGGAAATCACTTTCACTTCAGCTGATGAAATATTGATTCAAAATGCCATAGCGTTGGTCGAAAAAAATATGGATTTTCCTGAATATGCTGTCGATCAGTTCGCACAGGATTTGGCGGTTAGTCGGCCTTCCCTTTTTAATAAAATGAGAGCCTTAACCGGAGAGACACCAAAAAATTTCATTAAGATAATACGGTTAAAAAGAGCCGCCCAATTGTTGAAAACGGGAAAACTTTCCGTTAGTGAGGTATGCTACATGACAGGATTTAGAGATCCAAAATATTTCAATAAGTGTTTTCAAAAGCAGTACAATCAAAGCCCCTCGGAATACAAGGCAAATTTCCATTAAAACTTTTTTACCCTGTTTTATAGATTTTCCTTTCCATAATATTGCTTAAATAGCATGTTCAAAGCTATTTAATTCTTAAAAATGATAACGATCATAAAGTATCTGTTTCTTTTTGTACCTATGTTACTTTTAGGTCAAACGTATTATTCAAGTATTATCTATCCAGATTCCTCTGGACAATTGATGTATCATGCGGATAAGGAAAACAATTATATCCCAAATTTCAGCCATGCTGGTTATAGAGGTGGCGGAGTTCCACTGCCTGAGGTAAGTATTAAAAAAACAATACAACCTATTTCAGGGGATAATACCCAGCATATTCAAAAAGCATTGGACGAAATGGCCGCCCTGCCATTGGACCAAAAAGGAATTAGAGGAGCCTTATTATTGAAGGCCGGTAAATATCTGATTTCTGGAACGATAAGGATAAAGGCAAGTGGCATTGTGCTTAGAGGTGAGGGTGATGGAGAGGATACTTTAAAAAATACGGTTCTAATGGCCACGGGAAATGTACCCGCTTTGCGCAATGTCATTGAAGTTGGTTTTAGTTCCACAGGAACAGACTGGAGGCAAGCTGTTGGGGGCATTAAGACAAAAATAACGAGTCCTTTTTTACCCTCTGGAACCAAAACCATTCAGGTTGAAAACAGTCAAAATTATAAAATAGGTGATACTATAGGTCTTTACCATCCAAGTACTTATTTCTGGTTAAAAAGAATCGATTTTGGTGGACCAGACACAGACGAGCCCTGGACTGTAACTGCTGTTGACATGTATTATTTAAGACACATTGTTGCCATTGACAGGAACCAGCATAAAATAAAGCTGGATGTTCCCATATTCGACCATTTTGACAGAGAATTTGTACAAACAGAAATTTATAAAGTGGCCTTACCAGGTAATGTAACCGAAGTTGGCATTGAAAACTTAAGGGTAGATATAGTAACCAGTGGTGTTTTTGATGAGGCGCATGCCAAGTCAGCGCTTGCTTTTAATGGTGCTGAAAATGTGTGGGTTAAGCAATTTACAGGTCTTCATTTTTACTATGCTGCCGTTGATTTTACCAGAACTAATTTTGCAACAGTTATTCAATCTAAAGGATTGGAACCTCATTCTACTATAGATGGAGAAAGAAGGTATAATTTTAATGTGGGAGCATACACAAGTAATATTTTATTTACCCAGTGCCATACCACAGAAGGAAGACATTCTTACGTTTCAAATGGGGCGAGTACCGCTTCTGGGATTGTTTTTCATCGTTGTACCAGTCAGGGAGACCACAATTCAAGTGAAGGCCACAGACGTTGGAGTCAGGGATTACTTTACGATAACATCGCCTTTTCAAAAGTAAATAATCAGATATTAATTGGGTTATACAACAGAGGGAGTTATGGAACAGCGCATGGATGGTCAACCACCTCAGGGGTGGCATGGAATGTTACCTCCGACCGGCCAACGTATAATCAGGCAGTTATCCAAAAACCACCTTT
>JAIYCH010000139.1 GCA_027488135.1 Saprospiraceae bacterium | reverse complement strand
CAAATCGAACAAAAAAAATGGAAATTGAGTGATTCTGTCCTGGTAAAGAATGAATTTTCAAGTATTGTAGATGGCAGTCCTTATAAAATGGAGGTAGATGAGGATTCAGAAGGTCAGTTGTACCGAAAGATTGGCGGAAAAACTACCCTTTACCAATTGATTTATGACATGATTACCTATAGCTCTAATTTGGCAACCAATATTCTAATTGAAATGGCGGACGCTAAAAAAGTGACTCAAAATGTAAGGGAAATTGGAGCAAAAAATATTCAGATTTTGAGAGGTGTTGAAGATCAGAAGGCGTATGACCTAGGATTGAACAATAAGGTAACAGCCAGGGATCTTATGTTGATTTTTGAGAAAATAGGAGAGGGAAAGTGGATCAGTGAATCGGCTTGTCTTCAGATGATTGATATATTGAAGCAGCAGCATTTTAATGAATTAATCCCGGCTTTATTACCCAAAGAGGTGATTGTGGCCCATAAAACTGGTTGGATTACCAAACATAGTCACGATTCGGCATTAATTATATTGCCCGACGGAAGAAAATATGCGTTGGTTATCCTGAGTAAAGGGTGGGAATCAAATGATTTGGCCACAGAAATAATGGCAAATTCATCGAAATACGTTTATGACTATATGGTCGGTTTATCGAATTTTAAAAAATAAAACATGGCAACCCAACAGTCTGTAGCTTTTCATACTTTAGGATGTAAATTAAATTTTGCAGAAACCTCCGCTTTGGGTCGTCAATTTGAATCCGCTGGCTTTCAAGAGAGGCGTTTTACCGATCATGCTGATATTTATGTCATTAACACCTGTTCTGTAACTGATTTTGCCGACAGAAAGTGTCGTAGAGTCGTTCGGCAGGCATTAAAACAAAATGAGCAAGCTTTAATAGTGGTAGTAGGTTGTTATGCGCAGCTGAAACCTGAAGAAATAGCAGCTATTCCGGGGGTTGATCTGGTATTGGGTGCGGCTGAAAAGTTTCGGATGCTCCCTTTTATTGAGGGACTTAGTAAATCGACCGGAAAGGGGATGGTTCAGGCCGGTGAGGTGAATGAGGTCGTTGATTTTGTCAATGCTTTTTCTGTAGGGGATCGTACCCGTTCTTTTTTGAAAGTTCAAGATGGTTGTGACTATAAATGTACTTTTTGTACCATTCCGCAGGCGAGAGGAAAAAGTAGAAGTGATACCGTGGAACACGTCGTCGCCAA
The DNA here is from genome assembly GCA_027488135.1 of Saprospiraceae bacterium. Classification (GTDB taxonomy): domain Bacteria; phylum Bacteroidota; class Bacteroidia; order Chitinophagales; family Saprospiraceae; genus BJGN01. Next base: position 4,811 of record JAIYCH010000139.1, on the reverse strand, counting down.
TGCCAGGGAAATAGCGGGCAGAGGCGTTCGTGAAATTGTATTAACAGGCGTAAATATAGGTGATTTTGGAAATGGAACGGCGGTTATTGAAGGGATGAAACCTCGGAAGGAGGCTCTTTTTGCTGACCTCATCCGGGCTTTAGATGAGGTGGAAGAGATTTCCAGATTTCGCATTTCGTCCATCGAACCAAATCTTTGTACTTCAGAAATCATTGAATTTGTCGCAAATTCTCGTCGGTTTGCCCCTCATTTTCATATTCCATTGCAGTCCGGAAATAACAAGCAGTTACGTGAGATGAAACGTAGGTATAAAAGGGAATTGTATCAGGAAAGAGTGGCGGAAATTAAAGGATTAATGCCGCACGCCTGCATTGGTGTTGATGTCATTGTCGGATTTCCAGGTGAAACGGAAACCGATTTTGAGGAGACTTATGATTTTATTTCTTCTCTTGATGTGAGCTACCTTCATGTTTTTACCTATTCCGAAAGGGATAATACGCTTGCTGCCTCCATGGCAGAAATAATTCCTGTGGAGGAAAGAAGACGGAGGAATGCTTTGCTGACCAGCTTGTCGGAACAAAAAAGAATGACTTTTTATCATCAGCATCTGGGGCAGTCTCGTCCCATTTTATTTGAAAAGTCTAAAACTTCAGGTAAAATGTCCGGATTCACAGATAATTACATAAAGATTGAGACAAAATGGAGGGAAGAATCTCTCAATTTTATAGAAAATAGACCACTGATTCGCGTCAATAAAGCTGGGTTGGTAGAATGTTGAGAAGAATTGCCCCTTTTAGTAATGAAAAGGTTTCTATCATTCATTTTTTTAACTTTGAGGCTAGTAGTTATTTATCTTGTAATTGGTTTTGAATCAGGATTTTCAGGATTTCGAGGATTTTTTAGCCTTGGGCGTTGACTTACATGGTGCGTGCTGCAGCATAAAATGCAAAAGAAAATTCCCGCTTTTTTCAACGCCGATGCGATGATCGCAGCGACGAAATGTAAAATATAGTCACCCATTCCCATTACCCTCAAAATTAAACCAGCGACATCATCATTAATCAAAAAAAATCAAAAAAATCCTGGTTCAAACAAATATGGTCGGAAAATGTAAGCGTTGTCTTAGATCTTGAAAAGTGTATTTTTAGCACTTAACTATTAATGATGACCCTCTTTCGCCATCTGCGTGACTATCCGAGAACAAATTTGGGCCGAATGATCCCAGTTGAAACGGGCTAATTCTTTTTTACCTGCCTCAGATAAGTGGCTTCTTAACGAGGTATTTTTATGAATTTCATTCATTCCCCTTGCTATATCATTTATATCTGAAGGATTAACCAGAAGAGCACCTTCACCGGATATTTCAGCTAAAGCACCATTATTTGAAGTTATAACGGGTGTTTCAGCGGCAAATGCTTCAATTATAGGCATACCAAATCCTTCATGAAGAGAAATATAAACCAGGGCTAGGGCATGCTTTAAAAAATGGTAAATGGAATCGTCGGATAAATAGCCTAAAAAATGGATATCCTGAGCGAAAGGACTTTCTTTCCATGTTTTTTCAACTTCTTTAGTGCTCCACGCCATTCTGCCAGCAAATAAAAATAAAATTTGCCCCTCATTTTGAGCTCTGAATAAATTATATGCTTTTATGGCATTTGCTATATTTTTACGTGGATGAATGGCGCCGTAATAAAAGAAATAGTTCGAAGATGCAGGTATTTTATGGTTTATTGGCTCTAAATCGTTCGTCATTATATTTCGACTACCATTATAAATAACGCTTATTTTAGATGGATTAATTCCATATTTATTCTGAATATCTTCTTTTACAAAATTCGAAACAGTGAAAATGTGGTTCGCTTTCTTTAAATACAAAGGCATGAAAATCCTATAAAAATGATAAACAAGAAAGGGAATCTGTTTGGGAAAGGCCAGAAAAGCCAAATCATGAACCGTGAGAATAACAGGTATATTGGTACTTAAACTGGTAAAGCCATCGTGGGAAAAAAATACATCAGCTTTCCATTTTCTTAAAGCTTTTGGAACAGCCCATTCAAACCAAATGAGCCATAAGAATGGATGTCTTGCAGGAGGATATATGACAACCGGTATCACATTTTTAAATGTCGTGAATATGGTGGAGTAAGGTCGGTCAAAGAGTAAAATAAATGTATGTTGAGGGTTTAATTCAATCATCCGCCGATAGATTTCCCAACAGGAATAACCGATGCCCTCCATTTTACCCTCTATGAGAAATCGGGCATTTATTGCAATTCTCAACCTATTTATTATTTAATTATTTCGTAAATTTACAATCATTTTTTAACAAAATAAATTTGGACAATATGAATTCACATGAAATTGATTATCAGATATTTGGGGAGGAAATGCAATATGTCGAAATAGAATTAGATCCTTATGAAACCGTTATTGCTGAGGCAGGTAGTTTTATGATGATGGATTCAGAAATTAAAATGGCCACTATTTTTGGTGATGGTAGCCATCAGGAGGCTAAGGGGGGTATTTGGGATAAAGTTTTGACTGCAGGAAAGCGTTTACTGACGGGCGAAAGTCTTTTTTTGACAGCTTTCACTCATGGGGGAACTGGAAAAAAGAGGGTTTCCTTCGCTTCTCCTTATCCTGGAAAAATTATCCCACTCGATTTATCCAAATTTGAAGGTAAAATAGTTTGTCAAAAAGATGCTTTCCTTTGTGCCGCAAAAGGTGTCCATGTCGGTATCGAATTTTCTCAAAAATTAGGGAGAGGATTGTTTGGTGGAGAGGGTTTCATTATGCAAAAACTGGAGGGTGATGGTATGGCTTTTGTGCATGCGGGTGGTCATGTAACCAAAAAAGAACTCGCTTTAGGTGAAGCACTTTTGGTAGATACGGGTTGTTTAGTTGCCTTAACCCGCGATGTACATTATGATATTGAAATGGTTAAAGGGATAAGGAATATTTTCTTTGGTGGGGAAGGTCTTTTTTATGCTCGTTTGGAAGGTCCGGGAACGGTTTGGATTCAAACGCTGCCTTTTAGTCGTCTGGCTCAAAGAATTTTCTCTGCTGCACCTCAAACAGGGGGTGGTGGAAAAGACGAAGGAAGTATTTTAGGCGGATTGGGTAATTTACTCGACGGCAGATAGTTGAAAGTTGCAAGAGTGATTTTCACTTTGATGTTGTCCTGTATTATTGGTTTTGAATCAGGATTTACAGGATTTTTAGGATTTTTTAGAATTGGGTCTTAGTTTGGATGGTGCGCGCAGCAGCCAGTTGTTTGAATCAGGATTTTCAGGATTTCGAGGATTAACCATAACGCCTTTGATTTGATTCGGAAGATTATTATTAAATGGTGCTTTCATTTCCGAGCTATTCGCCCCTGCGATGATCGCAGCGGCGAATAGCACATAAAAGGTATTCATTTCCATTAAAACGATGCCACCCCGACCAACGACGTTATCTTCAATCCTCAAAATCCTGTAAATCCTGATTCAAAACCATTCTAAAGGATAAAATCCGATTATCTTCATGGTTATATGGATACAAAATGTAAATATGGTTGATAAAAAATGAATTCTTATGCTGCGGCGCGCACTCTCCCAAACAACGCTCAGTTTTAAAAAATCCTCGAAATCCTGTAAATCCTGATTCAAAACCAGGCTACGGGGTAAAATGGTTTCTATTCTCTAGTTAAAAAGATTGGATGATGGAAAAATAACTCATATGCTGCGGCACGCGCCATCCCAACCAACGCCCATACTTAAAAATCCTCGAAATCCTGTAAATCCTGATTCAAAACCAGGCTACGGGGTAAAATGGTTATTTTCACCACCGCATATTCATGGCGTACCTTTGGAATTAAAAATCTTTTTAAATTGAAGGCTTGGGGCACCAAAATTTATCAAAAGTCCGGTAGGTTTGTTAAAAGCGTTTAAGTAATTTTTTGTTTGGGCTAAATGCACATTTTCAAGGGAGATTAAAGCCTTTATCTCCACAATAATGTCATTTTCTACTATAAAATCAACTCTTCGAGTTCCTATTTTTGTGGACTTATAAAAAATGTCCTGCTCTATTTCTCTTTGAGAAAGTAATCCATTTATTTTGAATTCAATAGCTAGCGCTCTTTGGTAGATAACTTCTTGAAATCCATTTCCAAGACTTCTATGCACTAACATCGCACATTTAATTATTTTGTAGGTTAAATCATCTAATGCTTCCATCTTTACTTGTGATATAGTATTATACCTTAATACTTAAAGAAATTAAAATATTAGGTGAAATAATAAAAACATGTGCTTCATTATTTATTTTACCTAAAAAGATTAATCAAATCTAACTCTCTTTTAAGTCACTATTTTAGATCAATTAGGACAAAAATGATCAATTCCGATTTGTTATAGCTTCCATTTTTATCAAGGATAATTTAAAATAAATAGATATACTTTTGTATAAGAGGGAGATGCATTCTGCCATTAAGATGTCATTCACCCATACCGAAAATAATCATTTCATCCTGCAACCTAATTTTGAATCAGGATTTTCAGGATTTCGAGGATTAACCATAACGCCTTTGGTTTGATTCGGAAGATTATTATAAAATGATGCTTTGATTTCCGGACTTTTCGCCGCTGCGATAATCGCAGCGGCGAAAAGCACATAAAAGGTATTCATTTTCATTAATACGATGCCACCCCCACCAACGACGTTATCTTTAATCCTGAAAATCCTGTAAATCCTGATTCAAAACCAATAATTACGGAAAATACCACACTGAAACACCAACACCAGCATGATTAATTACGGAAAATACT
>JAIYCH010000046.1 GCA_027488135.1 Saprospiraceae bacterium | reverse complement strand
GTCACCCATCAGGTACTGGGTTTTGCTACCTTGGCTGGAATGGTTGCTCAAGGCATTGTGGGTGCCAAATTATATAGCGGCGATTATAAAATAAAGGAGCTTCATGAAGGTTTAGGAACAGCCGTCAATATAACGTATTTCACCACCGCCGGACTCAGTTTATTTACCCCTCCCCCACTTATTTCCAGACAGGTAAAAGGATTGAACGGTATAAAAATGCATAAGACGTTGGCAGTGGTTCATTTATCAGCAATGATTGCTACCAATTTATTGTCTGATAGTGCTGGAGACCCCAAAATAAAACCGCTTCACCGAGCTGCCGCCTTTACCGCTTTTGGTAGTTTTTTTGGTGCCATGTTAGTTATGAAATTTTAAAAATAAGACCATGAAAATATCTTCGCTTTTTATCCTTGCCATAGGATTCATGATTAGTTCCTCCTTTACCACGGTAGCTGATCAAACTTTACGAGCTGATAAAACAAAATCGTTCCTTTCCTACAGTGCCAACCATTCCTTACATGCCTGGACGGGAACCAGCAAAAAGGTAGATTGTCTGTTGATATATGATGAAGAGACAAAAACTTTCAAAAAAGTGGCCGTAAGTACCACCGTTGCTGATTTTGACAGTAAAAATTCTAGTAGAGACGGTCATGCCCTGGAAGTATTAGATGCTATTAAATATCCAAAAGTAACCTTTGGCAGCACAGCCATTGAACAGGCAAAAGATGGAAAATTAAAAATAAGTGGAAAATTAAATTTCCATGGAAAAGCAAAAGACATTACTTTTGAAGCAGACTATAAATTGACAGATAAAGAAATTAATGTAAATGGTGGGTTTCCTGTTTCTATGACCGAGTTTGAAGTGGAGAGACCATCCTTTATGTTGGTAAAAACAGACGATATTCTGGAGATTAAGTTCAATGTCGTATTCCTAAAAAACTAGTTTATGCGTTTATTCCCTATTCTTTTCGTTCTTTTCCTAACTGACCTGACGGCACAGTCTTTAGATAAATCTTCTTTTGTTCAAACAGAAAAAGGTGATTTTATGCTAAATGACAAGGCTTATACCTACATAGGAGCTAACTATTGGTATGCTGCTTTCGTAGCTATGGATCAAAAAGGAAAAGAACGAATCGTAAGGGAACTGGATTTTTTAAAAGAGGCTGGCGTAATGAATTTGCGCCTTATGGCTTCTGGTGAAGGTCCCAAAACGGAGCCTTTTCGTATAACCCCTACCCTACAGGAATCTGTCGGTGATTGGAACGAAGATGTTTTAGTGGGACTTGACTTTGTCCTTGCTGAAATGGGTAAAAGGAACATGAAAGGCGTTTTGTGCCTCAATAATTTCTTTTATTGGTCAGGGGGAATGGCTCAATATGTTTCCTGGTTTACTGGCGAAAAAATTCCTTATCCGGAGGAGCATAGTTGGGACGCGTATATGCGGTTTTCAGCAAGATTTTATACCCTTCCCAAAGCGACAAAATTATACTATGACCTTATTGAAAAATTAGTTTCCAGAAAAAATACCATCACCAACGAATGGTATGTAAATGATCCTACCATCATGTCCTGGCAATTAGCCAATGAGCCACGAGAATTTGGTCACGATAAAAAGTATTTTAAATGGGTAAAAAAATCAAGTGATCTCATTCGACAGCTAGATGAAAATCATCTTATCTGTATTGGAAATGAAGGCATTTTGGATCATTTAGTTGGGTCAACCTACAAGAAAACAGCTGCTTTAAAAAATATAGATTACCTCACCGTTCACTTATGGCCGGAAAACTGGGGTTGGTATGCTCCTAAAAATCCAGACGAATCTTTTGAGACTACCAAAATAAAATCAAAAGCCTATTTGGAAAAAAATGCCGGGGTATCAAAATCTGTGCTTAAACCTATCGTACTTGAAGAATTTGGATTGGCACGAGATGGTGGAAGTTATGAGGCTAGCGCAGAGGTAAATATGAGAAACAAATTCTATCAATTCTTGTATGAAACAACCTTAGGAAACCCTGATTCACCCTATCGAGGAATGAATTTCTGGGCTATTGGAGGAGAAGGGAGACCTCGTCAGCCAGAAACTTTTTGGCAAGCGGGCGATGATTATATTGGCGATCCGCCACATGAAAAACAAGGTTGGTATTCTGTTTATTTTACAGATTCATCGACGTTTGAATGGCTAAAAAAAGTGCAGAAATAAGCCTTTTCAACCCTTAATTTTCTCGTTCTAATAACTGGAAGGCTACCTTTCTTAATAATTCCTTTTTTTCTGCCATCACCTGAACTTCCTCTAAAGACTTCATTCCTTTTTCAAAGTAATATTGCTTTCTACGTTTAGCTTCGTCAGGAATATTCAATTCTGTTAAAATAGCAGTGACCTTTTTTACTTTTTCTTGAGGTAAGAGGTCATTTTCCGTATTAAAAAGTTCCAATAAATCTAGTTTCTGATGTTGGCTCGCTAAATCTAAGGCTTTCAGAATGAGGAAAGTTTTTTTGTTTTGAATAATATCACCACCTATTTGTTTACCAACTTGAGCCTGGGAACCGAAAGTATCTAAATAATCATCCTGAATTTGGAAGGCAACGCCAATATTAAGACCAAAATCGTATAATTTTAAGGCATCACTTTCCGTAGCACCTGCAGCAATGGCCCCCATTTTTAGTGCGCCAGCAAGTAGAACGGCCGTTTTCAGGGAAATCATTTTTTCATACGCTGCAAGCGTTACTTCCGAAGATGATTCAAATAACATATCCATTTCCTGACCTTCACAAACTTCCCTGGCAAATTGATTGAAAATATTAATCAGACTAGGAATGCTGGCCGGAACTTTAAAGCGGAGCAATGATTCGTAAGCCAGAATCAACATCACATCACCCGAGAGAATACCCGTATTCACTCCATATTTGGCATGGACAGTTAATTTCCCCCGCCTCATTTCAGCTTGATCCATAATATCATCATGAACCAAAGTAAAATTATGAAAAACCTCTACCGCATGAGCGATACAAAGGGCTTTTTCTACTTTGTTATCATATAACTCAAAAGCCATCAATGAAAATAAAGGTCGTAGCCGTTTTCCACCGAGGCTTAAAATATAATTTACAGGTTCATACAGCGAAATAGGTTCTTTTTTATAGCTGTTTTCATTTAAATAGGTCGCGTAAAGTGACTGAAGTTCATCGAGGGTGTGCATTAGAAAACTATTTGAGGGTAAAGATATTTAAATTGCCGCTTTCTCTTTTCTAAATCTTTATATTTGACAAAAAATTAATGGCTTTGAAAAAGATTTGGGATATACTAATTATCGGGGGAGGCCCTACTGGAATTAACTGCGCGATAGAAGCTGGCAAGGCAAATTTATCAGCCCTTATTTTGGAAAAAGGCGTCATTACAAACTCATTATTTCATTTTCCCGTGAACATGACTTTTTTCTCCACCTCCAGGTTATTGGAAATAGGTCAAATCCCCTTTGTTTCCCATAATGATAAACCAACAAGACAAGAATCTTTAGAATATTACCGCAGGTTGATTCAACATTTTCAATTGAATTATCATACTTATGAAACGGTACAGGATATTTTTCCAAATGACAATTCTGACTTTAACTTTAGATATAAAGTCAAAACCAATAAAGACGAATATGACTGTAAAAACATAGTGATTGCCACCGGATTTTATGACAAACCTGTACTTCTGAATATACCCGGAGAGGAGCTGCCTAAGGTAAGGCATTATTATGATGATCCCCACCGCTATATCCGTCAGAAAGTCGTTATTATTGGCGCTGCAAATTCTGCTTGCGACGCCGCGTTGGAAATATGGCAAAAAGGAGGAGAGGTGACTATGGTCATCAGAGGCACTGAGATAAGTCCAAGAGTGAAATACTGGATAAAACCAAATATAGAGAACAGGATAAAGGAAGGCAGCATTACCGCTTATTTCAATAGTGAAGTCCTTGAAATATTACCGGGTGAGATACTTATTAAAACGGACAAGGAAACCATTTCCCTGGACAATGACTGGGTCCTCGCATTGACAGGGTACCAACCTAACATTAATTTTCTGGCCCATCTGGGACTGACATTTGAAGACCAGATACAGTGTAAGCCGACTTTTGATGAAACGACTTTAGAGACGAACTTAAAAGGAGTTTATATTGCCGGTGTAGTGTGTGGGGGTATGGAAACCAGTAAGCTATTTATAGAAAACACCAGAGATCATGCGGATAGAATCATTAGGGATATCCTGTTGAATAACTCAACAGTAGTTTTGGTGGATTAAATCAATTTTCTTTTAGCAACACAAACTTAAAAGTATAACCTTGAATATCAGTTTGAAGAACAAGTTTTGTCTCTGACAACTCCATTATATTTAAAAACACACCCTCCGTTCCAGCTAATGCTATGATATCTTCCCCCTCTAGTTCATAGGTCAGCCTTTCGTCCTGACCATTTAAATTGGTTGTAACCTCTCCTGATGTATTAAAATCGAAATATAAACCAGCCAAAGAATCTGTTTCCTTTTCATTTCTAAAACCTTTTTCTAACAGCCATCTATGAGATAGATTATTTAAGATAGCTTCTTTATTATGGCAACCTTGAATAAAAAAGGATACTAAACAAATAATGGTAAAGAATCGAGGCGTAAAATTTTTCATCACAAGGAATAAATAGTTTCAAATTTAGCTGCTAATGTAAACATAAATTCAAAAAAAATAAGCGCAAAACAAGTAATGTCAGACGCTTATTTTTCTTTAACCTGGTGTAAACCTAATTATTTAGCAGAAGAAACGGTAAAATCAAAGGTTAGTTTTTCCCAATTGAAAGAAACTTTACCATTTTTATTTACAGTAAATGTTAACTGTTCCGTTACATCAGCCACCATTTTAGGTGTAACAGTAACTCTTAGGGCATCGTCAGAGTCCTTGTAGTCATAAGCGCCCCATTGCTCTGCTTTCTTATTGAAAATCAAAGTCCACTCCGTTTTACCAGGAATAGTAAAAACTGAATAAGTACCAGCAGCCAATGCTTTACCATTAATTTTCACATCTTTAGAAGCAGTAAAAGAGGTAGCATTATTAGCACCAGTACGCCAGATTTTGTCAAAAGGAACTAATTCACCCCAAATGGCTCTTCCCTTAACTGAAGGAGCTCCCCACTTCATAGAAACCTCAGTAGAACCTACTTTAGCAGAGGAAGATAATTCTGGGCTTGAAGGTTTTGCTTGTGCTGTAAGAAAAGAAGGCAGGCAAAAAATGGCAGCTGATAAAATAGCTGACAAAATGAAATTATTTTTACGCATTTTGTAAAATTTGAGTTTTAAAAAATTAATAATCTAAGAACGAAAAAAAAGCCATTCAGTTTTAAAAAGTACCATCTATTTTTGAGATGCCCTATATAATCTATCATTTATAGCAATTCCCAGACCTTCGTCTGGCAATTTTTCTGCTAAAATATGAGTAATATCTGCTTCGTCCATCTCCCTTAAAAAGGAGAATAACCTGTGCGCAGATTCTTCATAATCACCTGATGATGATAGAACCCACTGATTATTGGTATCCATTTCCAACCATCTTTCTTTAAAACACAAAACAGCTGCATTTTTACTCTCCCCCATTGAAAGTAAGGTCTCTTTATCGCCTAAAAACAGGGGTTTTTTAGGTGCATAATGGCTTAAAATCATACCCGGAGACTCAGGATGCGAGGATGATACATTCATTTTAATGCTTCCTTTATACACAGTACGAATATTTTCCAAACTCAGCCCTCCAAGACGGTAAATAACCAAATCATCATTTTCCATACCAACAATCGTACTTTCTATGCCAATCTGGCATCTTCCGCCATCTAAAACAAAGGGTATTTTCAAACCCAGCTGTTTGACTACGTGTTCAGGCATGGTTGGGCTAATATACCCAAATGGATTCGCACTGGGTGCCGCCAATGGAAACGGGATAGAGGTAAGTAAAGCCAGGGTAAGAGAATGATCGGGCATTCTTATGGCAACTCTGGGCAAACCTGAGGTTACAATATCTGGAATAATTTCGCTTTTAGGTACTAAAATGGTGAGAGGCCCCGGCCAAAAAGCTTGGACCAACTTTTTCATTGGCTCAGGTACTTCCGTTGCAAGGGAAATCAACTGGGAATAATCACCTATATGTAAAATGAGTGGATCAAAAAAAGGCCTGTTTTTAATGGCAAAAATTTTAGCTACCACCTCAGCCTTCAATCCGTTTCCAGCTAAACCGTAAACAGTTTCAGTAGGTAAACCGATAATTTCGTTGGCAATCAAGTGGTTCTTTGCCCTTTCAATATCCATTCCAATGTCGGCAATCATATCAAATGTATTTCAAACGTGGATGTCTCTGCATAAAATAAAATCCTACCATGGAAACCAGACATAAAAAACCATTTAAGCCCCATAGACTCGAATATCCATAGTTTTCAATAAAGAAGGAACCCAAACCCGGTGCAATAATATGAGCTATGGAATAAGCCATAGCATATAACGCCATATATTGTCCCCTTCGACCTTCCGACGCCTGATTCATAGCGAAGGAATTTGCAAAAGGCATATTAAAAATTTCACCTAAAGTTAAAATAACCAAGGAAATAACGGCAACCCACCAACCTGTAAATCCGGGAATCAATAAGATAAAAGATAAACCAAGGAAGCCAGATCCTAAGGCAATAAGAAATAATTTGGGTATTTTATTTTCCAGTTTATGCACCAGTGGCATTTCAAAAAGTACAATCATCATTCCATTCATTGCTAAAAGTAGCCCAATCTGACTTTCATTGAGCATAAAATGCTCTTTGTAATACATGGGAATGAGCAGAAAAAATTGCATAAATCCTAAAGATGTAAAGACCAGAAAACCTATGAAAATTAAAAAATTGACATCTTTGTAGGCAGATAAACCCAACACTGGTATATTTTCCACAGGATTTGATGTCTTGTTCGTTTTGTAGGGAATAAAAATGCGCATAAAAATAGCTGCAGCAATGCAGGTTAGGCCATCCGCCCAAAACAAGCCGGCAAAACCTATGTGGTAGGCAATAAATCCACCTATGGCAGGACCCACCGAAATACCCAGATTTACAGCTAATCGAATGAGAGAAGTGCCTCTGGTTTGATACGTTCCTTCTGAGTAGGAAGCTAATCCGGTATAAATAGCAGGCCTGAAAGCCTCCCCTACCATGCCTAAAATGGTGATTGAAATACACCAAGACAGAAAAGAGGTTAGGAATCCAAGAAGAATGAAGGATAGCCCCCCCAGGAAAAGTGACCAAAAAAGCACGGGATAAAACCCAATTTTATCGGTTAATATTCCACCCGAGTAAGTCCCTATCAAGGAACCCACGCCGAATACACTCATTATAATTCCTATTTCCAGGTAAGAGAATCCCATTTTACTTTTCAGATAAATGGTGAGAAAGGGAACAACCATGGTGCCACTTCTATTTATAAGTGAAACCAGTGCCAACAGCCAGACTTCTTTGTTAATACCTGAGAAGGCATCTTTATATAAATGCCAGGTTTTTGTGAACATTTTTATTTATTTCCAGGAATTTTTAGGCCTTGGAATAAGAAAATAATTTACCTGGCGGCCGTCTATATAAGAAACCTTTTTCCCATCGAAATAAGCGTCTTCCTCCATCATCATTCTTATTTCTTTATTCCATTCAGGTATAAAAACACGGGTATTTAATTCAATGGAATAGGCGGTTCCAGGTGTAATCTGATAATCGCCCGTTATTGGTACACCATCTTGCTGGTCCCAAAGCCCTATGGTTGGACCTGCACCATGTCCATGAAAGCCAATGGGATGACTATAAATAGAAGGCTTCAGTCCATCGGCTACAGCCTTTGTTAAAGCTTCTTTCAGCACTTCATTCCCCGTTTTACCATCTTGAAAGGCATCGGTTAAAAAATCCATTAATTTTAGACCTTGATTGAAGGCTTCTTTCAAATATGGTGGTGCATCATGCTCTCCAATACGACAGATATAAGCATTCTCTTGTGTGTCAGTATGCAGTCCCAGATAGGAGATACCAAAATCGACATG
>JAIYCH010000033.1 GCA_027488135.1 Saprospiraceae bacterium | reverse complement strand
TATGAATCTCCTCAGTTTCATAAAGTGCTTCAATATGTAGCTGGTTCCGGAAAAAAGGAGGGCTTGTTAATTAAAAAGTCAACGACGAACCTCATGTTGATACACGAAAATATAAGGAGCCTGGAAAAAGCGAAAATATTACTTAATCGTATTGCTGGAGAGATCAATCATTGAATTATGTTTGGGGGAAAATTTGCAAAAAAGGTATTTTTCACCTGATTACCTTTTCAACCATCTCGTTTTTCCCATTTATTTATATTTAAAAATAGCAGAATAAAGTTTAGATTTACCCTCATTAATTTTGCCTTTATTTATCTCGATTTATTTAAAAAGTTTGTATTAAATTTTAATAAGTTACTAAATATTTAAATAGTATTATTTATGTGTGGTATCGTTGGTTATATTGGGTTTAAGGAGGCTTTTCCTATTCTTTTAAAAGGATTAAAAAGATTAGAATATCGGGGTTACGATAGTTCTGGCGTAGTTCTTTTAGAGGAAGATACCTTGCAACTTTTTAAGAAAAAGGGAAAGGTCAAAGAGCTGGAGCAATTTGTCGAAGGGAAACAACTTGCAGGAAATATTGGCATAGGTCACACGAGATGGGCTACTCATGGCGTTCCCAACGACTTAAATGCACATCCGCATTTGTCATTTGATGGAAATATGGCGATGATTCATAATGGTATCATCGAAAATTATGCCTATCTGAAACAAATATTAGTTGACAATGGATTTGAATTTAAAAGTGAAACAGACACGGAGGTTCTTTTAAATTATATTCAATTTTTGAAAAATAAGGATTTATTATCTGTCGAAAAGGCCTTGCAGCAAGCTTTACAGCAAGTTAAAGGGACCTATTGTATTCTTTTACTGTCTATTGAGGAACCCGATACTTTATTTGCGGCAAGAAAGGGCAGTCCGCTGGTCATTGGTATTGGAGAAAGTGAATTTTTCCTGGCCAGTGACGCAACCCCTCTTTTAGGATACACCCATCAGGTTTTTTATCCTAATAACGAGGAAATCATTTTATTAAAAAGGCATGATTTTCAGGTGATAGATTTTAATGGGGAACAGGTGACGCCGGTCATTCAAGAACTTTTAATGGAAGAGAAGGCCATTGAAAAAGGTGGATTTGATCATTATATGCTCAAAGAAATGTATGAGCAGCCAGAATCTTTTACTAATTGCCTCAGAGGTCGCATACAATTAGATACAGGAACGCTGATTAAAACAGAGGATATTCGTACCTGGGTTTCCTTGTTTCAAAAGGCTCCGAGGATTATTATTGTTTCCTGTGGATCAAGTTGGCATGCAGGGCTGTTGGGAGAATACTGGATTGAGGAACTGGCAAGAATTCCTGTGGAAGTAGAATATGCTTCAGAATTTCGCTACCGTAATCCTATTATTTATCCGGGCGACATCGTTTTGGCTATTTCACAAAGTGGAGAAACAGCAGATACTTTAGTGGCTTTGGAAAAGGCAAAAGATCAAGGTGCGCTAATCTTTAGTATCGTTAACGTGGTTGGAAGTAGCATACCCAGAATTAGTGACGCTTGTGCTTATACCCATTCTGGACCTGAAATCGGGGTGGCAAGTACCAAAACATTTTTAGGTCAGTTAGGGGTGCTCATGTTACTGGCTATGGGTATTGCGGAGGAGAAAAATAGTATTTCCAGCGAAAGGATTATGACTTTGGGTAAGGAAATGGTTCGTTTACCCAGGCTTATTGAAAAGGTCTTAAAACAACATGACCATATAAAATCGGTGGTAAAATCTTATACCGCCGCGACCGATGTCTTGTTTTTAGGAAGAGGTTATAATTTCCCAATCGCTTTAGAAGGGGCATTGAAATTAAAGGAAATTTCATATATCCATGCAGAAGGGTATCCCGCTGCTGAAATGAAACATGGGCCTATTGCCTTGGTTGATGAGCATTTGCCCGTTGTTTTTTTGGCGACAAAAGATAATTGTTACGAAAAAATTATATCTAATATTCAAGAAATTAAAGCCAGAGGGGGAAAAATTATTGCCCTAGCTACCGAAGGAGATGAAATAGTTCCTGCCCTGGCAAAGGACACCTTTTTTCTTCCTGCAACGGATGAATTATTAGCTCCTTTCCTAAATGTTATCGTTTTGCAACTTTTTAGCTACGAAATGGGCATTCAGAAGGGTTTAGATGTGGATCAGCCAAGAAATTTAGCTAAAAGTGTTACGGTAGAGTAAATATTATGGAAAAAAAATATTTTAAGAAACCATTGGAATCCCTTGGTTATTCTTTTGTTGACGAAAAAATGGTCGCGTCTGATTATTTGAAATTAAGAAATGAAGCGTTTTCATACCCCTTTGAACTGAGAAATCTTTCGGAAGAGGAAATTATCAGATTGGAAAGGAACAATAATTTTTGTCCCCAATGGTCTGATTTTTTTGTCGGTCCTGATTTCGATGTTTCCCTGGTCAGAAATTGTACTTTTTATGGACTAATTCGAATGGGGAACCTACAAAGGTTTTTCCTTAGTTATAGTGATTTGTCGTTGCCCGTTGGACTTTACAGTTCCAGAATTATAAATTGTGATTTTGGGGATAATGTAGTAATCGACCAAGTGGCTTATATGGCAAATTATGTGGTGGGTAATGAGGTCATGTTATTGAACATCAATGAGTTGGTCACTTCGGAAACCGCCCGATTTGGAAACGGAATCCTAAAAGGGGACGAGGAGGAAGATAAACGAATCTGGCTCGAGCTTTGTAATGAAAATCAAGGCAGAAAAATATTGCCTTTCGATGGCATGTTGCCCGGAGATGCTTATTTGTGGACGAGAAACAGGCATGATTTGGCGCTCCAAGACGCTTATAAAAAATTGACTGACAATGCATTTGATAGAAAAAATGGCCTCTTTGGTCGTATCGGCAATCATACCATTATAAAAAATACCAGAAGTATAAAAGATGCGTTGATTGGATCGAATGCTTATATAAAAGGTGCCAATAAGATTAAAAATGTAACCATTCATTCCGGTCCGGAGGGGCATACTCAAATTGGCGAAGGGTGTGAAATTGTAAATGGTATTGTTGGATTTGGATGTAGGATTTTTTACGGGGTTAAAGCCGTACGTTTCATTTTGGGAGATCATGCCCAATTAAAATATGGCGCCCGATTAATCAATTCGTACCTTGGATTTAACAGCACTATCTCTTGCTGCGAGGTGTTGAATGCTTTGATTTTTCCTAACCACGAACAACATCACAACAACTCATTTCTTTGCTCGGCCTTGTTAATGGGGCAAAGCAATCTGGCAGCAGGGGCAACCATTGGTTCCAATCATAATAGCAGGGCAGCAGACGGTGAATTGGAAATTGGAAGAGGTTTCTGGCCTGGCCTATGTGTCAGTATCAAACATCCATCTAAATTTTCAAGCTATTGTATTCTGGTTAAAGGGGATTATCCAGCCGAATTAAATATTCAACTACCTTTTTCATTGGTTAGTAATGATTTGCATAACAATGAATTACGTATTTTGCCAGCCTACTGGTTTTTACATAATCAATATGCTTTAGAACGAAATGCCTGGAAATACGGGCAAAGGAATAAAAGAACAGCCACCATTCAAGCCATTGATTTTGATTATCTGGCCCCGGATACGGTAGCAGAGTTGTTTTTTGGCAAATTGATATTGTCTGAAGTTATTATGAACACGCTTTTAGATAAACGATTGATTTCTATAGAAAAGATTATTGATGGAAGTTTTAGGTTTGAAGAAATTTCGGCTAAAATTGAGTCAGAGTTGTCTTTCTATTTGCCGCAGGCTGAAAATGGTAAAAGGCCTGTTCGCATTTTAAAGATCAATGAGGCTCACAAAGCTTACACTAATGCTATTATTTTTTATGGGGCAAGAGCCCTATTTCACATTTTACAGAAAGCTCAGATAGACGGAAGGTTGATGGAAATTTGTGCACTATTACCAACGTATGATTTTGAAAAATATAAATGGTTGAATATAGGTGGCCAATTGATTCGGGAGGTTTCCATCCAAGACTTATATGACCGATTGAAAAAGAATGAGATACAAAGTTGGGAAGAAGTACACCAATTTTATGTAGAAGAGGGCAATAAATATGCTGGCTTGAAGGAACAGGATGCCTTGTTGGCTCTTTCTGAAGTGACCGCAACTTCATTCAAAAGATGGAATATTGCTTTTTTGGTTGATATTTTAGGCCAATTCAAGGGTATTATAGAGATTTTCCAAACTCAGTTTATTCGTTCAAGAAAGAAGGATTTCGACAATCCATTCAGGTTGATGATGTATGAAAATGAGCAAGAAATGGAAGCTGTATTGGGAAGTATTGAAAAAGATTCTTTCATTAAGAATAAAATGTTGGAATGGGACCATTTGAAACAACAGGTAGCCCATTTGGTGGATGAACTTAATAATCAATCCAGGGTTAATTGACCTGCGGAGCTCGGGATATTTCTGACCCTTTAAACCGATGTTTTTCGTAACTTTAGGTTAAATTTATATTATGAATATTTCGCCAGTTCTACATAAAGCACCCTTTAAGTCATTTGATGAAAAAAAGAATGATCTAAATTATTGGTTATCTCAGCCTTTGATAAAAAGACTTGAAGCGGTGACCTTCTTAATATCGCAAACGGTAGATCTTAAAACTACCAGAATGGATAAGTCTCATGTAGTAAGAAGAAAGCTGAAAGTATGACATTAGCCCGTTATCTGGATAGATTAGGAAAGAAAACAGGATATATGGTATTTCTCGAGAAGAAAAGTGCGTTGGAATTATCCTGGGAAAATCGCATCCGACGGGAAGTACTTATATTTGACAACAAAGAAATCATATTATATGCTATGTAGGGGTAACCCTCGCGGTTGCCCGAAAAACTTTACGTGTAGATTAATTTTTCAATGCATATTGCTTGTTGCTGGTAAAAAGAACGTTCTAAAGGGTCATCTATCTTTACCAATTCACAAAAATGTGTCCAGCTTAATTTGTGAGGAACTTCCTCACAAATTGGGAAATGCTGGTAAAAAATAGCATATAGTTTAAATTATAACGGCTAAATCCCTTGCCAAAAGCCAAATAAGTATTCCAATGTATAATCCGGTGAAATTGAGTTCCTCGGAACTTTTGGTGAAATTTCATATTTGTTTAGTAAAATGAAAAATAGAAATGACCAAGAACCAAGTTTAATCTAGAATATCCAAGTTAACAAATCATGATATATTTTCAGCGACGACATGCCAGATCTATTATCGAGTTACTTAAGCATTGATTCTGCTAATCTTAATTTAATATATCGTCATT
>JAIYCH010000113.1 GCA_027488135.1 Saprospiraceae bacterium | reverse complement strand
GAAAGTAAATAGGTAGGCTAAATTATTAGGAGCAAAAGATTTGTTCATACTTTTCATTGTTTGGACAAAATTAGCAAACATATCCATTATTCTATATTACAGTTTCCTGGAGCGAGAAAAACATGGAATTATAAAAGGTTTAATGAAGGACATTCCAACAACTAACCCGAAAAAGTGCTACAGGATTTGCTGCAGGGTTTAAAAAATAACATTAAATTGATATAGAATTATATGTATAAAACTTTGATTATTAACCGAGTGGTCCCGACGGGAATCGAACCCATATCTAGTGTTTAGGAAACACCTATTCTATCCGTTGAACTACGGGACCCCAAACTACAGGAAGCAGTTCGGGCGCAAATATACAAATTACCCTTATAAATTCTAATTAATTAGTGATTTCCTGATAAATCAAAGCTGTGGTGTATCTCTTGCTCTTTTATTGGTTTTAGAATCTACACTACATTCTCTCGCCAAAATATTCATTTTCAATAGGAAATAAATTAACTAAAAAATGATAAATAAATACGCTATAAAACAACTTTAACAAACAATTAGATGGAAATAAATAATAATAATTTATAATATATATAACATTTAAATACTTATAAATATCATTTAAATTTTCCTTATATTTTCTTTATAGTTTCCATAAAAACATTAAAGTGTCCGTTTTTTTATAGTCTTATAGGTTCTATATATTTTTGCCAAAACTTAATAAAATCTTTATGAAAATATCTACGCCCAGACTCATTTCAAATCCCTTTTACCTTTTGTTTTTTGCCGTCTTTTTTACTTTTTCAGGATGTAAAAAAGAACAGACAGATTTTGTCTCCGCCAAATTAATAAAAGAATACAACAGTGAGGTTATTCAACAATGGAATCATGTTTTTGTCGATTTAGAGCGTTATGCTCAAGGATTTAGACCCTGTCCGGCTCCCAGAGCAATGGCCTACATTGGACTAGCCTGTTACGAGGCGTGCATACCAGATATGCCAGACTTCAAAAGCATTAGATTTAATTACCCTGGTCTGAATATTCCCCGACAGATACCCACCGCCAATTATCATTACCCTACCGTCGTAAATGCCATTTACAGTAAATTATTAACTGATTTTTTTGGGAATGCCAGAGGAATACCCACCAACCGGTTTATTCAAATTTCAGCCCTTTATAATAAGCTGAAAAATGATTACCTGGATGAAGCAAGTGAGGAAACCATAAATCGTTCAGACGAATATGGGTTAAAAGTTGCTGAGGCCGTTTTCGAATATTCAAAAACAGATTTAGTAGGACATAATCATCACCTTGAACCTTTTAAGGATAATGTGGGAAATTATAAACCGCAAGCAGTGCCCGGCGCCTTCAGACAAACTAATTCCAGTGGTCCAGGTATGTTTCCTGATTATGGGTACGCCAGAACTTTTGTAATCAAAGATGAAGATAAATTAATTCCTGCGCCAATTCCCTACAGCGAAGTAAAAAATTCTCCCTATTATGTTCAAGCTGCTGAGGTTTACGCCGCCGTTAATAATCCTACACCTGATCAACGTTGGATGGCTTTTTTCTGGAGTGACGATTTAACTGGATTAACTTTTAGCCCACCTACCCGATGGTTAGCTATTGCAAATCAGGTGTATGAATTAGAAAATGTTGACCTTGAAACAGCTGTATATGCCAATGCAAAAGTTGGTATTGTTCTTAATGATTGTGTCGTAGCCTGTTGGTACTCTAAATATTTTTATAATATTCAAAGACCCGTTGATTATATCCGAAAGGTGCTGAGACCAAACTGGCAGCCCGCTTTATATAACCCATTAACTAAAGAAACCGGCATTTCCCCAAATTTCCCAGCCTATCCATCCGGACACTCTACCATGGGTGGCGCAGCAGCTGAAGTGTTAACTGATATCTTCGGAAATTATTATCCTATGATGGATCGGTGCCATGAAGGCAGGCAGGATTTTGAAGGGAGTGCCCCACGTCATTTTAATTCTTTTTATGAAATGGCAAATGAAAATGCTATTTCCAGGATTCCATTAGGCGTTCATTTCAGGATGGATTGTGACCAAGGTGTCAATTTAGGTATTCGTATAGGCCGAAAAGTAAATCAATTTTCCTGGAAAAAAGGATAGTATTCCATTTCATCACATAGTTTTGAAACCATAAATTTTAAGGATATTAAGTTTGCCAATTTAATGTTACATTAGATGGCACTTCAAACCATTCGCGTTCTAAAACTGAAATGATGAAAATTTTCAAAATATTCCTATACATTATCGCAGCCTTTATTTTTGTAATGCTGCTACCTAGAACCATAGGATTTTTGTTCCCAGAAAAAGCACCCATCGCCTATCATTTCGAAGTACTCGATTACCTCGCGATTGCCGTGGGTCTTGAAAAACTTGCAAACCTTGAACCAGAAATTCCAAAATCTATAGAGGAAATTAAAAATATCGAATATAAAAAGGTAAATGACCGATCGCTCCAACTCGATATATATAAGCGTCGAGATCTTAAAGAACCAGCTCCTCTTTTAGTTTTTGTCCATGGTGGCGGTTGGAAAAGTGGCAAACGATCTGATTATCTGGTTTATCTGGTCGATTTTGCAAAAAAAGGGTACATCACAGCTTCCGTTTCTTATACCTTGAAAAATGACAGCATTTATCCGGCTTGTGTTCAGGATGTTTCCGATGCCATGCATTTTCTATTTAATAACCATAAAAAATATGGCTATGACCCAGAACATGTTGCCATGATTGGCGGATCAGCTGGTGGTCACCTTGTTTTGATGACCAGCTACGATTTTAAGAAACCCGCAATTCCACTGGATAGTACCTACCTTAATAGTCCGCCTTATAAAATTAAATGTGTCGTTGATATCTACGGTCCAGTTGATATGACGACGCCTTATGCTCAAAATCAGGAGCTTGTTACTGGTTTTATAGGTCATTCTTTCAAAGAAAGACCTGATTTATACTGGGAGGCCTCGCCAGCAAAATATCTTCGCAAAGGACTGCCCCCTACCCTCATTTTTCAAGGAACTTCCGATAATCTTTTACCACAAAGTCAATCTGACACTTTAAAAGCGCGTCTTGACCGCCTCGGTGTTCCCTCTGAATATTACAAACTCCCTCTTTGGCCTCATGCGATGGATATTGCGCAGCGACCGAATCAATATATGCAAAAGAAAATGAATGCATTTTTTGAGAAATATTTGAAGTGAGATGAAATTTAAAAAATTTCTTTTGCCATTTTTATTATTGATCCTTACAAATACGCTAATTCAGGGTCAAAAAAACGACTTTCTAGCTCCATCTGATGTAGCTTTTCTGGAACAAATGGTAAAAGATGTGATGGATTCTTCCCGCATTTATCCAAACCAATTGATTTCTGATGACTTTGGCCCAAATCAGACTGGAGGGGTATTGATTCGACCTGGGGGCAGAAATTCTTATCCCGCCTTTTGGATTCGTGATTATGCAATGTCCATACAAAGCGGTTTTGTTACGCGGGAGGAACAAAAACACATGCTACTATTAACTGCAAAGACACAATCAAACGAATTTAAATATACAAAATGGGGATCTTTTATTCCCAAAGGCGCCGTCGCAGATCATATTCGGATAGATGATGGAAAACCGATTTATTTCCCAGGCACCTACAGTTATGAAAACCAGGGAGAAAAAAAATGGGGGATGCAGCCTCCTTTTTGTGATCAGTTCTTTTTTATACAAATGGCTTTTCACTACGTTCAATCTTTTTCTGCATTACACTCTTTAAATGAGAATATAAATGGCGTTACATTAATTGACCGACTTGAATTAGCCTATAAAATGCCTCCCACAGATTCCATTACTGGACTCATTGAGGTGACCGACGAAAACAGAGGGGTAGATTTTGGCTTCCGCGATGCCATCTATATCAGTGGTAAATTGTGTTTTGCATCCCTTTTAAAATATCAGGCTTCTTCGCAGTTAGCTTATTTATTTAGGGAAATGGGGGTTAATGAAAAAGCATTATTTTATAAAAATGAAGCTGCAAAAATTAAAAAATCGATTATAAAAACGTTTATCAACCAAGATGGAATGCTTCTTGCCAGTACTGGAACGAGTGCACAAGCAGATGTCTGGGCAACCTCTCTGGCTATATATATTGGCGTTTTGGGTGGAAATAATCGGCTAAAAGCGGCAAAATATCTTCTAAAGGGATATTTATCCGGGGCATTATCTCAAAAAGGTAATATTCGACATGTTTTGACGTCAGATGATTTTAACGAAAATTCATCCTGGGAAAAAAGCCTCGTACCCAAAGATACCTATCAGAATGGTGCTTATTGGGGAACTCCTGTTGGCTGGGTTTGTAAAGCGTTAGCTTATGTAGATCATGATGTAGCAAAAAAATTAGCATCAGAATATATACAAGATTTGCGCGAAGGAGATTTTAGAAAAGGGGGGAATTTTGGCGCTCCATGGGAATGTTTTAATGGAAATGCAAAACAGAATCCAGTTTATCTAACCTCTGTAGCCGTTCCATT
This sequence comes from Saprospiraceae bacterium, assembly GCA_027488135.1. GTDB lineage: Bacteria > Bacteroidota > Bacteroidia > Chitinophagales > Saprospiraceae > BJGN01. Next base: position 13,044 of record JAIYCH010000113.1, on the reverse strand, counting down.
CTTCATTTTTAAAGACAGAAAATTCTCAAATTTTTAATCTTTAAATATCATTCATTTTAAATATTATCAACTAAAGTTTCAGAAGTGGCGAAGTTTTCATAGATTTTAAAACTGAATTATTAAAAATCACCTTGCTAGAAAAGCTGTGGCAAATCATTGAATTAAGCTATCTGCAAATATTTGCTAAAATGGGTGTTGACTGGGAAATATTCCTAAGCAAGCTAGCCGAAAATGAAAATAGCATTGAAAAATTGGTGCAAATCCAATTTAAATTTTTAAAGTGTCCAAGTAAAAATGTCGCTTAATCTGCTCCGAAACTTTAGTTAAATATTTTCCAATTTGGTAATCCACTCATTAAAATGTGGACATTTTTCTCTTAACAAATTTAAACCAATATCTTCTGCTACTAGTGGTCCAACCTGGGCTTTTTGCACCTTATAATTTGGCAAATACATGATAATACGTTTTGAAGGCGACGATTGTGGTAATTCATTAATTTCTTCAGGGTTAATACCATGTATGTTACGTTTCAATTCTTGTATTCCTTTTTTATCACCTGGATACATTGTTAACAATCTATCAGGTTCAACAAGAATTAAAGCTTCAAATTCGTGTAATTGGACATAAGGGATAAAAGTAAGATGATTAATATCGAGACCAATAGCTGATTCTAAAGCGGAAATTTTTAGATATGGATTAATTATGTTTTGAATTTCCCGGGTATATGGACTTTCTGAATCCGTTGGAAATGCATATAAATCAATGAAACTTGAGTAAAATGTATTAGGTCTTCCATTATCAGATTCTATCCAACGCAATACATCTTTTTTAAATAGGCTATATTTTAACAAACCACCTTTAGCGGGTTTATTGTTTAATCTATCCCAACCCGTTTTTATTTTACGGGCGGAAATAAAAATATTTAATGAAGCAAAATGCTTCACTAAAACATCATTTACAAAGGCTTCCTCCGAACTACCTTCAACTACAATTTGTAAGTTCTTCATGGACGACCTCCTATTATGTTTTTCTCCCAAATCTGTCCTGTGGAAAATTCATCCAGATATACTTGAAGATTAGCAACATCTGGTCTGTGATATGCTGAATTTCTACCCTTTCTATCAATAACAACTAAATCATCCAATACAAAATTATTTACTAAACTGATAGATTGAGTAGCAACAAACACCTGACAGTAAGAAGATGCCGCTTTAATTAAACCTGCGACAGCATCTATGGCACTCGGGTGAAGCCCCAACTCAGGCTCATCAAGAAAAAGTACGGCAGGCAGGTCCTTTGGATTTTGTGCTAACAAACTTATTAGAGCCATAGTACGAAGCATACCGTCCGAAGCCTGGCCAGCATTAAATTCCTTATTCGTTCCCTTTTCTTTCCATCGCAACAAAATCTGACCAAACTCTGGATACAATATAAAATCATCAAAGAAAGGTAATACTAGCCTGATATACTTAACTATTCTAAGATAATATGGCTTTTCTGATTCTTGTAATTTAAATAAAAATCCCGCTAAATTTTCCCCGTTTTGTTTTAACCAACGGCTTTCTGTCTGAGAACATTTTAGCCTCATTGGTGCTGTATCACTAGTGTTATGAAACTGATAAACAATTAATTGTCTTAAAAGGTGTAGTATTATTTTTCCATGATAAGTTTCTACTTCCGGGAGCTTTGCTTCTTCGTGCCCCACACCAAAATTTATCCATTTTACATTTTTTTCACTTCCTTTAGCAGAAGTAGCATACTTTTCCTCTTTAAAAATCAATTTATCAGGTTTTGCAAACATCAAACTAAAAATATATTCTATATATTCAGTCTTAGTTTCAAGTACAATATGGCCATCAATACTTTTTGTCATTTCAGCACCGTCATGTAAAATATCGTTGGCTCCACCCAAGAAGGCTACATGCTCCTGTAATTTACCATCAGCGTTAAGCATCCATGATAAAACCTTAAAAAAAGAAAAAAAGTTACTTTTTCCAGCACCATTTGGGCCAATTAATATATTTATGGATTTTGGTTCAAAATTCTCAATAGCCTTAATTGTTTTGTAACCCTTAATGGTGAAAGATTTTAATTTTATATCAGACATAAACCCTCTAATTTAATTATTTGGTCAAATTTTCCAATTTTCAAATGTAGCCAAAGTAAATCAGGTTTCATGTAAAAAGGGGTAATAATGAATGATATTATTTCATGGTAAAATATTTATCTTTGTTAAAAATTTTAAAAACCTTAACCTACCTACATAATGAGTGTCATCAAATATCAGTTCAGGGACGTAGAAAAGATTAAAACATCTATTTGGCAAGACGCCAGGAAAGGTTCCATTCATATTGCTCAGGTTATTGCACAAGCCATTAAAGAAAAGGCAGCAAAAGGAGAAAATATTTTGTTAGGTCTTTCGACAGGAAATTCTCCGGTCCAGGTTTATAAGGAACTCGTAAGAATGCATAAAGAGGAAGGACTTAGTTTTAAAAATGTCATTTCTTTCAATCTCGATGAATATTATCCCATGCAGCCTGACGCTTCTCAAAGCTATGTGGCTTTCATGAAGTTTCATTTATTTGACCATATAGATATTTTACCTGAAAATATTTATATCCCCGATGGTACCCTTCCTTTGGAAGAAGTGGAAGCTTATTGTACAGCGTATGATGAGAAAATCAGTGCATTAGGTGGTATCGACATACAACTGCTTGGCATTGGAAGAAATGGCCATATTGGATTTAATGAACCCGGCTCTTTCGAAAATTCACCTACCCGTCTGGTTCGCCTGGATGCAACTACCAGAATCGACGCGTCAAATGATTTTGGGGCAGAGGAAAATGTACCCTATCGGGCCATTACGCTTGGTCTAAAAACCGTCATGAACTCGAAAAAAATTCTACTTTGTGCTTGGGGTTTAGGAAAAGCAAGCATCGTACAAAAAGCAGTGGAAGATTCTATCACCAATGATTTACCCGCCAGCCTCTTACAACGTCATAAAAATACTGAATTTTTTATAGATCAACCAGCAGCTGAAAACCTGACCAGATTTAAAACCCCCTGGTTGGTGGCATTATGTAACTGGACACCAGACCTCATTTGTAAAGCCGTCGTCTGGCTTTCCCTTCAATCTAATAAGCCTATTTTAAAATTAACGGCAGAAGATTATAAATTACACGGATTGAGTGATTTATTAGTTGAATATGCAACCGCTTACGAGATAAATATTGTTGTTTTCAATCGATTACAGCACACTATTTCCGGCTGGCCAGGTGGAAAACCTGATGCTGACGATAGTACCAGACCAGAAAGAGCAAATCCATCTAAAAAAAGGGTTATTATTTTCAGTCCTCATCCCGATGATGATGTGATTTCTATGGGGGGTACCTTCCTTCGCCTTGTCGATCAGGGGCATGAAGTGCATGTGGCCTATCAAACTTCCGGAAATATTGCCGTTCATGACCATGATGCTTTCCGCTTTTTATCGTTTACCATTGATATGTTGGCAAAAGGGGAGATGAATGAAGATATTCATCAAAAAATTGCGGAATATGAGCACTTAAAAGCGATTTTGGCCGCTAAAAAACCAGGCGAGAAAGATCACCCTGGTATCCGTCAGGTAAAAGGATTAATCAGAAGGGGTGAAGCCAGTGCAGGTGCACGTTTTTGCGGCTTAAGCGATTCTAATATACATTTTATGGATTTACCTTTTTATGAAACAGGCGCTACTAAAAAGAGCCCTCTTTCTGACGCAGATGTACATCAGACTGCCGCCTTCATAAAAAATATTGAACCTCATCAAATATTTGCCGCAGGTGATCTCGCCGATCCTCATGGTACCCATAAAGTATGTCTCGATGTTATTTTACTGGCCATGGAATCCTTGAAAAAAGAAAGTTGGATTTCTGATTGCTGGCTATGGCTTTATCGCGGAGCCTGGCATGAATGGCCAGTGGAAGAAATTGAAATGGCCGTGCCGTTAAGTCCCCAGGAATTAGTTAGAAAGAGAAAAGCCATTTTTATGCACCAATCGCAAAAAGATACCCCTCCTTTTGCAGGAAATGATCCCCGCGAATTTTGGCAAAGGGCAGAAGAAAGAAATAAAGCAACCGCTGACACCTATCATGCTATGGGCTTTGCAGAATACGAAGCGATGGAGGCTTTCCGTCGCTGGAAATTTAACTTTTAACGTCGTTATTACATTGGATAAGTCTTTTTTTTCTGAAAATGGATACCTTATATCTAACAACCTTTTGAATGGTCAGGAGTTGTTAGACGTAAGAGACATGTATGACCTTTTCCTTCATGATATAATAAATGTAGGTAATGCGCGGTCCGATTTAAGCGGCCTGACAGACCCTTTTCAAAAAAAGGAAAAGATTACCCAAATAATGCGTCCTTCTTTTTTTCACCCACCTTTATCTAAATTTAAAGTGTATGCCAAAGCACTTCAAATGGCGCAAACACTCTTGGGTGAGGACATGGCGTTAGATTTTGATATGTTAATAGATAAATCTCCTAACACCAATACCCCTACACCTTGGCATCAAGATGAAGCCTACTGGATTGATATGGAGGACAAAAGAGCAGCTACCTGCTGGATTGCATTGGACGATGTGTTCAAGGAAAATGGTTGTATGTGGTTTGTGCCCGGTTCACATCATGAGGAAATAAGGAGACATTCACAAACTGGTCTGAAAGGAGCCCTTCAATGTGAAGCGAACGAAGAGGAAGCCATTTCTGTTCCCCTCAGCGCTGGTGATGCTACCTTTCATGATGGTCGAACTATTCATTATTCCAGAGGAAATGGAACCTCCTTTCGTCGTCGTGCCCTCATTTTAAATTTCAGACCTGAAAAAATGATTCAGTTTGAACGACAGAATGGATTTGATCATTTGGGTGAACGTGAGGTCAGAAACAAAAAAGCAGTCATTTAGTTCTCACCTTACAAAATATTTCCTAGTTTATTTTACTTTGCGTATATTGGTACGATAAAATTTCAAAAGCACGCTAATTACGCAATGAAAGCAATACTACAACAGGTAATCATAACATTATTTTTACCATTTATGACTTACCATTCACTGGTAGGTCAAGACATCATTCCCCTTCCCTCTCAGGTCATTTCTGCCCCTGGCTTCTTTTATTTTTCAGGTGGAACAAATATAAATGCAGACAAAAACATTGTTATTCCAGCTTATTTAAACAACTATTTAAAGCAAAAACAAGCTACGCTAAATTCAAAGGGTGTACAAAATGAAATTTTGTTTTCTGTCGCAAACAATGGTTTATCTGAAGGTTATGAATTAAAAATAACCACAAACAAGATCTTTTTAACAGGGAATGACGAAAAAGGATTGTTTTATGGCATGCAAAGTTTAATCCAGTTACTTCAGCATCAACCCTTAACAAATGGAAGTATAACCCTCCCTTGTCAAACCATCACAGATCAGCCAAGATTCGGTTACAGAGGTATTATGTTAGACGCAGGCCGATATTTTCAACCTATGTCTTATATTAAAGAATTATTAGATATAATGGCGGCTTATAAATTTAATACCTTCCACTGGCATTTGACAGAAGACCAGGGATGGCGTGTAGAGATCGAAAAATATCCAAAGTTAATGTCCAAATCTGCCTGGAGATCAGAAACAGTCATAGGTCATCACAATCAAAAGCCCCGCGTATATGATGGGGAAAAACACGGTGGGTATTATACCAAAGCAGACATTAGAGAAATCGTCGCTTATGCAGCGGAGAGAAATATAACCGTCATACCAGAAATTGAAATGCCAGGTCATGCTACAGCAGCTATTGCAGCCTATCCTGAACTTGGCTGTACAGGAAAGGACTTAGAAGTGCCAAGAGATTGGGGTGTAAAAGAAGATGTTTATTGTCCGTCGGAGGCTACTTTTAAATTCCTTGAAGATGTTCTCACAGAAATAATCCCTTTGTTTCCCAGTCCATATATTCATATCGGCGGAGATGAGTGTCCTAAAAAGCAATGGAAAGAAAGTGCTTTAGCTCAGTCAGTTATGAAACGGGAGGGACTTAAAGATGAAGATGCTTTGCAGAGTTATTTTATAAAACGGATGGAGGCTTTCCTAAAAACAAAAGGAAAAAAACTCATTGGCTGGGATGAAATACTCGAAGGTGGTCTCGCTCCTGACGCAACGGTTATGTCCTGGCGAGGAATCAAAGGCGGTATTGAAGCAGCCCATTTAGGTCATGATGTGATTATGAGTCCAAATACTTTTTGCTATTTTGACTATTATCAGTCTGATGCACCGGGCGAACCCTTAGCTATTGGCGGTAAATTAACGGTAGAAAAAGTATATTCTTTCGACCCAATTCCTGACGAATTACCAGCAGAAACCCACAAACATATATTAGGAGGGCAAGGAAATATCTGGACAGAATATATTTCTACCCTGCCAAAGCTCAGATACATGGCCTACACCCGTATGCTTGCTCTTTCAGAAGTACTTTGGACGCCTGTTGCAAAAAAAGAATTTTTACCCTTTGCCGTACGCCTCAATAAACACATTGACTATTGGAAAACTAAAAATATTGATTTTGCCAATCATCTTTTTGAGATTAAGCCTACTTTAAGCTCAAAAAATGAAGGTTTGGAGGTAACGCTTTCACCCTTAGTTCCCTGGGGAGAAATAAGATATACGCTTGACGGAACAGCACCTAATGATAAATCGGCAGTTTATGTAAATCCATTACTTTTAACACAAAAAACAGTTGTTACATCCCAATCATTTATACAAAACCAAGCAAAAGGAAGTCCGGTATCTATTGATTTTTTACCTCATAAAGGATTACAAGCTAAAGTGTTAGCCTCCACAACACCTTCAAGGACTTATAAAGGCGCAGGTGAAAGAGGACTTATCAATGGAATTTCCGGTAAAAAAGACCAGTTTAATGATGGGGAATGGCAAGGTATTACCCCTGGAGAGGACTTTAACTTCAAATTAAGCTGGACTGAAAAGCAAAAAATAAAGGGTGTACAGTTTAAATTATATTACGATCCAGAATCATGGATTTATTTGCCCTCTGGAGCTACCCTATTGAGTTCAGAGGATGGAACCACCTTTAATAAAGCTTGTGAAACGTTAATCACTCAAAATAAGGAAGAAAAAGTGATATCCGTTGATATACCCTGCAAAATAAAATCGCAATTTCTAGGGCTGAAAATTCCAGCTATTGGCATAATTCCGGCATCAAAATCAGGTGCTGGAAATCAAGGCTGGTTATTTTTGGATGAAATACGAATCTATTAATTTTTTGATTAAAAAGCATTTTTCATGAATTTATCTACATTGGATTGGGGCATCATCGTTGCCTTTTTTGCCGTCACCTTATTTATTGGAATTTATGCCTCCCGGGGAGCAGGAAAAAGTTATTCCGAATTTTTTCTTTCTGGGAGAGATATGTCATGGTGGCTTTTAGGTGTTTCTATGGTGGCTACCACCTTTTCTGCTGACACACCAAATTTAGTTACAGATTTGGTTAGAACCAATGGCGTGGCAGGAAACTGGTCCTGGTGGGCTTTTTTACTAACGGGTATGCTAACGGTCTTTGTTTATGCAAGACTTTGGCGAAGGTCTGGCGTTTTAACAGATTTAGAATTTTATGAACTTAGATACAGTGGAAAACCAGCTGCATTTCTTCGTGGCTTCAGAGCAATCTATTTAGGTGTATTCTTCAACGTTATGATTATGGCCACTGTTTCTCTGGCTGCCATAAAAATCGGTGGTGTTATGCTCGATTTGGAACCCGTTGAAACGCTCCTTATAACTTCAATCATTACAGTTATTTATACTTCCATAGGAGGACTAAAAGGAGTGGTACTTACCGACTTTTTTCAATTTGTGCTCGCCATGATTGGCATGGTCGTAGCAGCTATATATATTGTAAATTTACCAGAAGTTGGTGGATTAAGTAAGATGTTAGCACACCCAAATGTGGTTGGAAAGTTAAATTTTTTACCTGATTTTTCTGACTCATCCCAACTTATACCATTGTTCCTTATGCCTTTAGCCGTTCAATGGTGGAGTGTCTGGTACCCAGGTGCTGAACCTGGCGGTGGAGGTTATATTGCCCAAAGGATGTTATCAGCTAAAGACGAAAAAAACGCGGTTACGGCTACCTTATTTTTTAATATAGCACATTATGCTTTACGCCCCTGGCCTTGGATTTTAATTGCTTTGGCTAGTTTAATCGTTTTTCCTGATATTGCTTCTTTGCAAGCTGCCTTTCCTCATATTGATCCAAAAGTGGTGAAAAATGACCTGGCTTTTTCTGCCATGCTTAATTTATTACCTGCAGGACTGATTGGCCTGCTTATCGCAGCATTGCTTTCCGCTTTCATGTCCACTATTTCTACGCATTTAAACTGGGGTTCCAGCTACGTGGTAAATGATTTTTACAAGCGATTTATCAGACCTGATGCCCCTCAAAATGAGCTTGTCAATGTGGGAAGAATTTCAACCGTTGTATTAATGATTTTAGCCGCTTTATTGGCATTGGCATTGGAAAATGCCCTTCAGGCTTTCAATATATTGTTACAAATTGGTGCGGGTACTGGTCTTATTTTTATCCTTCGATGGTTTTGGTGGAGAATTAACGCATATAGTGAAATAACTGCCATGTTTGTATCCTTCTTTTTGGCTCTTTACTTTGAGTTAGGCGTGGAAAATCCTATGCCTGAGCACATAAAATTAATAACTGGCGTGGGAATCACTACTGCTTCCTGGATATTTGTGACATTAGCAACAGCTCCTGCATCACAAGAAACCTTACTTCGTTTTTTCCGTTTAATACAGCCAGCACCAGGTGGTTGGAAACCAGTCATAGAAAAAGGTATAGCTTCTGGAGAACTTGACTCCAGCGAAATTGTTCCCGGCAAACTTCCAAATCAGATTTTAGGTATGTTTCTTGGATGCGTCATAGTTTATGCCGCCTTATTTGCAACAGGATACTGGATTTATGGAAATACCATACCTGCTATTATTTCATCTCTTTTAGCCATATTAGGTGGCTATTTAATGCTTAAAAACTGGGATAAAATTTATTGATCTTTTTATAAGTTTAAATAATAAAAATTTCTCTTAAGGGGTGACTTTCGTCACCCCTTATTTTTTACTTTCCTCCCTACATTTACCCTAAAATGTAGGTATATGACGCTATTTCAGACCGAAAAACAAGTTAATTTAAACAATATTAACACAGCTAATATTTTTGCAGAGGCTAAATGTGCCCATTGTGGAGAGCTTTGTTTACCTATAACTGATGCCATTCATTCTTTCTGTTGTGAAGGTTGTCAAACAGTCTATCAAATTTTAGATAAGAATAATCTATGTGCTTATTATTCCTCAGCTGATTTAGCCTTAAAAAGTTTAAAAGATAAGGAAAATCAACATTTTGAATATCTGGATGATGTTGATTTACAAAACCAAATCCTTTTTTTCAGAAGCCCCAATGTTAGCCGGGTACGATTTGACTTACCAACCATTCATTGTGCCGCCTGTATCTGGTTATTGGAAAATCTGCCACGTCTTAATGAAGGAATATTAAATTCAACCGTTCATTTTATTGAAAAGGAAATTCATATTTCCTTTAAAGAATCTGTTATTTCCCTGAGACAGCTAGCTGAATTATTAGATAAGATAGGTTATCCTCCTCTCATTCGATTAGATAAAGCACAAAAAAAACAATCCTCCAGACTTTCCAACGATCTTATTTATCAAATCGGAGTGGCGGGTTTTGCCTTCGGGAACAGCATGCTTTTTAGTTTTCCTGAATATTTAGGACTATCTCGTGATTCTGATCCATCAATAGTATTGGTATTAGGTTATTTAAACTTAAGTTTAGGCATTCCTGTCCTATTTTACAGTGCCCGAGATTATTTTATTTCTGCCTGGAAAGGATTGAAAATCAGGGACTATAACTTAGATATACCTATTGTTGTGGGCGCAACCACTCTTTTTGTCAGAAGTGCTTATGAAATCATTTCGCAAACAGGCTCCGGTTATATGGACAGTCTCGCAGGCTTTTTATTTTTCCTTCTGGCAGGCAAATGGTTCCAGGAAAGAACTTACAAGCAAATTGCGTTCGACCGCGATTATCAATCTTATTTTCCCATTGCTACAACCAAAATAACGGCTGAAGGATTAGAAAACATTTCATTGCCCAAATTAAAAAAAGGGGATGAAATTCTATTGAAAAATGGTGACTTAATTCCTGCCGATGGGCTGTTGAATGGTACCTCCACTTCTATTGATTATAGTTTTGTAAGTGGTGAAGCTGCTTTAATTCCTGTTATAAAAGGAGAAAAAGTATATGCCGGCGGCAAATGGAATGGTCAGGAAGGTTCTATATTTCTTAGTGAATCTGTTTCACAAAGTTATTTAACGCAACTGTGGAATGATCCCGCTTTTCAAAAAGAAGGAAACAATGTAAGGGTACAACTCACCGGACAAATTTCAAAATACTTTACCTTTACTTTATTCACCATAGCTATTTTAACCCTAATATACTGGTATTCAATAGATAAGTCTATCGCTCTCAATGCATTTACCGCAGTTTTGATTGTTGCCTGTCCCTGCGCCGTTGCCTTATCTGTACCTTTTACTTATGGGAATGTGCTCAGAATTTTAGGGAAAAAGCATTTTTTTATAAAAAATGTAGCCGCCGTTGAAGCCATTTCCAATATTGACACCTTTGTTTTTGACAAAACGGGTACTATCACTTCCTCTCAGATTCAACAAAGTAAATATGTAGGCAAGAAACTATCGGTTTATGAGCGAAAACTTATTTTAAATCTTTCCTCCTCTTCCACTCACCCAGTAAGTAAGACGATTTATGATTTTTTTTACCAGGGTAATGTTCAAAAATTGAAAATGACTGGCTGGGAGGAAAAAATTGGCAAAGGGTTAAAGGCGGTCATAGACCATCATAAAATCAACATAGGATCATCACAATGGATACAAGTTCCAGTGGAAGATCGAGAAAAAGGAAATGTGTTCATTGAAATAGATGGTACCTACACGGGTTATCTTTCTTATCAAAGGACCTGGCGTGAAGGTGCAGCACCATTCATGAACTGGGCAAAAAGTAAAGGTGAAACCTATATTTTATCTGGCGATAATGATAATGAGAAGGATAATTTAAGTCAATATTTCAATATACCTATTGAAAACATGTATTTCAAACAGACGCCGACCGATAAATTAGCCTTTATTAAAGTATTGCAATTAAAAGGACGGAAGGTATTTATGTTGGGTGACGGACTAAATGATGCGGGTGCTCTACGACAAGCAAATTTTGGCATGGTCATTTCGGAAAATCAAAATAATTTCACTCCTGCCTCCGATGCTATCCTGGCAGCCAGCAAGTTAGATAAACTGGCAGCCTATTTGTCGTATGCCATAAAAAGTAAAAAATTAGTTTACCTGGCTTACGGCTTTGCTCTGATTTACAATGCCATAGGACTATATTTTGCCGTACAGGGCACCTTATCGCCCGTTGTGGCGGCCATTCTCATGCCAACCAGCTCCATAACGGTCGTAATATGGGGGCTAAGTACTACTACTATTTTTGCGCGAAAACTGTAAAAAGTTTACCTAAAAAAAGAAGTTTATGATGATGACTAATATCACCAGTTCATTAGATTAATGTCATAATAATGTCACGGCAATCCTTTTAATTTTCGGAAAATTTCAAAGGCATGCGTATCATTTTAGTTTTGATTTTCCTCAGTTTAATTCTGGCCTTATTGTTTTTGGCAGCCTTTTTTTGGGCTGTAAAAAATGGGCAATATGAAGACGATCACACCCCATCGATTCGCATGCTTTGGGAAGATAAGAAACCAAAAGATTTATCACAAGAAGAATGAGTATGGCAAACTTAGAAACTTTTTATTATGACAACAAAATTGTCAGAAATTTCGCTATTGCAACCATTATTTGGGGCATTGTTGGCATGCTAGTAGGTTTAATCGCTGCTTTTCAATTAATTTATCCAGCACTTAATTTAGGCATTGCCGAAATAACCTACGGCAGAATACGACCATTACACACCAATGCAGCCATTTTTGCCTTTGTTGGAAATGGCATTTACATGGGGGTATATTACTCCCTGCAACGACTTTTGAAGGCGAGGATGTTTAGTAATTTCTTAAGTCAATTCCATTTTTGGGGCTGGCAATTAATTATTGTTGCTGCTGCTATAACGCTACCTTTAGGCTTCACGAGTGCCAAGGAATATGCAGAATTAGAATGGCCTATCGACTTAGCCATAGCTGTGGTTTGGATTGCATTTGGTATGAATCTGATTGGCACCTTGATTAAACGAAGAGAAAACCACCTTTATGTGGCTATCTGGTTTTATATAGCCACCTGGATAACCATTACGGTTTTACATGTAGTCAATAATCTGGAAATCCCGGTAAGTTTATGGAAATCGTATGGTGTTTTTGCCGGTGTTCAAGACGCACTCATTCAATGGTGGTATGGACACAATGCCGTGGCGTTTTTCCTGACCACCCCCTATCTGGGCCTTATGTATTATTTTCTGCCCAAGGCAGCAAACCGACCCGTTTATTCTTATAAATTATCTATTATCCATTTCTGGGCGCTTATCTTCATTTACATTTGGGCAGGTCCTCACCATTTATTGTACACTTCCCTACCCGACTGGGCCCAGTCGCTTGGCACGGTATTTTCTATCATGCTGATTGCCCCATCTTGGGGAGGTATGCTCAATGGTTTACTTACCCTTAGAGGTGCGTGGGACAGAGTGCGTCAGGATCATGTTTTAAAATTCATGGTAGTAGCAATTACTGCTTATGGAATGGCCACTTTTGAAGGGCCATTGCTTTCCATTAAATCCGTAAACGCCATCAGTCATTACACCGACTGGACCATTGGGCACGTGCATATTGGTACCTTAGGATGGAATGGATTCCTGACCTTTGGCATTCTCTATTGGTTGATCCCCCGTTTATTTCAAACAAATATTTATTCTCAAAAG
>JAIYCH010000089.1 GCA_027488135.1 Saprospiraceae bacterium | reverse complement strand
TCGAATTTTTCACTGAATTCAAAATCATGATTATGATAGCCAAATTTCATGCCTGATTTCTTACATAATTCTCCGGACTTATTGAATATATCCATTTGAGCCATAAAACTATCGTACGATTTACGAAGAGCGGCGTCGAGATATGGACTTATGACAAATTTTTGTCCCATAAAAGCGGCATCCTCGATGGTATATTTCCATACATCCGTAAAATCTTTGGCTGTTTCATTCCAATGGATTTTATTTAATACGGTATGACCGCTTGGCATTTTCATACCTAAATCTTCCAGAATCTTTTTAAATTCTGTTGGGGTGTAGCCATAGAATTTCCTGTTCACATAGTTGGCATGTTCCACAATGGTATAACCCATTTCTGCAAGTTTTTGCAAAGTTCCCAAAGGATTCTCCTTCATAGCAGCCCTGATACTGTAAAGTTGAATACCAATCCTTTCTTTTTTCTTTACAGCATCAGCCCATGATTTTTCGTTCAACAGGGCGGCACCCAGGAAAGTGAGGGCGCTATTTTTTATGAATTGTCTTCTGATCATAAGAAACATTTTTATTTGAAGCCTTTAAATTAACAAAGAAAAATTCATTTTACTCAATTTATTTAATATTTTTAAGGGCTAAAAGTGAACCCTTTTAACGTAAACACCTAAAAACACCTTTTCCTGATGGTAGTAAATTATGATTTGAAGGCGCAAGACCTTGAAAAACAATTGCATACTTTCTGGCAATTATCCGGGGATAAAATCATGTCGATTAAAGAATCCTTTGACCCTGCTTTGGGCACTCCTGTTTTTACAGTCAACGGAAAATATGCGACGCGTGGATGGACAGAGTGGACACAGGGATTTCAATATGGCTCTGCTGTTTTACAATTTGATGCAACCCAGGAAATTCCTTTCCTTGATTATGGCAGAACGGAAACCCGCGACAGGATGGCGCCTCATATTAGTCATATTGGGGTTCATGACCATGGATTCAATAATTTAAGTACCTATGGTAATTTACTTAGATTAATGCAAGAGGGTAAAATTCCCCACAATGAGTGGGAAATGGATTTTTATAAATTAGCTTTAAAAATTTCAGGGGCCATTCAGGCTTCCCGATGGACCCAGATACCTCAAGGTGGTTTTATTCATTCTTTTAATGGTGCTCATTCCTTGTTTGTTGATACCATCAGATCATGTCGTATTTTAATGGTTTCCCATCAGTTAGGTCATTTATTGCAAAGTGAAGGGGATGAGCGTATCTCCTTGTTGGAGAGATCATTTGAACATATTAAGGCTACAGCAAAATATTCTGTTTTTTATGGGGAAGGAAGAGATCGCTACGACGAGTGGGGTAGGACAGCTCATGAAAGTATTTTTAATGTGAAAGATGGTCAGTTCAGATGCCCAAATTCGCAGCAAGGTTATACTGGTTTTTCTACCTGGACGAGAGGATTGGCCTGGGCGATGCTAGGCTTTTCAGAGGAAATTGAAATGGTACAGGATATGCCTGAAAGTGATTTTTCTGAGAAAAATACCAAAGCGGATATGCTTTCTTTAATGCTTAAAGCAGCTAAAGCTACTTGCGATTTTTATATTAAAAATACTCCTATTTGCGGTGTTCCTTATTGGGACACAGGTGCTCCTCAACTTCATAGGTTAGGTGATTACCTTTCCCGTCCAGCCGATCCTTATAACGACATTGAACCCGTGGACAGTTCAGCAGCAGCCATTGGGGCGCAAGGATTATTAAGATTGGGTCAGATGTTAAAAAATAACGGGGAAACCGAGTCAGGGACTAAATATTGGCAGGCTGGGTTAACTATCTTGAAAACTTTATTGTCAGAGCCCTATTTAAGTACATCGCCTGATCATCAGGGCTTACTTCTGCATAGTATTTATCACCATCCAAATAATTGGGATCATATTCCGACAGGGAAATCAGTTTCGTCGGGTGAATCATCTCAATGGGGTGATTATCATTTTAGGGAAGTTATCCTTTATTTACAAAAATGGATGAATAAAGAGGCTTACTACACATTCTTTGGGTGTTTGGATAAATCTGTTTAATATGGAGGATTTTTCGAAACTTTGCCTGCATACCTTTACAAATAAGCCATGGAACCTTTCCCAATGCATTGAGAATTACTCAAAAGCGGGGATTAAAGGTATTTCAATATGGAGAAACGTATTAGAGGGGCAAGATCTGAGATTAGTTAAAAAGCAACTCGCTGAAGCAGATATTTCCATCGTTTCTTTAGTGAGAGGAGGTTTTTTTCCTTCGGTAAATGCGTCCGAAAGAGCATTGTCTATAGAGGATAATATTAGGCTAATAGAGGAGGCGGCTGTGCTTGGCGCTCCATTAATCGTATTAGTTTGCGGGTCCGATGGCAGACAATCCCTGGAAACTTCCAGGGATCAAATTCGGGAAGGGATTGAAAAATTATTACCCATAGCCATAGAAAATGGGGTCAAACTGGCCATTGAACCTTTACACCCTATGTATGCCGGTGATAAATCTGCGGTAAATACGCTGCAACAGGCCAATGATATGGTGGAGGCTATTAACTCGCCCCAGGTAGGTGTTGCTATTGATGTTTATCATGTCTGGTGGGATCCAAACCTTGAAGTTGAAATTCGCCGTTGTGGTCAGAATAATAGCCTTTTTGCCTTCCATATTTGTGATTGGAACGTTCCAACCCTTGATTTTTTAACCGATAGAGGGCTTATGGGCGATGGATGCATCCCTATTAAAAAAATAAGATCATGGGTAGAAGAAGCTGGTTTTTCAGGATTCAATGAAGTGGAAATTTTTTCAGATAAATATTGGGCTATGGATCAACAGGTATATCTGGATAAAATAAAATTAGCCTATTTAAAACATAGTTAATATGAAAGAACATCGTTTGGGGATTATTATGAATGGGGTGACTGGTAGAATGGGCACCAATCAGCATTTAATGCGTTCCATTGTTGAAATTATAAAACAAGGTGGTGTTGATCTGGGAAATGGGGAGGTCATCATGCCTGATCCTATTTTAGTAGGTAGGGATGCTGCTAAATTGGCTAAGCTGTCTGCTGTTTCTGGTGTAAATAAATATACTACTGATTTAGCCTCCGTGCTGGACGATCCTTCCTATAGTATTTATTTCGATGCACAAACAACAGGCAGAAGAGCAGCTGACGTCCTTGCAGCCATCGATAAAGGGAAACATATTTATTGCGAAAAGCCAGTGGCAACGGATGTGGAAACGGCTTTGAAGCTATATGCCGCATGTGAAAAGGCAGGAGTGAAACATGGCGTTGTACAGGATAAATTATGGTTGCCTGGCTTAAGAAAGCTAAAACGACTCATAGAACAGGGCTTTTTCGGTGAAATTTTGTCCGTTAAAGGCGATTTTGGGTATTGGGTTTTCGAAGGTGATACTATTCCTGCTCAACGTCCAAGTTGGAATTATCGCAAAGAAGATGATGGAGGTATTATTGTCGATATGCTTTGCCATTGGCGTTATGTATTGGATAATTTATTTGGAAACGTAGAAGGAGTATTTTGTTTGGGTGCTACCCATATTGCTGAACGGGTCGATGAAAAAGGTAATACCTATACATGTACCGCTGATGACGCAGCTTATGCCATTATGACCCTGGAAGGTGGCATTGTAGCTCAGTTTAATTCCTCTTGGGTTACCCGTGTACGACGTGATGATCTGTTAATGATTCAAGTAGATGGCACGAAGGGTTCTGCCGTTGCCGGACTCAGAGATTGTTGGACTCAACCTTATGGTAATACACCTAAACCCGTTTGGAATCCAGATATTATTAATCCGATTGCTTTTTATGATGGATGGAATAAAATGCCTGAACAGGAATTTTATGACAATGCTTTTAAGGCACAATGGGAGTTATTTTTAAAGCATATTGTAAGGAATGATCCTTTTCCTTGGGATCTGAAAGCAGGTGCAAGAGGTGTCCAATTGGCTGAAAAGGGATTGGAAAGCTGGGCAAAAAGGACCTGGGTAAATTTACCTGAATTATAAATTCTTGATATGAACAAAGTAGCTTTTATAACGGGTGGAACAAGAGGTATTGGTTTTGGTATTGCGGTGGCATTAGGTAAAGCTGGTTTTGATTTGGCATTAAATGGTATGCGGAAGGAAGATGAAGTGGTGGATGCGTTGGAAGAAGTTCGCAAACTAGGGGTGAATGTAGCTTATTTTCAGGGAAATATTGCTGTTAGGGAAGATCGACAGGCTATGTTTGATAAAATCCTTTCTCATTTTGGCGCCGTAAATGTGTTAGTAAATAACGCAGGTATTGCTCCTCGTGAACGGGCAGATATACTACATGCTAAGGAAGAAATATGGGACGAAGTGATGGAAATAAATCTTAAAGGCCCTTATTTTTTAACCCAGCTTTTTGCCAGCTATTTTGTGGAAATGAAGTTGAAAAATCCTCTTTTTGATGCTACCATCATTAATGTTTCTTCCATTTCTGCTTTTGTCGCGTCCGTAAACAGGGGAGAATACTGTATATCTAAAGCGGGGATTGCTATGGCTACCAAATTGTGGGCCACCCGTTTAGGGGAATATGACATTCCTGTATATGAGATTCAACCTGGCATCATTAAAACCGATATGACGTCAGGCGTTGTTGAGAAATACGATAAATTATTTCAGGAAGGCATTAGCCTGCAACGTCGTTGGGGATTGCCTGATGATGTAGGTAAAGTGGCTGCTATGTTGGCACAGGGACATCTGCCTTATGCCACTGGTCAGGTTATTAAAGTGGATGGAGGTCTTAACATTCAAAGGTTATAAATAAATTCATATTATGCCAGGTACAAATATTAAACGAAGAAGGGGTTACTATAATTTGCTCGTTGCATTATCCCTGCTTGTTGTCATTTTAAGTTTTTCACCTATGCTATTAGTGAAAAATAAAATTAATCCTACTTTTTTGAATATGCCATTCGCATTATGGACCAATATTCTGGCGACCCTAATACTGGTATTCTTTACCTTTTTAGGTGGTAGGTTAAGAGGGGATAAAGGTGATTTTTCATCGGATAATTGATTGATTTTAGTTTAAAATTTATTGTATATGCAAAAATGGCTGCTCATTCTAGGTTTATCATATCTTGGAATATTGGTTTTTCTTTCCTGGTATTCCCAAAGAAAAGTGAAATCACAGGAAGATTTCATTATGGCGGGTTCTAAACTTGGGTTAATACTCGGTTTTATGACCTTTTCAGCTACCTTATTCAGTGCATTTACGCTGATGGGCATGCCTGATTTTTCAAGAGTTCATGGCGTCGGTGCCTGGATGTTTTTAGCCTTCTCAGACGGCGGCATGGTTTTTTTAATTCTATGGTTTGGTTATTTGCTTAGAAAGAAAGTAGCTAATATAGAATTCAAAGGTATGTCATCTCTCCTTCAACAAATATATGGTATCAAATGGGCTGGATACCTTTATTTCTTTGCCATCTTTATTTTCTTGGTACCTTATGTTGCCATTCAAATCAGGGGAGTGGCTACTTTTTTGGAATTAGGTTTTGGTAGCCTGCAGATTCCTGCTTGGCTCTGGTCCTTAGGAATTGTGGGTTTTGTATTATTGTATTCTTCAGCTGGAGGTTTAAAAGCCATTGTTTATGCCGATTTTGTTCAAGGTACTTCCTTGCTAATTATTGTTTGGATTATTGGCGTGGCTTGTTTGCAAAATATGGGTGGTTGGACGGAAATGTTTAATCAAATAGCTGTTAAAAATGAAGCATTGCTTTCTATTCCAGGACCTAAAGGTTTATTAACGTCTCCCTTTTTGATTGGCTCATTTATTGCTATCATGATGATTCCCGTTACCCAACCCCAACTTTCTACGCGTTTGGTAATAATGAAAGATATTAAAGCGATGAATAAAATGGCGGTTGCCGTTGGTTTTTTTGCTATGTTAGTTATTTTTCCAACCCTTTTAATTGGGTTTTACGGAGCCATTAATTATCCGGATGCTACCGCGGCTGAATTTATCGGTAATGCGTTGATTAAAGATCAGACGCCTGTGGTTGGTGCTTTGGCCGTAATAGGGCTTTTTGCCGCAGCCATGTCAACGGCTGATTCCCAGTTATTTGCTTTGGGAAATGAACTAAGAGGTTTATTAAGCGAAAAAGCAAGGAAGTCATTGATTACCATTCGACTGGCCGTTTTAGGATTCGCAGCTTCAGCGCTCATTTTTTCTCTTTTTAGTTCAGATCAGCTGGTTCTTTTAGCAAGGGTCAGTTTTGCGGGAACAGCCATGACAGGTCCGCTTATTTTACTGGGACTTATTACCAATAAACCCCAGGGATCATTTATGGTTTGGTTAACTGCCTTAGGTATATTGACATTCCTTCTGGCTCAAGCGAATATTTTACCAATTAAAGTAGGTGGCTTAGGGATAGACTTATGGTTATTCATTATACTGGGCTTAGCAGCATTTGCCAATTACCTGGTGATGAAAACTAAAGGATAATATTTTTTTTACAAATAAACCATGATCGTCATATAACGAGGTTTACATTACCGGAGCGTCATCTTTAACACAACGGATGGAGAAACCTAGGGTTTTGAGACTGGCATTTCTGGTGATGTCTTTGTCAAAATGATATATAAATCTGCTCCATGCTTGCTGATTTCCATATTCTGTGGCCGTCCACCAGCTGCCAAGCATTCCGAAGCCAAAGAAAGTACCATCATGAAAACGGCTGCCTCCTGGAAGGGCGTTCCATCCACTGATGAGCGTAGAGACCTCATTTTTCTCTTGCCAGAAAAGGGATCCTTCCTCTTTTAATTTTCCGCCAGCTATAGATCTTCCGCCAAGATAATTTTCAAGCTTGTTCCATTCTTTATCCGAAGGTACATGCCAACCGACAGGACAAATGCCTTTAGGACTTTCAATAACATAATAATTATATAATTTACCTGCTGGATTCGGGCCTTTTTCATAAGGGTAAAATGTCCAGGCAGGCAAGTGCCATTGACTCCATTGCTTGTTTTCAATGATAGGGGAGATGTAATCACCATTTTTAAAACGAGACGTTGCCAGATTTTCAGCCATCCATATTTGCGAGCCAATTTTTATTGTCCTATAAACATTTCCATCTATATCCTTAACCTGAGCCTGCATTTCCATGGCATATATTAGCACCAAAAGGGTGTAAATTGCTTTCATTGTTCTGTTAATTAGATAAAAATGAATAATTAAGCCCTAATTTAAAAGGATAAAATTAAAAAAAGTTTAATTTTGACTTATAGTTTAAATAGTATAATAAGAAAATATTATGGGTAAGAAACATTATTTAATTTTACTTGCAGTTTTCCACTTATGTTTTTTACATATTCTATTTGCTCAAAACCTTCCCATGAATGTACCATTGGGAAGAGAGATGGTTCAAAGAGGTCAGCTTGCCGGAATTATTCCAACCACAAGATCTGGAAATCTTTGGCCAAGTTCTTATAAAAGTATGTTTAGTTTTGATCTGGGTGTTAATATGGATACGGTAAAGAATAAATTCTTTTCTTTTACTCCTTTGCCCGTTGTTTCAAAACAAAGATTTACTACCCGCCATCCTGATGGTATGAATGATGGCATTATGATTCCTGCCAAAGGATTTCAAACCTATTGGAGTGCTGGCTTATTCTTAAAAGCCGGGCCTCTTGAAATACAGGCAATGCCTGAGTATGTATTTGCTCAGAATGCTTCGTTTGAAGAAGAATCCTTCAATTATGGGCCAAATAATCATAATTTATACAGAGCCTTTATGGGTAGTATTGATGTGCCGGTTAAATTTGGTAATGATCCATATAAAAAATTTGGTTACGGACAGTCCAGTGTCAAATTGGCGGTTGGTCCCCTGGCTGTAGGTGTTTCAAATGAAAATATATGGTGGGGACCTGGCAGAAACAATGCCATTATGATGAGCAATAATGCGCCTGGTTTTTTACATGCTACTTTTTTAACCAGAAAACCCTTAGTGACTCCCATTGGAAATTTTGAATTTGAATTCATTGGGGGCTATTTGCGACCATCGGAATTCACCAATAAATCGGTCAAAAAAGTGTATCTGAATAGTGGGATGATTTCCTATCAACCAAAGTTTTTACCAGGTTTGTCCGGCGGTCTGACCCGGAGTTTTTTACAACAACCTCAAAATTATAGTTCCTGGCGTGGATATCTACCTGTCTTAAGTGGTATTACAAAGGTATCTGTCGGAGGTACAGAAGAAGATAAAATTCAAAGAAATCAGCTTCTTTCGGTTTTCGCCAGATATCTTTTGCCAAAATCTCACGCTGAATTTTATTTTGAATTTGGAAAGGAAGACCATAACTGGGATCTCAGGGATATTATCTTGGAATATGCCCACTCCAGGGTCTATTTATGGGGTTTCAGGAAATTAGTACCATTATCTGGTGTTAAAAATGGTTTTATTCAATTAAATGCAGAAATAGCGAATCTGAGGGCTCCCTTGATGACAGCCAATAGGAATAATGGTCTTTATTGGGGAGGTGATATCTATTCTTATTCTTTATTGAATGGTTATACCCTTCAGGGTCAATATATTGGTGCTGGGGTTGGTTCCGGGGGAAGTCAGGCTCTTCTTGAGGTAAGTTGGGTCAAGGGAATGAAAAGGATAGGAATGATGGTGGATCGTAGAGTACATGAAGCAGATTATAGCGATGGCGCCTGGCCTGGTAATATCCAATTTCGTTGGGTTGATGTAAGCGTGACGCCCGTTATTGACTGGGATTTTAATCGCTTTTTATTCCATTTTACGGCAAGGAATGTTAGAAGTTTAAATTACAGACATCAATTTACACCGAGGTTAGATGAGAATGGAGAGAGTTCTTTCAAGGGTAAAGGCAAATATAATTTATTAGCGGAGTTACAAGTAGCTTATTTTCTTAGTAAACCATCAAAGAATTAAAAATGAAGATTCTCTATTCCTCAAAAGTCCACACCTATTTTTTTGTCGTCATCATTGCCTTAGTGTTTTTAAATGGAATTCCGTTACAGGGACAAAACGTAACATTAAATGTGCCGGAATGGAAAGATTATTATCGAAGAGAGCAGTTATTAGGCAGGGGTGATCTGAATAGATCATTTTTAAGCCTTCCTTTTCATTTGAATGATACCATCAAAAAAGGATTGAAATGGGAATTAATGCCCATCGTTTTTCAGCAACAATATACCACCGTTCATCCTGACAGTAAAAATGACGGATTAATGATACCCGCCACTGGCTATCAAGCTTATGTAAGTGCTGGGGTAGCCTTAAGGCATAGGTATTTTTCACTTCAGATGATGCCTGAAATGGTTTCAGCTGAAAATAAATGGCATCAGGGCTATGATGGTGCGCCAAAATTCAGGGCGTCCTATTTTTTATTTTATGGGTTGACCATTGCCAATATTGATGCTCCGGAACATTTTGGCCTGGAGGCTTATCATAGAGTTAATTGGGGACAAAGTCATTTGTTAGTTAAGTTGGGCCCTATTGCCGCAGGTTTTTCATCTGAAAACAGATGGTGGGGTCCCGGTCGATACAATAGTTTGTTGTTATCCAATACAGCCCCCGGATTTTTGCATACAACCATTCATTCTAGAGAGCCCATTAAAACACCTATAGGTTCTTTCGAATTTCAAATCTTAAGCGGCTTTTTGAGAGAATCTGGGTTTGATCCTTTTAAAGGCTTAAGTAGTGACTACACTGGAAATCCATATTACAGACCGAGGAAGCAGGAAAATACTTATTTGAACGGCGCTACGCTCTCGTTTCAGCCTAAATGGTTACCAGGTTTTTTCGTAGGTACGGCCAGAACAGCCCAGCAATATAGGAGTAATATAAAAAAGGAAACGGGTGGTTTACTGTTACCCGTTTTTGCGAAATGGCGAAATAATCAAAAAACAAATATATTTAATCCAAGATTATTGAAAACTAATTTATTTTCAACCCTTTACGCAAGGTATGTCCTGGAAGAGGAAAATGCTGAGTTCTATGTGGAATATGCCAGAGATAGGGCAACCTGGAGTTCCTGGGCTTATTTAATGTCACCTGAATTTACCAGAGCTTATATTTTGGGTTTCCAAAAATTCATACCCTTTGGAAAATCTCAAAAAAATGCTTTTCAATTGGGCGTGGAAATAACGCAAATCGAAAAATCAAAAGATACCCGATTATTACAAGGAGGCATTCAATCAGGGTATGATTGGTATCAAGATTTAGATGTTAGACAAGGATATACTCATGCGGGACAATTTTTAGGGGCAGGTATTGGTAACGGAAGTAATCTATATTCTTTAGATTTTGCCTGGGTGAAAGGGCTTCAAAAAATTGGCTTCAAAGCAGAGCGTTTTGCCCATAACATGGACTTTTTCTATTGGGTCATTAAAGATTTTCGTTCTGCCTGGGTAGATATGAGGGGTACCTTATACGGAAGTATTCCAGTTAAGAAAGCCTTGTTTCATTTTGAAATAACAGGCATTGATAATTATAATTATCAGTACTATTTCAAAACAAAAGATCCGAATAATTTCTTTGCTGATGGGGATAATGTTTTTAATCTAAGCGCCCGTTTAGGTGTGTCCATTCTTTTTAACTAACACAACTCACGCGTGGCATTCAAAGTATTAAGAAAAGATATTATCTGGGGATTTGTCGTTCAGCTATTTTCTATATTTTCAGGTATCATCATCATTCCGCTGATGCTTCGGCTTCTTACAGCAGAAGAGATAGGTTTGCATTATCTGATGTTGACAGCAGGATCCTTAGTTTCCTTGTTCGATTTTGGTTTCGCCCCTCAATTTGGTAGAAATGTATCTTATGTTTTTAGTGGAGCGCAAGAAATAAAAAAGGAAGGGGTACAAATTATCAAATCACATTCCTTGATAAATTACAGATTGCTGTCCAATATGATACAAACAGCACGCCTCTTTTACCGGTTTTTAGCCCTAATCGTCTTGTTAGTGATGTTGGTTTTTGGCACGCTCTACATGTATCAGGTGACCGATGGCTTTGTGAAAGTGGAGAATACTTTAATCATTTGGATCATTTTCTCATTCGCTACCTTTTTTAATTTGAATTTCGCCTATTACACTGCATTATTGACAGGTCAAGGATTAATTATGGAATCAAAGAAGGCTATTTTGTATTCTAAATTAGTTTATATACTGCTGGCTTTCGTCTTCTTGTTTTTAGATTTAGGACTGTTGGGAGTCACTTTGGCAGGTTTGATCATGCCATTTGTGCAACGGTTTTTAGCCCATTCCTACTTTTTTAAGAAAGAACTTACTGACCGTTTAAATTCATTTCAAATTTCATTTCAAGAAAAATTTGAGCTATTTAAAATACTGGGCTATAATGCCAGTAAGTTAGGATTAGTATTAATTGGCGCCTTTGCAGTTACCCGATTTAGTTTGTTTTTGGCAGGTTTATACCTTACCCTTCCCGAAACGGCTGCTTATGGCTTGATGGTTCAACTATTTAGCATTATTAATACCCTTTCAAGTACCCTTTTTAGTATATATCAGCCAAGATTGGCGGCACTCAGAGTGGAAGATAGTAAATGGGGCATGTTAAAGGATTTTGCCTTCAGTATGCAGATTTTTTACCTGTTTTTCATGGTTGGTGCCATTACCTTAGTGATTTCAGGTACTTGGTTATTATCCTTAATAGGGTCAAATGCCGTTTTGCCACCCATGTATGTTTTGGCCATTTATGGATTGGTTGTATTTTTAGAGGGAAATCATGCAAATTTTGCTACTTTTATAATTACAAATAATGATATTCCATTTGTGCCCTCTTCTTTAGTGGCTGGAACGGTAATAGTTGCTGTCAGTTTTATGGTGTTGAAATGGACAAGCTTAGGATTAGTAGGCTTGGTTATGGTGCAAGGACTTACCCAACTAGCTTACGCTAATTGGAAATGGCCTTATGAAGTTTGTAAATCGTTTAATATTAGCTTTTGGAAATTTCTCATTATTGGCTTTCGTGAATCAAGAAATAAAATAGCTTTAGGCCTAGCCAGTTCTTCTTCAGATTAATATCTTTTAAATTTTAAAATATGGACCTTAAAAAGTTAACCAGAATTTTCCAACCGCACCTCTTCGCGCTATTGGGTTTATTTGCATTAAATGTACTTTTTTTTTCTCCATTGGTTAATGGTAAAAAACTTAAACAAGAGGATATAAATCAGTTTGAATATATTACCAGGTTTAATGAAAAAACAGACGATAAGTCTATTCTGAGTAAATATTCAGATAACTTTAATGGTACCATTGATCAATCTCTTTGGACAGATAACATGCTGGGTGGAATGCCCATTTATTTAATTCACAATGATGATAAGGGAAACATTTTAAATGATCTGATTCCTAATAAATGGACACCCATTGGCCGTATGTTTATTTTCTCGGCTATAGCTTATGCTTTCTTTCTTTTTCTATCCATTCCTACCTTTCTATCTTTTGTGGGTGCATTTGCTATGGCTTTTTCAACCAATAATTTAATTCTATTAGAGAGTGGTCACATGACTAAACTTGCTGCGCTAAGTTATGCTCCTCTTGTTATCATAGGATTTATTGCTGTGTTTAAAAATAGATTAATTCTCGGAGCTACTCTTTTTTCTGTTGGTTTGAGTTTAATGCTAGCTATGAACCACCTTCAAATGACTTATTATCTATTTTTGGCCCTCCTCATTCCTTATGTGTTGGAAGGCTACAATAGTTTTAAAAAGGGAACCATGTTGCCTTTTGGAAAAGCAAGTTTGGGATTATTTGTTGGACTGTTAATCAGTATATTATCTAATTTAAACATCATGTGGCCTGTATATGAAATGAGTAAGGAATCGTTGAGGGGAACCACAATTATTAATAATCCTGAAAAAGTAAAGGAGATTGCGGCAAGTTTGTCAAACCCCAATATGCCAGCTTTGAAATTTCCTGATGCCTCGGAGCAAAGCAGTGATAGAGGAGGTTTGAGTTACGACAATGCGATGCTTTGGAGTTTCGGATGGAAAGATATTATTTCAGCCTATATTCCTGGTTTTGTCGGCGGTAGTGAAAAAGAATTTTTGCCTGCCTCATCTAAATTAGCAAAAATTAATATTATTCCAGACTTACGGGTCAATCTTTATTGGGGAACCTTAAAATCAACAAATGGTCCTGTTTACGTTGGAGCAATCATTGTTTTTCTGGCTATCCTGGGCTTGTTTTTACCTAAAGATATGCTAACGAAATCGTTGGCTTTTGCTATTCTTCTGACCATCATTTTGTCCTTTGGCAAATATTTAGGTTTTATAAATGAATTTTTATTCGACTACCTTCCTTTTTATAATAAATTTCGGGCGCCTAATTCAATCTGGGGAGTCACCACCATTTTTATAAATGTCTTAGCTATTTATAGTGTATCTCAATTTCTATTTGGTGAAATTGGAAAGGATGTTAAATTAAAAGCACTTAAAAATGCTTTTTACCTTTGTGGCGGTATAGCTTTATTTTTTCTTCTTCTTGGAGGAATCTTTTTTGATTTTTATGGAAGTAGGGATCCCGAAATGATCCAAATGGGCTACATGCAGGAGGAGTTGTTTGATGCTCGGAAGATAATGCAGCGGTTGGATTCTCTTAGAACCTTATTGCTTGTCAGTTTGGCTGCATTATTACTTTGGTTTTCTGTGAATAAGACATTGAAAAATAATTTGGTTATTGCTCTTTTGGTTCTATTGATGGTAGGTGATCTATGGCAAATTGGGAAAAGATATATTGCCAGGGATAAATTTACCTCAATATCTATGATATTGGATGTTCCATCGCGCAATGATAATCAAAATTCCATTTACACGTCTAAAGAATTAGGTTAGGTTTCGTTTCTATTCATTTTTAAATGTATCCATTGGAATTTTCCATCATTATTTGCACTTATAATCGCGCAAAAATTTTGGCTCAGTGTTTAACTTCTCTGGCCGAACAGTCTTTCCCAAAAGATAGTTATGAAGTTATTATTGTAAATAATAATTCAACGGATAATACAGGTGAAGTGGCTCAATCCTATGCTGATATCTGGCCTTTTTTTAAATATACAACTGAAAATGACCGATGGCTAAGTAATGCAAGAAATACGGGAAGTAAACTCGCAAATGGCGAATTTCTGATATTCCTGGATGATGATGTAATCGTTCCTCCTGCATATTTAGATAGAGTTTATTTTGTTAAAAATAATTTTGGATTTAAATGTTGGGGTGGTATTGATATTCCTCATTATGAAACAGAAAAGCCTCTTTGGGTAAAGGATTCTTATCTACAATTTCGATTACCTTATCCTTCTTTTCAACAAGTTAATGCTAAGAAAAAAGAGTGTGTTACGGGTTTTTCTTTTATTATACAAAAAAATTTGCTTTTTGAAATGGGTGGCTTTGATCCTCGTGTTGGCATGAAAGGTGATGTGGTTGGTTACGGTGAAGAGACGTTCCTTCAACATCGATTGCATGAGCAGGCTATTCCCATTGGATATGATCCCGAGCTTAAGCTTTATCACCACATGTTGCCTCACAAACTTAAACTTAAATGGTATTTCGATGCTGCGGATGCATTGGGAAAAAGCCAGGCTGTTTTTAAAAGAGAGGTTACTGGTTTACCATTATATCTATTGATTATTAAGACTATCTTTGAGATTTGGGTGGTTACGTTGGTTGACTTATTTAAAAGCACATTCAAATTTGTGTTTTTAAAGGACTACTATTGGCAAAATTGGCTCATCGATAGTTTTAAAAAAATTTATAAGCGAAAAAGATTTCTCAAAGATTTAATTCAAAAGCCAAATTGATTTTTTAAATACTAAATTAATTTTATCATGTTAATTGATTTAATCGCAGGCGCCAGACCTAATTTCATGAAAATTGCCCCTATCATTAAGGCTATAAATGATAGAGAATCAAAAGAAAATATTATTTCCTTCAGGCTTGTTCATACAGGTCAGCATTTTGATAAAAACATGAGCGATTCCTTTTTTGAGGAATTGGGGTTACCTGAACCAAATGTTAATCTGGGGGCAGGTGGTGGAACCCAGGCTGAGCAAACAGCTAAAATAATGATTGGTTATGAAAAATTGCTAATGTCATCCCCTTCCAATTTATGTTTGGTTGTAGGTGACGTTACCTCCACAATGGCTTGTGCAATCGTAGCAAAAAAAATGAATATAAAGGTAGCTCATGTAGAAGGTGGTATTCGATCTGGTGATTTATCTATGCCTGAGGAAATTAACAGATTAGTGACTGATAGTATTACAGATTATTTTTTCACCACTTCTGAAATAGCAAATGAAAATCTAAGGAAGTCTGGAGTCGTAGATGATAAAATATATTTTGTTGGTAATACAATGATTGATACCCTGTTAGCTAATAAATCCAGATTTGTAAAACCAGAAATTTGGGATGTGGCTAATTTGATACCTGGTGAATATCTCGTCATGACGCTACACAGACCAGCCAATGTGGATCAGGAAGAAAATTTGAAATTTTTAATTGAAGAACTTATTAAATCTGCAAATGGCCTTAAAATTATTTTTCCTGTGCATCCCAGAACCAGGCAAGTATTAAATAAGTTAACTATCAATGCGGATAATTTGATTCTGATTGAACCTCAATCCTATCTTAGGTTTAATTATCTTGTGCAACATGCTAAAGCAGTAATTACTGATTCTGGTGGAATTACAGAAGAAACAACCGTTTTTGGCATTCCATGTATGACCCTCAGGGCGAATACAGAACGACCAGAAACCATATCCATTGGTACCAACGTTTTGATAGGAACAAATCCTAAATCTATAGCTCCCGCTATGGAAAAACTTTTAAGTGGACATTGGAAAAAAGGGGCTATTCCTCCTCTTTGGGATGGTCAAACAGGATCAAGGATCATATCCATTTTGGAAAAATTGAATCAATGAAAGGTTATTTTATAAATATTAATTAAATGGAAACAACTCCTTTTTTTTCCATTTGTTTACCTGCTTATGAACAAGTTTTTTTTCTAAAACAAACGTTGGATTCCATACAAAAGCAACTTTTCACCGATTATGAAATTATATTTTCAGATGATTCAATATCCAATGAGGTTTATAATCTGGTTCATTCTTATGACTTTCACGGGAAATTAAAATATTTCAGGCAAATCCCCTCCCTGGGAAGTCCTGAAAATTGGAATTTTACACTCAGTCATGCTAATGGTAAATGGGTGAAAATCCTTCATCATGACGACGCCCTTTTTGATGAATACACCTTACAAAATTTATATGTTTTAGCATTAAAAACAGATAAAAATTGGATTGCTGGAGCGCCCGTACATCCGCCACCTCCCATAAATAGATTTTGTACCGTTTTGCTTCCAAGGGGCCTTTGGCTGCTGGAAAAGTATCCTGGAATTTTAGCCTTTGGGAATTGTTTAGGGGTTCCAAGTGTAACTTTGATTAAAAGGGAATACAGTAAACCTTATGATAAGAACCTCATCTGGTTGGTTGATGTTGCCTATTATTTGAATCTTATGCATGACATTGGTTTTTTTGAATATTATGATAAACCATTGATTTGGAGGAATGCCGGCGCACATAATCTTACTAATCTTTATTATAATAAGCCTGAGGTTGAAATAAATGAATTATTATATATTAAAAAAACAATGCCCAATGTATTTCCATTTTGGTTGGATACCTTAATTGGCGCTAAGCTTGTTCGTATTTGCCATTTTGCTAAAATTAAAGATAATAGACAGTTGGCTATTATGAATGTTGAAATTATTCCTTTCTGGCTAAATTTATATTTTAAATGTTCAACACATAATACTTTTCAACAGGTCATCGTTATTCTGAGCAAAATCATTTTTAAACTATTCAGCAAATTATTTGGTAAGTTTTTAATGAAAGGTATTCAAATTAAAAGTATTTGAAATTGAACTATTTGCTTTGAAATTGTTAATTTTGTTTATCTGTATTTTTCCAATTTTTATTCGCTGCAAAATCAAGTTAATGAAGAATTTATTTTACATCTGCACAATTGTTTTAAATATTCTTTTTTTGAATGTGTATTCAGTTGTCGCTCAACCTTGGGCGGAGGTTTCCAGTACGGTTACTCCTAATTTTTACAGAATGAAAACGTCTGGAGATGATGTTTTGAAAGCTGTTAAAACCCAAAAAGGTAAAGGATTTAAAGCATTTAAAAGATGGGAAAAATATTGGGATCAACGTGTTTTCCCAGATGGATCTTTTCCACCCGCGAATTTAGTTCAAAAAAACTGGGAACTTTAT
Organism: Saprospiraceae bacterium; assembly: GCA_027488135.1. Classification (GTDB taxonomy): domain Bacteria; phylum Bacteroidota; class Bacteroidia; order Chitinophagales; family Saprospiraceae; genus BJGN01. The sequence continues at coordinate 247,028 of JAIYCH010000089.1, read as the reverse complement.
CAAGCTGAAAAATCTCTTTCTGCATTAATCCCAGGTTCTTCTTGGACAAGTCTTGGTCCTAATTCATCTTCCGGAGGTTATGCGGGAATTGGAAGGATTAACAGATTAACGTTTCATCCATCAAATTCAAGTATTATTTTTGCATGTACAGCAGGTGGCGGACTTTGGAAAACGACAAATGGGGGTACCTCCTGGGTTCCCTTAACAGATAATCTTGCCTCTATAGGTACGTCTGGCTTAGTTATAAATCCTGCGGATCCAAATATCATGTACCTGGCCACAGGTGATGGGGATGGATCGGATACTTATTCTTATGGGGTTTTAAAAAGTACCAATGGTGGTCTTACCTGGAATACAACTGGTCTTACCTTTACAACAGGTACGGTTATCTATAAATTACAGCAGCATGCCACAGATCCTAATATTTTATTGGCTGGTACAAATGGCGGGTTATATAGAACGGCTAACGGAGGTACAAGTTGGACTAAAGTAGTAGCCAGTGGTCAATTCTATGATATAGAGGCCTTATCAGCAACCAATTTGGTAGCGGTGACTAAAGGTGGTTTCTATAGATCGACGGATGGCGGTGCTACCTGGGTTTTGGCGACTACGATAGCTAGTACAGGTAGAATTGCTTTGGCTGTTAGTGCTTCAAATCCTGATTTTGTTGGTGCCTTAGTTTCAAATACAAGTAATGGTTTTAAGGGGTTTTATGCCTCTGTTGATGGTGGTTTGACTTACACCCTTCGATCTTCAACGCCAAATTTAATGGGATGGGAGACAAATGGAAGTGATTCAGGTGGGCAGGCCTGGTATGATTTATGTATGGCCGTGTCACCAACAGATGTAAATCAGATTATAGTAGGTGGTGTAAATACGTGGAAATCAATTAATGGAGGAGTTTCCTGGTCAATAATGACCAATTGGTATCAGACTTCCACCGTGCCTGCTATGCATGCTGATCAACATGATTTGATTTTTCTAAATAGCACCACTATCTATGCAGCGAATGATGGGGGTATTTATCGTTCCACAAATAATGGGGTGTCCTGGACCGATTTAACAAATGGTATGAGTATTAGCCAATTATATAGGGCAAGTGCTGCTCAAACAGATACCAGAATTATTGCAGGTTTACAAGACAATGGAACCAAGTTAAGAAGTACGACGGGAACATGGAGTGATGAGATAGGAGGTGATGGTATGGATTGTGCTATAGATCCAACGAATGCCTCTTTTATGTATGGTACGTTGTATTATGGAGATATTCAAAGATCTACAAATGGTGGAAGTAGCTGGACATCTATAACTCCTTCAACGGGAACGGATGGTGACTGGGTAAGTCCTGTACTTCTGGATCCAGTTAATCCATCTACGATATATCTGGGATACAGAGATTTAATGAAATCAACAGATAGAGGAACAACATGGAGTGCCATTTCAGCGGGTCAAACTGGGGGTAATTTCATTTCTAATATTGCAGTAGCGCCTTCTGATCCATTAGTCATTTACATTAGTTGGGGTACGTCGATGGCAAAAACGGTAAATGGGGGAACTAGTTGGGCAACGATAAACGCTCCTATATCATCTCAAATTTCTTCCTTATTGGTTGATCCAACGAATCCAAATAATCTATACGCAACCTATTCTAATTTTACGGCAGGTTCAAAGGTTTATGTTTCAAACAATGGAGGAACATCTTGGACGAATATTTCGGGTACCTTACCCAATATTCCTGCGAATAAAATTATTTATCAAACGGGTAGTAACGGTGCGTTATATCTAGGCATGGATGTTGGTATTTATTATAGGGATAATACTCAGACCGATTGGTCTTTATATAACAGTGGTTTGCCAAACGTGGAGATTTTTGATTTGGAAATCCGTTACAGTGATAAGAAATTAATTGCAGCCACTTATGGAAGAGGCTTATGGGAAAGCCCACTTTATGTTGGGACGCCACTTTCAGTTCCTGCTGTATCCTCTTTTTCTCCAACATCGGCAACGAGAGGAAATACGGTAACAATAACAGGTAGTAATTTTAATGGTATATCATCAGTTAGCTTTGGTGGCACCGCAGCAACCTCTTTTGCAGTGGTTAGTCCTACAAGTATTACTGCCATAGTTGGAAATGGAAATTCAGGCAATGTATCTGTTACAAATTCTGCAGGAACAGGAACGCTTTCTGGATTTACTTATATAAATACTACGCCAACGATTACATCGTTTACCCCAACGTCGGGTAAAACAGGACAGGTAGTTAATATAACAGGAACAAATTTCACAGGAGCAACAACGGTTAGTTTTGGTGGTACTGCAGCAACTACGTTTACCGTAGTTAGTGCAACAAGCATTAATGCAACGGTAGGCGCAGGTGCTTCTGGCACCGTTTCAGTAACGTCGGCATCGGGAACGGGCACATTGGCAGGCTTCACTTATTTACCTCCGCCGACGATTACGTCCTTCAGTCCAACTTCGGCAGGAACGGGTCAAACCGTCACTATAACAGGAACAAATTTCACGGGAGCGTCAGCTATCAGTTTTGGTGGTACGGCAGCCACTTCATTCACTGTGGTGAGTGCAACGAGCATTACCGCAGTGGTTGGTGCGGGTGCTACCGGAAGTGTCAGCCTAACCACATCAAATGGTATTGCCAGCAGGACAGGATTTACATTTACGTCTGCTACACCAGCGCCTGCGATTACATCGTTTACTCCAACGTCGGGTAAAACAGGTCAGGTAGTTAATATAACAGGAACAAATTTCACAGGAGCAACAGCGGTTAGTTTTGGTGGTACTGCAGCAACTACGTTTACCGTTGTTAGTGCAACAGGCATTAATGCAACAGTAGGTGCGGGAGCTTCTGGTACCGTTTCAGTTACAACGGCATCGGGAACGGGCACATTGGCAGGCTTCACTTATTTACCTCCGCCGACGATTACTTCCTTCAGCCCAACTTCGGCAGGAACGGGTCAAACGGTAACCATAACTGGAACGAACTTCACGGGAACTACAGGTGTCAATTTTGGTGGTACCGCAGCAGCCTCATTTACCGTGGTTAGTGCAACAAGTATAACCGCAGTAGTTGGAGCTGGAACTACAGGAAATGTTAGTGTAAATACAGCCAATGGCAATGTTAATAGAGGTGGCTTTACCTTTATAACCGCTATTACTGTTCCTCCAACAATTACTTCATTTTCACCAACAAAGGCTATTCCTGGATCAAACATTACGCTTACAGGAACTGGTTTCAATCCTACATTAAGTCAAAATACAGTTTGGATAGGTGCTTCAAAGGCGACTATTTCTGCAGCAACAACAACCTCCATAACGGCGAGAGTTCCAGTAGGAGCAACTACGGACTATATCAGAATACTAAATTCAGGTACACAGCAAGGTGTCCAATCTAATCAATTTTTTGTTTCATCATATTCTCCATCGAAAGATAGTATTCAAAGCGCAGAGATTGCACCAAAAGTGGATTTAACAACGTTGGGTGGGCCTGAAGATATTCGTGTTTCAGATTTAGATGGCGATGGCATACCTGATTTAGTTATCGCAAATCATACAGCTGGGTCAATTTCAGTGTTTAGAAATACAAGTGGTATAGGGAATATTAATGTTGCAAATTTTGTAAGAAAAGATTTTACATCTGGAACAGGGGCAACTTTTATTTCAGTTGCTGATTTGGATAATGATGGAAAGCAAGATATAATTGTTGCGAATCAAGGGGAAAATACGCTTTCTATTTTTAAAAATATTTCTACATCTGGAAATATTTCATTTAATAGTCCAGTAAAAATAGCTACTCCTTCTACTCCCATTGGCCTTGGTATTGGTGACTTTGATAAAAATGGCTGGCTTGATATCGCTACAGCAAATCATGGAAACGCTACGGTTTCAATTTTTACAAATAAAGGTATCTTTAATTCTATTTCCACAAATAATTTTAATCCTCGTTTTGGTTTAATTACAGGTTTAAATCCAATTACTATAGATGTGGCCGATATGGATGGCGATTCAAAATCAGATATTGTGGTAGGTAATTATGGATCCAATTCAATTTCAATTTTTAAGAATAATTATATTTCCGGTGCATTAGCTACGGCTTCATTTTCAACTAAATTGGATTTTAACGCTGGAAATAAACCTGGTTATGTGAAATTAGGTGATATGGATGGCGACTCAAAATTAGATATTGTCGTATTAGCTGAGGGTGTCAATAGTGTTGGAATTCTTAGAAATACTTCAACATCTGGCGTTTTGAATTTAACTTCATTTGCTTCCCGGGTTAATTTTAATACAGGTATTACACCTTATTATATTAGTGTTGGAGATTTAACTGGAAATGGAAAACTCGATATTCTGGTTACAAATTTTGGAGATGGTACAGCAACCGTCTGGCAAAATAAGGCGACTCCAGGAAGTATTACGAGTGCTTCATTCTTTAAAAGATTAAATTTTACAGTAGGAACTAAGCCTTATGCCGGACTTTTAGCAGATATTGATGGTGATGCTAAAACAGATATCTTAGTATCCAATACAGGAAGTAACACATTATCTATTCTGAGGAATGTAGTTGGTTCACAAATGATTGTTTCTCCAACCTCCTCCACTTTACCTGCAACGGGTGGATCTGTGACTGCAACCGTTTCTTCTAATCTTTCCTGGAAGGTTACATCCAATGCATCCTGGTTGATACCAATAGCTATCTCTGGTAAAAATAATGGTACTATCAGAGTTAATTTTATTGCAAATACTGGCGCTTTAAGAAAAGGTGTTGTAACCTTTACTGCAGATGGTATCGTGAAAACAATGGAAATTACCCAGGCTGCCAGAGTTGGTATGGTGAATCCAGCCAATGAATTGAATGGTGAATTTTCAGAAAAACCAGAGGTTAATGCAAAGGAGATTACTCACATAGATTGGGAATTATTTCCTAATCCTTCCGATGGTATAATAAACCTATCAGTTAAATTTTCAAATTTAGTTGAAACAGGGGTTTTATCTATCCGAGATATTAATGGTAGGGTTGTTAAATCTGTAACTAACGTAAGAACAGGTACTTATCAGATAGATTTGTCATCTGAACCTAAAAGTACTTACCTATTTTCCTTGCAAGATGAAGAGGGTAAAGGATTGTTTATTAAACAAATTATCTTAAATTAATTAGCGCTAATAAATATTTTAAATCCCCTTATAATGCAATATTATAAGGGGATTTTTTTAATATATCTATATCTATGAAGATAATTAAGTGAAGTTTCGAAGTTGATAAATAAAATGGTAACCAGAAAAATAAGTATATTAAAAAGTCTTTTTTTTACTCCTGCTTTATAAGTAAGGTGTAGTACCTATTCTTTCGCTTTAAATATTTTAATATAAAACCTATAAAAGCATCATTAGGTAAAATAAAGTACCAGGGTCAATATTTTGCTGAATCATAGCTTAATTGGGAAGTATTTTTGTAAAAACGGATAATAATTTTATAGATACTAATAAAAATAGCTTGAATTCATTTTGTCAAAGTTAAATGACCTTTCATATTGAGTTGCTATTTTGTTCAAAAACTTTAGTGATACATTAAAGTTTCTGATGTGTAGCTTTATAAGTGTGTAGAAATAATGTGATTTAAATGACATTTAAAGTTGGTTATTTGGCTGATTTAAAATAACCCAAAAAGCCTACAGTATCAGAAATTAAACCCATGAATTACCGCTTTGGGGACCGGGTATCAAGGCATAATAACGACACTGTGGCTTTGGGTTTTTTGTGCATTACGCACAGTTAATGTGTATTGCCCTGGGGGGAAGGCAGATACTGAAATGGAAAGGTTGGTATGACCAACGTATTGGGAGTAATTTTTATGGAAAATAGTTTGTCCTGAGTTATTCAATAGTATCAATTGTAATGGGAATTGTTCATCTGCTAAATTAAGGGACATTCCCTCCGACGTTGATATCGGGTTATTTAAAATTATCGAATAAGTCTTATCTTTTAGATCTGTATTAGCGGTAGCTAAAACGGTGCTAAATGAGCAAATTTTAGATACTGTGGAGCAAAATGAAAAAAGATTTAAAGATCTTAAGCGCCAAAAATACTTCCTTCCATTAATCAATTGTTTTGTTATGAAGGACAAGGAATCCGATGATATTTCATAACGGGCTGTAATTAGTGCCATGTTGGGCATGGGAGATACTTCAATGATATATTTATAGGTTCCTGGCACTTTTTCCCAAGAGAAGTTCACCCCATTGGATAAATTAACCTGACTATTTTCAAGCGGTGTATTTACAACAGGCATCGCATGGTTGATTTTAGCTGGTAAATCTCCTTTAAATAAGGTCGGATAAAATTCTTCCGCGTAGGCCCTCATGGTCATAATTTGCTCTTTACTGAATCTATTAGGGCATGGATCTAATGCATAGCCCATGATAAGTGAACCGTCAGAAAAGAAACTTTTCCCCATAGGATCTACCAAAGAAATGGGACTTTTAGAGCTATCGCTACAGGACCATCTAAGATTAAGATAATCTGGTGCTGTATCACAAAATCCATCGCCGGCAATGCGGCAATTACTTCCATCAGCTCTTTCTACCTTTACATTTTCCCAATGTTCTGGCGCTTTTAAAGTATAATCGAAAGCTATACCCTCCCAACCTTGAAAAGTATGGGGTAAACCTAAAAAATGGCCTATTTCGTGAGCCAGTAAAGCACCTTTAGCTTTATAACACTCTGCGGAAAGAACAATTCCTTTGTTTATTCCTTGAAAAATAACATTAAAACCACAGGCATCAAGGGCGTTTTCTACGATATAAACGGGTATGGCATTTGTTGTTTTATACGATTGCAATAACTGACCTAATTCAAACTCAGTTTCTACACCCTCATAGGAGGAAGAACTTATTATGGTTGGCTGACTTTCTAAGTAAAATGATATGTTTGCTTGTTTATATAATTGATTTAAATGACAAATCTCTTCCATTAATTTCTGTGGAGAAATGGTACCTGATTGGTCATGAAGTTTACTGGTAATAAAAAATTTTACAGGAAAGTAGAGTGTTAAAGATCCGCGCAAAGGATTATCTATAGGTAAACGTTTTTGAAAACGTGTAACCCATTCATTATGAACACTCTTTAAAGTGTTACATGGCTTTAATAATTGCCCATAAGTAATATGTGACAATAAAAAAGCAAGTAAAAGGAACAATACGCGTATTTGCATAATGCCTTACAGCTAAATAAAAACGATATGTAAAAGCCTTGGGAAAAAATACTGCTTTTAAAGTATATTTTTCACCTCTCAGATGTAAAGAAAAAGGTTTATTATAACATATCCAAAAAAAGGTAAATAAAATTTTAAAATATTTGTATTTTTATAACAAATTCCAAGCAAACTAAACAAAAAAATTATCATGAGAAAGGTTACTGTGATTGGCTCCGGAAATGTGGGAGCTACTGTAGCGAATGTTCTAGCGCACAAAGATTTAGTAAATGAAATTGTTTTACTCGATATCCAGGGGGATATGGCAAAAGGTAAAGCATTAGATATGTGGCAACAAGCCCCGGTTGATTATTATAGCACGAGAATTACCGGTACAGACGATTATGCCAAAACCGCCGATTCAGATATTGTCGTAATTACCGCTGGTATTCCAAGAAAACCAGGTATGTCAAGAGATGATCTGATTAGTACTAATGCGAATATCGTTTCCTCTGTTACCGCTCAGATAATGAAATATTCTGCTAATCCTATCATTATTGTTGTATCAAATCCTTTGGATGTAATGACTTATGCCGCATGGAAGACATCGGGATTGCCTTCTTCCCGCGTTTTTGGTATGGCAGGTATTTTAGACACTGCTCGTTACAGAGCCTTTTTAGCGGAAGCCCTTAATGTTTCTCCAAAGGATATTCAGGCTGTCCTTATGGGGGGACACGGTGATACTATGGTTCCTCTTCCTCGTTATACTACCGTAAGCGGAATTCCTGTAACGGAGTTAATTGATGAAGCATCTTTAGATGCCATCGTCGAAAGAACAAAAGTTGGCGGCGGTGAATTAGTTAAGTTAATGGGGACTTCCGCTTGGTATGCTCCAGGTGCAGCTGCTGCTCAGATGGTGGAAAGTATTTTGAAAAATGAAAATAGAATTTATCCTTGTTGCGCTCTTTTAAATGGTGAGTATAATCTACATGGTGTTTTTGTTGGTGTTCCTGTTAAATTGGGAGCTAATGGTATTGAGCAACTTATAGAGCTTAAATTAAATGAGTCTGAAATGGCACTCCTAATTGATTCTGCCGATCAGGTTCGTCAGGTTATGGAGGTTTATGATGGACTGTCAAAATAAGCTTTTTATTATATGATTACTAAAATCCATATCCCTCTCTTGATTGGGGTATGGATTTTTTTGTAAATGCCAATGACGTTTTTCGCCGTGAACCCTTTACGCTATTTATTGTTTATTTAATAAAGTTTTTTTAAATGGAATTTGGTCTCTTTAAAAAAGAATGGCTCAACGAAATGGTTACGAATAATGGAGATTCTGTTTTGAATCTTACTTACGAATATCCTGTTTTATTGGTTTTTTTAAGACATTTTGGTTGCATTTTTTGTAAAGAAGCGTTAGCTGATATTTCAAAAAACAGATCTAAAATTGAAACAGGTGGGCTTAAAATTGTTTTTGTCCACATGACTGATTTTGAAACAGCGGAGAAGAATTTCAATAAATTTGGATTGCAAAACGTAAATCATGTTAGTGATCCTAATTGTAGGTATTATACCGCTTTTGGATTGGTAAAGGGGAATTTTAATCAGCTTTTTGGATTGCAATCTCTCATTAGAGGCTTTTCTGCTGGCATTAAGAATGGACAGGCGCCAAGTGCCCAAATTGGTGATGGTTTTCAAATGCCTGGCGTTTTTGTTATCGACAAGGGGGAATTGAAGGAAAGTTTTATTCATAATCTGATTTCTGACAGACCAGATTATTTGCAACTCGCCAGTTGTTGTGTAATTAAGTAAAAATAAATCGGTTAATATGATTGGGTGGAAATTTGGTGATGTTGGAAATCAAGATATAGAGAATAATGTCTTTAATCGATTGCTTAAGTTGTTTAAAGAATTACTCTTGCATACTTCTGGTGATGTTGATGAAGCTTTATCTTGGTTAACCGAACTCGACAGGCAATATAAACTGACTACTCCTGATTATGGATTAGCTGATTTTATTCAAGATTTGAAAGATCAAGGTTTTATTCGTTCTAAAGATGCTCAATCGCCCGGATTGGTTCCCGCTCCAAAAATGGAGTTAGCTCTTCGTAAAAAGGCATTAGAAGATGTTTTTGGTGATATTAAAAAAAGTAAGGTCGGAAGCCATAATACCCGTCTCGAGGGTAGGGGAGACGAACTTACTTCTGAAAGAAGACCTTTTGTTTTTGGTGATGCTTTAGATAAAATTGCAATGTCTGAGTCCTTAAAAAATGCTCAGGTTAATCATGGAATAGATACGTTTAAACTATCGGAAAATGATCTGGAGGTACAGGAAACCTATGATCAAAGTCAAATGTCAACCGTTTTAATGATTGATATTTCTCATTCTATGATTCTTTATGGTGAAGATCGGATAACTCCAGCAAAGAAAGTGGCTATGGCTCTTTCAGAGTATATTACCACCCGATTTCCTAAAGATACACTCGATATTCTTGTTTTTGGTAATGATGCCTGGCCGATTGAAATTAAAGATTTACCCTATCTGCAGGTTGGCCCTTATCACACAAATACAGTGGCTGGGCTGCAGCTCGCCATGGATATTTTAAGGAAACGGCGAAGTACCAATAAGCAGATTTTTATGATCACAGATGGTAAACCTACCTGTATAAAAAAAGGTAAAAAGTATTATCAAAATAGCTTCGGGCTTGACAGAACCATTGTTTCCCGTACCCTTAATCTGGCGCAGTCGTGTAGAAAAATGGATATTCCTATCACTACTTTTATGATTGCCAGAGATCCTTATTTAATGAATTTCGTAGATCAGTTCACCAAAGCAAATCAGGGCAAGGCCTTTTATAGTTCTTTGGATGGTTTGGGGTCTTTTGTTTTTAGAGACTACAAGAATAATAAATCAAGGAAAAGCAATAAATAGAATAAAAATAGTGTTTTCTAAAAAATGCTATATCATGCGATTTATTTTTTCTTCTGCTCTCATGCTTTTATTTTTTTGTTCATTCGGTCAGCGAAGTAAGATTACCTTCTCAGCTAACGAAAAAAATCAATTGTCTGCACTAGAAGATACCCTCTCATTTTTCGCTTATTCCATAGTTAATGATTCTTTACCTGAAGATAGGTTTTATGCAACCAGAGAACTTATAGTTACGTTAGTCAAAACTTTAAAAATTAAGAACTCTTTCTATTACCCCTTTTCAAAGCTACAATCTGTATCTTTACAATATCCACCAGATAGTAGTTTTCGTATGTTTACCTGGCAGTTGGCTGTTTCACCGTCAGAATATAGATATTATGGCGCTTTACAAAAAAAATCAGATAGTTTAATTTTATTTCCATTAATTGATAGGTCTTTTACTATATCTCAACCTGATGTAGCTTCTTTAAGCCCTGAAAATTGGATGGGTTGTTTGGTTTATGGCATTCAACAATTTGGCGTAGGCGATTCAGCTACTTATCTTGCCTTTGGTTACGATGCGAATGACGGTAAAACGCGTAAAAAATGGATTGACCCCATTCGTTTTGTTCGCAATAAACCAGTTTTCGGAGCACCTCTTTTTCCTCCTAATCCTAAAGATTCAAGCGCCACTATTCCTCTTAGGTTTATTCTTTCCTATTCTGCAGAATCTACCATAAAGTTGAATTATGATGCAGAACTCGGATTAATTGTTTTTGACCATCTGGCTCCACTGGTTTTGAAAGCAGGACAACCAGAAGAAATGGTTCCAGATGGAAGTTATGAGGCTTTTAAAATCTTACCAAATAAGTTAGAATACATTGAGATGCTTACTGTTACCTCGACAGATGAAGAGAGTATTAGACAGAAACCAATTTTAGGCAGGGAAGGAAAAGATTTATTCGGTAAAAGTAGTCTAGAAAAGAAAAAGAAAGGTAATAATTAAATTTCTTCTTCATCAAATTCATCAAAGTCGCTGAAATCGTCCATACTTCTTCTATCTTTTTTGGTAGGTCTTCCCGTGCCTCTAGCTCTGAGAACGCTTGATTTTTTTCCGTTGAACCAATCGTTATATTTTTCTAATTCTGATACTGGCGTGTTGTTTTGGAAACATTCCTTAGCAATAGGAGCGGGTACTCGGTTTTTAAGTAATTCTTTGACCTCAAATTGAAAGTTAAATCCATTCTTTCGAACTTCAATTTTGTCTAATCTGCTAACAGAAGCTGAAGGCTTAATCTCCGTCCCATTTATTTTAATTTTTCCAGCCTTACATGCATCTGTGGCAATCGTTCTGGATTTAAAGATTCTAACGGTCCAAAGCCATTTATCAATTCTCGTTTTGTTTTCGGGTAAAATATAAACTTGCATATTAACCTACCTTCATTTTTGATCGTTTAACTAAGTATTTTTGTAATATCGGTTGAAATCCTTCATTAATGTCTGCTTCAACAAAATCAATTTTATATTGCAGGCATTTCATTTTTAAATTTTTTAATAATAAGGTTGATTCTTCTCTATAGCTTTCTTTTACTAAACCTGCCTGCAATTTTACCTCATTTCCTGTTTCAAGATCTACAAAAAGGTAAGGTCTGTCCTCATAATCAAAATCTAATTCTAACTTTTTGTCTGTCACATGAAACAAAATAACCTCGTGCATATTATGTTTCAAATGCTGAAGGGATGCAAACATAGCATCTTGCTCATCTGCAGTTTCAAACATGTCACTAAAAATAATAACCAAGGATCTTTTATGAATACTTTCAGCAATCTGGTGGAGGGCTTGCGACGTTGAGGTAGTGACTAAAGGAACTGGGCTATTTAATTTTTTTTCAAGATAGCTTAATAACAAACGATAATGGGTATTGCTCGATTTACATTGAGAGTGAGTGTACACCTCCTCATCGAAAAGACTGAGACCAAAGGCATCCCTTTGCTTCTGTAATAACTGCATCAATGAAGCTGAAGCCAGTGAGGAAAAATACAGTTTGTTTACATAATTTTTATCGCCCGATTTTCTCTCGGGAAAATACATGGATGAAGAGGTATCTATGACTATTTGACACCTCAAATTGGTTTCTTCTTCAAATCTTTTAGTGAATAACTTATTGGTACGGGCATAAACCTTCCAATCAATATTTTTGGTTGATTCTCCTTGATTGTATATTCTGTGCTCAGCAAATTCAACTGAAAATCCGTGAAATGGACTTTTATGTAAACCTATGATGAAACCTTCAACCACTTGTTTGGCTAAAAGATCCAGGTTGTTAAACTCGCGAATTTTAGGATTTTCCCAATAAGACATAAACGGTTTTTATAGTTTAGAGTCTTTGTATCAAGAACAAAGACTCTAAAGGGTAGGTGGAACGTATTTAAACAGCAACTGCCTCTTCAATTTTTTGAACCAGACTTTGTTTTGTAGCCACACCAACGTGTTTATGAATAATTTCACCATCTTTTAGAATCAAGATGGTAGGTATAGAACGGATTTGATATTTCATTGAAACTTCAGGATTAGCATCAACATCAAGTTTGCCAACGATTACCTTACCGTCATATTCCTTAGCTAACTCCTCTATGATAGGACCAACCATACGACATGGTCCGCACCATTCTGCCCAAAAATCAACTACAGCAATACCAGGGGTATCTAAAACCGTACTTTTAAAATTGTTGTCAGTGAATTCAAATGCCATTTTAATTGTTTTAAATATTAAGTTATCAAAACAAAGCGTTTAGTAATTTAGTTGTAAAGTTAAGTTAAAAAATGAAATACTACCATCTATCAGGCATTGTCCTAATTATTTTCACAGAATGGGTTAAATATTTATTTGCCAGTAATCCTTTATGGGTTGAAGAATATTATGCGAATGGTATTTACCTGGTCGTAAGTTATATTCTCCAAAAAATGTCCATTTTATACATTTTACCAGGGTTGTTTGCCATTCCAATACTTTTTTTCGTTTTTATCTTCCTGGTTTCATTGTCAAAACTAAAAAAAATCGTAAAGTTTAGTTTGATTATAAACAGCATAGGCTTTTTATATTTTTTATTTTATTTGGTCTGGGGATTTAATTACTATCGCCTGCCCATTGATCATCAGTGGAAATTTAAATCAACACCTTTTACCTACAAACAACTGACATCTGAATATGAAGAAACAACAAATCATCTGCTGAATATAAGGAAGTTATTAGCTGATACGGCTAAAGGGGTGGATATGGTCAAGTTTAATGTAAAAAATGAAGATCAACATACAATCATTCAAAAAAATCTTCAACGTTGGTTGAAGGATCATGGATTTCCATCAAAGGCTAAGGTTCCCATAAAATCTAGTCTGCCAAAGGGAATTTTCCTGCATTTTAGTACAGCCGGAATGTATTTTCCCTTTTCTGGAGAGGGTAATGTCGATCCAGGCTTACATCCTATTCACTTTACCTCGGTAATGGCGCATGAGATGGCACATGGTTATGGTTTTGCCGATGAAGGGACTTGTAATTTTTTAGCTTTTATATGTCATACCAATGACGTGAATCCTTATATTGCCTACGCTACAACCTTAGGTTATTGGAGATATCTGGCGTCAAATGTCAGAAGAATTTCCCCTTCTTTTTTTAATGAAAAAATGAAGGAACTCCCTACAGGTCTTAGAAAGGATTTAATTGACATTCAAAATTACAGCAACAGTTATGAAGATTGGATGCCAAATCTTCAGTATAAAATGTACGATGCTTATCTTAAGGGGCAGGGAATTAAGGAAGGTATGCTTAATTACAATAAGGTTATAGGATTAGTTTTAGCTTATAAAGCGGCATTTTCCTTCATTCTTGATGATTCCTCTTTGCCAAGATAACCGTCTATAATGCGATGAGCACCATAGATAACAGGTGTTAAAAAGATAGCCATAGATATTTTATAGAAATATTGAATCGTTCCGACGGCAAGAATTTGATTCCAGGTCCATGGAGTAACATTGCCAACGATTTCAGGACCCCACTTGAATGCTATGGTTAGAATGACAAAACTATCAAATAACTGGGAGACAAAAGTTGATCCTGTAGATCTAAGCCAGATTCGCTTTTCTCCAGTTACTTTTTTAATTTGATGGAAAAGTAAAACATCCACCAATTGAGCGACTAAAAAAGCAGTTAACGATCCAAAAACCATTAATATGCCCTGCCCAAAAATAACCTTAAATGAAGTTTGCATATTCTCCACCCCCTGTGCTTTGTTCTGTGTTATCCACCAGTCGGCAGGTGAAAGTTGAATGGCGAAAAATATAATGATAAATGCGTACGCAATGAGTCCTGCAGTAAATATAGATAGCTTCCTAACCCCTTGTTTACCAAAATATTCATTAATTATATCTGTCATAAGAAAGACGACAGGCCAGAGTAGAACACCAGCGGAAAATTGTAGCGCTCCTTCTTGTCCAAAAAGATTGATGTTAAATCTTGAAATTCCTAAGGTGTCTTCTAAGGCGAAAATTTTAACCCCGATAAACTCTGCAACGAGGGTGTTGGCAATAAAAAATCCTCCAAGAATAAAAAATAAAGTTGTCCCTTTATTCATTTCATTCAAATGATGCTTTTTCTCGTTCATGGCTGTTGTCATAAAAAATATTTATAAGTAAGGCTGAAACAAACCTTTTTGCGATATGTTTAAGGATAAAATTAACTTTTTAAGGATTAAAAAGTAGTTTTGTACTCATAAAATTTAATTAATTTATGCCTAAGTATGCAATAGATTTAAAAAGTGGTTCTATAAAAAACGAGCATCCCATCATTATTGGCATTGATCTCGGAACCACTCATTCTTTGGTTGCCATTATGGAAAATGGTAAAGCTCAGGTAGTTAAGGATGAATTTGGAGAAAATGCTTTATTAGCTTCTTTACTTCATCTTTCTGCTGATAATGTTTTTTTCGTAGGTGAAAAGGCGCGTACATATATTGAGGAGGACCCTAAAAATACCATCTATTCTGTCAAAAGGCTTATGGGGAAATCTTATGATGATTTGTTAAGTTATAAAGATTTTTATGGCTATGAGTTGCTTGACACCGGTCCCGAAAATTTAGTTAAAATAAAACTGAGAGATAAGTCATTTACACCCATTGAATTGTCAGCGGAAATTCTAAAATCTCTCAAAATTAGGGTAGAAAAACTTTTAGATAATATAGTGTCCAAAGCTGTTATTACCGTTCCCGCATATTTTAATGATGCGCAAAGACAAGCCACAAGGGATGCGGGCAAATTAGCTGGCCTGGAGGTTTTAAGAATAATAAATGAACCTACAGCCGCTAGCTTAGCCTATGGCATAGGCCTCGATAAATCAGAGGTTCAAACCGTGGCAGTTTATGATTTAGGTGGTGGAACTTTCGATATTTCTATTTTAAACATTCAAGATGGCATTTTTGAAGTTTTAGCAACACATGGAGATACTTTTTTAGGGGGTGATGATATGGATAAGTTAATTGCAAGACATTGGTGTGACCACAATGGGCTTCCCGCTTCCTTTATTCCTTCCCTAAGAAAACTCGCCGAAAAAGCTAAAAAATATTTGTCAGAAAATGATTTGTTTCAAGAAACGGATGCTCGCTTTGGAGAATTATCATTATCTCGTTCTGAATTTGAATCTATTATCAAACCATTGATTGACAGAACCTTAATGGCTTGTAAAAAGGTTTTAGACGATGCTAAGCTAGACATAAATGCCATAGATCAGGTTATTATGGTCGGTGGTTCTACCCGTGTTCCTTTAGTTAAAAATGAGGTAAGTGCTTTTTTTAATAAATCTGTATTTGATCAGTTGAATCCAGACGAAGTCGTTGCGCTCGGTGCCGCCATTCAAGCTGATATTCTGGCTGGCAATCAGGAAGATTTATTGCTCTTGGATATAACGCCTCTTTCATTAGGTATTGAAACAGTTGGGGGCTTAATGGATACCATTATTCCAAGAAATTCAAAGGTTCCAACCAAAGTGGGTCGAAGTTATACCACTTCGGTTGATGGTCAGACTAAACTTATGGTTTCCGTTTTTCAGGGGGAACGTGACCTGGTTACTTACAATAGGAAATTAGGTGAATTCGTTCTGTCAGGTATTCCGCCCATGCCAGCAGGTATTCCCAAAATAGAGATTCAATTTCTTCTGGATGCCGATGGTATTCTTAAAGTTAAAGCAAGTGAGCTCCGGTCCGGGGTTGAAACATCTGTGGTTATTCAGGCTCAATATGGTATCTCAGAAGAAGAAATGGCTCTTCTACTAATAGACTCTATTAAAAATGCTTCTTCTGATTTAGCTGCCAGAGCCTTGCAGGAATCTAAAAATGAAGCGGCCAATGTTCTTCATCATTTAGATAAATTTATTTTGCAAAACACGGGTTTATTTGACGTAAATCAAGTGGATAAAATGAAAGATTTAGGGGAATTATTACGTTCTACAACAAAGGGGGACGATAAATCTGCCATAGATCAGGCAATGCACGAATTAAATTCATATACAAGACCTCTGGCAGAAGTAGCACTGGATCATGCTGTCGCTAATGCTTTAGTTGGGAATAAACCCGTTTAATGTGAGCAAAAAAGAAAAAAACAGAGTCGGTGTCGTTTATTCGACAAATCCTGATTTTCAATTCGAATTAGACCAGGGAGAGCAAACAGAGACCTTGGTCCCTTCCAAACAAGTATTAAGGATTCATCTGGACCGAAAGCAAAGAAAAGGAAAGGAGGTAACCTTAATTACAGGTTTTGTTGGGCAAATGGCAGATTGTGAGGCATTAGGTAAAGTATTGAAACAGAAATGTGGCGTTGGGGGGGCAGTAAAAGATAATGAAATTATTCTTCAAGGCGATCATCGTACAAAGGTATTGGCTTTTTTATTAGCTGCTGATTATAAGTTAACTAAAATAGCTGGAGGATGATATTGAATATGGAAGTGGAACCCAGTATTACTTCTCACTTGTTAATGGTTAGACCCTTACACTTTGGGTTTAATGATGAAACCGCTTTGAACAATGCTTTTCAGGTAAATGACAATACCTTATCAACGAGACAAATTACCGAGTTAGCCATACAAGAATTTGATGATTTTGTATGTGTTTTAAGAGAACATGGATTAACGATTACAGTAGTAGAAGATAATATTTCAATAAAAACAACAGATTCTATTTTTCCAAATAATTGGTTTTCAACACATTCTGACGGTACATTAGTCACTTATCCCATGTTTTCTAAAAATAGGAGACTGGAAAGAAGAGAAGATATCATTGTTGTATTAAAAGAGAATTATCATCTTTTTCATCGAATTCATTTAGAATCAGCTGAAAATTATGGCTATTATTTAGAAGGAACTGGAAGTTTAATTCTGGATAGATCTAATAAAATCGCTTATGCCTGTCGAAGCATTAGAACAGATGGTAAATTGCTCATTGAATGGGCTGATAAATTAGGATATCGTTTGGGTGTTTTTAACGCTAAAGATGAAAGTGGTATGGATATTTACCATACAAACGTCATGATGGCTTTGGGTGAAAACTTTGTTATCTGGGGTGGTGAAGCTTTAACAGATGGGGATGAAAAAACTACTATAGAAAAATTATTTATTGAGACGGGAAAAGAGATTATTCCAATTTCTATGGCTCAAATAGCTAAGTTTGCTGGAAATATGCTGGCTGTTAAAAATGAAAAGGGGGAGAGGTTGATTATAATGTCTCAAACAGCTTATGATTCCTTTTCCTCTGATCAAATAAATCGTATTGAATCTTTTTGTAAAATTGTTAAAGGCAATATTCCGATCATTGAAAAATATGGGGGAGGTAGTGTAAGGTGTATGCTGGCCGAAATTTACTTAGCTAAAAAAGCTTAAAAAGAGAATCACTGGTAAAAAAGAAAAACGTAGATTATCCAAATAAAAAAGTGGCTGCCTTTAACCAAAGGCAGCCACTTTCTAATTTTAATGTTTAATTAAAGATGTATCTCAAGCCTAATTGAGCTTGCCATGCATTTCCAACACTAATAGTTTTAACGAATGTTTTGTCAAGTAAGACGGTACTTCCATCAACTACTCTTGTGGCCATTCTATATGTTGCAACGCCATCAGTTGAAACAGATGCAACTGTTAAAGGACTTGCAGAACCAAAACTTCCTGAAGTAGTTGAATATCCAACTCCCCATGCATTATTAAGCATGTTTCCGAAGTTAAGTATATCAGCTCTAAGTTGGATTGTATTTCTTTTTCCGCCTACCTTAATAAAGAATTCTTGAACTACAGATAAATCTACTCTGGTTAACCAAGGAAAATATCCTCCGTTTCTTTCGGCAAATTGACCTTTACGAGATAAAAGATATTCGTCATTTGCAATTAAATTGTTAAAGGCTTCTTGTTGTTGTTGTGCGGTAAAAGTTTTACCTCCTGTAGTTAATGTAGCAAAAGTTAATTCTGTGGCATTATTTGGGATGAAAATTAAATCATTAATTTGACCATCACCATTTAAATCATTGCCATAAATGTAGCTTATTTTGCTTCCACTTGCTGAAGTTGCACCTGCTGTAAATGCTGTTGAACCACCAAATTTACCTCCGTAGTTTATTCTATAGTTTACATAACCTACAAATCTATGACGCAAATCATTATCTGTATAAGATGGATCTAAGAAATTTTGACCTCCTACCGTTGGTGCATTAGCTTGTACTGTACTACCTACAGATTGTAAATCGGTAGATTTTGCATTGGTATAACCAATCATACCTCCAAATCCATTAACTGCTGGTTTTTCAAGTTTGGCAGTAAAAGCATACGAATAACCTTTATCTGTATTTGTTAAAACAAATGCATTAGCTATAGTAGGGTTTAAAAATCTTGCAATAGCAACGGTATTTGCAGCTCCTGAACCTGTGCTTGTCACACCTGAAGCTGGAAAACGAGATCTACCATCTTTTAAAACTCTGTCACCAGGTTTTAAATTTGCATCAATATACCTTAATCCAGATAAGGTCTTACCGTAAATACCTTCAACTGTACCAACTAAACCAAATGGTAATTTTTGGTCAATAGCTATATTTGATTTCCAAACAGATGGATATTTCAAATTTTCATTAGAAGCATTAATTACATAAGGAGGTAATTTGCTAATATCCGTAGATGCAGGAGCAAATTTACTTGGATCTGTTGTAAAAGGATAAGCTGTTGTATTGGTTACATTTATAACTGCAGTATTAACACCATTGTTACCTAATTGGTTAGAAACCAATACCTGAGGAACACGTGATACGAAAATACCTGTACCACCTCTAACCTGTGTTTTTTGTTGCCCGTCAAGGTCATAATTAAAACCAATTCTAGGTGACAATAAAATAGTTGGTTTTGGGAATGCACTTGTGTTGATCTTTAATGCCTGAGCATTTTCGTCCTTAAATGTTAATCCTCCTACGATTGGATTATAAAAATTGGCTGCTGTTGAATTGTCATACATAACAACATCACCGCGAACGCCAACAGTAACTTTGAATTTTTCAGAAACTTGAATCTCATCTTGAGCATAAGCACTAAATGTAGATACTTTCAATGTTTGTAAAGGCTCAATTCCACCTGGTAATAAAGAATATCTTAAATTATATCGGTTTAAGGTTACAGGAGAAACTAAATTAGTTGGATTAGTTTTGAACTGTAAAGCCGCTTTTTTGAAATCATCAATAGAGTTATATACATAAACACCATTTGATGCAGGGAAAAATACGTTATTAGACTGGAAATATTCGTAGGCTATTCCAAAAGTATAATAATGTTTGCCTGAAGATAAGTTAAAATTATTAGTTAAGTTTAAAGTACTATAATTTAACTTATTATTTGGTGTAAATGGGTCGAAACCTACAGTGGTGTAAGTTGTTCCGTCTTTTAAGATATCAACGGTCGGAAAAATATCCGTACGGTATTTTCTATCTTCAATTTGTCTATTGAAAGTTGCAATGAAATTATTAGATTTCTTACCATCTAACACTGAATTTAATTCAAAGGCAACAGAACGGGTATTATCCTGAATAATATAGCCAGTATTTTCACCAGATATAGCAAAAGCAGAATTCTGGCGATTTCCGTTTCCAGCCGTATTACTACTATTTGAACCACTAATAACCTGTTCAGATTCTGAATTATGATGAGAATAACGAAGGGAAGCCTTATGTTTTTGACTGATATTATAATCTAAACGAACTAAGCCTTTAGTACTTTTAACATCATTATTAAAATTGTCAAGTGCTCCTAAATCGTAATTAAAATTTGTTTGCATAAAAGAAGCCAAATCTTTCAAATCACTTTCAGTTACACGTGATACGTTTCCTGTTGCACCTGCTTTATTAGTCTGCCAACTTAAAGCTGGATTTGTTCCTGTGAACTGTTCAGCATTGGCAAATATGAACAATTTGTTTTTGATGATAGGTGCACCAATTCTAAAACCTGTGGTTTTTTCATCAATAAAAATAGATGGTAATTTAATGCCATCTACCGTCTTTCCAACTAAATCACTGGTTCTTAAAATGTGATAAAATGAGCCTGACACCTCATTTGTACCAGAACGAGTTACAGCGTTGACACCTGCTCCAACAAAACCTGACTGTCTAACATCAAAAGGAGCAATATTTAACTGAACTTCTTCTACTGCATCTAAAGATATGGCAGTTGTTCCAGTTCTACCTCCAGCTGCTGCAGAAGATCCTAGTCCAAAACCATTATTGAATACAGATCCGTCAATAGTGAAATTGTTAAAGCGACTGTCTTGACCTCCAAATGAACGTCCGTTTCCATAAGCGTTATACTTCGTAATATCATCAATAGTTCTTCCAATGGTTGGAATACTATTAATGACGTTAGAATTAAACTGAGTTGAAGCACCTGTTTTAGAACTATTGAACAAATCAGATCTACCGGCAATTATTTCTAATCCGCTTAATTCGATAGCTTCTGCTGTTAATTCTACATTAAAGGTTGCTGCTGTTCCTAAACTTAGGGTTACATTTTCGATAATTTTTTCCTTGTAACCAGTGTAAGTTACAGTGATTTTGTAAGGACCACCAACACGCATACCAGGTACACGGAAATAACCTCCATCATCAGTAGAGTTTCCATAAAGTGATCCAGAGGGTAGGTGCTCAGCTTGAATATTAGCTCCTACTAGGGCTTCCCCCTTTGAATCTTTTACTCTTCCCGTTATGGAAGAGGTGGTAACACCTTGTGCATTTAGGTCGATAAACCCTGTTATTGCAAAGATGAATAAGATAAACCTAACAGTAAAATTTTTCATAGAATAGTTTGTTAATTAAACATTTCTTTCAAATAAGCCACAAAAGTAATTAGATAAACCAAATAATAACAGAACTGTTGTCAGATTATTACGTTATTTATTTGTAAACTTTTAAGTAGTAAGATTTTCAAGACCCTAAATGAAAATTTTTATCGAAGTATGGATGGAAATCAAGAAATTGGATTGGTTCTTTCCGGTGGGGGAGCCAGAGGTATTGCTCACATTGGTGTGTTAAAGGCTTTAAATGAATTAAATATTCATCCTACCGTTATTTCAGGAACCAGTGCTGGTTCTATTATTGGTGTGCTCTATGCAATGGGACTTTCAAGTCAGGATATGATCGATTTTGTTGGTCATAGTAGCTTGTGGAAATTTTTCAGATTTGAATGGTCGGCTGGTGGTTTGTCAAATTTAAATTATTTGAAAGAGCGTTTAATCCAAATTGGGATTCCACCTAATTTTGAAGATCTTCAGAAAAAACTATATGTTACCGCTACAAATCTTACCAAAGGAAAAACAGAAATCTTTCATGAAGGTCCTTTATTAGATACTATTTTAGCTTCTTGTTCGATTCCCTTGGTTTTTAAACCTGTTATCATTAATGGAGATAGATATGCAGATGGCGGAATTTTAAATAATCTGCCTGCTTCAGCAATTATTTCGAAGGTGCATCGAATATTAGGGGTTAATGTTATTCCTCTTTCTGGTAATGATGATAAGGATTATCAATCATCTGTGCAGGTTGCCCAACGCTGTTTTGAACTGTTTATGAATGCTAATACCCAGCCAGAACTGATTGCCTGCGATTTCGTAATAGAACCGAAAGTACAGGATTTTTACCTTTTTTCATTGCCAAAATTTAACCTTATTCACGATATAGGTTATGAAACTACCATGGCACAAGCTGAACAGATTCAAAAAGCACTTCTTTCTTAGTTTAAAAAAATTCGCTGCCTGGGCAGAACTACCTCTCCATCGGCCAGTTTATTTAATTCTCTAAGTTTTGTTTCGGATAAATTAAACTTTATGGCTATTGCTTTGACTGTATCACCTTGTTGGACAATATAAATTTCCCTTTGTGAGGAAGATCCTTTAACTGTTTTTTGGTTTTCAGCTTCTGTAGTTATAATTTCAGGATCTGAAAATAAGGATGTTATTTTTCCATTCTGTATGTCAAAATAAGGAGTTACTTCCTCCTGTTTTACGCCCACTTGTTTTGTCTCTGGTAACCCACCCTTATCCGTTTTGGTATTTTCAGGCGTTATTTTTGCAGGATTTTCGGTTACTTTAACTTGAACAGGGCACACCTGGGTAATTAAAATCTGTCCTTCTTTAATTTTTTCACCTGGATTAAGGCCGTTCATTTGTCTAAATCTTTCTTCAGTGAATCCGTAGGCTGCAGAAAGCATAGCTATGGATTCATTTGCTCTTACTATGTGTTTCCCATCCGTTGTTTCCCACCATTGGGTCTTTACCACAGTTTTAGGTTTATTGTCAACCGTTACGTTCGCTCCTTTTGTTCTTACGCCGTCTAAATCAGTACCTTTAGACGGAGATTTAACGAAAATGATGTCACCGACGACCTTCCTGTCAAAGTCTGGATTCCAGTTATTAAGATCCAGGTGAGTTACACCGAAAAGTTGAGATATTTTTTCTTTGCTATCACCTTCCTGCATAACATACGTTCCTTCAGGAATAACGCTTGGTTTTGTTCCTGTGGGAATATTGATAACCAGACCAATATTCATTTTATTTGGATCAATAGTAGGATTAAAATCCATTAAGTCGCCGGGTAAAACCTGATAAATTTTAGCAATACCGAAAAAAGTTTCGCCTTGCTCTACCACGTGGGTTTTACCACTGTAATTTTTTTGATCTTGTCCTTTAGATCTTAAAAGATTTTGGTTCTCATCTTTTTGATTTACAGCTATAATCTGAGCGCATTGCTTATTCAAATATTCTGTCACTGAAATTCCCTGAACCCTTAAAAGGGTATATTCACCCTGATTTTCAGAGAAAGTTTCCTTTAGTACACCGAGTTTTGGGGACCAGGTAACATCTTTATAAAGCGTTGTTTGAATTTTTGAATTTTTTCTGAGGGTAAAAATTTTGCATTGCCCAATTTTTTCTTCTGACAACTTTTGAATCAGATTATTTGACGTAGAAAGAATTACTTCTCTACTTATATCCAGAATGAATTCCATATCGGTACTTCTGAATTCACACTTGTTTCCCAATGTTTTAATCCATTCCACAGCATAAACAGGGGAAATTCTGTATTGATTTAAGCCGATAGGCAAAACAAGATGTACAGATTGATTACCTGAAATAATACTTTCCTTTGTCGCAGCATCTAAATCATTCCATGTAGAAGGGTCACAAACGATAGCATTTTTTGGCTTTTCCAACTGAATTTCTGCGTCTGATTCAACACCAATATCAAAGATAATGGTTTCATCATTGGAGACTTTAAACAAATATTTTACATATTCCTTTCCAGCTTTAGTATTGGAATAAGCAAATTCCATTTTTTGAGTGGTTTCCGGACTTACAACAAGGTTTAAAGAAGAGCTTAATTTTTGTCCTGCAAGATTGAGACAAATAAATAGTGCAAAGGCCAAAGAAGTATATTTCAGCATTTTATTTCCGATGTTTTTCATACGTAAAAATATTCAAATGGTAATAATAATCACGGCACATAATGGTAAATCTATAAAATAGTTTCCACATTTAATAAAAATCAACTTGAAAAGCCAAAATGGGTATGAGAGGTAAGGCATAATTGTAGTAAATCTGTAACGTCTGATTGTTAAATCGCTCTCTGATTTTATTTTTTCTTACCGTAGCATTTTGTAAATCTATTCTAAAAGTCCAGGTAGTTCTCTCTTTATTAATTTTGTAAGCCATGCCGTAATCAAACCTCCAATAGGTAGGAAGCCTCGGTTCATACGCATTATTATTATCTAATATGGTCGTTTTCCGTTTAATAGATTCTTGTAAATTAATGGGAATAAATCTATTTCCTCCTCTAAGCATATACCTTATATTATAGGACAAAAAGTGTTTTTTTTCCTTACCTATTGGAAATTCCTTTCCCAAAACGGCACTTCCGGCAAATGTATTGTTGAAAACGGTGTTTCTCCACTTAAAATCTAAATTTTGATAAGTAGATTGAAAAACGGATAGGGTGAAAAGGTAATAGAAATTTTTGTGTAAAAATTGTTCAAGAGTAAATTCTACGCCTAAGTTTTTACCTATACCCTTGTTAGTAAGTATGGCTCCTGGAATGCCGGCACTGGCATTTAAAATGGAATAGAAACTCTTTCGGTTAGTGTCTATGGGTATTTCATATAATTTTTGATGGTAAGCCTCTATTACCCAGCGGGAATGACCTGATGTATTTTTGTTTAAGCCAATAACGCTATGTCTGGCCATGGAAGGGGATAAATTTTTGTAGGGCTGTACAAATTGGCCAGGCTTAGCTTGTCTTTTATAAAGATACAGAGAAGTGGGCTCTAACCGACTATGTATGCCAAAGCCCCCTGTAATGGATGTTTTTTCTCCTGTTTTTAATTCAATTCCTAATCTTGGTTCAAAAGTAGTTTTATTATTTAAACCAAAATGTAACGTATGAATACCCGCAGAAAATTGCCATTTATTATTTGGCGTAAATTTTACCTGGCTGTATCCCTGGAAACTAAAAGTATGTCCATTTTCATTTAACCAGTTGATGATCTTTTTTTGACCTGAGTTCCAAACATCTTCATTTAGTTCGAAACCTAATCGAGATAGGATAATTCCTGTTCTCATTTTCCATTGACTACTTAATCTGTGATTAAAATAAGTTGAGTACCTTATCGCTTGTTCTTTATGTGTTTCATCATAGGTATTAATCCATACGTTATTCATTAAATTTTCTCTGAAATATTGATGAGATTGGGTTGAGTAAGCTATAACCGTATTTATATAACCTATATTTTTGATAGGTAACTGATGGCTTATTCCCGTTGAAGTTACGTTGTTTTCATCTCTGTCTTTAAAGGTGTCGTAGTCACTATCAGAAAAATTTTCACCGCCAATGCCCCAAAGGGTAAACTTTCCTGTTTTTTTTGTTGGAAAATGGAAAGTAAAATTATAATCTCTAAAGGCAGGTTTAAATCCATCGGTTTCAATTTTCACTAATCCCGTTTTAAATAATAGTTCCAGGGTAGAATATCTTGCATTAATTCTGTAAGATGCTCCTGATGCAGTCATTGGCCCCTCAGCGGCCATTTCTAACCCTACCACACCAATCAAGGCTTTAAACTCGTGTTTTTGATCATTTCCCCGTCTAAATTTTAGGTCAAATACACCAGAAAGAGCATTACCATATTCAGATGGGAAGGCACCGGTGAAAAAATCTGAATTAGCCAGGCTACTGCTATTTATCATGCTTATGATGCCACTGGTGGAACCCTGACCATCGCCAAAATGATTTGGATTTGGTATTTCGATGCCCTCAAGTCGCCATAAAAGGCCTTTTGGTGAATTTCCTCTGATGATAATTTCGTTGTTATCATCATTTCCTGATGAGGTTACGCCGGCGAAAGACATAGCCATGCGAGATGGGTCACTATAACCACCTGCAAATTTATTGCTCTCTTGAACGCTGAATTGACGGCCACTAACGAAAGATAACTCATTGGAAGCTCTTGATTTGTCTGTTTCAGCCGTAATGGTTATCTCTTGAATTTGAATTGGCGATTCTACCAGTTGTAGCGTCAAAAGAGCTTCTTTTCCATTACTTACCTCAACGGACGGCATACTACCTTGTTGATAGCCGACGTAGGAAAAAAGTAATGAATACCTGCCAGGTTGTAGTTGTCTAAAAGTAAAATTCCCCTCATCATCTGTATAGATTCCTTTGTTGTCTTCCACCATCTGGACACTTACGCCCTCCAATGGAAGTTGCGTTTCTTTATCAATGACTTTCCCACGGATGGTTCCGAAACCATTTTGTCCAATTAACCAACAGGGAATTAAAAGTAAAATAAAAAATTTCATAACTATTTTTTATATTAAAAGTCCATTGTTCACTGCGAATAATACTAATTCAGAGCTTCGCCTCAATTTAAGCTTTTCCATGATATTTTTCCTGTGCGTGTAAACAGTATGCGTACTTAGATTTAATTTTCTGCCTATTTCCTTAGCAACTAATCCCTGGGCAATGAGTTTAACTATTTCTAACTCTCTGGCTGACAATGGTAAAGGATTTGATGAATAATTATTTTGTGAGAAAGACATCTCAAAAATAAAATTAAAAATACTGGTACAGAAAAATTTCTCTCCATTTGAAATAGCTCTGAATGCCTCTTTTATTTCATGAGCATCACATTTTTTGGTAAGAAATCGCAATACTCCCGCATGAATTACCTCGTAAATATTTTCTTTGTTTTCGTCTGAAGAAATAACAAGGAGTTCAATATTTGGATGATGCTGTTTTAAATTTTTTATACTCTCGATGGAGAAAAATCCTGGTTGATTATAATCTATGACAATAATGTCAGGGGGCGTTTCAGCAATGATTTTGTTTAATTCGGCTTCGTTACCCGCTTCACCAATAACTTGAAAGGTATTCGTTTCTTTCAATAATTCCTTTAATGCAAATCTGATGAGAAATTGCGCGTCGGCTAATAGAACCTTGTAGGTTTCTTTTTGCATAATTGACATTTAACCTCTAATTTAGATTAAGTTTAGATAAAAATAAAGCCGTGGCTAAAAAGATACCCATAAAAACAATAATTTTGCAAAGAAAAAATTAAAACCGTGTATGATTCACCCTAAAATAACGCTTAATTTATGCGGCTCACTGCTGGTTTTGGAAAATCCTGTAGTAATGGCTGTTATTAATATTACTACTGATTCTTTTTATGAAAAAAGTCGATTCACTGAAAAGGTGAGCATATTGAAACAAGCGGAAACACATCTTTTGGAGGGGGCTACCTTTCTTGATATTGGCGGAATGTCAAGCCGTCCAGGCGCTCCTTTATCTGATGCCAAAGATGAGATGGAGAAAATAGTGCCTGTTATAAAGTCTCTTAAAAAGGAATTTCCTGATGCCTTTATTTCAATTGATACCGTGCATAGTGCCGTTGCCAATGCCGCTTATCAGGAAGGTGCCGTTCTCGTAAATGATATTTCTGCAGGTACCATTGATCCCGAGATGTTCCCTTTTTTAGCAAAAACGAATATTCCATACGTTTTAATGCATCTTAAAGGTGTCCCCAGTAATATGCAAGATAACACAGGTTACAAAGATGTAACGCTGGATGTATTGGATTTTCTTATTTTAAAATATCAAGAGCTGAAACAACTGGATGTAAAAGATATCATTATTGATCCGGGATTTGGTTTCGCCAAGACCTTAAATCAAAATTATACGTTACTTCAAAATCTTTCTGCTTTTAAAATACTTGAATGTCCTTTGATGGTTGGTCTTTCCAGAAAGTCAATGGTGTATAAAGTAATCGATGGAACGCCTGAAGATGCTTTGCACGGTTCAACGGCTTTACATTTTTTTGCTTTACAGCAAGGTGCGCTTATCCTGAGAGCTCACGATGTAAAACCAGCAATGGATACCATTCGGGTTTGGAAGGCCTTGGAGAATGCTAAAACCAATTAAAATGTCGTTTTTTTACAAAGAGTATAATCCTCCTTTTTTATTCAAAAATACCCACGCTAACACCATTTTAGCTGCTCTTTTTAGAAAAAAATGGCCTCTTGACTATGAAAGGCAACGATTTTTCTTGAATGATGGGGATTTTGTAGATTTAGATTATGTTCGGAAAGGAGAAGATAAATTAGTCATTTTAATGCATGGTTTGGAGGGTAGTTCTGACAGAGCCTATATCAGAGGTATGGCAAAAATATTTTCACAAAATAATTTTGATGTCCTTTCCTTTAACTTTAGAGGTTGCAGCGGCGAACCAAATCTTACTTTGAAAGGTTACCACATGGCGGCGACAGAAGATTTAGAGGAGCTTGTTTTATCTCTACACAAAACAGATACTTATAAAAGTATTTACCTGATAGGATTTAGTCTGGGAGGTAGCGTCGTTTTGCGGTTTTTAGCAAATCAGGGAAATAATCCTGCTTATCATAATGTAAAAGGTGGTGTCGCTTTTTCAGTGCCCCTTCATCTCGTTGAAGCAAATAAAGCCATTGGTAAACTTGAAAATTTCATGTACCGACTTAGATTTCTAAGAAGTTTGAAAAGGAAAATGAAGCAAAAGCAGGAGCAATTTCCGGAAATACCTTTTCTCCCTGCAAAATGGAAGTATAATTTTACTTTTTTTGATGATTTTTATACTGGGCCTTTTCATGGTTTTTTAAACGCAAAAGACTATTGGACAAAAGCAGGTGTTTTAAGTCAACTACCTAAAATTTCTTTACCCTGCTTATTGGTTAATGCTGAAGATGATTCTTTTTTGAGTCCATATTGTTTCCCAAACCAGCTGGCGAATGAACGGGCAAATTTTTATTTTTTACAGCCAAAATGGGGTGGGCATGTTGGTTTTATGCCAGTAAATAAAAATGGTTTTCTTTGGAGTGAAGAATTAGCGCTTCATTTTATTGATTCAATACACCAAAAAGAAGATTGTTGCGTTAAAATACTTGATAACCAAATCTTAAATAATGACACAACAACCTAGTACCCCTGAAAAGGTTGGTAATCAGGTTAAAAAATATGTTTTCCTTAGAAAATTAGGGAAAATAATTGGATTGCCTATAGGCATACTTCTTGTTCTTTTTTTATTTTTTAACATAGCCTTTCGAATTCCTTATTTTCAAAAATCTGCCGTTTCTGTGCTTTCCTTAACTATTTCATCCTATTTGGGTACGAAGAACAGTATAGAAAGTATTTCCTTATCCGGATTAACAGAGTTTAGAATTAATAATGTTTATGTGGAAGATACAGATAAGGACACCTTGCTTTTTGCAGAAAAAATTTATGCAAGGCTTCACCCTAATTTATTTAAAATTTTCACAGAAGGGCTTGTTATTTATGAATTAAGTATTTCTAATTCGAAAATAAATGTGAACGAACTTGAAAACTTTGAAGATAATTCACTATCGTGGTTTATTAAAAAGTTTGAAAAGAAGAAGAAGGGCAAAACGTCAGAAAAAATTAAGATTTATCCTGAAATTTTTAATCTTAATGCCGTTTCTTTTGTCCAAAATGAACCATCAAAGGGCATTTACAATAAAATTAATGTGGTTCGTGCTTTTTTGAGTTTAGAAAATGATCAGGAAAATAATCAACAATTCAGATTTAAGTCAATAGAAATTTTTGAACCTACCATTTATTTAAAACAACAGAAAATAGCTGGATCTGTAAATGATTCTCTACCTTTTGTTTTGCCAAATTTTGATTTATCCTGGAATTTTTTTGTTTTAACTAATGGAAAAATTTCTGTGATTAAAGAGGATAACGCCATGGTGTTTTCCAAAATTAATGTACAAATTAATAATGCTTGTTATGCTAACGGATTGGCAGAAGGGGAGATCAAACGTTTTTCCTTCGTTAAAGATGAATCCTTTGAACTTACAAATTTAAAGGTTCAACAATTTTCTTTGTTAGAAAATAAATTAATATTTAAAAATTTAGCTGTTTTAGCAGGGAATTCTAATTTTTCAGGAGATTTTAATCTACAATCAAAGGCTATATTTGATGTTAAAAATTTAAAGGAAAACCTCAAATTCGATATTAATTTAAATGAAAATCGTTTATTTATAAATGATGTAATTAAATTATTTCCTACAGCTGTTAAACTTCCATTTATTCAATATTTGAAGGATGAAAATATTTCATTTTCAGGAAAAATCAATGGTAATTTTAATAGGATAGTCGGTTCAAATATTAAGATTTCTTTATCAGAGGGAAGTGCTTTTGAGGGAAAGATTAATGTTAGAAATATTTTATCTCCAAAAGAGGAATTAATTAATTTAAAAGTTAAAAACTTATATATTTCTGAAAAAACATTAAATAAGACGATTCGGTTAGTAAAATTGGATAGCAGTTTAAATAAGTTACAATTCATAAGATTTAATGGCTCATTTGACGGATTTCTAAATAATTTCGTAGCCTTTGGTAATGTTAATTCAAGCTTGGGAAATGCTAAACTTGATTTACAATTAAATATTATTGGTGGTAAGGAGTATGCAACTTATACTGGCAATATTGGTGTAAATGATTTTAAAATAGGTAAATTTTTAAATCAACCCCAATTTGGTAATGTTTCTTTAAATGCCTCCATTACTAATGGCAGAGGTTTTTCTGCCAAAACTGCTACTGCGGATTTTTCAGCAGTGGTAAAAAGTATTGAATTTAAGCAATATACATATAAAAATGCAAAATTGTTAGGCACTTTAAATGCAAAGAGGTTTAAAGGAGAATTTAATATAACGGATGAAAATATTGACTTTTCATTTGATGGATTTTTTGATTTTAGAAATCAGGATGTACCTCAGTTTAATTTCTTAGCGAATGTAAAACATCTAGATTTTAAGGCTTTAAACCTCTCAACCAAACCATGGAAAATTAGAGGTTTAGCCATAGTTGACGTTAAAAATAAAAAATGGAGTGAACTGGAAGGATTAGCTGTTCTTTCAGGGATTGAAGTTCAGAATGATACTAATTTTTATCTTTTAGATAATCTTTCATTAATATCAAAGTCTGACGGATTGGGAAGAAAGCGGGTTGAGATTCAATCTGAAATAGTAGAAGCTGATTTCCAGGGAAATTTTGATATGGAGAAAATTCCTAATGCAGTTAAAAATTTGTTTTTTGACGCATTTCCAAATTTTGCTAAAGCTTTATCATGGAAAAGGACAAAAAATATACCTGACGATTTTGATATTGTTTTTAATGCAAGAATTAAAAAAAGCGACGGTTGGGAATCTTTGCTCCTACCAGGGTTGTCTAACATAAATGGTACAGAAATTAAAGGTGAAATTAATTATAAAAAAAATCTATCCCTCGCTACATTAAAAATTCCAAATATAACTTTTAATAATTTAGTGGTAAAAGGTTCTTATGCCCGGTTTAACTTAAATAATAAGGTTGGACGATTTGATGTGTCTTTCGACGGGATAAAAATAGGAGAACAAGCAGAATTACCTCCATTTGTTTTTTTAAGCAGTCTGAATAAGGATGAGATTAATTTTCAAACCAGACTTGGTTCGGACTCAAAATTGACATCCGCTTTATTAGAATTAAATGGCAAAATTTTCTCGGTAAACAATGAAAAAATAGCGCTGAAATTTGGATCAAAATCTTTTAGATTTTTAGCTGCTAAATGGAAAGTAAATCCTCAAAATTTATTGCTACTATCCTCAGATACCTATGAAATCCAGAATATGAATTTTTCTTCAGGAGAGCAGGAATTGAGAATGGATAGATTTAAAAATAAAGGATTAAAGGTTTCCTTGAAAAATTTGGCTTTATCAAGAATTGACTCATTAATAAACTTTACCCTTAAATTTTCTGGTAAACTCAACGCTGATTTTTCATTTGAGGATTGGAAGGGGTTTAAAAATGCGACATTGAAGGCAACTTCAGATGCTTTGTTTATAAATAAAAAAGATTGGGGTAATCTGATCATTAATGCACAACGAAAATCAGAAAATCACCCTGTTACCACCCAATTTTCTTTAACTAAAGGGAATGCTGCCCTTTATTTAAGCGCATTTTACAATCTTAAGGAAATTGATTTCACCAAAGAAAAACAAAAGGGATATTTTGATCTTCAATTAAATGCTTATAATTTTCCAAACAATATCGCTGCTTATTTTTTAGAAGGCGTTCTCAGTAATATTCAGGGAAAATTTGATGCAGATATACATTTTGACGGTAAATTTCCAAAACTTAACACGGCAGGAACTATTTTTCTTTCGGAGGGAGGTGTAAATGTTGATTATTTAAAAACAAGATACACGTATAAGGCAACTACTGTTTCTGTAAACAATCAATTATTTGATTTAACAGGAGGTGTTTTGTATGATAAATATAATCATACAGCTCAAATTACAGGGGGTGTAAGTCATGATTATCTCAAAAAATTTGGGTTTAAAGCTAAACTCAATTCAAAAAGATTTTTGTGCATGGATACCCAAAAGGGAGATAATTCTACTTTTTATGGACAGGCAATTGGCACAGGTGATATCGTATTTAGTGGATCTTTCAAGTTGCCTGATATTTATGTTAAAGCCTCCGTATCAGATAGTACCAGAGTTATCATTCCCATAAGTAGCGCAATAGCAACACAAAATATAAAAAATGTAAGATTTGTTAATAAACAAAAAGAGGGTCTCGAAACAGCAGTTATTAAGTCTAAGCCCATTTTAAAAGGTTTAAGCTTTGATATGGATTTAGAGGCGAAAAAAGGGGCAGTCCTTGAAATGGTTTTTAATGAACAAACAGGTGATATACTGAAAGTTACAGGTAGAGGAGGGGTTCGTTTGAGCGTAATGAGAAATGAACCGTTTAAAATGTTTGGAGATATTTCAATAGATGATGGATCCTATTTATTTACCTATTTAGCTATTAATAAAAATTTTAAGCTTAGACCAAGAGGAACTATTTCATGGAATGGTGATCCCTATAAAGCTTCCATTAATATTGAAGCTACTTATGATGATATCAATGCTTCAACAAATATGTTGATTCAGGAATATCTTGCCACAGCCAATCAAAGTGTTAAAAGTGAAGCCTCACAAAATACCCCCGTTACTCTGATTTTAAAATTACAGGGTGACTTGTTTAAACCCAAAATTACCTTTGATCTGGCTTTTCCAGCTCTGCAAGGGGCACTGAAAAATTATGTTGATAGCAAACTGATTATTTTAAGACAGGATATAAATGAACTAAATAAACAGGTTTTTGGATTAATTGTGGCAGGTCAGTTCTTACCCGCAGTGTTTTCAATGTCAGAGACAGCTATTGTTTATAATACGGTAAGTGAATTTGTTTCTAATCAACTTTCTCTTATAGTTAATCAGTTAATAGCTAATCTTATAGGAAAAGGGGACATCGCTTCTGGTACAAATTTTGATATAGCCTACAATCGGAATCCAAATTTTGTAATTACCGATTTTAGAGCAGGAAATGAGCTTCAAGTGAGTTTAAAACAAAGTTTGTTTAATGATAGACTTACTGTTATGGTTGGGGGTAACTTAGATAATAACTTTTTTGGAGGCTCTTCAGAATCTACTACTTTTCTGGGTAATGATGTCGTCGTTGAATATGACCTAAATAAAGATAAAAGTTTAAAATTTAGGGTATATCAAAAACTACAGCCCGATTTTTCTGGAAGAAGGTTGCGTTTTGGCGCAGGGATCAGTTATAGAAAGGAATTTGAATCATTTGCAGATTTTTTAAGCAGTTTAAAGAAAAATGACTAATTTAAAGCCTAAATCTGTAAATATTGGTTATGGCTAATTCAAATATGCTCGATTTTATTATCGTAGGTGCAGGTTCTGCCGGCTGTGTGCTTGCTAATAGACTATCTGAAAATCCAACATGTAATGTGCTGTTAGTAGAGGCAGGTTCGTCTACACAACCTATGAATGTTAAAATTCCTGCCGCTTATTCCAAATTACATTTTTCAAACCATAATTGGAATTTTCATACCGTTCCTCAGAAAATGGTGAACAATAGGAAGATGTATCAGCCAAGGGGAAAGTTAATGGGCGGTTCAAGTGCAGTCAATTGCATGGCCTACATCAGAGGAAATGCAGAAGATTATAACGATTGGCAGAAATGGGGCAACGCTGGCTGGGGTTACAAAGATCTTTTGCCTTATTTTAAAAAATCAGAGCAAAACAGGAACTTTGATAATGAATATCATGGCGTTCGCGGTCCGCTTTCAATTTCTTATAATCGTTTTGAAACTCCTTTGACTAAAGCTTTTATTGAGGCTAATGAAGAAATGGGTATCGCTCATAATCTTGATTTTAATGGGGAAGTTCAAGATGGTGCTGGTAAATTTCAATTTACTATCAAAGACGGGGTCAGACACTCAACTTATGAGTCCTTCATAAGACCTATTTTAAACAGACCAAATTTACGTATATTATCTAATGTACTTGTATCAGGCTTATGCTGGGAAAAGGATTCCGTGGTTGGCATTGAAGTATTTACTGGCAGTAATAATCAAATAAAAGAAGTAATTAAGGCAAAAGAAGTCATTCTTAGCGCCGGCGCATTCCAATCTCCTCAGATAATGATGTTATCAGGTATTGGAGATAAAGATTATTTGAAGGATAAAGGTATAAGTTGCCGATTAGACCTGAAGGGAGTAGGTAAAAATTTATCAGATCACTTGTTTGTAAATCTTAATGTTTTGTGCAACCAGCGAATCACCTACAATAATATAGAGAGGATTCCATGGGTTATTCCAAATATTATTAAATATTTGGTCTCTAAGTCTGGCCCTCTTTCAGCGAGTCCACTCGCTGCATGTTCGTTTCTAAAAACGCTTCCAGAATTGGACAGACCAGATCTACAATTTCATTTTGCGCCAGTGGCTGGTTTTGATATTCATGATTATCCCTCATTACCTAAAGAAGAAGGGTTTACTATTTTGCCTACTTTACTCAAACCTAAAAGTCGCGGATTTGTTGGCTTACAATCTGCAAATCCTCAGGATGCTCCGCTCATTGATCCTCAATATCTCAGTGATGCTGCGGGAGAAGATCTTAAAACGTTGCTTAGAGGTGTTAAATGGGCAGAGGCTATGTTACTATCGAATGCTTTTGAATCTTTTAGGAAAGGAAATACCTTGAACAATCCCGGAATATTTAATAATGATGAAGAAAGGATTGAACATATATTAGATACCTGTGAAACAGTTTACCATCCATGTGGCACCTGTAAAATGGGCTTGGACGATGATGCAGTTGTCTCTCCTTTTTCACTTAGGGTCAATGGTGTAAAAGGACTAAGAGTGGTGGATGCATCGGTAATACCCGAAGTCACATCAGGAAATACCAATGCACCCGTCATTGTTGTGGCCGAGAAAGGCTCAGACCTTATCAAAGGTAGTGATTAAAAATTCAGAGAGAATGTAGTTAAACATTAAATCTAAAATGCATGATATCACCATCAAGCACCGTATATTCTTTGCCCTCTACAGACATTTTTCCAGCTTCTTTTACTTGAGCCTCAGATTTGTAATGAATGAAATCTGGATAATGAATAACTTCGGCCCTAATAAAACCTTTTTCAAAATCGGAGTGAATTACACCGGCAGCCCCTGGAGCTTTTGTTCCTTTTGTGATTGTCCAGGCGCGTACTTCTTTTTCTCCCGCAGTGAAATAAGTAACCAGGTTGAGTAATTGATAACTTTTACGGATTAATCTATTCACGCCAGGCTC
Organism: Saprospiraceae bacterium; assembly: GCA_027488135.1. GTDB lineage: Bacteria > Bacteroidota > Bacteroidia > Chitinophagales > Saprospiraceae > BJGN01. The sequence continues at coordinate 211,149 of JAIYCH010000089.1, read as the reverse complement.
TTCTAATCCCATAGCTTCTAAAAACTCCTTTCTTTCTTCTACAGAATCCAGGGCTGCAATATCAGCTTCGATGCCTGCGCAAATAAGAATAATTTCAGCAGGTTCCCCTTCAATGGCCTTTTCAAAGGCTCTCGTCAGATTATTTCCATCTGGAAAGGAATTTTCATCCACGTTGCAAACATATAATATAGGTTTGTCTGTTAATAGCATCATTTCAACTAAGATAGCTTTACTCTCATCGTCAGTTTCAAAATTGCGCGCAGGCTGACTATTTTCTAAATGTTTTAATAAAGCCGAACAATGCTCCACCGCTCTAACGTCTTCTTTATTACCACTCTTCGCCTGTTTTTTATATTTATCTAACCTTTTCTCAACGGTTTCAATGTCCTTAAGGATTAATTCTAAATCAATGATTTCCTTATCCCTGACAGGGTTAACACTTCCATCAACGTGAACAACATTATCGTCTTCAAAGCAACGAACTACATGTAAAATGGCATCTACCTCCCTTATATTACCCAAGAATTGGTTCCCAAGGCCTTCGCCCTTACTTGCCCCTTTTATTAATCCGGCAATATCTACTATTTCAACATTGGTGGGAAGCACGTTTCTTGGATTGATCAGAGCTGCCAGTTGATCTAGTCTTTCATCGGGAACTACAATCATCCCAATATTAGGTTCCTTTGTTGCAAAAGGATAATTAGCTGCTAATGCGCCAGCAGATGTCAGCGCATTAAACAAAGTTGATTTCCCAACATTGGGTAAACCTACAATACCACATTTCAAACCCATGTTATTTTATTTTAAGGACGCAAAGATAAAAAACCAAAATTCATTATTAGAAACTTATTTAAAAACTTAACTGTTTATTATTACAATATTATATTTTTCCACATGAATTATTTGGCTCACGCATTTTTGTCGGGTAGAGACCCTGATTTCCTGCTTGGAAACATTACTGCTGATATGTTAAAAGGTAATGTTCACAGAAATCTGTCAGAAAAAGTTTCTGATGGCGTTATTCATCATAGGAAAATGGATATTTTTACGGATAACCATCCTGATTTTCAATCCTGTTTACCCGTTTTGTACCCTTTACACGGTAAATATGCAGGGGTGGTCCTTGATATTCTTTTCGATTATTTTTTAGTCAAAAACTGGCATTGCTTTTCCAGCATTTCACTGGAAGAATTTTCCTCCGATACTAATAGGTTGTTATTAGAGAATATTGAAAAACTGCCAGATTCCTCGCAAAATCAGTTGCGTGCAATGATTCAAGGTAACTGGCTATTACATTACGGCCATTATGAGGGTTTGTCGTATTGTTTTTTGAGATTAACTAAACGGGTTGCACAACCACAATGGTTGGAAAGTTGGCACGTAAGTCTTCAAAAGGAAGGAAAAATGATAGAAAAATCTTTCCTTTCTTTTTTTCCAGATATGATTGAGTATTCAAAAAAACAGGCTAGCCTTCGAAATGTAGGGATATGGTAAATGTTCTGGATAGTATTTTCTCAAGTATCGTTGATTCTGATAGGTTCTTATTGAAAATCAGCGTGTTTCCCATTCCCTGTGAAATTTTTAATTCAGGGGAGAAAATGAAGAAGGGTAAAAATATTTGAAAACCTACGCCCGTCTCAAAAGAAAAATCGTTGGGCGCTATCCTTACTAAGGTTTCCGCTTGTTTTGTCCGGGAATCGCTGGCAACATCAAAAGAATATTTCAGACCAGCCAGTAAGAATAATCGTACATCGTGATAAGGTTCAGATTTATATCTGAACTGAAAAGGCAACTCCACAAAGACTGATTCAACTTTTCGATTGCTGGAGTATTCTGGATATTGATATTTCAGTCTCTTTTCAGCAAATGATAAAGTAGGTAAAAATCGGAAATCAAAATAATTGCCCATTTTTAGATTTGATACGATGCCAACATTAAAGCCTGCCCCCCCGAGTCCTTGAACAATTCTAATGCTGTCATGCTTTAAAAATTCACTCGACTGATAAGTTCTGAACCGGGAATTATTTATGGCAAAAGTAAATCCAAAGTAATAATCATTTTGGTTAAATTGCTGATAATTTGGATTATGAACACTGCCTCTTTGGCCATAAACCAGACATGGACCTATCAAAACAAAATAAAAAAGGATTATTTTTCTGCTAAATAAGCTGAACAAATTCCGAAAGTTAATGGGTTGCATTGAATTGGTTTAAAGCCATTTTTACCTAAAACATCAAGAAATTTTTCACCTGATGGAAAGGCTTGAACTGATTCATATAAATATTGGTAAGCCCTTGGGTCTTTAGAGGTTAAACGACCAATAAGGGGTAAAATGTATTTAAAGTAGAAATTAAATACTATTTTGAATAAAAAAAAGGTCGGTTGGCTAAACTCTAACACAACTATTTTACCCCCTTTTTTTAAAACCCGGTGCATTTCTTTTATTCCTTTATCGAGGTTTTCAAAGTTTCTAACCCCAAAGGCCACGGTAATGGCATCAAAAGATGCTTCGTCGAAGGGTAAATTTTCAGAATCTCCTTCTAATAAAGTTATTTGAGGCGTTAATCCTTTATCACTGATTTTTTTTCTGCCGATGGATAGCATTTCAACAGATATGTCCAAACCAATGATAGTGCTTTTCGGGTAATAACGATTTAATGTTAAAGCTACATCTGCCGTTCCCGTGGCAATATCTAAAATACGTGGGATTTCTCCACGTCCTAATAGTGATATAGCTTTTTTTCTCCAATATTTATCGATGCCTAACGAAAGAAAATGATTCAAAAAATCATAGTAAGGGGCTATTCGGTTAAACATCCTTGATACTTGACTCTTTTTAGTATCATCTGCCTGATAAGGTTTGATTTCCATGTTGATTCTTTTATGCCGCAAATATAGACAGATTATACGGGCTTCAAAATGGATTTTTTTTGTTAAAAAATAGTCCAAAAATTTCTTAAATTTGTGTTACGAAAATTAATCCGTTCATACTGAAAACCTGATAAATAATCCAGTTGATTACTTTATTTTTCAGGATAACTAATAGCTGTAATGACTCCAGAAGACCGTATAATCCCTATTCAAATAGAGGATGAAATGAAATCAGCTTACATTGATTACTCAATGTCAGTTATTGTATCCCGTGCTTTACCGGATGTAAGAGATGGGATGAAACCTGTTCAAAGAAGAGTTCTTTATGCCATGTCTGATCTGGGACTAACGCATAATAAAGCCCATAAAAAGTCCGCGCGTATTGTAGGTGAGGTATTAGGAAAATATCACCCTCATGGGGATACTTCCGTTTATGATACTATGGTGAGAATGGCTCAGGACTGGTCATTACGCTATCCTTTGGTTGATCCTCAGGGTAATTTTGGCAATATTGACGGTGACGGACCCGCTGCCATGCGTTATACAGAAGCAAGATTGAAAAAAATCAGTGATGAGATTTTAGCAGATATTGAAAAAGATACGGTTGATTTTACCTTAAATTTTGATGATTCTTTGGAAGAACCCTCCGTTTTACCCACCAAGGTTCCCAATTTGTTAATCAACGGAGCCTCAGGCATTGCTGTAGGAATGGCCACAAATCTTATGCCTCATAATTTGACAGAGGTCATTGATGGTATCGTCGCCACTTTGGCTGATCCAGATATTGATGTGGATGGATTAATGCAATATATAAAAGCGCCTGATTTTCCAACAGGTGGAATTATTTATGGTACCAAAGGTGTCAGAGAGGGTTTTGCAACAGGGCGTGGTAAAATTGTACTCAGAGGTAGAGCAGAAATTGAAACCTCGGCCTCCGGTAGGGAATCTATTATTATTACTGAAATTCCCTATCAGGTCAATAAATCTATGTTGGTAGCAAAAATTGCCGAACTTACCATTGAAAAAAAGATTCCAGGAATTTCTGACGTAAGAGATGAATCTGCAAGACAGGGCATGAGGGTAGTGGTGGAGATAAAGAGAGATGCTATGGCTAAAGTAGTTCTTTCCCAACTCTACAAATATTCCCCTCTTCAAACTTCCTACGGCATTAACAATGTAGCTTTAGTAGGTGGAAGGCCAGAAATTTTATGTTTGAAGGACATGATTGTGGAGTTTATAAAATTTCGCCTGGAGGTCATTGTTAAAAGAACAAAATACGATTTAAGAAAGGCAAAAGAAAGAGCGCATATTCTTGAGGGTATCCTTATAGCGCTGGATCATTTAGATCAGGTTATTGCCCTTATTAGAGCAAGTAAAAATGCGGAAGAGGCTAAAGAGGGCTTAATGTCAACTTTTGGCTTATCTGACATTCAGGCTAAGGCTATTCTCGAAATGAGGCTGCAACGTTTGACTGGTCTTGAAAGAGATAAAGTAAGGGCGGAGTATAAAGAGGTAATGGATAAAATTGCTTATTATGAATCTATTTTGGATTCTGAAGAAATTCAACGGGAAATTGTTAGAACGGAGCTCTTAGAAATTAAAGAAAATTATGGAGATGCCAGGAGAACAGAAATCGTTGCTGCAGAGGGTGATATTAATCTGGAAGATCTCATAAAAGAGGAAGAGGTGGTAGTAACCATATCTAACCTTGGTTATATTAAACGCACGGCAGCATCGGAATTCAGAACGCAGAGTAGGGGAGGAAGAGGTGCGAAAGGTTCACGGACAAGAGACGAAGATTTTATCGTAAACATGTTCGTGGCTAATTCACATAATTATTTGCTTCTTTTTACTGAATCTGGAAAATGTTTCTGGTTACGTGTTTTTGAAATTCCTGAGGCGAGTAAATCTTCAGCGGGTAGAGCCATTCAAAATATTCTTAATATAGCACAGGACGATAAAGTCAAAGCCTATATCAATATTCCAAATTTAAATGATAGTGAGTTTGTTAAAAATCATTATATCATTTTTTGTACCCATCTGGGGATAATTAAAAAAACAGCGGTAGAAGCTTATTCCCGCCCAAGAGTAGGAGGTATCAATGCCATTACCATCGCTGAAGGAGATATGCTGCTTTCGGCTACTTTAACTGGCGGCGATCATCAAATATTCCTCGCAAGTCGTCGTGGGTATGCCGTTCGCTTTCATGAATCTAAAGTAAGGCCCATGGGAAGAAATGCCACAGGGGTAAAAGGTATGGCGCTTTCCGGAGAATCTGATGCCATAGTGGGTATGCTTTGTATCAATCCTACAGAGAGTATTCAGGATACTATTCTGGTCGTTTCTGAAAAAGGAAATGGTAAAAGATCAGAAGTCGATGAATACAGACTTACTAATAGAGGGGCAAAAGGGGTGAAAACAATGCAGATTACGAACAAAACTGGCGCGCTGATTGCTATGAAGGCTGTACAGGAAAATGAGGATTTGATGATTACTAATCGTTCTGGTATTATTATTCGTATGGCCGTTTCAACCATGAGGGTCATCGGAAGGGCCACTCAAGGGGTAAGAGTAATACGATTAGATGAAGATGATGCCATTGCTGATGTTGCCGTTATTCCTTTTTCACCTGAGATAGAATTGCCAGAGGGTGATGAAAATATTGAATTTCCTTTAGAAAATAACGAAAATAATATCGGTGACCAGGATATTTCAGATAATGACACTGAAATTCCTCAAGAATTATAATATTTTTGCAAAACAATAATTTTGAATCCTAAATACGTTATTTAGGTAAATCATGTTTACCAAACAAACCTTAATGAACCATGAAAAAGTCATTTTTATTATCCTTTCTTTTAGTAGGAACTATAGTTTTGAATGCACAAGATTATAAATCGGAGTTTTCAAGCGCTAAAAAAGCCTTCACAGCTTTCCAATTGGATATGATTGGGAACAAAGCAAAATTAAACGATGCCGTTACAGCTATTTCTAAAGCAGTAACTTTTCAAGAAGCTACCCTTACGCCTGAAGCTTTTTTAAAAAGTGGGGAAATAATGGCAGAACTAGCTAACCAGATTGTTACAACAAAACAGTTAGGTGTCGGTTCTTTAGACGATCTCCCTAAGACAGCTAATCCTGAATTAATTGCTTTTGAGCATTTTATGAAGGCAATGGATATGGCGGTGAAGCCTGCAGAAAAAAAGAAGACATTAAAACTTATTGGTGGTCTTCAAAATTCACTAAGTAATATTGGCGTCTATAATTACGATGAACAGAAATATGAAATGGCTTTTAAAGACTTTTCTACCGTTATCGCCATCCACGATATGTTGAAAAATGCGGGGGAAGTTAGTACACTTGATGTTGAAGCCGATTACTTAAATCAGGTGTATATTTCAGGTTTAGCCGCTTTTAATGGTGGTTACGATGTAGAAGCGGAAAAGTATTTTACTATGCTTGCAGATAAAAAATACGATAAGCCAGCTATTTATGAATCTTTATATAATCTAAAAGCGAAAAAGACTTCTCCGGAAGAGGCCTATTCAATTCTTGAAAATGCTCGGAAGCAGTTTCCTGATGATTTATCGTTGCTATTTGTCGAAATCAACCATTATCTTAAGTTACAGAAAATGAATGAGTTGATTGAAAGATTAGAAAAAGCTATTAAATTGGAACCGTCTAACGTTTCTCTCTATTCCGTTATGGGCAACGTATATGATAATTTACACCAGAAAACAATAAAAGATAATGGTGACCTTACTGTTGCTGAAGGTTATTTTACTAAGTCCCTAGAGTATTTTAATAAGGCCATTGAAATGGATCCTAAAAATGTAGAGGCTCTTTACAGTATTGGTGCTCTTTACTATAATAAGGCTGCATTAACTTCCCAAAAAATGAATGCGCTAAGTGAAGATTATTCTAAAGATGGTCTTAAAAAGTTTAATGACCTTAAAGCTCAAGTTTTCAAACAGTTTGATGAATCTTTACCTTACTTTCAGAGAGCTGAGGCGCTTAATCCCAATGATACCAATACTTTAATCGCTCTAAAAGAAATATATGCTAAAAAGGATCAGCTGGATCTAAGCAAAGAATTTAAAGTAAGATTGGAGTTAGTTCAAGGGGGTGGAAAAAATGACAAAAGTTATTTCCCTAATAACTAAATAGATCTGTATTTATTTTTATTGGCCGCTTTTGCCCTTTGGTGAAAGCGGCCAATTTATTTTTTTTGATTTTATTCCTTTTTTGCGTACATTTCAGCCTTATTTAATATTCCGATAGTAACCTTAATATTATGAAATTCATTCACTTGTGTTTTTTTGGGTTAGTATATAGCTGTGCTATCAATGTGTCTTTCCTTTCCGCTCAATCTACTTGTGAAGTTCCTTGTTCCAGGAATGATTGTGGTGCAGTAAATTATGACGTTTCTCCCATCGATTCCCTGGTTTGTGAAGGTTCCATTTTGCGATTTAAAAATAATACAGCGATTCAAACATATACCGGACTTGTCATTCGATGGGGCGATGGTAAGCAAGATACAGTGTATCAATTAAATGATTTTTTTCATAAGTATGATCTACCAGCGTCTTTGAAAGCGTCCTGCCAAAATGATACCATTTTAAGGTTAACTGTTTGTATTACTGCATTCAAACAATGTAATGAAGGATTTACCTGTAGCCAAAAAGTTCAATCTTTTCCGATTAAAATTGCGCTAAAACCTAAAGCTGCATTCCTACCCTCTGCAACCACAGCATGTGTTGGTGCAAGAATTAGTTTTCAAAATAAAACTTGTTTCTCAAATGCCGCTATTTATACCTGGCGATATTCTACTTTTCGTATCACAAATATTAGAGATATAAATCTGGATTATGATTTACCTGGTCAATATGAAGTAGAACTAACCGCAAGAAATAGTTGTGGTGCTGATTCAGTAAAACAGATTGTAACCATTTTGGAAAAACCTAAGGCCGATATTGTTATTGATACCCAGCAGTTTTGTTATCCAATATCGGTGAGGTTGAAAAATAAACAAACAAACTCCTCTGACGGTGTTTGGAAAATTACAGGAGATACTTCTGTCTGGGAGTCTGTCCTTTCCTTTCCTTCCGGCGATTCAACATGGATAAGGTTTAAGCGCTTGGGGGCTATTAATATAAAATTGTTAACCACAAATGGTTGTGGAGCCGATTCTATATCTATGCCTTTTATTCTTAAATCAACGCCTTTTTTTAAAACCGATTCAGAGGTAAATTTATGCCAAGAGGGTTTCGTTTCACCCGAATCGTTGCTTTTTACTTATGATAAGCTAAGAATAAATTCTCTTATTTGGAGAGTCAATAATGAAAGTCCTTTTACGGCACAGGGAAGTTCCTTCCAACCAGCGTTTTTTAAAAAAAATGGGACCATCGATTTACAAACTAATGGTCAATGCGGTACTTTTAGCCATACCATTAGAATACAAGTATTTCCAAAGGACACATTAAAATTATCAAAAAAAGTCGTGGCGTTTTGCTCCAATGACGCACCTGTACAGTTAACGGCATCACCTGTCGGAACCTGGTCGGGTTTTGGTGTTTCTTCAACCGGATTGATTGACCCCTCTTTATTCTTAAATAAATCGAAAGGAATTATTTACTTTGATGCTTCAAATCCTTATTGTACACTTCGAGATTCTGTTTCGCTTTCAATTACTGATCCTATGACGGTGGCTTTAGCCCCTGTTTCACCTCTATGTGAAAATGAAGAGTTTACACCTATATATGCAGTAAACGGTGTTTTTTCGGGGGTAAAATGGATAGTTAATGGGGGGACTGTTACAAATCTTAATAATTTGGATCCAGGGAAAATAAGATTTTCCAGTCCTGGCGTGTTTGGTATTACCCTTCAAGCTACCAATAGCTGTGGAACGGTCTTTGATACTACTACTGTCAAAGTTTTTTCTAAGCCAAAAATTGAATCTTTATCTGTATCCTCCGCGTGTATTGGCGAAAAAAGCGACCTCAGATTAATTATGTCCAATAGAGATAACGAGGCATTAAAAATCTCTATTTCTTTGTCTGGTTCTCCTCTTTTTGATACCATTATCACCGGAAATTCGCTGACCTGGTCTTTTAGACCATTTGTCAACGTTGGAAATTATCCAGTAAAAGTGGTTGTTTCAAAAGGGGCAAATTGTACTACCGAACTGATTTCAGAATTAAAAATTATTCAAAAACCTAGTCTTTCTCTTGCCAGGTTAAATCCATTTTGTTCTAATATCGAGTTTACACCATCTCTAACCACCTCAGGTACCTATGAAACCCTAAAATGGTCCTTTCCTGGAGGTATTCCTTCATCTTTTGTAGGTTTGAATCCTGGTAAAGTCAAATATAATATTACCGGTAAGTTTACCGTGAAAGTTGATGGGGTAAGTGCCTGTGGTTCTTCTACAGACTCTCTTGTACTTGATATTATTGAACAACCTAATATTTCTAGATTCACAGCAACGCCAGTTTGTCTGGGTAACGAATCGTCCGTGATTATGAAATGGTCAAATCTTTCAGGAAATCCAGTTAAGATTCAATTATTCCAATCTGGAGATATCTTGTTAGACACCACAGTGAAGGGTGACATTATTGATTACAAGTATTTCCCTCCAAAAATAAATGGTCTATATCCTTTAACGCTTATAACTACCGCTGGAACTCAATGTAAAAGTGAATCCAGGACAGAAGTAAATGTTTATTCTTCTCCTCCAGTATCCATTCTTGATTTAAAAAGTAATTTATGTGTTGCCACTGATAAGATAGAATTAAAGGCAATTCCCTCTGGAGGAAAGTTTTCTGGTTCAGGCGTTATTGATTTGTTAAATGGTAAATTTCAGTTACCCATAGGTTCCGGTATTGTGGATCGTTGGATTTATTATGATTATACCGATAGTGGTGGATGTAGAGGCAGAGACTCCCTCTTTTTGAAAGAAATAAAACAATCACCTAAATTATTATTTGAAAATCTTATTTCTTCTTATTGTAAAAGTGATAAATGGATCGAATTTAAAGTAAAACCGACAGGAGGTTTATTTATTAGCAGGAATGGACCTGTGGTGGAATCTGTAAATAAAGAAATTGGGCTGTATCGATTTAAACCAGTAACATCAGGAGAATTTGCTCTTTCTTACCGTTATTCTGATAATTCTGGTTGCGTGGATTCGTTAGATTGGAAATTTTCAGTTGCTGATAATTTTCCATTTGACCCTGCAGCGGATACTTTTATTTTGTCCGGGCAGAAATTAGTCATTGGTAAACCTGCCATAGCTGGATACTCATATCGTTGGTTTGATGGTTCCACTCAATCTACTTATACGGTGGAAGATCCAGGTATTTATACCCTGGAGGTATTCAATGTGGCTTCAGGTTGTTCTGTAGTGGACACGATTAAAGTATCTTTTGGTGGTGTGAACAGCGTTAGAGAATCTTTACAAAGGGTAAGTTTATTAGATGTTTATCCTAATCCATGTAATGATAATCTATTTTTAAAGAATAAAAATATTGATAATCAAAGGGCTAAAATCCATCTGATTCGTGTGCTTGATGTTTATGGTAAAGTATTGAAGGTAGTTGAAATTTCCTCATTTGAGGGAGAAATTATGCTTGATGTAAGTTCTCTCCCAAGTGGTATGTACTTTATTGAAGGCTATGGGAAAACACAAAGAGTAATAAAGATATAATGAATGCCTAAAACTCTTTTAATTTGTATTTTTCAATAATCCAGTTGCTTCCCTGGAAATTGTTTTCTACCTGAAATCCAAAATAATTTCCTACCTGTTTGGGTAAAGTGGTTGTCAGTAATGTACTATCATTTAACCTGAACTCAAACTGGTTTTTATCTTTTTTTATTCTTAATCTTACTTCCTTAACATTTCTTTTCAATTCAATGGAGCCTGATTTAATCGTTTCTTTATTATTTTTTAGCTGCCATTCGCCGATAGCATTAATGGTAATTGACCATTTATTATTTTTTGAAGAGGAAAAAATGACACCGAAGTCTCCACTTTCTTCCGTCATTGGTATAGATAAAAAGCAAGAAAATTGATAGTTTGCTTGGGGCGATAAATCAAAAGGGTAGATCCTGAAAAGAGAACTATTGAAAACAAGATTTTCATTTTCATTAATAAATGAACCATTGATATTTCTATTGAACGGACTATTAGCTTGAAATGCGTCTAAGAAGGAAAAAAGATGGGTGCCATAATTATTTACTACCTTTCTCATTTCCTCCGATGTAATACGGGAATTAAAATCCTTTTTTGTTAAAAATGGAGGAATAGTAGCACCATGAGAAAGAAGTATTTTGGCCAAATCTGGTAAATCTAACGCAAGGGTGTAAAGTAAGGGTGTAATGCCTTTTGAGTCTGAAAAATCAGGATCTGCGCCTGCACCAAGTAGTTTATTTACCAGGTATTTGTTATTCAAGATGATAGCATGAATAAGAGGTGTTTCGCCATTTTTCTCTTGACGGGTATCCATCTTTACGCGCTGTTCAATCAAATAGTCTAACACTTTGGGTTGATTAAAAGCCACTGCGGTCCATGGGGCAGACCAACCTTTTAAGCCTGGATTTGCCGTATTTTTTTCCTGAACGTCTAAGGGGATTTCACCCTTTTCGTTTAAAAATTTAAGTAAATCTACATCGCCATTTACAATAGCAAGGATAATTGGGCTAGTGTAGTCATGTTGTTGAATAGTAATTACCTGTTGTTCAGGGTTGCGATAATCAGCACAGGCCAACACCATTCTTTTAACTTGTTGCGTGTTTCCTTTAACCATTTCCAACAAAAGGGGTGTTCCATTGCATTGAACAGGGGGCGTAACAATGGCGGGAATGGCAAAAACTACCGTTAAAACAAGTATAAAAAGTGCGGCAAACAACACCCATTTTCTCTTGGGTTTTTCTTTTATAGTAACTGATTCATTTTTGGGTTTCCATGTAATTAATTTATCTACAATGGAAATTTCATCTTCTCCCACCTCCAAAAAATCATTAATCATTAATTCTTTATGAGAAGAAGTATTATAATTTTTATCAATTACTGTTTTTTGGGGACTTATTTTTTCGCCCAAGTTTAAAAAAAACAGGAGGGCTTCAGATGAATCTTTCCCAAAACTTTCATCTAAGGCTTCCTTAAAAAGGATTACGCTTAACTTTCGGTTATTCAATAAGGAAAATAAATGATTAATATCATTGTAGGGAATAACTAATTGAAGTTGAGCTTTATTTTCTCTTATATTTTTTTCCTTTTCTGAAATTGTTAATGCTAATTTTTGAGAAGTTAATTGAAAGGTAATGGGTTTGTTGGCCACGCTTAATTCACCATTCCATATTTTTTCTTTGGAAGTAATGAAGTTTTCAGCCATTTTAAAAGCCTCTTTCAGTACATTTTCTTTAGTAACTTTGGTAATTGTTCCGGATTTTTGAATTACTTCATTCAATACTAATTGGGAAAAGACTAATTTTTTGAAATCAATTTCTCCTGATTTTGTCATTTGGTCTGTTTTGAATGACGAAGGATCATGAGCGTCTAACAAACTAAGAGATAAATGATAATCAGCGAAAAGGGTGTCCATTACCTTTTCAAATTTATTGGTTTCGGGGTTCTTAAAAGATTTTTCAACGAAAATTTTGTGAAATTCATTATTCTTAAGGGATGCTAACATCCACAGATAAAAATCTTCTATTTCTGTTCTAAACGATGGAGTAATGTTTGAATCTACAATTAAAAGAATATTACCTAATAATTTTTCTGAATTAAAAATATTGTTGGATTGTTCAAAGGCTATTTCTATTCTTGACCTTAAAAAATCTTCAATAAATTGAAAAATAATAGGTTGTAATTGAGCTATATTTTTTACAATAGGAAGATTCTTTACTTCTTTGAAATCAACTTCATGATGATAATAGTACAATTTTATCCTTTTAGTATGGTTACTAAAGGTTATAATTAGTACATCGCCGTTTAACAAAGAATTCCCGTCAGCCATACAAAAGAATGAGCTACATTAATTAAATTGACTGGGAGCAAATTAGGAAGATTAAACACAAATATAGATTAAATTAATCTTTTACGCTATTAATCAAGGTTTTATTTTACCAAATATATCTGTTTTTACAATTTTGTAGCCAGTTGGATTCGTTCCTAACATAGCATAGCCAAAATCATTTGAAATAATCAAATCTACTAGTTTCTCATTTGGTTTTTCTGGTAGAAATATACTTTCCCATAGAAGCTCTCCAGCAGCGTTCAATCGAATTAATTTATGATTATAATTTTGATTGCTTGAAATATTGCCTTCTCTTTCCAATAGAATAATTTGCCCTTCCTTCTCGCAAAGAATTTTTATGCCCTTGCTTATACCTGTATTAGATTCTTTTGTAAATTCCCATTCTCTATCACCGTTTAAAGAATAGGCAGTTACTGAAGTTTTGTATCCTTTTAAGGTTTTTTGTGCGGCAGTAATAAAAATAGATTTTCCGTTACCCGTTATTCCGCCTTCTTTAGAAAGATAAATATTTTGTAAAGATTTTGACAAGGTTAGCGTTCCGTTAATTGTGAACCTTAGTAAAAGGGCATTTCCATTAGGCCTGGCCGCAAGTAAAAAATACGTTCCATTATCCAATAAATAAACTCCAAAGGGTTGAAGATTATTTTCATACGTATGGATCCAATCTGTTGCACCGCCTGCTTTTAAAGAACTCATGAATAAACGATTGTCCTGTGTTGATTGCTTCATGGTTCCAGCAATAATCCAGTGCCCATCTTTTGTTGTGGTGCAATGATACCCTTCAGAGCTTTCAATAAGGGGGAATTTCTTCGATAAATCTCCACTAACAATAGACTGTAAGGTGGGGGATACGCCATTAGCATATTGCAAAAAGGTAATTCCTTCTTTTCGTTGTACTAAGGTACCGAAAGCATTTTGTCCTATGCCATTTTGTATATCTACGGCTTTTCCAAGACCTGGAGATATGGCAAGATTGGCAGATTTGCCGTCGGCACTGACCTGTAAAAGGTTTATTTCCTGTTTTGTATTTGTTCCAATAATTCTAAAGGTTCCATCTGTAATTTGTATAAACTGGTGAACGTACTGCGTGTCAATGGAAGGAGAAATAGGGTAATCTTGAGAAAATGTATTTAATGGGAATTTTTCCAAATCCCACTTAACACAAGATGGTATCCATATTCCAATCATTAGTATTACTACAAGTACTTTTTTCATCGATTAGAATTTTATTCTGTAACCTGCTACGGGTTGATTTACAAATTGGTTCTGGCCATTTTTTTGGTATCCAATAGCTGGCGATGGCACGGTATTCATAAATAATTCTCGGCTGGTTCGTTGTGCTTTTTTATCTTTCACAAAAACATGAGCATCATTTAGTATCCAAATACCAAAACTGAGGGCAGCACTTATCAAACTTCGATGATGCCATTTGTTTGCATTAAGATACGCAGTTTCATTTTCAATAACTGAAAAAGTTTTTTTATGAATGGCGTAATCAATATCAGATTGCCTTTTGCTTACGGCGGCAAAAAAACCGCTTCCTAACCATACGCCAGTTACGATGGGCCAAAGGGGAATATTAGGTTTATTTTCTTTCATAGACTGGAAATGTCTAATGCCAAATCCTGGCACTAAATAGGTAAATGGCGATACTGGTTTATAGGCTTTGGGTGGTGTTGCTGATTTTAAAGTAATATCATTCTTTGTAGTATCGAGTTGGGCGATATCAGAGGTTAAAATAGTTAGATCGGGTAAGGTGCAGGCCACTTCAGGCAGATTTTCACATAATTTTTCGTCTGAAACTTTACTTATTCTTATAAAGGATACTTGCCAATAGAATTTATCTGGTGCACTTTGACTTAATTTTGGTTCAGGATCTAAAAAACAGCGTAGCTCAAAAAACATTTCTTTGCATATTGTCTTTTCGACAGGTAATCCGTTTTGTAAAAAACCAATACGTTCCCGAACAGGTAAAGATCCCCTATACACTTCGTAGAGTAAGTTGTCAGGGTGTTTTTGCCCATTTGGAAGGTAAATTGGACTAGAAAAACCAGCAGATTTAAAAACAACTGTCTTTCCAGATTCCTCACTTGGTAATGCCCAACAAATATTAATACCTGTTTGCTCCTTAGGCTTCGCAATTAACACGTCCATATAAGTATCTAAATTCAGATAACTTTCATTTATCTGTCCACTCTCTCCTAAAGTCATACCGTAATATGGCGTACTTCCTGATATTTCTCCACGCGCATCTTTAAAAAGAGTTAAAGCGTGTCTTTTAGCTGCTTCTTTAAGTCGTAAAATTTTTTCATCATCACTAATTATTCTAAAACATTGATGCAACTCCTGAGCCATTCCGTAGGCTAAATTTCCGAAACTCAGTTTCTTTTCATTTAAAGATTCTTCTATTTCTTGCCTTTTTATACCCCATGATTCTGACGTATGTCCAACAGGAACATTGTTTAATTTAGGTGCTTCAAAAGTAAATTTATTCCCATTTTTATAAATGCCTTCCTGAGCAATTAAAGGTAGGGAACTCACGTGGACTATCGAAATCCATACCAGGAATAGTCTTATTAAGGGGCTATTCATATAAAGTAATCTTTGACAATAATGAACTTTCAGCAGCCGTTTCCATTTGTCTTACGCCGTTTATTACGGATAAGTCCACATAACCTTTTTCTTTATTTTGCTCTGTTTTTACTAAAAAATAATCAATGAACGAATCAATAGTAGCAAATTTCCTGTTGCTTTTCCCCTGACTGGCTTGATTTAGCTCGATGAGCATTGAGTTAGCCCTAAATAATTTTTTAAATTCATCTATACTTTTAAGCAACCATTTTTCATCATCTGAATAAGCTGCCTTTTGAATACTATTTATTTTATTTAAAACATATTCTGAAGAACAAAGAACCAAAATTTCAATACGATTGCGTTGGGTTTTGTCCGCATTGTATGCCTCAATTTTATACTGCCCGGGCTTTTGGAAAACATGGGATATCTTTTTGCCAGTATTGGTGGTTCCATCTCCCAACTGCCAGCTTAATGCTGATTTGGTGTTAACATAAAAAGTTATTGGTTCACCTACCTCCAATTTGGAGGATGAAACTAAAATTGAAAACCCATTTCCCATTTTATCTGCAGAAATAGGTGCTTCACCGCCCTTAAATACCAATTCGTTTGTGTTTTGAATGGGTATAATATTTTCGTCAATGACTTCTGGTTTAGCCAATTCTACGTTTGATTTTGATATAACAGGCTCGTTCTCCGATCCGACAATTTCAAGCATAGCAAAGGCTGGAACTGATATATTCAGCTCGTTTTGTTGCGGTGTTTTTGTGGATGACACTTTGTCTTTGGTTTCACAGGCACTGAATAGAGCTATACTCAATGCCAATACAAAGATCAATAAAATAAAATTAAGGGGGGTTCTCATTTTAATATATTAATAATCAGTAATTTAAACTGCTTATAACTGTGCCCAAAAATACGATTTTCCCGTTACAATAGATTTTTTTTTCATTCTTTTTTCTATATTAACAAAAATTATCTTAAAATACTAACCGATCCCGTAAAAATTTCCTTTTTTCCATTAACAAAGGTTACAACCGCCTGCCAAATATATGCTCCCTGAGGAAGAGTGGGGCCAATATTATTCTTACTTCCATTCCAACTTTCTTCGGGTGCATCAAGGTTTAATTTGTTAGAATACCATACTCTCTCTCCCCAGGGACTGTATATCTGTATCTCATAAGCGGTAAGGCCAATGCCCACCGGCTTGAATACTTGAATCTCTGGATTGTTTGCCGACGGTACTAAGGCGTTGGGTGCATGAAATGTGGTAATCCATTCTGGTTCAATAGATTTTGTGATGGTGTCTGAACAATAAAACCCATTCAAATAGTCTGCATAGGCAATTAATTTTACTTCAATATTTCTGTTTATACTATACTCATGAATGGGAGATAAGGCTTTTGAGGTAATTCCATCACCAAAATGCCAAAAGTATCGGGTTGAAAAATTTGATTTATTAGTGAATTGTACTTCTCCAATAGTCCGTTCAATAAAATTAGTCCGGTAATCAAAATCAGCTTCAGGTGTCGGCAATACCGTAATGTTTTTTAGCAGGGTTAGTGTATCCTTGCATTTATCATTCTGTGCGGTAACCAAAGTAATAGAAAAATCACCAGCACGAGAAATATTTATCATTGGATTTGCTTGCTCGCTCACCAATGTTGTGTTTAAAAACCATTGAAACTGATTGGCATGGGTACTTTTATTGTTAATCAACGGAGTATTTCCCAGGCAAATCATAGGTGACATAATTTCAAAATCTGCAAAAGACTGTGTATTGACTTTAATTTTTCTAGTCAGGGAGTCCTTACAGCCAAAATTATTTTTTGAGATGAAAGTAAGATCATAATCACCTTTGTTCTTGTCAGCAAAGAGATTGGGTTCAAACTCAGTGTAAATATCGTCTTGCCATTTCCACTCAAATTGGATAGAACCAAGCGATTTATTTTTGAGTCCCTCTAACATTGCAAATTCACAAACTTCATCCTTTGACAGGGTGAAATTGGCTGTTGGCTTTGGATAAACAGAAATTTCTATGGGTTTACCCTCTTCTTTACAACCAAATAGGTTGGTAGCTGTAAGTTGGACTTTTGCTTGACCGCTCTTATTAAAAACATATACTGGATTTAACTCAATAAGTGAGGGTGAATCTTCAAAATGCCATAAATATTGGGTGCCTGTTTCTTCTTTATGTTTAAACAGAACACTTAAGGGTGGACATCCAGCCATTTTATCAGGTGTGAAAGTTACATCTGGAAGAGGATGAATGGTGATGACTCTATCAAAAGATGTTTTACAAGAATGGATGGCAGAGGTAGCCGTTAGTTTACTTACATAGGTGCCTGGTAAGTTGTAGGTGTGCTGCGCATTAATATTATTTGAAGAGGTTCCATCACCGTGCTGCCACAAAATATTGGATACATTACTCAAATCATTCACCGAAAAAATACTGGTTATTCTTTCATTAAGACAGTAATTGTCTTTATTTACAGGGGTAATTATAGGCGCAGGCCAAACGTTAATCTTTGTTTGAAAGGTGTCTGTGCCACATTTAGTAGCACCTAACAGCAAATTATATTCGCCGGAAGCAGTTAATATTGGATTAAAAGTGTTCAGATTTCCTGAAATAATTTTTCCGTCAGGCGATGTCAATTGCCAGTTAAGCTTAGCGCCAGCAGAAGAAAAACTTTTGGTAGTAAGTTGAAAAGGGGGACATCCCTGCAAAGATTCAATTTCAAAAAAGGCTTTTGTATCTCTTTTGTAAACGGAAATAATCTTTTCTAAACTATCTTTTCCACAAGCATTTTCTGTCCTTAAGGTAACTTTGAATTCTTTGTAATCTGTTCCGTCAAGATAGTATAATTGTTCTTTAGCCAATGAATCAAAACTTAGATTTCCATTTCCATAATCCCAAGTATATTGTAATGGTCCACCTTCACTTAGATTGGCCATCTTAACGGATAGAGGGGAGCAACCTTCCAAAGGAAAAGTGCCAAAAATGGCTTTTGGAAGGGGGTGGATAATAATTTCCTTGACATCTTTAATTTCTGCGCAACTATTTTTAGCAATCGCCTCAATTTTATAGGTTGTATCTTTTCTAGTTCCTTCAAGTTTCCATGTTGGAGGATCGGCACTTAAAATGGTATCTTTTCCATTAATCCATGCAATGGATAAATTATCACCCGAGGATATTTTATTTATTGAAACGGTATAGGGAGCGCACGATTCATCGTCTGAAAGAGTAATGCTTATGTTGGCTGGCGTTGAAACATTAAAGGTTGACACCTTACTTGTTTGACAGTTTTTATCGTTTTTTACCTCTAATTTGAGGTTTTTAAGCCCTGGTTCTTTGAAAAGGAAGGTTGGACTTTTCCTATTACTGCTTTGATTTTCTTCTGTTGTCCAACGAAATTCATTGCCTCCGACACTTTTATTTTGTGGGCTAAATGCCGTATTTAAGCAAATATTATTGGGTAATGTAAAATCTGCCGTCGGCGCCACATTTAAAAAAATGACCTTAGTTGCACAAGCTTTACAAGTTTGAAAATTTGGATTGCTTATACAGTAAATAAACTTATTTTCACCTGGTTGTAAAAGAGATATTTTGACTAAAGCATCGTTGGTACCTGATAATCCAGGTCCCGTCCAAGTGCCTCCGGCAGGAAATCCTCCCGAAAGTAAAAATGGAGAGGCATCAGGACAAATTTCTATGCGCGCTCCTGCTGAAATAGTTAATCCAGGGTTTAGCAAATCAATGGTAACGTTTCCCTCCTGAAAACAAGAAGTTTCAGGTCTGAAAACATATTGGTAAACGTGTTTTCCCGAAGTTGGTATAGATAAATCTACCAATCCTTTTTGCGCATCAACCCCTTTTCCTGTCCAGGTGCCTCCTGAAATATTTGATGTAAGCTGATATGCCATGGCATCTATACAAAGCGTAGTATCTTTTGAGAGCGCAAGAATGGGGGTCTTGGTTGATTTTACAAAAATACTGTCCTTAACAGAGCATCCGTATCGATCATATTGAACATATAGGGTAGAAATTTCATTTTGCGGAAGCAAAGAGGGATTTAAGGAACCTTCTGTTGAAATGACACCTTTTCCAGCCCAGGTGAATTGACCACTAGTTGAATCAACTTTCAGCTCTGTTTCTACCAGTAAATTTGATAATTTGTCGCTATTACAAAACAAAAGACTATCTGCTAAGGTCAGAACCGGAGGTTTATCTACAAGTATTACCTTTCTTGCTATGATACGACAACCATTCACTTTATCTAAGGTATAGGAAACGTTAAAGCGGCCTGCACCGCTCAAGACAGGTGAAAAAAGTCCACTTACGGGATCTACTCCTATGCCGGAATATATTCCTCCAATAGGCTGACCAAGTAAAAATTTAGGTGAATCGCCTAAGCAAAAAGAATCTACAAGTAAGGAAATAGTAGGGGTGGCAATAATTGCTATTTTAAATGAATCAGAAGCACTGCAGGCACCATTTCCTATTTGGTAGGTCAATGAAATGGAAGTATTTTCAGGCAAATCCTTAGGGTAAAAGGTTCCTTTTATTGGATCAATGATGCCCTGTCCTTTCCAACGTCCACCTAATGGACTTGCTTTGAGTGTCAAAGTGTCACCACCTGCACAAAATTGATTTGGATTTTCACTCAGGTTTATCTTCGGGTTTTGAATGACGGTAATGGGAATTTGATGGGTCAGTGTACTACAAACTTCAGACACTATTTTCATGGTAACCGTACCAGATTTGGTAAATGTCAGTGCATTGAAACGTTCAGATGAATCCACTCTTCTATTTGCACCCTCGAAGGTCCATGATATTGATTTGATGTCTCCATCAGCGGTAAATTTTAAATCTTTTTCGGTAATCTCCGCTTTTTCACAAAAAACATTAGGGGTATCAATTTGATAGGTTGGCGGAATAAAAACCTTGTATTGCATAGTACTTTTATTGATGCCACAAACATTTTGTGAGGTATGAGTGATTGTAAAATCTCCTGGTTTTCTGGCGCTGATTTTTAAATCTTTGGAAGTCAAGTTGTAAGTTGTATCTAAAAATTTCCAGGACAAAGTGTCTTTTGGCACGATTTCCCAACTTCCTATTCCCCATAAATCATCATTCATCTTCAATTGAATGATTCCTGATCCACAAAGCCCCTGGGATGGATTAGCAGAAAATCCTGCCTTGGGAAAATCGACTACCCTGATAGATTTTGTTGTCTTATTAGATCCACATTCATTGAAAGAGGTTAAAGTAACGTTGTAATAGCCAGTATTTGGGTAGGTATAGGTAGGATTTCTATCTGTGCTTGTTTTTCCATCGCCAAATTCCCATAAAAACGTTTCTCCATGGCAACCATTTTCTTTAAAATTTATCGTTTTACCCAGGCAATATTCGCTTTGAATATCAATATTTGCTTCAGGGTTTAATTTGACACTAACTACGGTGGTAGCTGTATTGCAACTCTTTTTGGTGCCACATTTTTTTTCTCCAATATAGCTGATAATTTGGTTGAATTTAGCGTTTGATTCACAACGTTTAAATGGTGAAGAATAGGTGTAAACGTGTTTTATGTCATCATAATTTCGTACCGTATCTTTTTTACCATCTCCCCAATCGATATAAAAAACTTCAAAGTCTTTAGTGGAACTTTTATTTTGTAAAATGACCGTTGCCCCTTCACAAAACACATTGGAACCTATCGGGCTATAGGTAGCAAATACATCGCCACAATCATTGTCATTACAGAGATTAGTCTGTGCATTCATACTTAATATGTTAATATTAAGTATGATACATATAAGTAAATATTTATTGTATTTCAATAATTTCATAATTACCAGATATTTTCATATAATTTCCTTCGACCCCGACTAAAAGATGAACTGGGACATTGAACACCGGGATATGCCATGGCATTGTCTTTACCCAGGACGCCACAACTGGGACTTTTGCTGAAGTGAAAAGCAAGATTAGCCTCAAGAAAGGGACCAATATTATTTCTGAGACCAGTGACGGGTATATTATAGGTGAAACCGAGATCTATTTTTTTGTCTTTGAGAACGTTGTGACCAAATCCCAGTTGAAGGGAAATCCACTGTGTATTATTATTTTGTTCAACATTATAAATTTGTTGCACGAAAGTACCTATAGAAAAATGTCTGTTTAACGAAAAATGCGATCCTATATTCCAATAATGAAGATTACTCTGCATTTCAAATGATATATGTGGTTTTACACTGACAAATTGACCCAAATGATAATAAGGGATAAATTCAAACTGGACAAATCCATGAAATCGATAGGGCAGGGTGGTTTCCAACTGTAAAATGGACTCTGCCTGGCCCCAGTTTTTATCATTGCTCAGCCCAATTAAATGATGCATGGCTAATCCCCATAGAATGGTAGATGATTTTTTATTTTCACTATCAAATAAAATACGATGACTGAACCCTACGGCAGGGGTAAAAAACCATTTAGTTCTATTGTTCAGTGGCGCGATGAAAGAGCTTTGGTTTAGGTTTCCAAAAGCATCGAATGCCCCATATTTGGGATCAAGCTGGTCAGAAAAAACCAATGTTTTAAAGTTTATAGCATTAAACTGCCAGGCTATACCTATGCCAAACCGTACATTATGAACTGTATTTTTTCCTGTTTCAAATGGAGCTGTTCCTGCAATATTACCTCCTAAACGTATAGATTTATATATACCTGAACCTTCTTCATTGTATTCTGCATGTAAGTCATAATCAAAAATAGAGCAGGGAAGACTTTCCTCCATTTTGAATAACCCTGTTCTATAAGCATTTAGCTGTGGCGATTGCCATTGAGAAACAAATCGACCTGACATAGAAAAAGCTCCCCTGAAACCAGAAAGGGAAGGATTAAAGGCTGATTCATTGCCCAAAAAATTTGAATAAAGTCTATCCTGAGAAATAACATTAAAAACGACGCATAAAAATGTGCAGCTGATAAAAAATACCCTTAATTTTGTTTTATTATTTATAATTTTCATTCCAATAAATTATTATTCAAAAATGATGAAATTTAGTCTAATTAATTCAAAAACGAAGTACTTATTTATTTCACTTATTTTGTTTCTTGCCTTTTTAACCCAAAGTTGGTTCTCTTCACAAAGTAATGAATTTTTGAGAGTTGTCGGTGTCAAGGACGGAGATACCGTCGTTTTATTAACCTCAGCTAAGGAAGAAATTACGGTCCGTTTATCTGAAATAGATGCGCCTGAAAGGAAACAAGCTTTTGGTACCGTTTCCCGCACTTTCCTCTCTGATCTTATTTTTGGAAAAGAAGTTAAGCTGGAAAAATTGGGGAAAGATAGGTATGGTCGGACATTGGGTTTCATTTATTTGCGAAATGGTACTAACGTCAATGTGGAAATGGTAAAAAATGGTATGGCCTGGCAATACGAAAAATATTCAAAAAGTGCCGTATTGAAAAAAGCGCAGGCTTCAGCGAAATCCATGAAAGCCGGACTTTGGAGAGACCCATATCCTGTGGCACCATGGGAATTTAGGCGAAAGTAAAATCCTATTATTCAAAAATATTTCGGTATTGCGCTATAAAATGATTCTCAAAGTAGGTGAAGTCCCGATAAAGTTTTTCTAAAAGTTTTGTCCTTACTTCAACGCCTTTAATAAAGCTGTAGTTTATTGAATTGAAGGCAAATTCTTTGAAATCAGTATAGGTGAAATTAGGAAAATCAAGAGCTATTTGGATAAACTCTCCATTGTGATCAGTCCTTAATACGCCCGCATCGTCAGTGCAAATAACGATGGGGATGTTTGCTTTGTGATATAAGTAAAGGGGATGGTTCCTGTGCGTCGAACCCAGTATGAAGCGATTACTATAGTAATTAATTTCTATAACCGTTTTTTTAGTTCTCATTCTTTCAATGAGTGACAATACATCTTGTTCGTATGCCAGAGCCGTTCCATGGCCAATTCTTTTAGCGCCCGCAATGTCAACGGCTTCTTGTATGTGAAAACGCATATCTTCAGGTGAAACGAGACCCTCTGACAATTCACCAGCATGCAAACTTACAGACACCTTAGGCCATGTTTTAGCACAATATTGAAACATTCTCATGTGTAATCGATAATCTCTGAGGGCTATCGGATGGTGTTCTGGGGCTACCATGTTTATACCAACCAGTAAAGTATCCTCCTTTGCCGCTTCAAATGATGTAATCATTTGCGACAGTACTTGAATGGGTGGTAATATTCTCAATACGTAAGTTTGGTAACGAAGCGTAAATAATGAGTCGTCTATTTGTAATCGCAAGTGTTCCTTCTCAAGTCCCTTCAAATAATTTTGTATGCAAATTTTATTGTTTGCACTTAACAAATTATTTTTCAAGGTATTAAATAAACTAAATAATTTTATGGTATCATTTGATGCTTGATAGATAAGTAAGGAATCATTTAAATGATTAAAACGCTCAGGTAATGTACCGCAAGGAATGGTTTCCAGCATTGTTTCAATGTATGAAACATTCTGATGGATAGCATTTTGTTTAATCCATAATAATCCTGAACCATTGGATATTTGGTTTTTTGACGAACCAAAGCGATTAAATGTTTCAAAAAAATCATCATAAGAGGTAATTCCGTCTGATCTCGAGTAATCTTTTGAAGAAAAGTGTTTCAGTAATATTTGTTGAAAGTTATATTCCCCTAATTCTTTTTCCAGCGTTAGAAATTTTTGCCATTCTTTATCCTTCAATATACCTGATGAATCAAATTTTATTTCTAACGTCACCGCGTTTACCCAGGCATTAGCTGATTTTGCTTTTTCAATGTATTTTTCAGCATAGATTGACCCAGAATAATGATGATGTAGATCGCCCCCTTTTGGCATGGCACTAAAAAATATTCTTAATGCTGCTTCATTTGTTCTCAATCTGTTAAGTAAACTATCTATACGAGAAGCATTAGATTGAGAGATTAAAATACCAGGGAGTGATAGAACTAAAAAAAATAAAATATTGAGGCAGGTATTTTTCATGGCAGTATTTTCATCCCAATACTACAATATAAATAGTAAATTTGTCAAATTAAAACAATATATATGTCTCAACAAATTGTTCGCATGCAAGATGCTTCTATTTTTCAGGAAGATAAATTGATTTTGCAACAAGTTAATGTAAGAATACATTCCGGTGAGTTTACTTATCTCATCGGTAAAACGGGCAGTGGAAAATCTAGTTTATTGAAGGTCTTATATGCAGCTTTACCGCTTAAAAAAGGTATGGGCGATGTGGCAGGTTTCGATCTCACCAAGTTAAACAGAAAAACAATTCCATCTCTGAGAAAAAAATTAGGTATTGTTTTTCAAGATTTTAATCTTCTCACAGACAGAAATGTAGAAGATAATCTTGATTTTGTGCTTCAAGCCACAGGCTGGAGTGATAAGGTGCAGAGAACCCATCGGATAAATACCGTTTTGGAACAGGTGGGTTTGACCGGTATGTTAAAATCAATGCCTCACCAACTTTCCGGAGGGGAACAGCAAAGGGTAGTCATTGCCCGTGCCCTGGTAAATAGTCCGGAAATTATCTTAGCAGACGAGCCAACGGGAAATTTAGACCCTGATACTTCCGATGATATTCTCATGCTATTAAGAGAGATTTCAAAAAAAAATAATACCGCCGTTTTGTTTGCCACCCATGATTACAGGATTCTGGAAACTTTTCCAGCCAGAATTATTCGATGCGTGAATGGGAGAATTTATGACGATCAGGAATTAGGGGTATAATAAAGTATTGAAAATTTATGTTTTAGGTTAATTAATCGTACGGTGAATGTTGAATTGGTTAAGTAGAAATTCAGGCGTTATAAAATTTTATTAACCTGATATTATTTCTGTTTAGAGTTCTCCTTTTGCTTTCATCAAGGCCAGTTTGTAAACACCAATAATAGTAATGGCATCTGTTATTTCGCCAGCTTCAATTTGATTTAATGCATCCTCCAGGCTTACTTTTTTGACACTTAAATTTTCTGTTTCCTCCGGATTTGATTCGCCCGCTGTGAGTTGCCTTGCTAAAAACAATTGCCCCACTTCGTCAGTAACAGAGTTTGATAAGTGAAAAGTACAAAGGGGCAACCATTCTTTAGCTTCAAGGCCCGTTTCCTCCTTCAATTCACGCTTCGCCGTCGATAGATTATCCTCTCCAATGGGGCAACCTCCTTCTGGAATTTCCCAGCAATAGGCATTTAATGGATATCTGTCTTGTCCCACTAAAACTATATTCAGTTGCTCATCTATAGCTAAAATACCAATAGCCTTATTATGAAAATGTACCACACCATATATTCCTGGGTTTCCTGATGGATTGATTACTTCGTGGTGACTTACCTCAATCCAGGCATTTTCGTACACTTCTTTTTTAGAAATGGTTTTCCAATCTGTCATAGTATTAATTATAGCCTTTGATTTTATAAGTTATGACCCCAATCCATTCATGAAGGAGTGCTTCCCAGGCAAATAATTTTGAAGAGGAAGGTTCAAAAAATAACTTTAACAGATTATCATGTTTTTGACTGTAGTAATCCGTTGGGAAAATGGTGGTAGGAAGTCCCGCCTTATCATAACAAGCTTTTGATCTTGGCATGTGTAAGGCACTGGTTACCAGTAAACAAGTGGCATTTTTTTGAAGAGAATCTACTATTTGCTTTGAAAAAATGGCATTTTCCCAGGTGTTTCTGGATTTATTCTCTACAATGAAGGCACTGTCTGGCAGACCTAGGGTTTTTAAAAAGGGAGCAACGTATTCTGCTTCCCCAAATTTGTCACCCAATAATTTGCCTGAACCACCTGTAAGTATAATTTTTGTTCCAATGCCTTTTTTGTATAAATTTAAAGCGGAAATTAACCTGTTACCACCTTTTAGTCCTAACTGAAATTCAGATTTGCCCATGGCCGTTTGGAAATCACTATATCCTCCAAGTAAAATAATAAAATCATATTTTTTTTCCAAATCATTTATGGTGACAGGTTCAGGTTCCCACCTTTGAACAACACCTTGAAAAACAGCGCCATTGGTTAAAAGTATGAGCAAAATCAAACCCGATAAGAAAAAAGAGCGTTTACGTTTTTCATTTTTCAAGAAGAATGAAAGTAAAAAGCAAGCTATAATCCAAACAATGGGTTTAATACAAAAGGCAAAAATCTTTGATAGAATGAAAAACATAAGGTTAATATTAAATTACTGTAAAAAAGTAGGCCAACTAGGTCCTTCCAACAGTTTGGCTATGAAGTATTGAATAAATTCGGGTTTTAAAATACTGGCAGAAATAAAGGCAAAAGCTAAGCCAAAGGTAGCTCCCCAAAAATGCGCATTATGTCCAATATTATCTCCCCCCATTTTGTCCATATAAGAGGAATAGTACAAATAAGCAATGCCTAAAAATAAAGCGGGAAGGGGAGGAAAAAGAAACCAATTCCATGGATCTTGAACTATATAAACAAAAACTAAGGCTGAAGTAGCTCCACTTGCACCCAAAGATCCATAAGATGGATTATCCTGGTGCTTGAAATAGTCAGGTATGCTGGAGAAAATTACCGCTCCAAGGAAAAATAAGACAAATACCAGAGAAGCATATTCGGCACCAAAAAGGTAACTAAAGAACCTTTCGGCTACTTCGCCAAATTGATATAAAACAAATAAATTGATTAGGAGATGATTCCAATCGGCATGAATGAAAGCATGGGTGATAAATCGCACCCATTCACCATTGTATTTTATGGCATAAGGATGAAACAGCAACCTCGCTTTTACCTGATCTTTATTAAAACCTTGCCAAGAAATAAAACCAATAATGATTACCAGTAAAAGGGTCAGACTTAGATTCTCCATATTTTCTTACAAGATTTAGGCATTGTGATAAGGTTCGTTATTTAATATAGTGAACCCTCTGTAGATTTGTTCTAAAAAAAATAACCTTACCATTTGATGTGAAAAGGTCATTTTGGATAATGAAATTTTAAGATTCGCCCGCTGCTGTAATTCAGGGGAAAATCCAAATGAGCCACCCACAAGAAATATAAGCTTTTTGTAAGACTTATTTAACTCTTTCTCAATAAATTGAGAAAATTGTACAGAAGAAAATTCTTTTCCACCTTCATCGAGCAGTATTAAATAATCTTGTGGGGTTAATTTTTGAAATACTTTTTCTCCTTCTTTAAGAAGTCTGTCTTTTGACGCATAGCTACCCGCCTCCTTAATATCAGAAATGATGACTGTTTCAAAGGGGACGTATTTCTTAATTCTTCCTGTAAAATCATCTAACCCTATTTGTAGGTAGGCGGGGGATGTTTTTCCAATAAACCAGGCTTCTATTTTCACTAACTTCTACGCAATAGGGGGCTCTCCGATATACACACGTATTTCAGGACTTAACTTAATGCGAAGACGAAGATAAAAATCCTCGGGCATTTCTGGCTTAATTTTATGATACATTTTAAAAGTTGACTTTAAGGTATTGTAAACCAGAGCTAAACTTTTATTTTTTTCATTCAGCGAAATGAGTTCTTCCCATTTTTCTAAAGGGAAGTCAACACATTTTCCTCTGAATTCTGCATCAATAGACGGATTTAAGGAAGCGCTAAATGAAAAACTATATAACTGCAAGCCTGATTCTTCAATTTGTGGAATGATTTGAATCCAGTCTTCAACCATTTTTTCGTATTGATGTTTGGCGCTGGCTGAAATATTCTCTGCCTGGTTTTTTATATTGTTTTTAGCGTCGTCTAAGAGATTTAAAATCTTGTCAACCATGGTAATTGTTTTATTTTAATAACATTAAAAACAAAAAATGGTTCCTTTTTAAGTTATAAATTAAATGGGCGCGTCAATGACTAAACTTCCATAGTTTAACTCTGCCTGAAGAAAAAACCCTCGGGCCGTTTTATAATATCCCTTGTATTCTTTTGTAGATGATTCAACCCTTTTAAGATTAAAATGTACTGGGGAGGGGAATTTAAATGAAGCATATTTACCAATGGTATAAAATTCAAAGGCATTGTCATCGGGCATTTTTATATTAAATCCAGTATAACTACCATATAAACTTACTTTCTCCACCTGTTGGCCTAAGGAAAGGGAATATCCACCATATTTTGCATCTATTTCTATGCTTTCTATCCCCCCAATCTTATAAGTATCATAACCGGAACTTATTTTTAAAATACTGGCATTTAATATATTCACAGTAGAATATTTTGTAATTAAATCTGCCTTTTTTATTTCCTCCGCTTTCAGATGGCTATATTTAATTTCAGCATTGACATTTTTTGCCTTTCCCATGGTGCCATTCCCATAGCCAAGTAGGATATTTGTATTGCCTTTCACATCATTTAATATGAAATTACCATACTTTACATCAATATTTGCATTGCCACCAATGGATTTTGCCGTTAAATTTCCATATTTAAGGTTTATATCCACACTGTTTTCAAAAGGAAGCCATACCTCATAATTAATTCTGAATTCATTACTGGAAGACTTATCAATCATTGAAGAAAGTAGATCTCCTAATGAGTTTATTATATTATTTTGATTTTGTATATTAAATTGTAGAACAGTGATCGCACTTACGTTGGATGAACTATTGGAAAAATCAATTTTTATACCATCAAATAAATCATTTGCGGCATTTTTATTGGAAGCTTTTACTTCAATTTGAACTATAATTTTAACAGCATCTTTATCCCAATTATTTAATACAACATGCCCATATTTATTGGAGATACTTGTTTTACCATTGGAGCTGATATTAAATTCTTCCGTTATTTTTTTGGTAAATGTTTCTT
Source organism: Saprospiraceae bacterium (assembly GCA_027488135.1). Lineage (GTDB taxonomy): Bacteria > Bacteroidota > Bacteroidia > Chitinophagales > Saprospiraceae > BJGN01. The sequence goes on along the minus strand of JAIYCH010000089.1, from coordinate 181,824 downwards.
TAACTCCATTGGCTTCCATTACCAAAGGTAGTATAAAGGATGCGATAGCCAGACTGATAACTTTAAATTGCTTTTTCATCTTGTTTTTGTGTTTTTGACTCTAATCGATAAATAATCTTGTCAAGAATGTCAATTTTCGTTTGATATCCCCGTTTGAGCTGTTCTAAAATAATTTTTTCCTGACCAGAAGGAATACGATCCAGTTCTTTTTTTAATTCCTCCATGGATCTGTCCAATTGTTGTAAATCTGAAAAAATGCTTTCCTCTGCATTTAACTCCCTTAGTTGAAAAAGTTTTTCGTTAATGCTCTTTTTCGATACCATTTCAAAATCTATAAACGGTTCCGAGGCTATACCGACATTCCAAAGAGGTGATTCCTTTTTATTTGCAATGAGAAAACCAATAGAACCTCCAATAACGAGTAAGGTAAAACCAGCAGCAATACGTCTAAAAATACTTGCTTGAAACCATACGGTAGGCGTCCTATTTGTTTTAACCTGTTTGGAAATATTTTTCCAAATTTTCTCATCAGGAATTTTTACATCGAATAATTCCCTTTGTTGTTGAACAAATTTTTCTAAATCATCTATTTTATTCATTTTTTTAGGGTTTCTCTGATTTTTTGTTTTGCTCTGCTATATTGCGATTTTGAAGTGGCCACAGAAATATTAAGGATACTGGCAATTTCTTCGTGATCGTAACCCTCAAAAAGATAAAGATTACAAACCGTTTTATAACCCGTCGGCAACGCTGCGACAGCTTCGTTTATCATTAGAATCATGTTATGATTATATTCAAGCTGCTCATAATTGCTTTCTTCATGAGGTATTTCATAATGATAGGGACTTAAATCCTGGAATACCAGGTTTTTTTCCTTCAACTTATTTATACATTGATGAATGACAATTTTTTTTATCCAGGCACCAATGGTAGCATCTCCTCTAAAAGATTCCAGATTTTTGAAAATAAGGATAAATGCATTTTGCAATGCTTCTTCTGCATCCCTGCTGTCACTCAAAAATCGGAGACATGTATTATACATTGCTTTTGAAAAGGCATGATAAAGGTCATATTGCGCCTTGTGATTACCCTGCAAACATTTTTTAACCAAGCTGTGAATGTCGTCTGTATTGGGTTGTTCCATTTTTTACCCTTGTTTCAATTCTAATGACTGAATAATTTGACAATGGTTGCATTTTTTAATATTTACATTAAACTTTTTTTTAATGAACAATGTTCTAAAAAAAAACAACGTTTTAAATGGGGGTGTCAGAAAGAAGAATTCGAGAACGATTAGATACCAGGCAATCTATTTTGGCTGTTGCAAGGGAATTATTTCTCTTGAAAGGATTTGAAGCTACTACCATAAGAAATATTGCAGAGAAAATAGAATATAGTCCATCTACCATTTATCAACATTTTAAGGACAAAAATGAAATTTTTTATACGATTCATTCTGAAGCCTTCGCTGAATTGGTAAGGTATTTGAATGCGTCGGAAATGCATAAGAATCCAATGGATCAACTCATAGCGCTTGGGCAAATTTATGTTCAGTTTGCAATGGAAAATCCCGAACTCTATGACTTGATGTTTATAATGGAAGCACCGATTGATTTCCTGAATTATCTTGAGGATACGAACTGGATAGAGGGTAAAACAGCTTTTGACTATTTGAGATCAATCATTGCCAATTGTATCAAGCAAGGTCTCATCATAGAAACGGATTTGGAGTCGCTTTCCTACCTCGTTTGGAGCACTGTTCATGGATTAGTTACCATTTCCATAAAAAAAAGGGGATTAAGGATTGGTTTATCTGATCCGGATACTATCATTCAACGATCGTTTGCTATTTTCAGCCATTTACTAATTAAATCTTAATTTCATATTTACGAAAAATGAAATATTTACCTCGCTTTTTTCTATTTCTTCTCATTCTTTGCCTTCCAAAGTTAGTTATTTCTCAAAAATCACTGCTGGACCAGTATATTGATGAGGCTATTCAGCAAAATCTTGTGTTGAAACAGAAAAATATTCCCCTTGCCAAAAGTAGATTGGCTTTAAAAGAAGCGGAAAAAAGATTTAAACCGTCTGCAGACTTTTCATTTTCATACACCCTGGCTTTGGGAGGACGGGCTATTGATTTACCCATAGGTGATTTATTGAATCCAGTCTATAGCACGCTGAATAGGTTAACTCAAAGCACGCAATTTCCACAAGTGGAGAATGTAGAAAATCAATTTTTGCCTAATAATTTTTATGATGGTAGAGTTAGAATTTCTTATCCCATTTTCAACAAAGATCTTTTGCTTCAAAAGGAAGTGAGAATTCAAGAAATTCAATTACAGGAAAATGAGATTGAAATTTATAAAAAAGATTTGATTTTGGCTGTGAAAATGGCTTATTACCAATATGGTTTAGCTTTAGAAAGTCAAAAAATCTTAGCTAATACCAATAATTTGCTTGATAAATCTTTACAAACGGTTCAAATTTTAGTCCGTGAGGGTAAGGCAATCCCTTCTCAGATACTAAGGGCTGAAAATGAGATTACTATGATTCAGTCCAAATTGAAAGAAGCGGAATATAATGTGGATAATGCCAGACTTTACTTGAAATTTTTGTTGAACAGGGAAAATGAAGAGGATCTTAGTTTCGAAAAGCCAGGTTTTATAGTTGATAAATTGGGGGATGTAGAGGGGATGAATTATGTTTCATCAAATCCGCTATTAAATAAAATCTCGTTGGGCTTATCCATTCAATCCTTAATGGAAAAAAGGAACCAACAATATTTTATGCCCCAGATTAGCTTATTTTCTGATATTGGATCACAGGAATTCAAATGGCAATTCAATAAGAAAAGCGTTTATATTATGGGAGGGTTACAGCTTTCCATGCCTTTGTGGACAAATAAAATAAATAAAATTAAGGGCGAACAGATTCAATTGGATATCAAGGCGTTGGAATGGAACAAAGTATTGGTTGAGCAGCAGGATAAATTAGCTATTGATGTAGCAAAGAACAAGTTGCTTTCCTCAAAAGCAGCTTTTATGGCCATGGAAAAACAAGTTAGTACATCAGCTACTTATTTAAGGCTTACAGAAAAGGGATTTCAGAATGGGACGGTTTCCTTGTTGGAAATGTACGATGCTCAAAATCAATATACCACTGCTTTACTTCAGGAAAACCTTAGGTATTTCCAATTTTTAATGGCTTTAGCTGATTTACAAAAATTAATATGAAAATGATAAAATCAACGCTGTTTACCATTATTTCAATGGGCATATTTTTAATGTTAACGGGTTGCCATGCTGATAAAGCAACAGCTACCAATAAGTTAGATGCAGATATAATACCGGTTTCTATCGTGGAACTTAAAAAAGAGGTCATCAACGAACCTTTCTTATTGTCGGGCATTTTTACTACCGAAAATGAAAGATACCTTTCATTTAAATTAGGTGGTATCATAAACGCCGTCTTTGTTAAAGAAGGAGATGCCATAAAAAAAGGTCAAATCCTGGCAACTTTAGATCCAATAGAAATACAAAGCCAAATACAAATGTCCAAAATTGGGTTGGAAAAGGCGGAAAGAGATTTACAAAGGGTAAAAAATTTGTACCTGGACAGTGTAGCCACTTTGGAACAATTTCAAAATGCAACATCAGCTCTTTCCCTGGCAAAAGAACAATTTAAAACGGCTAGTTTTAATGGTCAATTCAGTACTATAACGGCACCTGCTGGTGGATTCATTTTAAAAAAATTAGCGGATGTGGGTCAGGTTGTAGGCCCTGGTTCTCCTGTGTTTTTGGCTAATGATGTTGCCGGGAATACGGCTTGGGTGCTAAAAGCAGGGGTTACGGACCATCAATGGCAGATTTTAAGGGTAGGGGAAGCAGCCAGTGTAAGTTTTGAAAATGGTAATTCTGTGCCGGCAAGAATAGTTCGTAAATCAGCGCTGGTAGATCCATTTACCGGGACGCTTACCGTTGAATTAAAACCCTTGAATACTTCAGAAATTTCTCTTGCCAGTGGCATGTTTGGTAAAGCCGTAATCACTTCATCAAAAGGCATTGAGGTGTTTCGTATTCCCTTTTCTGCACTACTTGATGCCAATCAGCAAGATGGTTTTATTTTTATTACCACGGATAAAAAAACGGCAAAAAAAGTTAAAATTAATATAGCTGGTTTTGATAAGATAGGCGCATGGACAGATTTTACTTTCGAACCCAATACCTACCTTATTAAAGAAGGTGGCCCTTATCTGACAGATGGTGCCACTATTAATATTAAACCCTAATTCCACCGGTTATGAGAATCACTGATTTTGCCGTTAAAAATTATCCTTTTACATTAATTGTATTCCTTCTCATTTCTGTTATTGGCGCCTTTACGGTTATCAATATGCCCAGAGCCGAGGATCCCGAATTAAATGCGCCTATTTTTCCAGTAACTATTATTTATCCGGGTACCAGCCCGGTGGATATTGAGGAACTGGTCATTAAACCAATGGAAAAGGCCTTGTACGGTCTTGAAAATATTCGGAGATTGAAAAGTATTATCGGGGATGGATATGCAGTGATACGGGTGGAATTCAAATATGGCGTGGATGTTAACGAAAAATATCAGGAACTGGTGCGTGAACTGGCATCTTTGAAGGGAAAACTTCCTTCAGACATGGATCTTCCAACGGTAGAAAAGGTGAGTCCCTCTAATGTAAATGTAATCCAGACTGCGTTGATTTCTGAGACGGCAACCTGGAAGCAATTGAAAATGGAGGCGGATAAACTGGCAGAGGCACTTGAAAAAATTCCGGCCTTAAAAAATATTGAAATTGCAGGATTGCCAGAAGAACAAATTCAAATTTCTCTCGATTTTGAGCGAATGGCGCGCTTAGGTGTCCCCCAACAATCTGTTATTAATAATTTACAAAGTGAGCTGGCAAATATTCCTTCCGGTAGTATCGACGTGGGTAACAGATATTTTAATGTTAAATCAAGTGGGAATTTTAGAGATGTCGAGGAAATTAAAAATACCCTGGTTTATTCTGCAAATAACAGAAATGTTCAACTGAGAGATATTGCAAACGTTTCTATGACTTTTGCAGAAAGAGATCATATCACCAGGTTGAATGGCCACAGGGGTATATTTGTGGTTGCTGCCCAAAAGTCGAAGGAAAATATTGCAGCAACACAACTGGCTTATCAACCTATTCTTGAAAAGTTTAAAAAGAATTTACCGTCTAATATTGACATGGTTCATCATTTTGATCAGGCAGAGGTAGTGCAAAAAAGATTATCCGGCTTAGGTTTCGATTTTATCTGGGCCATCTTGTTGGTTGCGTTTACTTTGCTTCCCCTCGGATTCAGGCCAGCTATTATTGTAATGATTTCAATTCCTCTCTCTTTGTCGATAGGTATTATCATTTTAAATTATCTTGGATTTAGTTTAAATCAATTGAGCATTGTAGGCTTAGTAGTAGCATTAGGCCTCTTGGTTGACGATAGTATTGTTGTCATTGAGAATATTGAAAGATGGATGTTGAATGGATTTAGTCGAAAAGATGCAGTCCTAAAGGCGACTTCCCAGATTGGAACAGCTGTTTTGGGCTGCACTGCCACTTTAATTATCGCCTTTCTTCCGTTAATTTTTCTTCCCGAAGCTTCTGGTGAATTCATAAGGTCATTGCCTATCAGTGTCATCGCATCTGTTTTGGCTTCATTATTAGTTTCTTTAACTGTTATTCCATTTCTTGGAAATATTCTCTTGAAAAAAACAATGGCTCATTCTGAGGGAAATTGGTTTATGCGTGTTCTTAAAAACGGTATCAGTAAGAGTTATGCTCCCATTTTGGAAACTTCTTTAAATAACCCTCTCAAAACTATGGGAATTATCTTAGTGGTCTTTTTTGCCTCCTTGCAAATCATTCCAATCATTGGATTTAGTTTGTTTCCAGCTTCAGAAAAACCTCAATTTCTCATCAGAATTACCCCACCAGCACAAGTTAATATTAAAAATACAGACACTATTTCCAGGTTTGTTGAAAAAGAGTTGACTAAAATTTCTGATGTTCAATATTATGCTACCAATGTGGGTATGGGAAACCCACAAATATATTATAATGAGATTAGATCTATTAAAAAACCAAATTTTGCAGAAATTTTTGTTCAATTAGATCCAACCTCTTCAGTGGAAAGAAAAATGTTTTTAATCGATTCCCTGAGGAATGAATGGAGCCCTTTTCATGGAGCAAAAGTTCAGATAAATAATTTTGAACAAGGTCCTCCTGTTATTGCCCCAGTGGAGGTTAGATTATTAGGGGATAATCTGGATTCTTTGAGGGCTTTATCCTTCAAAATTGAAAATCTTATAAAAAGTGTGCCAGGTACCATTTATGTGAATAATCCTGTAAGTAATCTTCAAACAGACCTAAGGGTTAAAATCAATAAAGAAAAGGCAGCATTATTAGGTATCTCTACCATTTCCATTGATAAAACCCTGCGACTGGCTCTGGCTGGAATACCAATAGGTATTATGTCAGACGACGATGGAGAGGATTATCAGATTTTAATAAAGAAAAAGGAAAATGTTCCATTAAATCTGGATGTTTTTAAAACCTTATTTGTGGAAAATGTTAGAGGCAAAGCTATCCCTTTAACCCAATTTGCTCATCTTGAACTTGAATCGTCTCCTTTATCGATAAATCATTTGGATAAGACAAGGATGGTTTCTATCTCCGCTTTTGTAAATAAAGGATATTTAAACGACGAGGTCATTAAAATGGTCATGGATAAACTGGATCAATTTGCTATGCCTTCTGGTTATACCTTTCAGATGGGGGGAGAATATGAAACCAGGCAGGAATCATTCAGTGGTTTTACCATTATTATCATTCTAACCATTTTTCTATTTATTGGTATTCTTCTTTTGGAGTTTAAAACCTTTAAAAGTACCATTATTGTGTTAAGCGTCATCCCTTTAGGCATGGTAGGTGCACTCTCCGCTTTATGGTTAACTGGAAATTCCCTTTCGTTTGTAGCCGTTGTTGGACTCATTGCACTGGCTGGTATAGAAATTAAAAACACTATTTTATTGGTTGATTTCACCAATCAATTAAGAGAGGAAGGAAAACCGTTGGACATTGCTATCAGAGAAGCAGGTGAAATTCGATTTTTACCCATTATCCTGACTTCATTGACTGCCATTGGTGGCCTTATACCCATTGCTCTTTCAACCAATCCACTTATTTCACCTTTGGCGATAGTAATTATTGGAGGGCTAATAAGTTCAACATTACTTTCTAGAATTTTCACTCCGGTCATTTATAAATTAATTCCTCCTAAAATAGAATCGTAGATTTTAAACACCGTACTGAAAACCCGTTTCCTTTGCCATAATGTCTTTTTAAGATCATTGTATCGTCATAGTAAAGGTTTATTCCCATTGCATTAGCATGGTCATAGTTGGTCATTGACCACCAAAAACCATTAGAATTGGCTAAATCGAAGTATCCCAAGGGGTATCTTAGACCTCCTGGAAATCCGTTGAACAGACATAATTCTTGCGTTATGGATGAATCGGAGGTACCACTTTCCCAACAATCTATGGACTTTATATGAGTACCTGCTACCATTAAACCACCGTAATGAGTGGCCAAACCAGTCCAGTCTGTGACAGATGGAATTTTAAAGTTCGTTGGAGCCAGGCCATTTTCATCTATAACTGCATAATAATTATACAATTTTCCGAAAATCAGCCCCAATGAATCGTTATTTTCATAATGGCAAAAAGCGGGTAGATGGTTCTTTGAAGCATACTCCCATTCTTCCTCATTAACAGCATGGTAAATGGGCGTTCCATTTCTGAATGAACTGGTGTTTAGATTGGTACTCATCCATTCCTGTTCTCCGATAATAATTGTTTCTGGCGGTAAAATCATATAAAAAATAATAAAGGCCATTAAATTTTATTAAAAGAAGGAATCATATTATTTTGCAAGAAAGTAAAAAAAAAAAAAAAAAGAGGAATCCAATGGTTTAGACAGGCATTTAAATTTGCTAACATTAACAGCTACCGGTATTTGTTCCATGGTAGGTGCTTCCATTTATGTCGTACCCATAATGATACAAAGGAATGTTCCGGGGATAGGGCCTTATGTTTTAGTTGCTTTTCTAATAGCAGCTGTTCCCGCTCTTTTTGCCGCTCTTTCTTATGCGGCACTGGCATCGGCCATGCCAAGAGCGGGAGGCAGTTATATTTATGCAAGCAGAAGTCTGCATCCTTACATTGGATTTGTTGCCAGTTTCTCCCAATGGTTTGGATTGAGTTTGGTTATTGGTGTGGTTGCTTTTGTAACCATTCCCTTCTTCAGAGATTTTTTCAATGCCCTCGGTTTTTTAGACATAGGTGCCTTTTTAGATATACCTTCTATCAGATTATTTTTAGCTTTAGCCATTCTTGTTTTTTTTACTTTTACAAATATTAAGGGAGGCTCATTTTATACAAATACCCTAATTCCTCTCATGTTCCTTATGTTTATTTTAGGTGGCTTGGTTGTTTTTTGGGGATTTTACTATGATAAAACAGATTTTGCCAAGGCTTTAATGGATAAAACAGGTATGCGCTTAATGGAAAAACCTGTATTGGCATTTTCCTGGCAAACTCTTTTTACGGGTGCTTCCATTTTATTTGCCAGTTTTATAGGTTTCGATTCTATAGCTCAGGCGGGAGGTGAAGCTAAAAATCCGTATCAAAATTTACCTAAAGCTATTATTCTGGCTATTTCCTTGGTAGGAATATATTATTTTGTTTTTTCCGCGGCGGTTTATCATTCTATTCCCTGGTGGTACATTGCGGAGGAGGCAAAACAGAAAGATCTGACTGCTCCAGGGTTGTTTTCCATCTTATTAAATCCATTTTGGTCAGCTATTATCCTATCAGGTGCTGCCATTGCTTTATTGAACGATTTGCCAGGAATGATTTTATCTGTTTCAAGACTGGTATTTGCCTGGGCAAAAGATGGCATCATTCATCCTGTTTTTGCAAAAGTTAATCAAACAAATAAGACACCGCAAAGTGCCATTTTATTCAGTTCATTCATTTCTGCCCTGGGTATTTTAGGATGCCATTTCGCTGGTGATATTTTTCTAGGTATCGATATTATGGTCACTTCCATGCTGGTGAATTTTATCCTTATTTGTCTTTCAGTGGTGTTTTTACCCCTAAAAAATAAATCTCTTTCAGCTAATATGCTAGGTTATCGCTTTCCAAAAATTAGAACGCTATTGGCGATTTTAGGTGTTTTTTTATTGTCCATCTTACTGGTATTTCATACCATAAAGGATTTAAACAGTACTCTAAGTCATTGGTATTTTAAAGCAACCTGGGTTTGGTTAATCGTTATGAACATGGGAAGTGCCTGGTTTTTTACATTTTGGCTTAAAAATAAAAATGGGAAATCCCATTTTGAGGAACTTCCCGAGGGATGACACCGAGAGTAATACTGTTATAAAATTATTTATTATTTTTTATAATTTAGAGAAAATATTGATTTTATAAGGCAGAAAAAAAATAAATAAGGAAATTTATCAATAATTTATTTATGTAAATTATTGACTTATAGTTGTTTAAATATGAATTTATGAAAATTTTTCAGGAAAAAATAATATGTTTATGAACATAAATATTCCTCCGGTAATCATTGGATTATGGCAGATTGCCGACATCGAGCGGAAAAATGCAAACTTCAATCCCGCTTCTGTAGTTAAAAATATGGAGGCATATCTCGATGCAGGTTTGAATTTTTTCGATATGGCCGACCACTATGGTTCTGCTGAAATCATTGCTGGTCTTTTATACAAAAAAAGAAAAGAGGAAGGTAAATCCTTGCCTGTTCTGGCTACCAAATGGGTACCTAAACCTGGCCATAATTCAAAAGATATGGTTAAAGATGCGGTAACACTGGCTTTAAACAGGTTAAATGTGCATCAACTTGATTTACTTCAATTTCATGCCTGGGATTATACAGATCCATCCTGGATTGAAACCTTATTTTATTTAGATGAACTGAGGAAGGAGGGCTATATTAATTCGTTAGGGGTAACAAATATGGATACAGTGCATTTGAAAATGGCTATTGATTCTGGCATACCCATTGTATCTAATCAAATTTCTCATTCTCTGTTTGATCAAAGGGCAGTGAATAAATTGATTCCATTTTGTTTGGAAAATCAGGTTCGGGTTCTATGCTATGGCACCGTAGCAGGTGGTTTTTTTTCAAATAAATGGTTGGGAAAAGGGGAAACCTCCATAGAGGAATTACCTACCTGGTCTCTAATGAAGTATAAAAGGTTTCAAGAGGAGGTTTGTGATTGGAATCAATTTCAATACTTGCTTGAAAAATTAGATGCTATTTCAAAAAAATTAGACATATCAATTGCTCAGCTAGCTTCTCTTTATATTAAAGAGGGGTTTAAATGTAATTCAGTCATTATTGGCGCAAGGTTAGGAGAGTTAGAACACATTGTTGAGAATACACAGGTAAGTAAAATGACTTTGGATGAGGAATCTAAAGTGGAAATAGCTGCTTTAATCAATACATTCAAATCTGTAAACGGCGATTGTGGAGATGAATACAGATATCCTCCTTTTCTGACCGCTTCAGGTGATTTAAGCCATCATATTGCTTCATTTCCGCCCGCTTTCCAAGTAAAAGATGAGGGAAATGGCAGATATAGTGCTTCAAGTGGTACCATTTGGGAGTCTTTTGCAGGGTATTCACGGGCAGTAAAAAAGGGTAATCATGTTTTTGTTTCGGGTACCACCGCAACGCAGGGATCGTTGTTAATAGGTGGCAGTAGCCCTGATTCTCAAATGCACTTTGTATTGGATAAAATCGAAGGTGCTTTAAAATCAATGAATGCTACCTTGAGGGATGTCGTCAGAACAAGGGTTTTTGTCTCGGATATAAACCATTGGGAAGCCATTGCACGAGTGCATGGTAAAAGGTTTGAAGGCATTAATCCAACAAATACCTTGGTGGTAGCCAGATTGATAGGCGATGAATATTTGGTAGAGGTAGAAGCTGATGCTATCCTTGATGACCTTGAAGAGTAAAAGGGTTGCTATTTAACATCCTTAGGTAGTCAATGCACCACAAACGCTAATAGTCTGTCCACTGATATAAGCACCCATGTCAGAAGCCAGAAAAACACAAACGTCTGCCACTTCAGAAGATTTCCCGAATCTTTTTAATGGAATATTAGCTAAATAAGCCTCTCTGGTTTTGTCGTCTAACTCATCTGTCATATCCGTTTCAATAAATCCCGGTGCAACGGTATTACAACGAATATTTCTCGTACCCATCTCTTTGGCTAAAGATTTTGTAAAGCCTATAATTCCAGCTTTTGAAGCCGCATAATTCGCTTGTCCCGCATTTCCCGTGACGCCAACAATAGAACCCATATTTATGATGGCTCCATTTTTAGCTTTCATCATAGGTTTTAAAACCTGCTTACAAAGATTAAATACAGATTTAAGATTTGTTTCAATTACTTTATCCCATTGTTCCTCAGTCATTCTTAATAACAAGGTATCTTGCGTTATTCCTGCGTTATTTACTAAAATATCTAATTTACCAAAATCTTCTATCACCTGATTTACTAAGGTTTCGGCAGCTTGAAAATTAGATGCATCTGATTGATAAGCCTTTATGGTAATACCTGAAACTGCATTATCAGCAATTACTTTTTCAGCCTCTGCAGCACTTGATCTGTAAGTGAAAGCAACATGAGCGCCGTGTTCTACAAAACGGGCAACCAATGCAGCGCCAATTCCTCTTGATCCGCCAGTAATTAAGGCAACTTTATCTTGTAATAACTTCATATCTGTTTTTTCTTATCGCAAAGTTATCAAAATTTTCAAAAATAATTTGAAAAAACATGGAAACTAATTGAACCTTTTTAGTTTCCATCGTTTATTAAGACATGAATTCTACAAAATCAAATATTCTCATCCAGGCGGAGGCATTTTTCTTGAAATATGGTTTCAGAAACGTAACCATGGACGATTTATGTAAAGAAATGGGAATAAGTAAAAAAACATTATACCAATATTTCCAGACTAAAGATGCTTTGGTGGAATCATGTATTTTTGGATATATGGAAAAAGAGGCGGATAAAGTCCAAAAGATTAGAGAAAAGGCGACAGATCCTGTAGATGCATTTTATAGTTTATCCAGAAGAGCACTGGAATCGTTAAAGGAAGTATCTCCATTTGTTATTTTTGATTTACAGAAAAACCATCCAGAAATATGGAAGAAATTTGTTAATCATGATTTTGAATGGCAGTATAACATGTTGGTTTTCAATTTTACATCAGGTATTGAACAAGGATTTTACAGGGCTGAAATTAACCCATCCAAGGTGGCGAAAGTATTTTTATTGCAGTCGGAAGGTATGTTAAGACCAAGGATTTTCGAACCTGAATCTCTCGAGCTTATTGAAGCAATTACCATAAGAGATGAATTATTTCTACGAAGCATTTGTACTTCATTTGGATTAGAACGATTAATCAGTTTAATGAGTGCTAAGGCTAATACCATTTCATAAAATCTACCAACAAATAACACGATGAATAAAATGAAGATTTTTTCAAAATCACATGTATTATTTCCTAGTTTAGGTTTGTTTTTCCTGTTTTCGTTTTATCAGGTGAATGGCCAGATGCCATTGAATCTTAAGACGGCGATGCAGTATGCTGTGGATAACAACAGCAGCGTAATTCAGGGTAAACTCGACGAGGCAAAGGGAAATATAAATGTGGAACAGCTGCTTTCCACAGGTTACCCACAAATTAACGGAAATGCTCAATTTGTTTATAACCCATTGTTACAGGTTATCTTTTTCCCTGACTTTTTGAATGGAAAACCTGATGATATCAGACCTGTGACCATTGGCACTCATTGGGGAACCAATGCCTCTATAGAGGTCACACAATTAGTTTTTAGTCCTGAATTCAGGGTAGGTCTGAATGCTGCAAAAAAGGCGACTGAATTGTATAGATCCAGAGCAGAGGCTACTAAAGAAGAATTGGTTTTACAGGTTTCTAAAGGTTATTACGCTATTCAGGCGGTAAAATCTCAAAAGGCAAATATTCAGGCTAATTTGTTTAAAATTAAAGAATTACTGAAATTAACCAAGGTGCAGGTTGAAAATGGTTTGGGGAGAATGCAAGATGTTAAACAACTTGAATTAACTGAACTTATTTTGGAAAACCAACTGAATAATTTAGAGTTGCAGATCCAACAGCAGATGGTTATGTTTAAGCTTTCACTTCAAATGCCATTGGTAACCGATATCATTCTTACTGATACGCTAAGCGAATCAAATTATACCTTACCTGAGGTAGTGGCTTTACAATCTAATTATAATCAGCGTATTGGGTTGAAACTTATCGATCAAAATCAAGCGCTTAATGTAATTAATTTAAACCGGTATAAAGCAAGTTACTGGCCTACAGCCAATTTATTTGCAAATATTGCAGCGCAGGCGCAGCCAAGAACTTTCAGTGATTTTGTTAGCTCTAACTCATGGGCCAGCTTTAGTTCTGTTGGATTAAGGTTGCGAGTGCCCATTTATGACGGTGGTTTAAGAAGAACGCAGGTTGAATCAGTTCAGATAGACATTAAAAAGGGAGAGGAAGACAGAAAGCAACTCCTTTCGTTATATGAAGCTCAATTTGAAAACGCAAAGAAAACATTAGCTCTTAATCTGAATAATTTAACACCGCTTAAAAAAGCCCGAAGTCTAGCCGAAGAAATTTACACCCAAAGTCAGGCAAGATATCAGCAGGGACTTGCTCCATTAACGGAAATATTGAATGCAGAAACATCTCTTAGAGAATCAAAAAATAATGTGCTCTCGGCTTTGTTTCAAGTCAGAATAGCTGAACTCGATTTGCTTCATGCTAATGGGCAATTGATTAAATTTTTACAATAATTTACCCAAACTTTATATTATAACACATGAAAAAAGGACTTAGAATTCTGACCATCCTATCTATTACCATCGGTGTATTCGCCGTTATTGGATGGAAATTAACAGATAATAAAAAGAAGATTGACAGCTCTGCAGCAAAAGCTCAGGTAAGAAATACTACGGTAATGGTTTCTTCTACCTTTCCAGAAATCACCTTGATGAAGAAAGATTTCAATGCAAATGGTTCATTCAGGGCGTTTAAGGAGGTATCTATCATTTCTGAAGCGGCCGGAAGAGTGACTCAGGTGAATTTTGAAAATGGAAAGCAAGTGCAGGAAGGTAATGTCCTGGTTACCTTAGATTCTGACTTGTTGTTAAATCAAATCGCCCAAATCAAATTTAATCAAGAGAAAATTAAAAAAGACGTTCAACGTCTGGCTAATTTACTACCGGTGGGTGGCGTTTCTCAACAGCAATTAGATGATGCAGTCAATGCACTTGAAAATCTAAAATTTCAGCAGGTTAGCCTTGAAAAGCAACTTTCTTTTAGTAAGGTTAAAGCGCCTTTAACGGGTATCATCTCAAATAAAATGGTAGAAAAGGGTTCTTTTATTACGCCTCCTATGAAGTTAGGTGATGTAGTTCAAACTAATAAATTATTTTTCCAGACTTATCTCACTGCTGAGCAGATTTCTCTCATCAAAGTGGGATTCATCGCAGAGGTGGTAACCGACGCAATGCCAGATCAACAACTTAAAGGCGTTGTTACTCTCATCGATGTAAAATCTGATCCCTCAAGAAGATACCTGGTCGAACTTTTGATAACTAATCCAGGGCGGTTAAGACCTGGCATGACTGGACAGGTTTCATTCAATGATATTGCTTCTTCTGAGATTTTGGCCATTCCGCGTATTTGTTTGGTAGGAAGTTCCAGAAATGCTTCTGTATATGTGATAGAAAATGGTAAAGCCGTTTTAAGAAAAATTCAAATTGGGGTTGGCTCAGGTAGTTTACTTGCCGTACTTGGGGGCTTGCAAAAGTCAGATGAAATTGTCCTTACAGGTCAAATAAATCTGGTGGACGGTGCTCCTGTTATTGTAAAAAACAAATAAGGAATAATCATTTAACCTTTTCAAAAGAAAATTCATGTCATTAACTGAAATTGCTATTAAAAGGCCTTCCCTGATTATAGTGCTGTTTGTTGTACTAACCGTTTTAGGCCTTTTTAGTTATACCCAATTGAGCTATGAACTTATTCCTAAGTTTGAAGCTCCCATTCTAACGGCTACAACGGTTTATCCTGGTGCCGGGCCTATGGAGGTTGAACAAAGTGTCACCAAAAAAATTGAAGATGCCCTTTCAGGCATAGCAGGTGTCAATAGTATTCGTTCTACCTCAAGAGAAAATATTTCGTCGGTTATTATCGAATTGGAGCAAGATGCTAATATTCAACAAAGTCTGCAAGAGGCGCAAAGAAAATTAAACGAAATTCAGCCTACTTTTCCACGAGATGCCAAAGTCCCTGTCCTCGGAAAGTTTTCAAGTGATGAATTTCCTATCATGAATATTGGGGCTAAAAGTAAATTGGATGCTGGTCAAATGTTTGATTTAGCAAAAAATAGAATTGTTCCGCTCCTTAGTAGTATCGAGGGTGTGGCGAGGATTACCATTGTGGGTGGCCAGGAAAGGGAAATCAGAATTAATATTAATAGAAAGGAACTTGAACAACGTAAATTAAGTATTCTCCAAGTTCAAAACGCTATTCAATCAGCAAATCTTGACTTCCCAACGGGAAAAATTAAAAACCAGGATGAGCAAATTACTATTCGTCTTGCTGGAAAATTAGATGCATTAAGTCAGTTGAGAGGTATAATTGTTAGCAATAATCCTTTAACTAATAGCCCCGTTAGACTCGATGAAGTAGCTGAAATTGAAGATGCTACAAAAGAACCTTCTGATTTAAGCCGGTTAAATGGCGTGTCAGGTCTCGCCTTTCTTGTTCAAAAACAATCAGATGCTAACGCAGTAGCGGTAAGTGAGAGTGTGATAAAGGAAATGGAAGCGCTGGAGGAACTATATAAAGCAGATGAACTCACTTTTGGCATAGCTAATAATTCTTCCGATTTTACTATCGAAGCTGTCAATGCGGTTATTGATGATATTGGGCTCGCCATTATTTTAGTGGCTGTTATCATGCTTCTTTTCCTACACAGTTTTCGTAATGCGCTTATTGTTATGGTGGCCATTCCTGCTTCCTTAATAACAACACTTATTTTTATGTACGCTTTCAATTTTACTTTTAACCTGATGACTTTGCTTGCCATGTCTCTTGTTATCGGTATTCTTGTCGATGACTCCATCGTAGTACTTGAAAATATTTTCAGACACCTGGAAATGGGAAAAAATAGAAGGCAAGCGGCTTTCGATGGTAGAAATGAAATTGGTTTTACTGCTTTGGCGATTACTTTAGTTGATGTCGTTGTGTTTTTTCCCATCGCTTTAACAGGCGGTATTATCGGGAATATTATGAAACAGTTTGCATTGGTTGTAGTTATTTCTACCCTGGTATCGCTCCTCGTCTCTTTTACATTAACCCCTATGTTAGCCTCTCGTTTTTCCAGATTGGAGCATTTTAATAAGAAAACAATAGGAGGATTTATTTTAATTGCTTTTGAAAAAGGGATTTCAAATCTTACCAGGGCTTATGTGAAATTATTAAAGTGGGCCATTCGAAAATGGTGGGCTGTTTTAGGTTTGACAACCATTATTTTTCTATCATCCTTCCAGTTAATTACTGGTGGATTCATCGGGACAGCGTTCATATCTAATAGTGATAGAGGTGAATTTATCATAAAACTTGAGCTTCCTAAAGAGGCTACTTTAGAGCAAACAAATCAAGTGGCCCTCGCCGCTGAAAAATATTTAGTTACCAAAAATGAAATTATTAATATTTTCACAACGGTAGGAAGAAGCTCTGACTTTATAGGAAGTTCAACGCTATCCAATCTGGCTGAAATACAGGTGAAAATAACTCCAGCGTCAGAAAGGAAAGAATCTACCGACTTCTTCGCCAGAAATATTAAAATGGAGTTGGAAAAGGAATTGGTCGGCGTAAAAGTTAATTCAAGTCAGGTTTCTTTCTTTGGTGGTGCAGACCAGGCGCCTATTCAGGTGATTGTCAGCGGTGCTGATCTGAAAAAGGTAAAGGATTATGGGGATAAAGTGCTTGATTGGGTTAGAAACACGCCTGGTGCCATGGAAGCTGATATGAGTTACAAAGAAGGTAATCCCGAAATTAAAATTGAGGTAGATAGACTAAAAATGTCAGAGCTTGGTTTAAATCTTCAGGTTGTAGGCGCCACGATGCAAACTGCTTTTGCAGGAAATACCGATACCAAATTTAGAGATGGTAACTCTGAGTATGACATAAATATTAGATTTGATGCCTTTGATAGAAATAATGAAGAGGATGTTAAAAATTTACTATTCGTAAATCCCAGAGGCGAGCAAATTAAGTTGTCCCAGTTTGCTTTGGTATCCAGTTCAACTGGGCCTAGTCTCCTCGAAAGAAAAGATAGAATCCCTTCGTTGGTGGTTTCGTCGAAAATTTTAGGGCGTCAATCTGGTGATATCGGTGTTGATATACAAAATAAAATAGCTGAAAATCCTCCACCTGTGGGCGTTTTTATTGCTTACGAAGGTGACTTAAAGGCACAGGCAGAGAGTTTTGGAAGCCTCGGTCTTGCTTTTGGTGCTTCCATTCTTTTTGTATACCTCATTATGGTGGCTCTTTACAATTCCTGGGTCAGTCCCTTTGTCGTTTTATTCTCTATTCCAGTAGCTATGGTGGGCGCCTTTTTAGCTCTAGCTCTTTCTATGAGTACCATGGATATTTTTGCTATTCTAGGTATTATTATGTTGGTAGGTCTGGTAGGTAAAAATGCCATTTTATTAGTAGATTTTGCCAACCAGAGAAAGGAGGAGGGGAACAGGACTATCAGAGCTATTCTGGAAGCAGGCTCTTTGCGTCTTCGTCCTATTATTATGACCACAGTAGCCATGGTGTTCGGTATGTTACCTATCGCCTTGGCAAAAGGCCCTGGGGCAGAATGGAAAAATGGTCTTGCATGGGCACTTATAGGTGGTCTGACAAGCTCTATGTTGTTAACTTTACTCGTCGTTCCAATCATTTATTTCCTTATGGAAAAAGCAAGAAAATGGACAAACAGACTGTTTGGTGCTGATAAACCTTCTAATGATATCATTATTGTAAAAGAAAATACATCGGAGTTTATATAATAAATTCAGATTGTTGATATTAATCGGGTGTGGTGTACTATATTTGTACCCCACACCTGTTTTTTTTGTGTGCATCTTAACCCTTGATATATTTTAATGAGTAAACATATCTCTTTTTTAAAAGAAGCTTTTAAAGACTGGCGTTCGACAGGATCTATTGTAAGAAGTTCTCCTGAGCTTATCAAGAAGATGTTGAATCCCATCCATTTTGATAAGGTAGATTTAATCGTAGAACTTGGCGCTGGTCAAGGTTGTATTACTAAAGCTTTGGCTGATTCTCTGGTAGGAAACACCCAATTACTTGCTTTTGAATTAAATGATCATTTTTTGGAGGAACTCTCATTGTTGGAAAAAGAAAATGTGGATATTATTAATGGAGATGCATTGAATTTGTTAACCTATGTAAAAAAAGAATCTGTAGATGTAGTTATTTCAAGTTTACCCCTTGCCAACTTTCCGTTTACCTTGAAAAGGGATATTTTACAACAATGCTATGATTCACTTAAACCGACGGGGTTATTTATTCAATTTCAATATTCGCTGATTGATTATAAATTACTAAAAAAGAGGTTTTCTTCAGTTGAAAGAAAGTTTACACCGCTAAATATACCTCCAGCCTTTATCTACGTTTGTTGTAAATAATGAATATCGGCATTCCTTTTTTGTAAATTTAATTCACATCCTTCATACTTAATTGAACCCGTTTTCTGGCATAGTCGATTTCTACAATTCGAACCGTTACCTCTTGATTAAGTTTGACCACTTCCGCAGGATTTTTAATGAAACGATTGGCCATTTGGCTCACATGAACCAAGCCACTTTCTTTAATTCCAATATCAACAAAAGCACCAAAATTGGTAATGTTGTTTACAATGCCTTGTAAAACCATGTCTGTCTTTAAGTCATTGATTGAATGAATACCATCGGCAAAAGAAAAAGCTTTTGCCTCTCCACGGGGGTCTAACCCAGGTTTATTGAGCTCTTTTATGATGTCATTTAAGGTTGGAATACCTACCTTTTCAGTAACATATTGATTAACTTTAATCTGTTTCCTGATAGTTGACTGTTTTATTAACTCGTCCACCGAACAACCTAAATCTTTAGCCATTTTTTCAACAATAGGGTAAGATTCAGGATGAACAGCCGTGTTATCTAAAGGATGTTCCCCTTGCCTGATGCGTAAAAATCCTGCAGATTGTTCAAAAGCCTTTTCTCCCATTCTGGGTACTTTTTTTAGTTCCTTCCTCGCTTTAAATGGACCATTTTCTGTTCTATATTTCACAATATTTTGTGCTAAAGTTGGGCCAAGGCCTGAAATATAGGCTAATAAGTGTTTAGAGGCCGTATTTAAGTTAACACCAACACTATTCACGCAACTTGCTACCACACTATCTAAGCTGTCTTTAAGCTTAGGCTGATTTACATCGTGTTGATACTGTCCAACACCAATAGATTTAGGATCAATTTTTACAAGTTCAGCTAAAGGATCCATGAGCCTTCTACCGATGGAGATGGCACCACGAACCGTTAAATCCTGGTCGGGAAATTCATCTCTGGCGGCTTCGGAGGCTGAATAAATAGAAGCTCCAGCCTCATTAACACTAAATATAGAAACAGGGTGGGGTTGTGGAAGGGTGCGGCAAAAATCAACACTTTCTCTTCCAGCTGTTCCATTTCCAATAGCAATCGCTTCTACATTATGTTTTTGTATTAAATGAGTAAGGGTCTTCGTAGCTCCTGATGTGTCATTTTGTGGTGGATGTGGATAAATGGTCGTATTTTCCAATAATTCACCACTGGCATCCAGGACCACTATCTTACAACCCGTTCTAAATCCAGGATCAATACCTAAGACTACTTTTTGTCCCAATGGAGCAGATAAAAGTAATTGCCTGAGGTTATCAGAAAATACATCTATGGCGGCTATATCAGCTTTTTCTTTGGATAGTTGTCTGAATTCTGTTTCTATAGATGGACTCAATAACCTTTCATAACTATCTTTAATAGCCACCTTTACCTCATTGGCTGCCAGATTATTTTTTCTGATATGAACTTTTTCAAGTTCAAAAATAGCCATTTCCTCATCGGTTGGAATAATCATAACTCTTAAAATGCCTTCCTCCTCTGCTCTTCTAATAGCCAAAATACGATGGGATGGACACTTACTTAATGGCTCCGAAAATTCGTAATAATCTTTGTATTTTATTCCTTCTTCTTCCTTGCCTTTTGCAACCTTTGCTTGTACAACAGCGGTTTCGGTATAGATTTTTCGCAACAAATTTCTTGAATTTATATCCTCACTAACCATTTCTGCGATAATATCTCGTGCACCTTGTAAGGCAGCATTTATATCGGTAACGTTTTCGTTTAGGTATGATTGAGCTATTTCCTGAGGAGAAATACCATTTTCCTGACTATAGATACTTAATGCAAGGGGCTCTAAGCCGTTTTCTCTGGCAACCCCCGCTTTTGTTTTTTTCTTCCTTTTGAATGGAAGATATAAATCTTCAAGATCGTTTAATTGTAAAGTAGCATTAATTTTTAATCTTAACTCTTCCGTTAATTTTCCTTGCTCTTCTATGGATTTAAGAATTGCGTCCTTGCGCTTATCCAGTTCTTCAAGTCTTTTCCCTTCTTTTTGTATATCTGCAATTTCTACTTCATCCAGGGAGCCTGTAGATTCTTTTCTATATCGGGCAATAAATGGAATGGTTGCTCCTTCATTTAACAAAGCCAGCGTGTTTTTAACACTTTGTAGTGGAATTTGTAAAGTGGTGGCTATTAATTTGCTGTAATCTTCCATTTGTTATTTTTTTTGGTGGGCAAATTTAAACCATAATTCAACTTTTTAATGTATCAAATATATATTCAATGCATTTAAAATACATAAAAGCATGATATTTGCGTTATTCACCAAATAATAAAATGAAAATTTTTAAAAAATTTTTCCTTTACCTATTTTTTTGCGCTGCTGGAATGGTACATGGATCTGCTCAAGACTCTGTGTTGGTTTCTTTTCCTAATGGATTGTCTGCATTCCTTAAGTTACATGCCGCCGAGGTTATGCCATCTTCTTTACAGCAGCGATTTCCTATGATTAAAGTCTGGAAATCAACCCATAAACTTTTCCCCCATGTTGATTTTAGAATTTTAAAACAGGAGAATGAATGGGAAATTTATGCTATCAAGGGTGATTCTATTACCAAATTTATAAGTAAAAAAGAGGGTGTCTGGGATTCAGAGGTTGATGACGACTTTAACGAAAGCGTAAAATGCTTTACCTCAACATCAAATAAATTTCAACAGCAGGAAAAATCTTTTTCTTCAAATGATTCATTAAGCGTTTTTCGCTTAGCGCTAAGTGCAACAGGAGAATTTACTGACTTTCACGGTGGGGATATATCAAAGGTTTTAGCCGTTATGCTAAGAATGGTTAATCTCGTGAATGCTGTTTTTGAAAGAGATCTGGGGGTTCGATTTGTTCTTATAGATAGATCAGATGAACTGATTTTTCAATTTGCCAACGCTGATCCTTTTACCAGGGGTAATGAAAGTAGTGAAAATCAACAATTATTAGATCGAATCATCGGCGATGATAATTACGATATTGGACATGTTTTAGGTGGATTACAAACGGTAAGTAGTGGAAAAATTGGCAGCGTTTGTCAAAAAGGGGAAAAGGGAAGGGGCGTTTCTACTGCACTTGTTCCGGAAGGTATCTATTTTACTTTTGATTATTTTAGCCATGAACTTGCACATCAGCTGGGGGGTAACCATACTTTTAACAGCGTTATCTGTAATACACAGCGAAATCCTCTTACTGCCTGGGAACCTGGCTCGGGTATGAGCATACTTGGTTATCCGGGTTTATGTAAATCAGATAATCTGGGCCTACACGTTTTGCCGCGTTTTCATAGCGGTAGTGTTGAAGAAATTTCTAACCTTTTAATGTCCAAAGCCTATCAATTTTGTGGTGTAAAAGTATCAAGGTCAAATACGAAAGTTTCTCCCCTTAATATTGAAAATACTTATCTTCCAAAAAACACACCCTTCTTACTCTATCCATTAGCCTCTGATTCTTCTGCCTGGTTTTCGTGGGAATCTTTTGATATAGGTGAACCGATGTCATTAAATAATATATCAGGAAATAGTCCTAATATTAAAATGACAGAACTTAAGTCAAAGGCCTTCAGGTCTTTTCCTGTTATGGATTCATTGGTTAAACTGGTTAATGAGCCTGGCGTGATATTAGCTGATTATGAAAGGGATATGCGTTTAAGACTCGTAACAAGATTTAAATCAAATCTTATTTGGCAACCATTTTATCTTAATGTTAAAGCTAATATGGGGCCTTTTACCTTGGTTAAGCCTAAAGAGGAGGTAATTTACTCCGCCGATGAACCATTACAGGTTGAATGGGTGCCGGCAAATACCTTTCTTCCTCCTTTAAATGCTGACAAAGTAGATATTTTTTTAGTAGATGTAGCTAATCCAGATTCTTTGATTTTCTTGAAAAGGAATGTCCCCAACCTTGGGAAATATTCTTTGTTTATTAATGAAAATATTAAAAATGCTACCTACAGATTAGGGGTAAAGGGTACAAATAAGTTATTTTTTAATATAAGTCCGGGGAAAATTGTGGTTCAAAATAAAGCTGGAATTTTTAATGGTTTTCCTTTAGATGTTTCTAAGTTTAAATGTGATGGAGAAATTCTTTTTCGTTGGGATGTATCAACCATAGCGGAGGCTATTTTTCCGTTAACTTTTAAAATAGAAAATGTGACTCAATGGAATCCAAGTTGGCGTGAAATGATAATGCTGAAACCAGGAATTCTGGAATGGCGTTTGTCGGCTCTGGATGGTGAAACAGTTCCTATTTTTAATCAGGCAATTCTTCAGGTGGCATCGGCAAATAAAAAGGTTAGCTTTCCCATAGAATGGCATTATCAGACAAAAAAGCCGCTGAAATTCGAATCGGTTAATCCCCTGAATAAGTCTGAGATTAGTGATGTACGCCCTCTATTTTCCTGGAAAGCAAATGATAAGGCCGATTGGTACCAAATAGAGATGTCGGAAAGTAAGACTTTCGATTATGTTATCGAATCTCTTGTGACTGTGGGTTCTGGCATTTATCCAACTAAACCTTTGTTAGCTGGAAAACAATATTTCTGGCGAATAAAATATCATACTATTTTATGTGGAAGTAATGTATCAGATGTATTTTCCTTTTACGTAAAACCAGCTATATGTGGCGAATGGAAGAAAGTGGATACGCTCGTTCTCAACCAAATTCCCTTTAGACAATCCAACCTGATAATTAATCAAAAAGGAGTTATCACTGATTTTCTGGAAATTTGGATAAATATCAAGTTATCAGATATAGAAAAAGTAAAGATATTTCTAAAAACGCCCTCAGGTTTGAGTCTATCTCTTCCTCTGCCCAAGAATTGTTTAAAACCTCTTACATGGCATAAATTAACTTTTTCAAAAGAAGCTTTTTTAATCGATTCGTGTTTTAGTGGAGATTCGTTAAATATAAATATAGGTAATCAACTTGATCAATTGAAAGGGGAAAAATTAGATGGATTGTGGCAATTGGTATTTGAAGGCGTTAATCAGACAGGAAACATTGGAAGTTGGGGATTTAAAAGTTGTTATTTGGGAGAGGTTACTTTTTCTTCCAATATTTTGGAAAATGATGTTTTAGCCTACATTTCCCCTAATCCCGCTACTGAAAACATGGGTAAGATAACCTTTTTAAAGGAAGGGAAGGCGAGTATCATTTTGTGGAATTTCCTGGGAAATAAAAAGGGCGAATGGGTGAAAAGTCAATTTGAAAATGAAATGTATATTAAACTTTTTGATTTACCTAAGGGCATTTATTTATGGGATCTAAGAGGTGAAAATGGCAAAAAACAACTCATTAAATGGGTCATTCAATAAAAAAGAAAAAGTGCCAATCAACGAAGAAATGGCACTTTCCCTTTTTAATTTGTTTTAATTATTAGATACTAACCCAATAACTGGTTTTTGGGCAGCCAGTGTGGCTGCATTACTTCCTCTGGCAATAATCGTGTATTTTTTACCTCGAACTAAGTTTAGATTACTCAACGTACTCAATGCGGCCGTTTTTCCTTTTTCGCGAATAACAATGGTAAAACGGGTAGAGCCAGGCTGCTCAAATGCCTGAAAATTTTCTTTTCCCGTGCTTCTCCCTGTAAATTCAGTATTGACCACATTGTTAACTAAAAACTCAATACCCGTTGCAGGGCTGTCAGTTAACGCACTTAAAAACCTGATATAGGTTTTCTCTGGATCAGGAATGGATAGATCATCTTGTGAAACAAAAAAGTCATATTTGCCAGCTATTCCAAAAGCATGAACTGTGTAATAAGTATTGTCGGCTAAATTAAGATCCGTACTTAAATTTACCTCTCCTGTGGTAGCCGTTGCCGGAACAGTAACTTTAAGTTTTGCTGTTCCTGAAGGGATTACGGCGTAATCAATGATTGGAAATAAGCTGCCGTAAGTTACTAATCCAGGAACGCCAACGGTAGTTAATACACCTGAAACAACTTTATCGTTGATGGAGGCAACCACCCCAGGAACATCAGGGGCTGCATGAAATACTTTGATTCTTGCACCATTGGTCGCTGGTGTAGCATTCCTAAGGAAATCAAATTCCTCACCGCAGGAAACTAAAGAAAATGCGCTTATGAATAAAAAGGCATTCCAAATATATTTTAAGTTCATAATAATTTTTTTAAGGTTGAACAAACCAAAGTGGTTTTGTATGATAATCAGGTAAATCGGCACCAATTCCTCTTAACGTAGCTAAATTCCAAACATATTCTGAGTTAAATCTTGGACGAACTCTCTGAACAAATTTGCCGCTATTGTCAGGGTATAGACTGGTTGGGAAAGAAATACCCTTATATATTTCGTTGCTATAATTATATCTTCTCATGTCAACCCAGGTTTCAAGGGCTCCCTGACCATACAGTGCGATATATTTTTGTAACATGATATCACTTAGGGTCAAGTCGTTACCCGATTTAGGTATGGCGGCGCTGGCTAAATAAGCGTCGCGATTGGCTGCAGAAACACCAACAAAGTCTAAGGCAGCACTAACTCCTATTCTAAAAGCGGTATAAGCCAGCGTTTTATCTCCTTTTTTGAAGGCAGCCTCCGCTTTTATAAATTGTAATTCTGGATAAATAAGAATAGCATGTGGAGCATTATCATTAAATATCCATTTTCCTGTGGCGGGAATCACACCCAAACCACCCCATAAATTGGGAATTCTATTGGTACGGCCTGCTATGTTATTCGGATCACCAGAAGCTGGTGCAACACCTCTGAATACACCATCTGGACTGGCCGTAAACATGATTGGGAGTCGTGGATCTTTAACGCCAGTAAATGTTGTGCCATCAAGCAAGGAAATAATATAGGATGATTGAACAAAACTTCCCATGTTATTCCTTAATGGACCATAGAAATTACCATCGCCTGAATTGGATCCTGCATGGGGAACCAAAAAGTTATCAGCATTATTCTGAAATGCTTTATCGACATATTCTATTACTTTGTCCGCACTGAATCCTGACTTGTTTGATAAGTGAATGGCATTTCTGGCAAGATTTGCGTAAATAAATTTTTTCCACTTGCTAACATCTCCTTTATATACAATATCTCCTCGTGATAAAGAGGCGGAATAGCCCGTTTTATCTAAATCAGCCAGTGCTTCGGTACTTAATCTAACTACTTCAGCATAAACATCTTGTTGTGGATCGTAATCAAATACATAACGATTTGGCTCCCAAGCTTGTTTTAAAATCATTTCGCCATGTAGGTCAGTGGTAGATTGCCAGCTCCAGGCACGCACGGCTTTGGCTGCACCCACATAATCCCATTTATTGTTTGCTACACCATCTGTAATAATTAAATCAATATTGGTGCCTATAGACCAATAATGAGAACGCCATTTTTCACCACATGCATCCGATCCTGGCGCAAATCCTTGTCTGTCCCAGGCATTTCCAGCTGAAACCCAACCCCAATATTGAACATATTGACCGATATATCTGGCATCCCAAGCATCACCTCTCACCATTTGGGCAAAAATAGGCGGGAGTAGGGCAAATCCTTCTGCTACCTGTGGATTACTTGGATCCTGATTAATATCAAAATAAGATTCGCAGCTGCTACCCAGGAAGAGTAAAAAAGCGAATGGATATAATATTTTTTTCATTTTTGTAAATTTTAAAGGGTTATTCTAATACCACCCGAAAGTGTTCTTGGTAAAGAAATAGTACCAAAATCGAAACCAAATGCGCCTACACCTCTTGTTGTAGCTGAATTACCATTGACATTTGGGTCGGCTCCACTATAGTTGGTGAGTAACCATAAGTCAGTACCGCTGACAAATACTTTAGCACTTTTAAATAGTTTACTTCCTTTTAAAACGGAACTGGGGATATTGTAATTAATGGATACATCTCTTAAGCGAATCCAGTTTATATCCTCTTCTACAAAATCTGACTCTGGAGCAGCACTAAAGAAATCACTGCGGGTTAGCGGAGTAACCTGAATGGTATTCTTGGTAGGACTTTCCGTATTTTCTCTTCCATCTCTTAATACGCCATTGAAAACATAAGGTTGCGTTCTATCTAACAGGTGAGTACTCAAACCTCTTTGGAATAAAAATCGTTCCGTTCCGTTAAAAACGTCGCCACCTTTACGAATATCCAAAAGAAATGAAAGAGTAAATTCTCCAATCCTGAATTCATTGGTTAAGCCAATGGTAAAATCAGGATTTCGGTCTCCAATAGGAAGAAAATTGGTATTTACTACTGGTAATCCGTTAGATGGATTTATGAGTATGTCTCCTTTAGTATTTCTCAAATAACTATAGCCGCCAATAGCTGTGGCACTACCTAATCCTCTTTGATTATAATCAAGATTTACACCAGGGTAAAATCTGGCTAAATCTGAAACAAACGCACTCGCGCGGGCATTTCCAAATAACCAGGTGTCTGAATTATAAAACTCTGCCTGATCAGCTGGCAGGTTATTAACTGTCGTGGTAAAAGTGGTGAAATTTAATAAAATATCCCACTGTACTTTTTCTTTCTTGATGGGGGAAAGTGAAAGTTGTACTTCAAATCCCTGGTTTGAAAAAGTACCACCATTAACAAGTCCAAAAATGAAACCTGTTCCGTAACTTAAACGTTGAGACACAATCTGGTCGAAACGAGAATTTTTAAAATAAGCAAAGTCTATGCCTATTTTATTTTTAAATAACTTTAGTTCAGCACCAAATTCATAACCTTGTGTACGTTCAGGTTTCAAATCAGGATTTCCACCAAAGAAACCAAAAGCGAAGCCTCCACCTGTGGTTGTTTGAGGTGCCAAAGCAGGTAAAATTTTATAAGGTGGAGCATCTTTACCTGTTTGTGATAACGTTGCTCTTAATTTACCGTAGCTTATTATTTTTGAATTATTAAAAACGGGTAATTCGCTAAATATGAAACTTAAACCCGTTGAAGGATAAAAGAAGGAGCGATTAGCCGACGGTAGGGTAGAAGACCAGTCATTTCTGCCTCTTACATTGAAAAATAGAATATCCTTATATCCTAAATCAAAGGTTCCCAATAAACTGAGTAATCTTTGTCTTGTTATGGTTAACTTGCTTCTCTGGGTGGTTGGATCGGTATTATTGATACTGTTATAGTCAGGTATATACATTTTTTCACCTCTTATAGAGGTTACCTCATAATTTCTATCGTCAAGAGATCCACCAAATGTTAGCGAGGCTTTGAAGTCACCAAAAGACTTTTTAGCTGTGGCTAAAATATTACTATTCATTAAAATTGAATTTTCATTGTATGATTCAATGACCCCTTTTCCTGTGATTCCATAGATAGATTCAGGATGCAAAAGCGTATTTCCAATGGTGGAATAAGCGTCAATACCAAACCTTCCAGTTACATTTAGCCATTTAAATGGGTCGTAAAGGACACTGAAATTTCCTATTGTTCTCTTGTTTCTGGTTTGATTTTTATTTGCATATACGTTAAACAAGGGATTATCTTGCTCCGTTGTGCTTTGAATCAACTGTCTTCTTGTTCCGTCAGGATTTAAAAACACGCTGGCATCATCATAAAAAGGCCAGGAAAGTAAGCTTATTAAATATCCATTTGCCCCTCTTTGCGGAGCTGTGGTATTTGAGTTGACAAAATTTAATGAACTACTGGTACTAAGCTTATCAGAAATTTTAGCTGTTGTACTCAAGCGCACAGAAATTCTATTGAAATCATTGGTTGGTACAACCCCTTTTTGATCGGTATATGCAGTGGAGAGGCGATAACTTAAGCCTGTGGTACCCCCTTCAAATCCTAAATTATGGGTTTGAGTGAATCCGTCCCTGAAAAAAGCATCGATATTATCATATTTTGGAGTAGATGCAGGAAGTTTAGGACCAAAGAAGAAAGAAGTGGTTGGATCAGCTGAACCGTTAAATCCTCTGGCATAGTCACTGTTGTACTCTGGAAATCTATAAAGATGTTCATTCCTGAAAAGGTTATCATAACTAATTTTTCCTTTTCCTGAACTTCCCTTTTTTGTAGTAATGATAATGGCACCAGAAGAGGCATCAATTCCATATAAGGCGGCGGCTTCGGGGCCTTTTAACACAGTAACTGATTCAATATCTGCTGGATTAATATCACCTGCTCTGTTTTGATAATCGTTGGCTCTGTTTGCTTGATCAGATACAAGGGCACCCTGATTGAAGGTGCGATTATCAATGGGTAGCCCATCCACTACAAATAGCGGCTGGTTATTTCCGTCGATGGAACTCGGTCCGCGCAATTGAACTGCAACGGAAGAACCTGCTTGCCCACTGGTTGGTGTCATATTCAGACCAGCTACTCTACCTTGAAGTGAAACAATAAAATTATCTCTACCGGTATTTTGTAGTGCCTCTCCCTTAACTTCTTGAATCGAATAGGCCAGTTTTTTCTTTTCTTCCTTGATTCCAAGGGCAGTGACCACTATTTCACCTAGTGCCGTAGCTTCAGCAATGAGCTGTACATCAAGTAAAGTTTCATTGGTGATTTTAATTTCTTTGGGTTTATAGCCCGTGTAAGAATACCGTAATGTTTGACCCGTGGCCACCTGAATAGCATAAGTGCCATCTAAATCAGTTACTGTTCCTATGCCAGTCCCGACGACCAGAACAGTAACGCCAATCATAGGACTACTGTCATCGGCATCTGTAATGGTTCCTTTTAATGTTCGGTTTTGAGCTGCCAGTCCATTCTGTTGAAGGAAGACAAACAGCAAAAAAACGAATGCTTTCAGTAATGTAATTTTCATTCTGATGTGTATATGGGTTAATAAATAAGTAAAACCCATTAAATATTAATTTAATAGGTAGGAAAAAAATCCGTTTTACTTTGGCAAAATTCTTAATAAAATGAAAAGAAAATATACCGGGTTTTTATAGGTGCTTTAAAAATTATCGCTTAGTTCCATTCGTTTCATATAATTCTTCAAACTTTCCATTGGGCGTGTTATAGCTACTCTTCCTGAACGAACGAACTCAAATATACCATATTTTTTGAATTCTTCCAACAATGCTTCAGTTTCTATGGCTGTGCCCGTTTTTTCAAATACGATAAATTCCGGGTCAATCTCTAAAATTCGAACATTGTATTCTCTTACAAATTTTTCAACTTTTAGTTTTGCGCCAAAAATGGACGAAGGTATTTTATAGAGGGCTATTTCCTGATATATTATTTCGTGCTTTTCATAATAAAACGCTTTTAATATATCTATCTGCTTATCAAGTTGAGCAACCAGTTTTTTTATCATTTCTTCTGTAGTAAAAACTACGATAGTAAACCGGTGAATACCAGGAAGGGATGATTTAGAGGTATTTAAACTTTCTATATTAATGTGTCTTCTAGTGAAAATGGAAACAACTCTGGAGACCATTCCTGTTTGATTTTCTGAAAAAACGGACAGGGTAAATTCTTTTTTTTCCATAAGTTCTATTTAATATTTGGTTCAAGAACGATTTCGCCAACGCCAGCGCCACTTTGAACCATTGGAAAAACATTATCCTCTTTTTCAACCATAACATGTAAAAGGTATGGGCCTGGGTAGGCCAGCATTTCAGCCACTGCCTCTTTTAAAGAGGAAACCTCCTCAATTTTTTTTCCTGTAACTCCAAATCCTTCGGCAATTTTTAGAAAATCAGGATTCTGAAGTTCTACAGAAGAGTACCTCTTATCATAAAATAATTGTTGCCATTGACGAACCATACCCAAGAAATTGTTATCCAAAAGAACAATTTTCACGGGCATTTTCCATTGATTTATCATGCCTAATTCCTGGATAGTCATTTGAAAACCTCCGTCTCCAATAAAAGCAACAACGGTTTTATCAGGCTGGGCGTATTGGGCACCAAAAGCAGCAGGAAGTCCAAAGCCCATAGTACCGGCTCCACCTGATGAAACCCATTGATTAGTAGATCGATAGGTATAGTATCTGGCAGCAGCCATTTGATGTTGTCCAACATCCGTAGCTACTATAGCCATGCCATTGGTCTGGTCAGAAACTTCCTTCACAACCATTCCCATCCTCATTTTTCCCTCAGCGGTAGGAGATAAATCTCTATGAATAACCTTTTCAAATTCAATTTTCTTACAATCATCAAATTCCTGAAGCCAGGCAGGGTAACTTTTTTCTTCAATCAATGGTAAAAGTGCCTCAAGTACCATCTTGGCATCTCCAAGAACAGGAATCGTTGCTTTTACGTTTTTATTAATTTCTGAAGGGTCAATTTCAATATGAATAACTTTGGCTTGTTTGGCGTATTTTGTTAAATTGCCAGTTACCCTATCATCAAAACGCATGCCAATGGCAATAAGCACATCGCATTCGTTTTGTTTTATATTCGCTCCATAATTTCCATGCATGCCCAGCATTCCAACATGCTGCGGGTGGTCATCGGGAAGTGATGATAATCCATGTAGCGTACAGGCTACCGGTATGCCTGATTTCTCCACAAACCATTTAAATTGGTTTTGAGCATTAGCAATCTGGATACCATGGCCCGCAAGAATAAGAGGTTTTTTTGCCTCATTAATCATCTGAGCTGCGGAAGTTATTTCATCTTCATTTAGTTTCGGTAATGGATGATAACTTCTAATATTTGTGCATGGCAAATATTCAAAATCAAAAAATTCATTTTGAGCATCTTTGGTTATGTCAATGATTACAGGACCTGGCCTACCTGAATTTGCTATAAAAAAAGCCTTTGCAAAAACAGAAGGAATTTCAGCAGCGTGGGTAATCTGATGGTTCCATTTGGTAACAGGCATGGTACAGTTAATCACATCTGTTTCCTGAAATGCATCAGAACCAAGTAAAGTAGAGGCTACTTGTCCAGTTATACAAACCAAAGGGGTAGAATCAAGCATCGCGTCAGCAAGTCCTGTCATTAAATTCATTGCGCCAGGTCCAGATGTTGCCATGGCCACACCTGTTTTTCGGGTGACGCGCGCATATCCTTCAGCCGCATGAATAGCACCTTGCTCATGTCTGGGTAAAATATGATTAATACGGTCTGTATAATGATATAATGCATCATACACGGGCATGATGGCACCTCCGGGATAGCCGAAAATGGTGTTTACTGATTCAGCAATCAAACATTTCAGTACCGCCTCGGCTCCAGAAATATTTACCTTTCCCTCTGAGGAGTGATTCGGCTGGCTTTCACTTATTTTATTTACTACTTTTTCCATGATTTAGAGGTTTATTTCGTCGGTTACACATCCTTCTGACGCAGTAGAAACTAACTGTGCATACTTTTTAAGGTAACCAGTAGTTGCGTTTGAAGGTCTTGGTTTCCAGGCAGCTCTTCTTCTTTCAAATTCCGTTTCTTCAACATTGGCTTCAAGCACATTATTTATGGCATCAATAGTAATGATATCACCATTTTGAACCAGTGCAATATTTCCACCAATCTGAGCTTCAGGCGTAATATGCCCTACTACAAATCCATGGGTTCCTCCTGAAAATCTGCCATCCGTTATTAAAGCTACTTTATCACCAAGCCCTTCACCCATTAGAGCTGAAGTTGGTTTTAACATTTCCGGCATGCCGGGGCCGCCTTTTGGACCACAATAGCGAATGACTATAACAGACCCTTCTTTTATTTCTTTATTTGAAATAGCAAGATTTATTGCTTCTTCACCGTCAAATACCTGTGCAGGACCCTGGAAGTATTCTCCTTCTTTTCCTGTTATTTTGGCTACTGACCCTTGTGTAGCCAGATTTCCATAGAGTATTTGAATATGTCCGGAAGGTTTTATAGCTTCTTTAATTGGATGAATCACTTTTTGGCCTTCATCTAAAGGACGTGCATGTTCTAAATTTTCGGCCATGGTTTTACCCGTAACCGTCATGCATTCACCGTGGAGCATGCCTTCTGCTAACATCCATTTCATAACACCTGGAACGCCACCTACCTGAAATAAGTCTTCCATAACATATTTGCCACTTGGTTTTAAGTCAGCTAAAAATGGTGTGGTATCACTTATTTTTTGAAAATCATCTAAGGTTAAAGGAACTCCCATAGCCTTAGAGATAGCGATTAAATGCATTACGGCATTGGTTGACCCTCCCAATACAGTGATGAGGCGCATGGCATTTTCAAAAGCCTTTGCAGTCATTATTTTAGAAGGGGTTAAATCTAAGCGTATAAGTTCCGCAATAGCTGCGCCAACATTTAAACTATCTTGTTTCTTATCTGGATGGTCAGCTGGAAGTGAAGAATTGCCAGGTAAACTCATTCCCATAGCTTCAATAGCTGAGGCCATGGTATTGGCCGTGTACATACCACCGCAAGCGCCTGGTCCAGGGCAGGCTTTCTGGACGATCTGTTTGAAATCTGCATCGGTAATTGTTCCCGCTATTTTTTGACCCAGTGCCTCAAAGGCTGATACCACGTCTAATTTCTTACTTGCATGGCAACCCGGTGCAATGGTACCACCGTAAACCAATATGGAGGGACGATTTAAACGAGCCATAGCCATCATCGCTCCAGGCATATTTTTATCACAGCCGGTAACCGCAACAATAGCGTCATACCATTGAGCTCCTGCGACCGTTTCAATAGAATCGGCGATTAAATCTCTACTTGGTAGGGAATATCGCATGCCTGATGTTCCCATTGATATGCCATCACTAACGCCAATAGTATTGAAAATCAGACCGTATAAATTGGGATGAACCTGAACTCCTTGTTTAATTACTTTAGCCAAATCATTTAAATGCATATTACAGGGATTCCCTTCCCATCCCATACTCACGATGCCTACTTGCGCCTTTTTCATATCAGCCTCTGTCATTCCAATGGCATATAGCATGGCTTGCGCTGCTGGTTGACTTACATCTTGTGTAATCGTTTTACTGAATTTATTCCAAATGATAGATTCCATGTAAATATATTTAGCTTTTTTGACGCCCATTAATAATAAGTGGTCACTTTTAATTTACCAAAATTAAACATTGATGAACCTTGCATGGAATTTAAATTACCCATTCTTACGATATGGCAAAAGGTAAAAATATATGTTAATTTATTGATTTATAATGTTTTAAATTATGTTTTCTTACAATTGACAGGTAATATTAATATATTGTTTAGAAATGATATCTTAGGGTAATTCCTGCCTGAATTTGCGATAAGTTGGTGGTTCCATTAGCTGTTTTGTTTCCTGTAGATGGAATAGCAAGTAAATTGATTAACCCTGGCCAGGTTAATTTCGAAAAATAATAGACATTCGCGAAGGTGGTTAAAGTTATGTTTTTGTTCAGACCAATATCGTACCCTAATCCTGTTCCAATATTAGGTTTGATGAAATAATCAGTATTATTTGATGGAAGCCTTTCAACCGTGTTAGCAAAGTAACTAACTCCCGGTGAAATATTAAAAAATAAACCTTTCTTTAATGGATTGCCTTTCTTTGAAAAAGTTGGACAATCGCAATCTCCCTTAAAATCAAGAAAATAAATATGGGTATTGAGTTGAAAACGAAGCGTTTTATTTGTGAAAGTCCCTAAATCTACAATCTCATTTTTAAATAAAGCACCTCCAATCTCGGGGACAAAGGCTATCCTATAGTTTTTACTGGAAAATTCATAATTCAGACTTAAAAAGAAGGAATTTCCTGGCAAGTCATTTTTCAAGTTGTTACTTAGGTCTGTAATAACCCAGCCTTCCGCTCTATTTAGCGTGCCACCAGCAGAAATACCTATTTGCGCATTTGATGTCAAAGGAATAAAAAACAAGAGGAATAAAATTGTTTTTTTTAAAAAATTCATAGGTATTTGTTTTATCTCTTTTAAACGAAAATGTTCTCAATGTCGTATCCTTTTAGGTTAAATATTATATTTGTTCCCTAATCTGAATGTTACACTTAAATATGAAAACAAAATCACTAAGACCAGATAAAGTTAATGTAATTACTTTAGGCTGCTCAAAAAATAAAGTAGATTCTGAAAATTTGATTACCCAACTCATAGGTAATGATTTTGATGTTTCCCATGAGACGAACGAAAAATCTGATATCATCATAATTAATACCTGCGGTTTTATTGATCTTGCAAAAGAGGAATCCATTCAAACCATATTGGATTATGCAGAAAAAAAGAAAGAAGGCGAGATTAAAAAATTATTTGTAACCGGTTGTCTTTCTCAAAGATATAAAGACGATTTAGAAGTTGAAATTCCTGAAGTTGACGCCTTTTTTGGAACCTTGGAAATGCCTTCATTGTTGTCAAAGTTAAACGCCGATTTTAAACATGAACTAGTAGGAGAAAGGTGGATTAGCACTCCAAGTCATTTTGCTTATCTTAAAATTGCAGAGGGTTGTAATCGTACCTGTTCTTTTTGTGCTATTCCACTCATGCGGGGAATTCATGTGTCAAGAAACATTGAAGATATTGTTGTTGAAGCTAAAAGTCTGGCCAGGAGAGGTGTAAAGGAGTTGATGCTCATTTCTCAGGAGCTGACTTATTATGGTTTAGATACTTATAAAAAACGGATGCTTCCTGAACTATTGACTGAATTAGCCAATATTGAAGGGATTGAGTGGATTAGGCTTCATTATGCTTATCCAAGTAAGTTTCCTCTTGAAATTTTTGAGGTAATGGCTGCACAGCCTAAAATATGCAATTATTTAGATATGCCTCTTCAACATGCTCAAAATGACGTATTGGCCAGAATGAGAAGACAAATTACGGTAGAGGAAACCAAAGAATTGCTGGAAAAGGCAAGGTCTTTAGTCCCCGGAATTACCCTAAGGAGTACTTTCTTAGTAGGTTTTCCAGGTGAAACAGAGGCTGAATTTGAAGAGCTTTGTAACTTTATCGTGGAAGCATCACTCGATAGGGTGGGCGTTTTTACCTATTCTCACGAAGAATCTACCCGTGCTCACGACCTGGTCGATGATGTACCTGAGGAAGTGAAAATGGAAAGGGCAAATCGGATTATGGAAATTCAAAGTGCTATTTCTTATGAAAAAAATAAAGCTAAAATTGGAAAATCGTTCAAAGTCTTATTTGATAAAATTGAAAATGGTCACTTTGTTGGCAGAACAGAAGGTGATTCGCCTGAAGTCGATAATGAGGTTTTAATTCCTGTTAAAGGAAATTATGTCAGATTAGGTGATTTTGCCGAAGTGACGATTACTGATGCTTCTGAATACGACCTTATTGGTGTTTTGAAGTAGGTTATTATTTTATAAACTTTGTTGGCTATTCTTTGTTACCTTGAAAAAAAATGGCATTGCTAGATAAATTTCAGTTTAATATCGAAAAACCGCTAGTCCAGGCGGCTATTATTATTGCTTCAGTTTTTGTGGTCAATATTGGTTCAATAATGGTCAAAGCAACGGGTTTGATTGAGGTAACTAATCGTTTTCCTTGGTTGAATGCTGCTTCATTTATGCTCTTTTTTGCTGTTTTGAATAGTATCTATTCTATTACGGCAAAAAGTGTTCCTCATTATTGGGGTCTTTCAATGTACAGTTTCATGATAGTAGCAGGTGTTTCTGGCTTACAAGCCTGGGCTTTCTCAGGTATATCCATTGCAAATGCGGGATCTTATATGTGGATTTACGTAGTTGTTACCTTTGGATACCTGGTTTTTCTTACTATAATGTCTATACTTAAGAAAGTGGTTGCCTTTGCTGAAAAAGAGGAATGGAATAGTCCTAAAATGAGGCCAAGAGGTTAAATATATCATCGACAAAATAATTTTTTATGCGTTTTCTGAAATATTCTTTTTTCTTTTTGTTTTTTGGTTTAAGTCATTTAGCTTACTCAGCTGGTATATCATTAGATACTATAAAACCAATTCGTAAGTCTGACAAAGAATGGAAGGAATCCTTATCTCCGCAGGCTTATTATATTCTTAGGAAAGCCGGAACGGAAAGAGCTTTTACAGGTAAACTTTATAACATAAAAACAAAAGGAACATACATTTGTGGTGGTTGTAAATTACCATTGTTCTCTTCTGAAACTAAATTTAATTCAGGTACAGGATGGCCTAGTTTCTGGCAACCTGTCAGTAAAAAAAATGTAAAGGAAATAGAAGATTTTGAATTAGGTATGGTTAGAACGGAAGTAAGGTGCGCCCGTTGTGACGGACATATAGGTCACGTTTTTGATGATGGTCCAAAACCCACCGGTTTGAGATACTGCATGAATTCTGAAGCTATGTTGTTCACAGCCTCAGAACAAAAAAAATAGGTCTAGTGAATCCTATTTCCGCTTATTTCTAGTCTCCGCATGATTTCTGCCTCTTCTTTTAAATATGATTCCCATCTTGATTTTACTTTATTTTCAGGAAAGTATAATCTGGCAAGGTCTAAAAATAAGACATAGTGACCAGCTTCAGAAACCATAAATTTGTAGTAAAATTCTTTTAAATAGGGATCTGTGAGATATTCGTAAAGCAATCTGAATCTTTCACAACTTCTGGCTTCTATCAGACCGCAAAATAATAGCTTGTCCAATAGTCTGTCTTCCCGAGAACCACCTTTCTGTTGAAAAGCAAGAAGTTGATTTACATATAAATCTTTCCTTTGTGTACCTAAATTAAACTGTCGTCTATCAATTTCTGCTAAAACCATGCGAAAATGTCCCCATTCTTCTGTTACAATAGGTGAAAGTTCGTGGACGAGTTCTTTTTTTTCAGGAAAACCTTGAATCAAAGATATACAGCTTACTGCTGCTTTTTGCTCGCAAAACGCATGGTCTGTCAGTATATCTTCCAAAGATATTTCAGCTAAATTTACCCATCGTGGATCCGTTGGTAGTTTTAGACCAAGCATCATAAACGGGATATTTTTTTTAACTTTTTCCTCGGGTTTTATCATTTTAATCTAAACATTTTAATTGACGGGAGAAAAAATCTATATTATACACAGGATAAACTTCAAAACCAGCGCTCCAATACATACGAATTTCCTCCAACTCTTGTTTTCGCAACAAATTAATTTGTTGATTATCCATTTTATATATCATTCTATAGGTTAGAATATCTTTATCTGTTTCATATTTACCTAAATCTAATTCACCCGCTTTTAATTCAATGATTTGTCCGTCAAATAATTTAAGCGTAATTAAACTATTTTTTTCGATAACACCATAGGCTTCTCTGGCATTTGGATAGGCAAATCGAAATTCTATGGTTAATTGCTTTTCTCTCTTTCCTACAGATGACAAAAAAGCTTCACAGCGGAGATATTCCTTATCAGGAAAAAACAGCCTTAATCTTTCATCAGTGAAAGTGAATAACAATTCTTTTTCACCATCCCTGCGCCAGTCTATGCCCTTTGCATCTAGTCCTTCATAACTGTATTCGCAAATATTATTTGTAACAGAAAGATTATCAGTCAGGATAGCCCCCATGTTTTGTCCATAAAACGATAATGGTGAATCATTTGCAAAAAAATCAAGATTTACCATTTCTTCGGAAGCAAAAACAGTATTAAGATCTAATTTTC
Organism: Saprospiraceae bacterium; assembly: GCA_027488135.1. Taxonomy (GTDB): domain Bacteria; phylum Bacteroidota; class Bacteroidia; order Chitinophagales; family Saprospiraceae; genus BJGN01. The sequence continues at coordinate 143,465 of JAIYCH010000089.1, read as the reverse complement.
CAGGAGTGCTTTCTGGTTTAAATAATCTTAGAATATCCCCCTTCATTTTTAAATCTTCCGTAATTAATATTTCAGATTGAGCTTCTTTTATAGTTCCTATAGAAGTCGCTGCCAACTGTTGAGTTAGCATTAATTGCTTTAATAATTTATTTAATTCATCAGGAGGAACTAAACTGTTTTGTTGCGCAATAACAATTTTATTTTGTAATTCTTTTTCTTGCTCTAACATGGCTTTTGCCCTGATATCGGCATAATAAATGGCGTCCTTCGCCTGTTGAATTCTCCGATTTACCAATTGATATACTTCTTCCCGGGTAATTTCAACAGGGTTATCTAAGGGTGTTATTTCCTGATTTACCACAGGATAATTTCCCCCTGACAATTGCCTTTTATGAAAGTATCGCCATGTTCCATCAGGAAAAACTATAATTCGCTCTCCAATTTCATTTTGCCTGATTTCCTGCCCGAAGAGGATTATCGGCAAAAAAAGGCATAAGAAGAAAGAAAGAAAATATATTTTATACATCCCGTGACTGGATTATTTTAAATTTAAGATATACAAATATATGAAAAAGTCCCTTTTTTTTGCTATTTTGCAACCATGTATATTTCATTTCTATCTAACATCTTTTCTTCGTTTTCCATAGGATCAATGACCATTAGTTTATTGGATCTCATTGATTTTTTTATTTTTAGTTTTATCATATACCAGATTTACACCTTGTTAAGAGGAAATTTTGGTTATGGACTGTTCCTGGGTGTTCTCCTTCTATTTGTTATTTGGTGGACGGTTAATGCATTGGATATGCAACTAATGTCCAGTTTACTGAATCAATTTATTAATGTAGGCGTCATAATTATAGTTATTATTTTCCAACCTGAAATTCGACGTTTTTTGTTGTTTTTAGGAAATACTACCCTTAGAAAAAGGTCTAATTTTTTATCAAGAATTCTATTAGCTAAACCAGGTATTAAAACAGACAGGGAGAGACAAATTATGGCTCTTAGTAGTGCTTTACTTAGAATGAGCCGCGATAAAACGGGTGCTTTATTAGTCTTATCAGGTGATACCAGTGCTGAGCCACTTATTGGAACTGGCACTTTACTGGATGCTGTCGTAACTCGTAGATTGGTGGAGAGTATTTTTAATAAAACTTCTCCTCTCCATGATGGGGCTTTAATTATAAGTAAAGGCAGAGCCGCCGCCGCTTCCTGTATTTTGCCTCTATCTGAAAATGGAAATTTACCAGCTGATGTGGGGCTTCGACATAGGGCTGCTTTAGGAGCATCAGAGCGTTATGCCGTGGCAGCAGTAATTGTTTCTGAGGAAAATGGGTTTATTTCTACCGGTTTTCAAGGTATAATGAAATACCATATTTCAAATGAAGAACTTCTGATTTTTTTACAAGAACATATTTGATGACTATTTTTAATTGTATAAATCGATTTTATGAAAACAGTTCAAGAATACCTACAGAATAATAAGGAAAGATTTATTTCTGAATTATTCGATTTTTTGCGTATCCCTTCTGTTAGTGCCAATCCTGAGAATGATGCTGATGTAGCTCATGCCGCCGCTTTTGTTGCTGAAAAATTAAAATCAGCAGGCGCCGATAATGTAGAGGTTATTCCTACAAAGGGTCATCCTGTCGTTTTTGGTGAAAAAATGGTGAATCCTGCCCTGCCCACTATTATGATATATGGTCATTATGATGTTCAACCCGCTGATCCTATCGATCTATGGCATTCCCCTCCTTTTGAACCTGTTATACGACAAACAGATGTTCATCCTGATGGAGCTGTCTTTGCAAGGGGTTCTTGTGATGATAAAGGTCAGGTTTTTATGCACATTAAGTCTTTCGAGGCTATGATGGCTTGCGGTGACTTACCTTGTAATGTGAAATTTATGATTGAAGGGGAAGAGGAGGTAGGTTCTGCCAATCTTTCTTCATTTTTGGAAAATAATAAATCAAAACTTGCTGCAGATGTTATTCTGATTTCAGATACAGCCTTGATAGCTAACGATATACCAAGTATAACGGTTGGACTTAGAGGTTTAAGTTACGTTGAAGTAGCTGTGGTTGGGCCAAATAGAGATCTTCACTCAGGAGTTTATGGCGGTGCCGTTGGAAATCCAATCAACATTCTGACTAAAATGATTGCTTCAATGCATGACGATAATAATCATGTGACTATCCCTGGATTTTATGAAGCTGTCCTGCCCGTGTCTTTAGAAGACAGACAAAAAATGAATGAGGCCCCTTTCTCATTAGAGGAATACCAGTCTGATTTGAAGATTGATTCCGTGCACGGTGAAGCGGGGTACACGGTGTTAGAAAGAACTTCTATAAGACCTACTCTCGACGTAAATGGTATTTGGGGTGGATATATTGGTGAGGGTGCTAAAACGGTTCTGCCATCTAAGGCTTTCGCCAAAATTAGTATGCGACTGGTTCCCAATCAAGATCCTGATACCATCACAGCACTCTTTAAAAATTATTTTGAAAGTATTGCTCCTCCCGCAGTAAAGGTTACGGTGACACCTCATCATGGCGGTCATCCTGTAGTCACTCCAACCGATACGCCGGAATATAAAGCAGCTCAATTAGCCATGAAACATACCTTCGGAAAAGATCCAATTCCACAAAGAGGGGGAGGGAGTATTCCTATTGTTGCCTTATTTGAAAAGGAGTTGGGTATCAAATCTGTGCTAATGGGCTTTGGTTTAGATAGTGATGATATTCACTCTCCTAACGAACATTATGGCTTGTTTAACTACATGAAAGGTATGGAAACAATTCCCTATTATTTTAAATACTATGCCGAATTGAAAAAATAAAGTGCCGGCCGTATATTATTTTATGATGGATAGGTAATCAATAAATAATATACGGCTAAACCAACGTAATTTCCTATCGCATACCCTAATAGTCCAGCCAATATTCCGGGCATCAGCAAATACTTGTTTTTAATTACAGATGCTATCTGGGTCACAAATGGCGGTCCGTAAATTGCTGCCGTTGAGCTTATTAAAAATGTATCTCGGTCAATTCTAAATAACTTGCTGAGGATTAAATGAATGCCGATACTTCCATACATGCTCGCAGCCGTAATGATAAAAAGAAGATTACTTCCCCGCGTGATGTCAGACCATTTACCCTGAATACTAAGAGATAAAGCGAATACCAATAAAAGATATTCTCCCAGTTTAAATGATGAAGCAGATCTTTTATCAATGAATTTTAAAAAAGATAATATGATGCTGATTCCTGTTATAAAAAACAAAATAATGGCCGTATTGTCTATTTGTTTGAATGTATAAAGTAATCCCAAGAGCACGGACAACCATCCCAGAGTGAAAAATACAAGGATTAAATAATCCCAACGCTCCATTTTTGTAGGGGTGGGTATGGAAATTTGTTCATCGTATGCAAAGGTCTCTTTAAAGCGGGGAAGTACATAAGATGTTAGGACTGGTACAATACTGGTAAGTAAAACTAAATAACTGCCACCAATCAAGGCATCTGCTGCTGTTAATTGAACGGTTAGTTTTGGATCCCCTTTTAATGCATAACCTATGGCTTGCATGTTGGGTGTTCCACCTATATATAATCCCGTTAACATAGCCCCTATCTGAGCAAAGGAGGTGTGGTCGCTTTGAAACCACCATGCAACTGTAAAACATGAAATAGCTGAACTCACGGAAGCAAAGAAAAAAGATAGCCCCAAACGCTTGTATCCACTTAATCGCTTGATTGAACTACTCCCATATAGTAGTAACGGTATGGCCACTAATATAGAAAATTGGCTAATATATATGGAAACATTGAAAAATAAATTAACCCTCTCTTTATTTATTATGCTTAATAAAATACCTGCCGCATAGCATAATACAATGGGACTAAAAAAACTGGAAAATGGAATCTTATGTTTGAATTTTTGGATAATTAAAGGAATTCCAAAGATCAAAACACTGAATAGTAAGAATAACATGGCTGTATTAAATTATTCTACATAGAGAACCAGGCCTTTTAAATAACCACTTTCCGGATGAAAAATACTGCTTGGGTGGTCAGGGCCTTGGGACAAATGATGCAAAATACTTGTTTTTCTTCCAGCTTCTATAGATGCAGACAATAATGCATTTTGAAATAAATTTCGATCCACAACTTGAGAGCAAGAAAAGGTGAATAATAAACCGCCTGGCTTCAATTGCTTCATAGCCAATGCATTTAATCTTATATAGGCTTGTATGGCGTTGTGCCTTTTATCCATACTTTTAGCAAATGCGGGCGGATCAACTACTATAATGTCATACGATTTTGTTTGTTGCCTTAAAAAAGTTGGTACGTCTGAAACAATTGAGGTATTCTTTTCAAGATCCAAACCATTAGATTGTAAATTTTCTTTATACTGCTCTATAGCTAATGCCGAGGAATCAACACTTTCAACGCTGGTAGCACCACCTTTAATGGCGTAGATTGAGAATCCTCCTGTGTAACAGTAACAGTTTAATACCTCTTTGTTTGCGGCTAATTGCCCTAAAAGAAATCTGTTTTCACGCTGATCTAAAAAAAATCCTGTTTTTTGACCCTTTTCCCAGTCTATATTAAAAATATGACCATTCTCTAAAATTTCACCTTTTTCATTCAGGCCTCCCTTCCAATAGCCATTTTTTTCCTGAATACCTTCATTTTTATATAAGGTCTCTTCACTTTTATCGTAGATATTGTGTATAGTTAAACCGTCTAATTCTTCAAATGCTTTGATTATTTGTTGTTTATTTTTACATATACCTGTGCTATGGCACTGCACAACAGCCGTTTCACCATAAATATCTATAATTAAACCTGATAAGCCATCACCCTCACCATTAATGAGTCTGAAACAATTGGTTTTTCCGTTTTTATTAATATTAACACTTTGTCTTAATTTTAAAGCGTTTCTAAGTTTGTTTACATAGAAAGCGGCATCAGGCGGATTTGTAGAAAAATGAAGGAGTCTGATTCTAATACTTCCTTCCTGATAGTGGCCAAAGGCTAAGGCATTTTCTCTTGAATCACATACCATAACCCAATCACCAGAGGTAATTCCTGCTTCATATCTTTCAATGGCGCCAGAAAACACCCAGGGATGAAATCTTTTAACTGGTGTTTCCTTACCTGCTTTTAGAAAAATTTTCTTCATTTTTTCTTTATTTTAAACTTACCTATACGTCTAAAAAGGTGAGTATTTTTTGTTATTTTGCCGCAAGATAACTTGTTATTCCTAATAAAAAGCATTATGTATAAAGTTTACCTATTCATTTTAACCATATTTCATAGCCATTTCCTTTATAATCAGATCCTTGTTTCTACTCCGAATTTTCCAAAGGAGAATGAATCTGTTACCATTTTTTTTGACGCCTCGAAAGGAACAGCAGGATTAAAAGACTGTGCATGTAGTATTTATCTGCATACTGGAATTATTACGGATAAATCAACGTCAAATGCCGATTGGAAATATGTGCAAACAACTTGGGGGGTAATCAATCCAACATGGGAAATGAAACAGGTGCCTGGAAAACCAAATGTATTCTCTTTTGAAATAACACCTTCTATCAGGTCATTTTATAAAGTACCCGCAGGGGAAAAGATCATTAACCTGGCCTTTGTCTTTAGGAATGCAAATGGAAGTAAAGAAGGTAAAGAGGTAGGTTCAAAGGATATCTTTTACCCCGTTTTTCAAAATTCAGGCCTTACAGGTACCATTCAGGAGCCTGTAAATTCTGAGAAATTACTGAATCCAAAGGAACCCTTCACTTTAAAAGCTGTGTTTTCAGAAACAGTGAATATTTCTTTGTTTGATAACGATAGTTTGGTTTCTAATCAAATTGGCACCTCAGTTTCCTTTACCTGGGTTCCAAATAACCGAGAAAATCATCAGATTATTATTTTAGCAAAATCAAATAATGGAGATTCCTTAAAACTCCAAACCAGTTTTTGGGTGGTTCCAGAGCCGAAAAGACTATCTGCTCCTGATAATTATACTTTGGGCTTTCAAAGACTCTCACCAAATAAAGTAAGGATTTCTGTAGAAGCTCCTGGTAAAAAACACCTTTTTTTACTGGGTGATTTTAATGAATGGAAAATAAACACGGATTTTTTATTTAATGTCTCAGAAGATGGTAACCTACATTGGATTGAATTGGATGGTGTTCCTTTGGAGAAACCGTTTCAATATCAATTGGCCTTGAATAATACCCAAAGGTTTGCCGATCCTTACGCTCCGCTGGTTTTGGACCCTGATCATGATAAATTTATTTCTCCGCTTACTTTTCCAGGCCTCCCCGCATATCCAGTGGGAAAAACGTCAGGTATAGTCACGCATATCGATGCTACTTTGCATAAGTATGAATGGAAAAATACTTTGAAAAACAAACCCTTAGTTTCTGATCTTATCATTTATGAGCTCCACATCAGAGACTTTTTAGTGGCACCTGATTATAAAAAATTGAAGGATACTTTAGATTATTTGGTCAGATTAGGCGTAAATGCTATTGAATTAATGCCCGTTAATGAGTTTGAGGGAAATAACTCCTGGGGATATAATCCGTCTTATCACCTGGCTTTAGATAAATATTATGGTTCTCCTGTTTTCTTTAAATCTTTTATCGATGAATGTCATAAAAAGGGCCTGGCGGTTATTGTAGATATCGTTTTAAATCACGCATTTAGCCAAAGTCCTTTATGTAGAATGTTTTGGGACGAGTCGAATTCAAGACCTTCAGCGGATAACCCCTGGTTTAATCAAGTCGCAAAACACGATTTTAATGTCGGCTATGATTTTAATCATGAAAGTAAATTTACCAGAGATTTTTCAAAAAGAGTGCTTTCTTTTTGGTTAAATGAATATAAAATTGATGGATTTAGATTTGATCTTTCAAAAGGATTTACTCAAAAAAATACCCTGGGTAATACAAGTGCCTGGGGAAATTATGATGCTTCAAGAGTCGCTATCTGGCAAGATTATGCCGACCACCTTCGTAAAGTTAATCCAGATGTTTATATTATTCTGGAACATTTTGCTGATGTAGTAGAGGAAATAGAATTGGCAAAAAGAGGTATGTTGCTTTGGGGAAATATGAATCAGCAGTTTAATGAAGCAACCATGGGTTATTCTTCAAATCTGTCTGGATTGGATTTTAAAAAAAGAAACTTTCCCAATGCTGCCATCATTCAATACATGGAAAGTCATGACGAAGAAAGACTTATGTTTAGAAATGTTTTGTATGGTAAACAATCTGGTACATACAATACACGTAATTTAACGACTGCTCTGCAAAGAATGGAAATGGCATTTACTGTTTTTACCTTAAGCCCCGGACCTAAAATGATTTGGCAATTTGGTGAGCTGGGTTATGATTATTCTATAAATACTTGTGAAAATGGAAGTGTTAACAATAATTGCAGATTATCGCCTAAACCTGTGCCCTGGTCTTACCTGAATCAGCAGGCCCGGAAAAAATTAAGTGATGTGGTGGGTTCCCTTAATGCATTGAGATTAAAATATGCTGTTTTTAAAGAGTTGCCAGCTGATTATGATCTTAATGCTTACCTAAAATATATGCATTATAAAAATGCTCAATTTGATGCCATCGTAGTGGCAAATACCGATGTTGTAAACTCAACTTTAATGCTGCAGGGAGTAAAAACGGGTTGGTGGCATTCGTTTTTTACCGGTGATAGTGTTTTTATATCTCAAAATAATTTCACAACTATGTTAAAACCTGGAGAATATCAATTATTTACTTCTATTAAATTACCTAATCCTACGCTGGTTGGTTCCACGCTAACATCAATAAGTGAAATAGAAACCTCTGATTTTACCATAGATATTTTTCCAAATCCTTCCCATAGATTTTTTGATTTTACTTATAATGGTCCTAAAATGGATCAGGTGGAACTCTTTTTAATCGATGCAACGGGAAAAAAGGTAACTACCATTTTGTCTAGTGAATCTCTTGAAAATGGTTATTTTTCCCGCATAGATTTAGGAAATTACCCGATAGGTATCTATTTTTTGAATTTATTTTCTGCATCAGGTCAAAAATCTTTTTTATTGTCAAAAATTTATTAATGAATGCGTAAGCAAATTGTTAATCAAGTACTTAAAAATATAAATTATATTACATGTATTTGTTTAAAGTGCTTCTGTATGTAATTGATACTCAAAGGTTTTGAACCTTCCTATTTCTTTTGTAGTTTTGCAAAATACGTTTTGGGGAAATTATACATAATGAAAGGGATATTACTTTTTTGTTTGTCTTTTGTGGGTTACTTCGCACTGATTAATGCTCAATCAGTGACCATAAATATGGGTTCTACGCCTGCTCATCCCACGGCTATTTTAGAAATTTTTTCAGAGAACAAGGGTATCTTGATTCCAAGAATGACGGCCGTTCAAAGGAAAGCTATTGTCTCTCCTGCGACGGGCCTGGTTGTTTTTCAATTGGATGGAACGAAAGGATTATGGTATTTTGACGGACTTAAATGGCTTAATGATATTCCAGGAAATCAAGCGGGTGAACTCAAATATTGGAATGGGGAGTCCTGGGTGTTAATTCCCCCCGGACTAAATGGTCAGAATCTGACATTTTGCAATGGTGTTCCTCAATGGGGACCTTGTCAAGATCAAGTTACGCTGATTACTACCAATTCAATTACGGCTTTAACAGACACGTCTTTGTCCGTAAATATATCAGTAAATGTTCTCCCTTTAAATCTTATCACAGAAAGTGGTGTTTGTTACGGTACAGTAATCAATCCAACAGTGTCGTCTTCGGTGGTCAAATCAACAGGGAGTCTGGTTGGAAGCATCAATTTGAATATTCTATCGCTTTTAAGACAAACAACCTATCACTTTAGAGCCTATGCAAAGCTCTCCGATGGCAGAATCATTTACGGGAATAACTTGAATTTTACCACAGCGGGGAGTTCTGTTGCTTTGGTGGTAACGCTCCCAGCAACTAATATTTCTGCCAATTCATTCACATTAAATGGTGAGGTTCTTCAAAATGGTGGTTCTGTAATAAATGCCAGAGGGTTCGTATGGGGGAAATCACCAAATCCAATATTAACGAATAACCTAACAACTAACGGAAGTGGGTTGGGTACATTTCAGGCGATTATAAATGGCTTAACTGGAAATACAACTTATTATATTCGTTCCTATTGTATTAATGATCAGGGAGTTGTGTATGGAAATTCTATTATTGTGAAAACTTTAATAAGTTCCGATGGTGAATTTGGACGGTTTGTTAAAGTCAATGGCGGTACATATAATATGGGTAGTGATTTTGGTAACAATATTGAAAAACCTATTCATACGGTTACGCTAAACTCTTTTTATTTAGGTGAGACGGAGGTAACTCAGGGACTGTGGGAGGAAATTATGGGCTCTGACCCCTCTTTTAACTATGATTGTGATAACTGTCCGGTAGAAAATGTAAGTTGGCTTGATATACAGGATTTTATTAAAAAATTGAATGCGAGACAATCTGCTTTTGTTTTTAGATTGCCAACAGAAGCGGAATGGGAATTTGCTGCTAAGGGTGGAGCAAATTCTACAGATTTCTTGTTTGCAGGTTCCTCAGATATAAATGAGGTTACTTGGTTTAGAGAAAATTCAGGACGAAAATCGCAACCAGTTAAATCTAAAAAGCCTAATTCTTTAGGTCTTTATGATATGTCAGGGAATGTTTGGGAATGGGTTCAAGATTGGTTTAATTTTTATAAACCAGGGTCATTTACAAATCCAACAGGCCCTGTAAATGGTTCAAGTAAATTGTACAGAGGTGGCAGTTTTGATGATATTTCCGATGATTGCAGAGTTTCCTATAGGTATGGCAATCCTCCGGCAAGCCGTTTTAATAATTTAGGATTTAGATTAGCTCATGATTAATTATCAATTAAAGACGGTAATACCCTTTGGCTTTTTTGTTTTGTTTACTACCTCTTTATGGTGTCAACTAACTGTACATGGTACCTCTTTATTTATAGATTCTGCAACCCATCTGAAAGTGGATGGACATATCATTATAAATAAAAATGCGTCGTTCGTCGCTATGGGTTTGTTGGCCGTTTCTGGAAATGTAGAAAGTAATGGTACAGATATTCAAATAGATAGCTTACAATTTTTTGGTGATTTTCCAGGAATTATTAATCTGTCAAATGGAAAAATCAATCATTTATTCTTGTTCAAAAGCCCTTCCATCCATACCTATCTACAGGGTAGTTCATTAGCGGTGTCAAACCTGCATTTTGTAAATAATTATAACTTTTTAACACTAAATGATACTGATATTGACATTTCTAATCTGTCTGACATTAGTGAATTTAATTATATAGTGACCAATGGAAAAGGTTTGGTGGGTAGAAATTTATCTTTACAACCTGTTGTTTTTCCCGTTGGTAGCGCTTTTTCAGGCTATTATCCCATTTCAATTACAGCATTATCAAATAATGGAAATGAATACGCAAAGGTAGGTTTTATTGAATCTGGTAACTATGCTGATAAAAATCATAGTAAAGACCCCGTGTGGCAAATTGAAAATAATGGGCCCATTCAGTTTTCAATGCGTTGGGGAACAGAAAATAGTTTACATTCCGGTGTATTAGATTTAAATCAGTTAAGGCTAAATGGTTGGAATGGGACAGATTGGGTTTCGGTAGGATTTGATACCTTGGTGGGTAACGTAAATGCTGGCTATTTAAAAACCAGGGTGTTATTACCCAATGAATATAAATTTTACAAACTGGAGTCCATTTTAAGGTTAGATTTATCTAATGTATTGAAGCTTAGTAATGTAGAATTATTGTCTTCGTTTCCTAACCCTTTTTCTGGCGGCACGAGTGTGAACTTTAAATTACACAAAGAGTCTCTCGTTACTGTTCAATTGTTTAGTCCTAATGGACAGTTAATCAAAGAGTTTAAAAATAAATATTTAGATGGCTATCATTTTGAAAACTTGACAGAAGATTTATTTCCTGTTTCAGGTTTTTATTCCCTTCGTTTTATTGTTGGAGAAGAGATAGTGCAAACAAAATTGTTAAAAATTAATTATTAGGTATAGGTACCTATTTTTTACATAGAAAATCAATGACCGTTTGAGCCATGCTTTCTTCCGTTGTAAATGGACTCATTAAAACACTCAAAGCGCCAGAATATTTAAGTTGTTCCGCTGTGGTTTCTCCAATACCAAGACAATTTTTGTCTGATAAATTGTATTTTTTTGAGAAGGCTATTACGTTTAATGGACTGGTAAAAACGTAGATGTCCGAAGGAGCAATGTCAAAGTCATTTTTAGTTGAATTATCATAAATAGATAAATTGATTATTTCCGACGCTTCATTTTTTATAAACCGCTGAATGCTTTCCCGTGAATTTTTTGCAGAAGGAAATAAAACCTTTTTTCCAGTAACCAGTGTTGAAAAACTGATGCCAACAACTTCGGGGTTACCATTTCCTGAAAAATCTGCAGTGATTTGATAAGTTAGTAGTTCTTTAGCAGTGGCTAAACCTATAGCTCCCCATTTTACATGCGATGGAATTTTTATAGACAAAGATTTTATTTGTTTGAAAAAAAATGTAACAGCATTTTTACTGGAGAAAAAAATCCAATCACAAGGTTCAATGGCTGAAAATGGGATGGGTATCAAGTCAATTAATGGTTCATCTTGAATAAGGATGAAACCGAAAGATGCTAATTTTTCTCTGAATTGGGAATTTTCGGAAAGTTGCCTGCTGATAAAAACGCGCGTCATACTTAAGGTTAAGATCGTAATTTTTCAACCACTTTTTCTGCTAATTGAAAATGGGTAGCCGATGAAATAGACACTCTGGTTATAGGTAAATCAAAAGAAGTAGAATAGGCAGCATGAACATGATAATTACCAAATTTATCTTTATAACAATACACCCCGAGAGGCATTTGACAACCTCCATTCATCAGATTTAATACCTTTCGTTCAACATTGGTTACATCAGAAACATCACTATGGTGAATTCCCATGAGTATTTTTCTCGTTTGGATGTCATTTGCCATGGTTTGCCAGGCTAAAACGCCTTGGGCTGGTGCGGGAACAATCTCCGTTGGGTCAAAGCGAATAACATGAAAGGAGGAGGTGTCAATATCTAAGCGAGCCAGTCCAGCGGACGCCAGTATGATAGCATCAAAGTCACCTTGTTCTAATTTCTGTATTCTAGTTGGAACATTTCCACGAATATCAACTAATTGAAGATCAGGTCGTATATCTAATAATTGACCTTTTCTCCTGGAGGAAGATGTACCAACTCTGGCCTTCTCAGGCAATTGTAAAACTTTACCCTTCTCCGCAATATTTTTATTGATTAACAAGATATCCGATGGATCTTCCCGATAGGACACAGCGGAAATAACTAAACCTTCCGGTGCATTCGTAGGTAAATCTTTCATAGAGTGCACGGCTAAATCAATTTCTCCTCTTAATAGGGCATCCTCGATTTCTTTTGTGAAGAAACCTTTGCCTTCCATCTTATCAAAACTTAAATGTTGTATTTGATCGCCAGTCGTTTTGATAACTATCAACTCTGATTCAATACCAATAGCTGATAATTTTTCTTGGGTGAAGTGAGCTTGCCACATCGCTAGTTTACTCCCTCTTGTGCCAATTCGTAATTTTGGATTCACTTTTTTATGCAAATATAAGATTGTAATGGTAATTTTTCGATTTTATCAAAGGTTGCCTCATTAGTTGTAGTAAAGAAAGATGGCTTTTTATTACCTTTGCCTCATGGAATTTTCAATGAAGGAACTCTCAAAATTGTTAGACGGGAAACTGGTAGGTAATCCGGATATTATTGTTTCCAAACCAAGTAAAATTGAAGAGGGTGGGGAGGGCTCCGTCAGTTTTTTACATAATCCTCGTTATGAGGCTTATTTATATACAACTTCTGCATCAGCTGTTTTAGTCCCTGAAAATTTTGAACCACGTTATGCCGTTAAGCCTACTTTACTTAAAGTTAAGAATGTTTATAATGCCATGGCACTTACTTTAGAGAAGTTTTCAGAACCTGTTCTTTATCCAACAGGTATTGCCGATGAATCTGTTATCCATCCCAGTGTATCTATTGGAAAAAAAGTGAGTGTTGGTATTTATACTGTCATTGAACAGAATGGATTTATTGGTGAAAATACCATCATTTATCCTCAGGTTTTCATTGGTAAAAATGTTTCGATAGGCAAAAATTGTGTCCTTTTTCCTGGTGTTCGTATCTTAGCTGATTGTGAAATTGGTGATTATTGTATTCTGCATGCCAATGTGGTCATCGGTTGTGATGGATTTGGATTTGTAGCTGATGGCGGCTCACTTCTTCGTAAAATTCCTCAACTAGGTAATGTAATTTTAGAAGATTATGTTGAAATAGGGGCTAATTCTACCATAGATAGGGCTACTTTGGGCGCTACTAAAATTAAAAAGGGGGTTAAAATTGATAATCTTGTCCAGATTGGTCATAATGCTGAAGTGGGTGAAAACACGGTGATTGCCGCTCAAACTGGTGTTGCTGGTTCAACGCACATTGGTTCAAATTGCCAGATTGGCGGTCAGGTCGGTTTTTCGGGTCATCTTAAAATTGCGGATGGAACAAAAATTCAAGGACAAAGTGGTATTTCTGCATCGATTACAACCTCTGGTCAGTCCTTTATGGGTTCACCAGCCATACCTTATATGTCATTCTTGAAATCATTTTCCGTTTTTAAACAACTCCCATCTCTCATTTTACGTCTTCAGAAAATAGAGAAAAAGTTGAACATACCTTAACTAACTACCAAACATTATTACTTATTTATATGACTTTTATAATGAAGCAAAAAACTATTTCTAAAGCGGTAACTATTTCCGGCGTCGGTTTGCATACTGGGTCTTCCGTAACCATCACTTTAAAACCAGCTGAAGATAATTATGGAATTAAGTTTCAACGAATTGATTTACCTGGTAAACCTTATGTACCCGCAGATTGCAATAGGGTCACAAATACAACAAGGTCAACCGTTATTGAATATGATGGTACATTGGTGGGAACTATAGAACATTTGCTCTCTGCTATTTATGCAAAAGAAATTGACAATTTACAGATTGAAATAGATGGTTCCGAGGTTCCTTATTTAGACGGTTCCTCTAAAATATTCACTTCGCTTTTAAATGATGCAGGTATTTTAGAGCAATCTGAAAACAAGTTGTTTTTTGAAGTAGATGAAACCATTGAATTTAATGACGAAGAATCTGGAGCACATTATGTGATTTCACCTTATGATGGTTTTGAAGTTACCGTTTTGGTCGATTTTGAGGCACCTTACCCTGGGCAACAATTCGCCGTGTTATCGGGTCTTGAAAAGTATGAGGGTGAAATTTCTCAGGCTAAATCATTTGTTCTTCTAAAGGATATTGATAGTTTAATGGCAAATGGCTTAATTAAGGGTGGAACTTTAGATAATGCATTGGTTATTGCTGATCGTCTGCCGGATTCTGCTGAATGGGGAAATTGGGTTTCGGTTACAAATAGCCAACTTCCTTTACCTACCTCTTTAGGAGTTATTAATAAATCAAATCAAACCTTTGAAAATGAACCTGCAAGACACAAACTACTAGACTTTATAGGTGATATTGCCTTACTAGGTGCGCCTATAAAAGGTCGCTTTGTTGTGCATAAACCTGGACACTCTGCTAATAATTTATTGGCGAGAGTACTAAAAAAACAGCTTCAGGAACAAAAAAAGCTAAGGGGTAAACCTAAATACGATCCTTCTAAAACACCTGTTTTTAATTCTGTAAGGCTTGAATCCTGGCTACCTCACCGTTTCCCTTTCCTCCTGTTAGATAAAATTACTGAGTTAACAGATACTTATGTCGTGGGAGTAAAGAATATCACAGTAAATGAACAGTATTTTCAGGGCCATTTTCCCGGTAATCCTGTTATGCCAGGGGTTTTACAAGTCGAAGCTATGGCCCAGACCGGCGGAATCCTTGCTCTTTCTACCGTAGAGGATCCCTGGAATTGGGATACCTATTTTCTAAAAATTGATAATGCTAAATTTAAAGCTAAAGTGTCTCCAGGAGATATTTTACTTATCAAAATGGAACTGTTATCTCCTATTCGCAGAGGTATTTGTCACATGCAGGGTATCGCTTATGTTGATAATAAAATTGTTTCTGAAGCGGAGTTAACCGCGCAGATTATTAGAAGAAAAGTAGAAAGCTAATTATGACAGACCAATCTTCATTGTCATTTATTCATCCTGATGCCAAAATAGGGATTGGTTCAATTGTATTACCTTTCAGTTATGTAGATAAAGATGTTGTCATTGGAGATTATTGCAAAATTGGTCCCAATGCAACCATTTTATCTGGGACTAGATTAGGTAGTTTTTGTGAGGTTTTTCCCGGCGCTGTATTAGGCGCCGTTCCCCAGGATCTAAAATTTAAAGGGGAGTACAGTACTTTGGTTATAGGGGATAAAACAATCATAAGAGAATGTGCTACCCTAAATAGGGGTACCTTTGAAACAGGTACTACTACGGTTGGAAGTCACTGCCTGCTAATGGCTTACGTTCATATTGCTCACGATTGTATTATTGGAAATAATGTCATTTTATCCAATGGCGTTCAATTAGCCGGTCATGTGCAGATTAATGATCATGCCGTTTTAGGTGGTAATGTCCTCGTTCAGCAGTTTTGTAACATTGGAAGATTCAGCTTCGTCGCCGGTGCAGGTCTCGTTCGAAATAATGTTCCGCCTTTTGTCAGAGTGGCCAGAGAACCCCTTTCTTACATTGGCATTAACAAAATAGGCCTCGAAAGAAAAGGTTTTCAATTATCAGAAATTGAAGAAATAAAAAATATTTATAATGTGATTTTTGTCCAGAATAATAGTTTAAATGTTGGTATCTCTTTGATCAGGGATTCTTTTAAATCGTCTATCTTTAAAGATGAAATTATCTCTTTTTTTAATCATTCAAAATCTATGATAGCCAGATTTAAATCAGAACCAGTACCTCAAAATCATGAAACTAGTACTCAATAATCTAGGAAAAAAATTTCCCCCTGATTGGATTTTTAAAAAAATTGATTTTCAATTCAATGGGGGTCAGAAGTATGCACTGATTGGTCCAAATGGTTCAGGTAAATCAACGTTGTTAAAAATTCTCTCTGGTCATCTTACGCCTAGTCAAGGAAAATTACAGCCCTTCTTTAATGATATCTTGATTCCTTTGGATCAATTATATAAATACATATCTTTCGCCGCTCCTTATATGGACCTTATAGAGGAGTTTACCCTGGCCGAAACTATTCAGTTTCATGCTCAATTTAAACGGTTAAGGTACAATATGAGTGTTCGAGACCTTATAGATCTTTTGAAACTTCAAAAATCTGTAAATAAACCCTTGAAATACTTTTCGTCTGGTATGAAGCAGCGCGTTAAACTTGGTCTCGCTCTTTATTCAGATGTTCCTCTAGTTCTTTTAGATGAACCAACGACTAATCTCGATGTGGAAGGTGCCGATTGGTATTCAGAGGGTATTAATAATCTTCCGAAAAACACCCTCCTTATTGTTGCTTCAAATACACCATCTGATTATGAGTCTTTTGACCATAAATTGTTTATAAAAGATTACAAAAAGAAATCTAAACTATAAACTTTATTCCGTTTTTATAATTTTTCCCGTGTATAGGTTTTCTCCACCATCAACAGTTAAAACGTATAGTCCCGATGGATACATTTCCATAGGTATTGTTAAAAATTGAGTTCCTTTCTCTAAATTTGTATTCAGTTCAAATAGAATTTTTCCAGAAATATGAGTTAATCTTAATTTTGCCTGTCCAATATTATTTTGACTTTGCTTTATCTCTATGTTTAGCACATCATTTACAGGGTTAGGATAAGTGCTTACCGCTATATGCTTTGTTTTTTCCACAGTAATAAGGATGTTGTTTTCTATGGGGGAACTACTCGTTGAAATGATATCCACTTCTAAAAAATTTGATGAAATCAAAATACAATTTTCAGCTTTGCCAATATCTGAAAATGATTTTCCAACATTTATAGATAGGTTTGGACTGGAACTCGCAATGCCATAAATTCTGTATTTGCCAATCTTGAGTGTATCCAGGTTAAATGACTCATTATGAGTTGAAACAATGAGATTGTTTTCATTTACCATGACAAAAGAATAGGGTATATTTACCGGTTTGGCATTGGTTACTTTTAACAAAATACTATCCTTTTGATTGTTATTTATAGTAACAATAGTTCTCGAGTTCGTTCCATCTTTTTTTGTAATTTGTCCAGCTTCAGGCTTATTGTGGTATATGTCTAAATAGTTGTCTGATAAATCAAAACAGGCATTTACCAGGGTATTATTTAAAATATTTGCTCCTAATTGAAACCCAAGTGAACCAGTAAAAGCGATACCATATACCCTGTAATTGCCTGCGGGCGTATTATCGAAATTGATTAATTGATTATCAAATGGAGCATAAAATAATCTATTCAAACTATCTGTGATTAAAAATTGGTATTTTGTTCCCAAAGGGTTATTTGGAACGGAAATATCTATTAAATCCGCTACACCATCTTTTGGACAGGTAAATAAGGTGTTTGAGGAGAGAAAAGTGCTTATTTGTCCTCCCTCAGCATAGCCTCCCTTGTAGAATTTTACAGAATTACTCGATAATCGGAAACAACTTGTAGCAAAAATATCGTCTGTTTTGAATGTACTGCCTATACGTAGATTTAGACTACCTGTATAGGAAAGCCCATATACCTGATAGTCTCCATCTTCAAGTTTTTCAATATCAATATTTTGTGTAGAACTAAGCAAAACAACATTATTAAATTTATTCAAAACAATGTAAATGTAACCAGTTCTGCCTGTAAACGTACTTTTTAATCTGGCAGATGAGCCAGATTTCGTTAGACATAATTTTTGTATGGTGTCATTGTTTGAAAATAAAATTCGGTGATTAGCAGGCCTGTCTCTTAGTATTTTAATAAAATTATCAGAGATTTTGTAACAACCAGATGAAAGATTTGCGTTAAAAATTGATATTCCTGTCTGACTATTGAAATTACCGTTAAATGCTACACTGTAAAGTCTCATTTCCCTCAATCCTGTGGTTTCAAAGTCTATGTTTGAACCATTTATTATTTGAATTATGTTGTTTGTAAGGGTAGTGAGTACATATCGGTATTTTAAGCCAGAGATGCTGTCAGAACTTGAGAAATTGACCAGATTCGGAAGTCCATCCCCAGTACAAATAAGCAAAGAATCGGTGTTAAGATTCGTTTTCACCGTATGCCCTCTGAAAGTATTAAGCTTCAATGAAATAGCGTTCTTTGAAAGCTGAAAGCAACCGGTTGAAATATCCCTTTTTAATATGGAATCTCCTTTTTGTAAAATAATATTTCCCGTATGTGACAAGCCCCAGACATTAATGTTATTTGTACTGTAATCATCAAAACTTAGTAAATCAATATTTGTAAAATGTCCAAGATATCGATTAGACTGGTCTGTAATTAAATAAGAATAGGATAATTCGTTAGAACTGTCCCTTGAAAATTTTATGCGGGAAGGCGTGCTATTTCCTACACAAATGTTCGACGTATCTCCTTCTACAACTTTTACAATGCCGCCCTTTGGTTCCAGGTTTAAAAATGGAACCTCATTTCCCGAGATGGAATAACAGGAAGTTGAAGGTGCTTTTGAACCCCACTTGTCCCCTTTTTTAATGTTTAGAGCGCCATTAAATGATATGGATACGATCTTGTATTTGCCCGATGGATATTCCGTGGGATAAATCGTCGGATTGAATAAAATATCAACAATAAACTGATTTTCATCAAAAATTACAAAACACTGATTACCAGAATTATTTCCAATAGTTCTTATCTGCCTTGATGGAAAGTTTGCATCAGACGGACAATTTTGAAGTAGGGTATTGGCATCATCCATAACAACGAATCCTGCAATTGGATTCCTTTTCGCTACGGATATGTAATTTGAAGATAATCCAAAACAATCTTCAGATAAAGATGAATCATTTATGGATATACCTGTTTTGCCTGAAAACTCTCCATTGTAGGAAAGTCCATAAACTCTGTAATCCCCAATATCTTGATGAATGAAATCATAGGAATTTTTAGAAGTTGTATCTATGATAATATTATTTACATTGGTAATCAGATAAATTAATTTCTGACCCTGTGCAGCAATGATTTTAAAGGTCAATAAATTCGCAGCACTGTCCGTAGGACAAATTTGTTGTTGATTTTGGTTATTTGACAACGCAACAAATCCACCTGATAAATTATTTCTATTTATAGATAGAAAATTTTCAGATAATTGAAAACAACCTGAACTTAGATTTTTCCCTAATATACTTGAATCAACTTTGGCGTTTAGTGTGCCATTATACCCCAAGCCATATATCCTTAAAACCAAATCATTTATCTTGTCAATATTTGGAATTTGGTTGTTATTGAAAATCGCTAATATCTTACCATTTGCATTGGTTAGTAAGAAAGTTTTTCTAGCCACATTGCTTTCAATAGGATTTAATTTTAAGGATTGTACACTTTTCTTTGCGCAAATTTGAACATTATCTTTTTCCCCAATAAAAGATATTTTCCCGACAGAAGTGGCTGTTATATCTATTGAAATAGTATTTTTTGACAAAGATGCACAAATACTGCTGCTATTATCCTTAGGAATTACATCTCCCGGTGTCAAATTAAATGTTCCCGAGTAAGATAGGCCATATATAAAGTAGATTCCTCCGTTGAAAGCACTTAAATCTATGCTATTAGTGGTGGAGGTGGCTACTAATTTTTGTTGTTTATCGGCAATAAGATAAATATATTGGTCACCTACCGCGTTACTGGTATTTGAAAGCTGTAAAGGTTTTGAAAGATCTGATTGACAAATAGCTACATTGGCATTGTTTCCATTTACAGCAATATTTCCCCCGTCAATCTCAGACCAGGTAACTTCTTGAAATCCTAAGGTTAATTCAAAGCAGGATATATTATAATTCTGTAAAAAGACGGATCTTCCAATTTGGTAGGATGGTTGGTCTAAATAGGAAAATCCATATATTCTAATCTTACCAGGTAGTCCTCTTTTAACAAAAGGTAATTGGCTGGTTTGAACTTCCAATAATTGATTTAGTGTATCACACAATAGCCAGGCATAATTACCTGTTGCGCCTGTAAGGTTTATTGGAATGCTTTTCACTTCATTTGGTGAAACACAGGTTACTGTTTTTTGAAGAATTAATTTTCCTGCATTTATATTGTCAAAACTTATGGTTAATCTGTTTTTAGAGAGAGAATGACAACCGGAGGATAGAATCCTTCCATTTATATTGTCGCCTAAGTTTATGGTGAGTTCACCAGAATAGGCAATACCTTGCACGTAATAAATAAGCAGTGAAGAATCTTTTAGCAGTAATGTATTACCTTTTTCAATTTGTATGACTTTTCCAATTTCATTAGTGAGCGCATAAGCATACTTTTGGGTGATTAGCGCATTATTTTTTAGCTCAAAAGTTTTGACTTTTACCCCTTTACAGGTGCTGACCGTATTTTGACCATTGTCAAATGAAATCGTAGCCCCATCGGTAATGGTTTTTTGAAAATTCAAAGTATTTTCAGATAAACTGTAACACTCATTACTGAAAATAGTAGTATCCATTCTCGATCCTGTACCAAAAGATAAAGACCCGGTGTAAGATAGCCCGCTGATAGAGTATTGTCCTGAATTTAAATTGTTTAAAGAAAATTGACCGTTTACGGAAGTGCTTATTATTTCACTTCGGTTATTGGTTAAAAGATAGATGGATTTTTCCCCTAAGGAATTAAACATGACTGCCTGAATACTATAGTTCGACGTTGGTCCCAAGCAGATATTAGTCAATTGATTGGCATTTGAGAACCTAATGGTTCCGCCTTTAGTCTCTTTTTTTCTTACAGAATAAAATGTTTCTGACAAATCAAAGCAACCGGTGGAAACCAAAGATTTATTTAAGTTATCGCCAATGTTCAAAATTAAATTACCTGTGTATGCCAATGCGTAAAACTGGAATAGTGTTTCATTTATTTTATCCATTGAAATAGCGTCAGGATTTTTGTCTATTCCTAATACTTTTCCATCTCTGTCTGTAGCTATCCAAACCAATTGAACATGGTCAGAACCTGACCCTAAAGCTGTTAAACTAAGGGTTTCCGGTGCATTGACGCACCATATTGAATCTCCCTTGGCTCGGGCTGATTTAAAATTGATAACATTTATATTTTCTATGAATAATTCTAGTTGGTTCTTTGAAATATCAATACATGGTAACCCAGAAATAATCCTTCCTAAAGGTTCATTGATCAAATTTGGTAATGCCAAAAGATGAGATATACCAATAATTTTATATGATCCTGTTGGATACTTATTTAATTGAATAGTTGCTTCTTTTTCTACCCCCTTTACATTATTATTCCCATCCAGCACCAAAAAAGAATAATTTAAGTAGGTATCTCCTGAATGACTTATTTTAATAGTGTCACTTGATGTAAATTGGGTGCAGATATATTGTTTGGAAGATTGGCTATTCTGTATGGAAATTTCACCTCCTTCAGGTGATTTTTTTTCAATCTCAATGGCTTTGAAGGTCTTTGTAAAACAATTTTTACTCAGAGGAACAGCGTCAAGGAATTGACCTGCTTTAGCTTGAAGTGTGCCTGTGTAGGCTAGTCCTTGAACATAATATTTGCCTGAAGGTAAGTTTTTGAAATCAAAAATTCCATTACTCTGGACGGCTAATATTACATTTTTTGAATTGGTCAGTAGGTAGGTGTATAGTGGAGAAGGACTATTCGTTTGAAATTGAAGGGTTTGATCCGTTTCTGCATTGGGGCAAATTAAATTAGACAAATTACCTTTTGAAAGAGAAATTTCACCGGGATCTGGAACATTGTTGTTGATTAATACATAATTTTCAGTAAAACCATAACAGTAGCTACCCATGGTATCTTTAAAAATATTTTTACCAGGTTTTAAATAATAAGTAAAGGGATAGTACAACCCATAAACCCTATAAAATCCAGGTTTAAAACTTTCAAAATTTGCAGACATAAATGGTCTGACCAGTTCTATGTTACCAAAAGTATCCGTAACAACAATATGAAGAGGGGGAATGCCAGGTTCAAAAGTGAAAAATTTCCAGTCATTTTTAGTATCACCCGGGCACGTCTGCGTTACCGTGTCCTTTTCACTTAGTTTGATGTATTTCCATTTTCCACAATTACCTATTCTAATTTGTGAAACGGCAAAAAATGGTAAGAATAGAATAAGAAAAATGAGAATTGGGCGCATGATATGAATTCTTTATATAGCAAATATAATTTCATTTTTCCTTACAAACAGATTTTTAACAATTTATCAGGAAATTTACCGTTTTTAAGGTCGTATTAAGTGGTCATATTTCTTCAAAATTACATGAGAAATTTTTTGTTTTCCTTTTTAACGTTGATTTTTAATGTTTTGGCATTAAATGGCCAGAATATAAAAATTAATAATTCTTATTCACCAGAGGTACTTGTTCAAGATGTTTTTGTAAATGGAGCTTGTAAAAATATTTCAAAAATTCGGTCTATTGGCAATAGAGCTGGTATTGGTTTTTTTGAAGGGGGTAAATCAAGTATTGGATTGGAAAAGGGAATCATTCTTTCTACGGGAAATGTTAAAAATGCTGAAGGTCCTAATCAAAAAAGAGACATTACTACTGATTTTGGAGATGTATCAAGTGATGTTGATTTAGTTAAATTAGCTACCGGACCTGTTTTTGATGTCGTGGGTATTGAATTTGATTTTGTCCCCTTGGATAGTTTTGTGAATTTTAGATATGTTTTTGCCTCAGATGAGTATTGTGAATACGTTGGTGAAAAGTTTAATGATGTTTTTGGCTTTTTTGTCAGCGGACCAGGGATAAATGGTTCCTTTAATAATAAAGGAGAAAATGTGGCTCTTGTGCCAGGTTCCAATGCTTTTGTCTCTATTAATACCGTAAATAATTCACAAAACGCTTTGTTTTATTCAGACAATATGCATCCTGAAGATGCTGCCCGTTGCAATAGAACCTGGGCGAATAGTCCAAATCAAGAAAGAATCCAATATGATGGTTTTACACGCCCATTAACAGCTTTACTTAAGCTGATTCCATGCCAAACCTATAGAATTAGGCTGCTGGTTGCTGATGTGTCTGATGGGAAGTTTGATTCTGCTGTTTTCCTGGAAGCGGAAAGTTTTAATATCGGTGGAGGAGCTAAATTAAACGGTTCTTCTCCTGATGAAGCTCAAATCATTGAGGAGGGATGTAATAATGGTTTTTTTAGATTGAATAGATTGAATGCAGATAATTTACAGCAACCTCTTATCGTAAAGATAAAGGTGGCTATAGATAGTAAAGCAAAGGAAGGGGTCGATTTTGAACGGCTACCTAAAGAGATTACCATTCCAGAAAATAAATCTTTCTTTGATTTACCCATAAATACCATCTTGGATAATGAGGATGAGGCTTCGGAAGAGCTCATCTTACAACTAGATTTTCCCTGCGCTTGTATTGCTGATACCGCCAGATTATTTATAAAAGATGTTTCCAAATTAAGGAATGGTTTAAAAAATGTTACTTTTTGTTTAGGTGATACGCTGACGATAAATGTAAATCCTATTGGCGGAGTACCTCCATATTCCTTTTTATGGGGAAATGGTTTGAGATCCTCACAAATAAAGTTCATTCCTCCAAAAGATACTTTTTTAGTACTTAATGTGTCAGATAAATGTAAAAGAGAGCTTTCGGATACCATTAGAATTACCCGTAAAACACCTCCTCAAGCTAAAATAAGTGGTATAATGGATATTTGTCCGGGTAGCTTAGCAGAAATTCCTGTGGTGTTTAATGGTAAATCTCCTTTCTCATTTACCTGGAAAGCTGACAGTTTGCCAGCCGTACTGGTCACTAATCAGATGAATAATGATTATCTGATCAAAACTGGCGCCAAAGGTAAAATTCAAATTTTGTCTTTCTCTGACGGTGAATGTGAAGGGGAGTTTCAAGGTATTGCAGAGGTCAGACATTTTAATCTGCAAACAATTACCTCCACCAGCTCAGTAAGCTGTGCAAATGGCAAAGATGGAAAAATTTTGGTAGCAGTTAGTGGTGGAACAACACCCTATCAATTTAATTGGTCTGGTGGCTTACCCAATCTGCCTAATCCTTCGGGATTAGGTAAAGGGAAATATAGTGTTACTATTGTCGATGTAAATAATTGTAAAACCTCAGCAGAGGCCGAAATTATAGAACCAGGGCCACTAACTCCATTGGTTTTCGATTGCTCTCAGTTTACCTCAAATAGTTTGCAAATTGGGAATAGTGGAGGTATTCCGCCCTATTCATATTCTGTGAATAAGGGTTCTCCCTTTAAAGACGAATCTATTTTTAATGATTTAATACCAGGTAAGTCATATTCTCTTATCATTCGGGATAACAGATATTGTATCCTCGAACAAGATTTTATTATGCCTGCCCTGTATGCTAAAATGATTCAATTGCCTCCAGCTATTAAACTTTCTTTTGGGGATAAATCTGTGTTACAACCGCAGATTAATATTCCAGCTTCTCTTATAAAATCGGTCTCCTGGAGCCCTGAATTTAATCTAAGTTGCTACCAATGCTTACATCCTGAAATTTTAGCTGAAAAAGGGGGGCTTTTAAGGGTTCAGATTACCAATGTCTTTGGTTGTACAGAGTCTGTTACTTCTCAAATTACGGTAGATAATACTTTTTCCGTTTTTGTTCCCAATGCTTTTTCTCCAAATGGTGACGGAATCAATGATTTTATTACCGTTTTTGCCGATGCTGAACAAGTAAAAGAGATCAAGTCGTTTGAAATTTATAATAGATATGGAGAAATTGTATTCAAAAAGGAAGGTTTTCAACCCAATGATGAATACCTTGGTTGGAATGGTACTACATCAGATTTTAAACTGAGTAATGATACTTATCTTTATTCAATTGTCTTAGTATTGAAA
The DNA here is from genome assembly GCA_027488135.1 of Saprospiraceae bacterium. Lineage (GTDB taxonomy): Bacteria > Bacteroidota > Bacteroidia > Chitinophagales > Saprospiraceae > BJGN01. Next base: position 118,312 of record JAIYCH010000089.1, on the reverse strand, counting down.
AATGGAGGCGAATTTTTGAAACAAGGAAGTTTTATGCTGATCAGATAAAAGTTTGAGGATTTTTAATGTTATTTTTTATTTTCTTTTTTCTTTTTATAATTTCACAGTCTTTAATTAAATTAAATCATCTACTATGCTGAATAGAAGAAAATTTATTGCAAGCAGTGCTTTAACTGCTGTCGGAACTTATTTATTTTCAAAAAATGCAGAGGGTAAGCATATTTCCGCAGATGATGATAAGGTTAAAGACATTGCATCTGTTATCGCAACCTGGCCAAATGAAAAAGCTACGACGGCCGCTTGGTTGAAAATGTCTGAAACTAATTATTCGCTGGACGCAGTGGAGGCAGGGGCAAGAATTCCTGAAGCTGATGTGCTTGACACAAGTGTTGGTTACGGCGGATACCCAGATCGTGATGGTAAGGTTACGCTCGATGCATGTATAATGGATGAAAAGGGTAATGCTGGAAGCGTTGTATTCCTCGAAGGAATCATGCACCCAATTAGCGTAGCCAGAAAAGTTATGGAAAAAACACCTCATGTTATGTTGGCCGGTGGAGGTGCCCTGAAATTTGCTTTGGCAGAGGGATTCAAAACGGAAAATCTTATGTCTGATCATGCCAAGGTAACTTGGGAAAAATGGTTGACTGATAATAATTATCATCCAGGTAATCATGATACCATTGGTATTTTAGCCGTCGATGCTAAGGGAAGATTATGTGGCGCTTGTTCTACCAGTGGCTGGGCGTTTAAAATGAATGGTAGAATCGGTGATTCTCCTGTATTAGGTGCAGGGCTTTTTGTGGATGGTACCGTCGGTGCAGCCGCATGTACCGGTCTGGGCGAATTAGTACTTAAAAATTTATGTACCTTCCTTTGTGTAGAATTCATGAGACAAGGAAAATCTCCTCAGGAAGCAGCAAGGTTATCCGTAAATAGATTATTTGAAAAGATTCCCGGTCTTGCAGCTGATACTAGTAAACAAGTGGGTATTGTCGCTATGAATGTTAAAGGTGAATACGGTGCTTGGGCTGTTCATGATAACTTTAAATATACGATCAATAAAGAAGGAAAAAATACGGTTTTCGACTCAAAATTTGGTAAATAATGGCTTTTAAACCAGAGCGATCTTTAAAGGTGGTTCTTACTTCTTTATTTAGTCAGTACAGTAATGAAAATGGAGTAAGTGCCACCAGAGTACAGGCTGTTTACAGACAAACTATGGGTGCTTATATTTCAAATCATACGACAAAGATATATTTGAAAAATAACGTGCTTTTTCTGTATATCGATGTACCTTCTCTTAGACATGAACTTTCTTTGGGTAAAATAAAGTTGTTAAATATTCTAAATGAGGCACTCGGAGAACAGCAAATTAAGGAAATTAAATTTCATTAATTCGCTATAATGTGAGTGAAAATCAATTTGAACAGAAGAATTTAATTATTGAAGCAGCAAAAACATTGGGCTTTTCTCGTATTGGTTTTGCCAGAGCAAGTTCTTTGGATCAGTCTGCTGAAAGATTAACTCAGTGGCTTGAAATGGGATATCAAGGTGAAATGAAGTATATGGAAAATCATTTCAATCTGCGAAAAGATCCACGCCAATTAGTACCAGGTGCTAAAACAGTCATTGTTCTCTCTTTTAATTACGCCACAAAAAATATACAAAAGGATAAAAATGCACCCAAAATAGCTAAATACGCTTTTGGAAAAGATTATCATAAAGTATTAAGGAAAAAATTGAAAAGTCTTTTTTCTACTATTCAAGAAATTTGTCCCAATTGCCAGGGTAGATATTTTACCGATTCTGCGCCGATTATGGAAAGAGATTGGGCCGAGTTAGCCGGTTTAGGTTGGAAAGGTAAAAATACTCTGCTGATTCATCCTCAAGCAGGGTCATTTTTCTTTTTGGCAGAAATTATCATAGACACTGAACTGCCTTATGATAGTCCAATGAGGGATTATTGTGGGTCCTGTCGCCGTTGTATTGACGCATGTCCAACCGATGCCATTGACAAAAATGGCTATTTAATGGATGCTAAAAAATGTATCTCTTACCTTACGATTGAACTAAAATCTCAAATACCAGATGAATTTAAAGATAAAATGGATAATTGGGTTTTTGGTTGTGATATTTGTCAAGATGTTTGCCCGTGGAATAAATTTTCAACGCCTCACAGCGAAGTAAATTTTTTTCCTAAAGAGGAACTTCTTGATTTAACTTCTCAAGATTGGCATGCGCTGACGGAAGAAAAGTTTGCAGATCTTTTTGAAAGTTCTGCCGTTAAAAGAACTGGTTTTAATGGCCTCTCCAGAAATTTGTCATTCATAAAATAATATTCATGCAGATTAATGCAATTTCAAGATATTTCATTGTTGCCTTGATAACCCTCATATTGGGTACTATCATTTATCGGTTTTCTGAAATTATCAGCTACGTTATCATCGCTTGGGTTATTTCTTTAATGGGATCACCCATAATGAGATTTTTGAAAAAAATTAGCATTGGTAAATTTGTTATACCCAATTCAGTAGCAGCTACCTTGACTTTAGGTGCTTTCCTTTTTTTAGTTGCCGCCATTCTTGCTTTGTTTATTCCGGTCTTTTTTACTCAGGCTATGAATTTGTCAGAGGTGGATTACAAATCAATCTCAGTGGCTCTCGATGAACCTTTTCAAAATATACTTCGTTGGCTAAAGTCTCATGGCATTCCCGTTGAAATGATTAATCTTGAAGAATTAGTAAGTTCACTCACTAAAGGTTGGTTTGAACCAGCATTGTTAACGGATATTCTTACCGAATTCTTTTCAACAGCAAGTAATTTTGTGGTGGCCGTAGCGTCTATCTTGTTTATTGCCTTCTTCTTTATTCAAGAACAAGGTATGTTTTTAAGCTTTTTACTTACCTTAATTCCTGATAATTATGTTGAGCAGACACGAAATGCCATACAAGAATCTATTAGAATCTTATCAAGGTATTTTAATGGACTACTTTTACAAATGCTCCTTATTACTATTTATATGCTGGTAATGCTTTCCATTTTTGGTATAAAAAATGCACTAATCATAGCATTCTTTGCTGCCCTTATGAATCTCATTCCTTATTTAGGACCTATCTTTGGTGCTGCATTTGCCGTCCTGATTACTCTTTCTTCGAATCTGGATCTTTCGTTTTATACTGAAGTTTGGCCCCAATTGGTGACGGTGGTACTTATTTTTGGATCTATGCAAATGTTGGATAATTATATTTTGCAGCCTTTTATTTTTTCAAAATCTGTATTGGCTCACCCACTCGAGATATTTGTTGTTATCCTTATCGGTGCCAATTTAGCTGGAATAACCGGAATGGTTCTTGCCATACCCATTTACACGATTCTTCGATCCTTTGCAAAAATATTCTTCGAAAAATTCAAAATAGTTCGTCTGATCACTAAAAATATGAATGAATCAGGATTTTAACTTGCTCCAAATGTGTTGAGCTAATTTTGTTGTCAACTCATCTACGTAAAAACTTCCTGCCACTGGATCTATTACTTCACCGATACCTGATTCTAAAGTTAAAATATGGTAGATGTGGGCTAAGTTCTCAGTTCGCATTGTTTCTGTTATTTCATCAAACTCAAGATAAATAAGATCGGCTCCACCTATTACGGCGGAAAGTGTTTTTGCTGTTGCTTCTACTAGAAAGTGGTCGTGTAACCCGTTTTTTAAGACAGGTAAAGTAGAAATAAATGTTGGCGGCGCTGGATTTTCTATCCCAAAAGCCTGAAGTATATTTCTCCAAACAATTCTCTGAGCCCGACCTAAAGAAATTTCGTACAAATAATTAGCGTTTATTTCTCTTGAAAAATAAATACTTCCAAGGTACTCATTAATAAGTCTATCTCTTATTTCCAATCGTTGAATTAAACCAATAGCATGCTGAAAGTTTTCTAATATTTGTTGAATAGGGTTTTCTTCTATACTTTTTATATACGTCTTGTCTGAAACAAAAAAATCTGAAGGATCTCTTTCTTTCTGATAAATATCGAGCCAGTGGCAGGTTGGGAATAATTTTTTTAATTCATCAGCCTGGATTTTGCTCTCCTTTTTAATATTAAGTTTAAAATTATTTATGCCGATAGAAATAAAGAACGCTATATTTTCCTCTTTAAGCGTTTCCGTATTATAGAAACCAATACCTCGTTGACATAGTTTGTTTTTTCTCCAGACCATAGGTTCCATTTTTTTAACCTCTTTGTCAGGAATAACTACCGGAGGCATTATTATTTCACTATTGTAATGGTAGTTTAAACTTTCTAATGTCTTTCCATTGAGTTCTTTTTCTGCTATCTTAACCCAATCTGATACATCAGCTTTAGAAAATTTGTCAAAAAAATGAGACGATTGATGCATACTTTTACTTTTATAAAATACTTCCGTCCTAAATGTAGGTATTTTTTTTTTGAAAATTTAATGATTTTTATCCTTTCATAAAACTTTTATTTTACATGATTGGTTATATTTGCTATTGGCATTTTCTTTTAGATTAAATCTAAATAAATTATAATAATGATAAAGGAACCTATGCGTGTTTACTTAGACAATAATTCAACAACACCGTGTGATCCAAGAGTTGTGGATACGATGGTGCCTTATTTTTACCAGAAACCTGGAAATTCAGCGAGTAGAAATCATCCTTTTGGTTGGGAAGCCGAGGAGGGCGTAGATTATGCGAGAGAACAAATAGCTGCGTTGCTTAAGGTTGATCCCAAAGAAATAATTTTCACCTCAGGCGCTACTGAATCAGATAATTTGGCTATCAAGGGCGTTTTTGAAATGTACAAGTCAAAAGGAAATCATATCATTACCGTGACTACCGAGCATAAGGCAGTGTTGGATACATGTGATAAGTTGACGGAGGCTGGTGCTGAAATAACCTACCTCAAGGTGGCAGAAGATGGTCTGATTGATTTAGCAGAGTTAGAAGCAGCTATTAAATCAACCACTATTTTAGTGTCAGTTATGTGGGCTAATAATGAAACAGGTGTTATCCAACCTATGAAAGAGATTGGTGATATTTGTGAAAAGCATGGGGTCCTTTTCATGAGTGATGCCACGCAGGCAGTAGGTAAAATACCAACCTACCCTAAGGAAATTGGTGTTCATCTTATGGCGTGGACCAGTCACAAAATGTATGGTCCTAAAGGAGTGGGTGCATTATATGTAAGTAGAAAATCTCCTCGTGTAAAAGTAACTGCTCAAATGGACGGTGGCGGTCATGAAAGAGGTATGCGCTCAGGTACCCTCAATGTTCCTGGTATTGTTGGCTTTGGTAAAGCAGCTGAAATAGCAAGATTAGAAATGCATTCCGATGCAGAAAGATTAAATAAGCTAAGAAATAGATTAGAGCACGAACTTACGTCAAGATTGGAAGAGTGTTATATTAATGGTAACGTAGATCATAGAATGCCTCACGTAACTAATATTAGTTTTAAACACGTGGAAGGGGAAGGTCTTATGATGACCTTTAACCAAAATATTGCCGTTTCTTCTGGTTCAGCTTGTACATCCGCTTCGCTTGAACCATCTTATGTCCTTGTAGCATTAGGCTTGGGTGACGATTTAGCTCATTCATCTATTCGTTTTAGTCTGGGCAGATTTACGACCGAAGAAGAGGTGGATTTTGCCGTGGAGAAATTGGTGGCAGGCGTAAATCACATGAGAGATTTGAGCCCTATTTGGGAAATGTACAAAGAGGGGGTAGATCTTAGCAATGTGCAATGGTCTGAACACTAATATTTTATATCATCCGTTTAAAATTAATATATTATGGCATATTCAGAAAAAGTACTGGAACATTTTCAACATCCTAAAAATGTAGGAACGCTCGATAAAAGTAAATCTACCGTAGGTACTGGCTTAGTGGGTGCTCCTGAATGCGGTGATGTTATGCGTCTTCAAATTGAAGTCGATCCTTCAACGCAAACTATTATTGATGCAAAATTCAAAACCTTTGGTTGTGGTTCTGCTATAGCTTCTTCCTCATTGGCAACAGAATGGCTTAAAGGCAAAACTATCGAACAAGCTTTAACCATAGACAATATGGATATTGTTGAAGAATTAGCTCTGCCACCAGTTAAAATACATTGTTCTGTTTTGGCAGAAGATGCTATCAAGGGGGCTATCGCCGATTATCAGTCTAAAAATGGAATAGCTGTTACCGCAATGGCTGCCGCTCATTAAATTATAAAAGAGGCTATTTTATTATGATAAAATAGCCTCTTAATTTCTATACTATGCTATACGTCGGGGAATCTGCAAAATCTAAAATTGTCGAAATTCGTGCTGACAAAAATATGTCAGATGATTATTTCGTAAGAGTTTCTGTCACTAGTGGTGGGTGTTCAGGCTTAAGTTATCAGATGGATTTTGATAATGAGGGAAAACCTAATGACCAAATTTTTGAAGATAACGATGTTAAAATTGTGACTGATTTAAAAAGCTTTCTCTACCTATGTAACACTACCTTAGAATTTTCAGGGGGTCTCGATGGCAAAGGTTTTTATTTTAATAATCCGAATGCTGCCCGTACCTGTGGATGTGGTGAAAGTTTTGCTGTTTAATTGGTAAGGTGGATGGTCCGATCATTGTACAAATGATAAATATAGCGTTCGATGCGAAAAGGTTCTTTCAAAACTCAACAGGTCTGGGAAACTATAGTAGAACGCTAATAATAAATCTAAATAAATATCATTCTCGTTTATTCAATTTATTTCTTTTTTCTCCTGTTTCCTCTAAAAATTCTGCCTCTTTATCAGAAAAGTATTCTATCACCACAGTATATCCACTCTGGTTTCAAAGTTTTTTTTGGAGGATTTTCGGTGTGCCTAAAGATTGTAAAAAATATTTAATTCATATTTATCACGGCCTAAGTAATGAGTTGCCTATAGAATTAGGGAAGGACCCAAATATCAAATGGGTGGTTACCATCCATGACATCGCTTTCCTATATTATAAAATGGATTATTCTTTTTTTGATAGATTTATTCATTTCCAAAAAATAAAATATAGTTGTCAAAAAGCTGATGTGGTTATTGCCGTTAGCGAATATACTAAAATAGATATCTGTAAAAACTTTAATCTTCCTTCCAAAAAGGTAGAGGTAGTATATCAAACAGTACACGATAATTTTAAAAAGATATATTCAAAAGCTGAATTTCAACAAGTTGTAAATCTTTATCAATTACCTAATCGTTACTTCTTATCTGTTGGAAGTATTACAGCCAGGAAAAATTTATTGTCAGCTTTAAAAGCCTGGAAAGGTCTTCCAACTGAATACCAATGGCCCTTTCTAATTATTGGTAAGCCAAATCGTAAATATTTTAAAGAAATTAAAGCAGAATTGAATCTCTTCAAAGAAATCTATTCAGATAAAATTATTTTTAAAAATGTAACGAATGATCATCTACCTATTATTTATCAAAATGCAGAAATTTTTATTTATCCTTCTTATTTCGAAGGTTTTGGTATTCCAGTTTTAGAAGCTTTATATAGTGGTACTCCTGTTATTACAAGTAAAACAACATCGTTACCTGAAGTGGGGGGGCCAGGTGCTTATTTGGTAGATCCTGCTAATTATGAAGAAATAAAAGAGGGAATTCTCTTTTTCATGCAAAATAGTGAGCAAAGAGAACACGCTGTAAATAAGGGTTTTGAGCATATAAAAAATTTTAATGCACAAATGGTAACTGATAAATTGGAGCGTGTTTATCAAAGTTTACTTCAATAAGCAGTTAGAAACAAGCTTGTTTTTCCAATGATGGCAACGCGAAGGTCTAAATCAACTTTTTGCCATTTCTTTTAAAGCCGAAATGAAAATATCCAGTTCCTTGGTGGTAGTATAAATATTGGGAACAATTCTACATCCCTGTACTCCTTGACCATCAATGGCTACCGTCCAAATTCTATATTTTTTCAAAAGATTCTCAGCCATTAAAGAGGTTTTCATATTTTTTATTCCCACATTGGCGATACCACAAACTCTTTGAGGGTCAGCTGGAGTGTTAACTATTATATTTGGTACATTGCGTACGCGGCTAGTCCAATAATTTTGTAAATAGCGTAATCTGGCTTCTTTTTTATCTAATCCTATGCGATGTAAATACTCGATGGCATTTCCAATGGCCAGATCTGTGGCAACGGGGTGCGTACCCGTATGATTCATTCTCCTTATATTTTCCAAAGGATAGCCAAAATCACCAAACATTGGCCATAGACCGCCTATTTTTTCTTTATTGATATATAATAGTCCAGCGCCTAAGGGAGCTGAAAGCCATTTATGGAGACTGGAACCATAGTAGTCACAATGTAATTCTTTGATGTCAAAGGCAAAATGTCCAATGGCATGTGCCCCATCAACCAGAACCTCAACCCCCTTTTTATGAGCCATATCACAGATTTTTCTGATGGGAAGTATCTGACCTGTTATATTTACAATATGGCAGACCATGATCAATTTCGTTTTACTGGTAATCGCATTTTCATAAACTGCGACTATTTCTTCATCAGATATTGGAATATTCGGCACATCTACTATTTTTCGTACTATACCATATCTTTCTTCACATAAGCGAAAATGCTCTATCATGGCGAAATAGTCTTGATTTGCCATAATAGCCTCATCCCCTTGTTTCCAATGAATACCTCCAATAACAGTATCTAAAGATTCTGTTGTGTTTCTGGTTATGATAATTTCTTCCGCATCACATTGGATTAGATCCGCAAGTTGACCACAAACAGCCCTTTTATTATCCCATTGAACGGTTCGCATATAATGAGAGCCCTGATAATTTACCTCTCTTATATGATGAAGATAGTCTTCCAGAATGGCCTGTGGCATAAAACAATAATAACCGTTTTCAAGATTTATATAATCTGGCTTCAATCGGTAGCCTCCCCTAACTCCTAACCAATAATTTTCGTCTTCAGCTATTTCTTCCACCGATTTATTGGCCACGGTGAGATTTAACTTTTCTAAGGTATTAAATAGGGCAGGGGCACCTAAGCCCATGGCAATGGAGTGTTTGAAAAAGGTCCTTTTATCCATGATGATTCGTTTTCTTGGTAAGGTTAATTTAAGGGTGATACGTTTTAACTGCGTTGGTCTCTACTTCATTTTTATAAAAATGCACTTTCTTGAACTGTCCTCTCGTATATCTTAGAGATTGGTCATTAAAATGGGGTGAATTCAGGTCACTGGATGAACCACCAGTAACAATGGAATGTGCATTAATTTTGGGGCCAAATTCTACTACGGCAACAAAACTATTTCCCAAAGTTCCATATCTTTTTTTGGTTCCAGTTTGGGTTTTTGAGCCAAATGCAGCAAGGGATCCCCAGGCAGACGAGGTGAAACCTACAGGTAAACTTTCAAGATCATCATTAAACTCCGGGCGAATACCTGCACTTATTCGTTGAAACCTATTGATTTCTCCCCATGTAGTGTTCCATGTACCAAATTGACTGTTGAGTTGATCTATGGTTTTTTCAAAAGCAGCTTTTTTTTCTGATGCCGATAAGTTATTCAGCACATATGCCTCTAAGTTTAGCATAGATTTTGCACCATATCCACTTTTGATTCTAGCAGTTTCCATAATATTTTCGCCATAAAAAACGGCCAGGCTAGTGGCTACGGAGAGAGAATCTCTCTCAAAATTCCAGGCGGATAACACTTTGAGTGGATCAGTATAATGAGTTGATAAATCTCCTTTATACACTTTGATGAGATCTGGGATAATCTTAGCCAAACCAGGTAAAAAAGGATTAAAGGCGGCTTTAATTAAACTATCAAGCGTCCATTGCCCCTTTACATTTTCAAGAATTCTTAAAGCGGCCACACCCCGGAAATTTTCTTCATCAGGTGCCATATATCCAGGGTATTTTTTCTTTTCGGGACTATATTTTCCAGAGGCAGTGAAAGGATCTGAATTACAGTTCTGAATCCACCCATTGGCAGGATTAATAATTCGAACCAGTTCTTTAACCGTATGAAATCCCTTCCATTCTGTATTTGAAGTTGTTCCATCTAAAAGACCACTCCAATTATAATCAAGGCTTCTTTTTGGCATAAAATTTCCATGCCAATAAGCAATATTCCCTGATCTATCTGCAAAAACGGTATTGTTAGATGAATTTGTATTTAGCTTCATTACTTTTTCAAAAGATTTGACATCTTCAGTCTTGGTTCTTAAAAAAGATTGAGCCAGAGCGTCAATCTGTTCTGTCATCATTCTTATGGATACCCATTTTCCATCCTTTCTTGCAATTATTGGTCCGTGATGTGTGAAATATAAGGTGATTTCTCTGGATAATTTCCTGTTTTTTGTTTGAAAATATATTATTTCCTTTCGGGTTTTGACTGGTAACCATTTATTCTCATAGAGGTAATAATAATCGTTGCCTCTTTTTTCAATCGTCTCTAAATATTCATCTGCCACATCGGCGGCACCAGACGTATGCATCCATCCACATTTTTCATTAAATCCCTGATAAACAAAAAACTGTCCCCATGTAACTGCACCGTAAGTGTTTAAGCCTTCCTCACTTACCAAGTGAACCTCTGTTCTGAAATAAAAAGAGGTATGTGGATTTATAAGGAGCAAAGGATACCCATTTTTTGTTAATTCTGGCGCAATAGCAAATCCATTCGATCCTGCTGGCTCCTGTTCCCATTCAGGTATTTCTGGTACATGATATCCCATGCCATTTCCCTCATAAAAATCTTTTACTCCCTGAACAGGAATGATGGTAATATTTCCACCAATACTGCCTTCGGTAAATAATAAAGGCATCCAAGGCTCAAATCTTTGAATGATTTTAGGTTTAACATTTGGATTTTTGTGCAGATAATAATTAATTCCCGAGGCAAACCCATCCAATAAAGCTTTTAACCAGATGGGAGAACTTAGATAATTGTTTTTCGCAAGAAGGGTATCTGCATACATTCTTGCTCTAGCGTCCTGATAAAAATAATTTTCACCCAGAGTTTCCGATAATCTGCCTAAAGCGTCTAAATAGTTTTCTTCCACCCGGTTAAAATCATCCTCACATTGTGTGTACATTAAACCAAAAACTACATCAGCGTCGGTTTTACCATAAATGTGCGGAACGCCGTAATCGTCCCTTATTATAGTTACATTTTGTGCCCTTTTAGCCCATTCATTTATTTCAGTGGGAGTGAAGGTCTGACCTATAGAGCAGTAACAACTTAGAAGCAATAGGATTAAAATCGGTTTGTGCATGATGCCATATTTTATTAATTTTGAATTTAGGTAAAATATATTAATTATGAAAATATCTGAGGCTCTTTTATCTGATATTCCTGAAATGAATAAATTGGTTAATCGCGCATATCGGGGGGAAGAAGCAAAAAAAGGCTGGACTTTTGAGACCGATTTGATTGAAGGGGATAAAAGAACCAGTGAGAATGACTTACTTCTACTATTTTTAAAAAAGGAGTCCATTTTTTTGGTTGCAAAAAATGAGGAGGAAAAATTGGTGGGTTCTGTTTATTTGGAGGCAAAAAACGATAATTTATATCTGGGCATGCTTTCAGTCGAACCAATATGGCAAGATAAAGGCATAGGGAAATTACTTGTTTTAAATGCCATTGAAACGGCAAAATCATTGGGCTTAAAGAATATTCAGCTTCAGGTTGTTCATTTACGGGAGGAGCTTATTTCTTGGTATAAAAGACTAGGTTTTGTTCTTTCAGATAAGATTTTACCTTTTGAGGTTCCTGCCGAATTTGGTAAACCTAAAGTGCCAGTTCATTTTATCGAAATGAATTATCCATTAATTATGGAATAACCTTCCTAACGCTATTTCATTATCTTTGCAAAATAATATTGTTATATGGCAAAAAGTAAGGAAGAAATACAAAAGGAAAAGGATGAATTTTTACGACAATTTGTTCCTCCTACTGGAAATATATGGGGTTGGAAGTTTTCCTTATTTGGACTTGGTTTAATCCTTTTCTTCAGTATTTGGATAGCTTGGTTACATTATAAAAAAGGAGTCCCTTTTGGATTTAAAGAACAAAACATGGAGGTAAATCCTATGGTTTTACCTGAAAAAACAGACACCATCAATTATGAATAATACCATTCCTTTTTACAAATACCATGGTGCTGGTAATGATTTTGTGATGATCGATAACAGATTACCAGCTCCTTTCGATGTTAAAAATCCTGATTTAATAGCTCGTTTATGCCATCGGAATTTTGGCATTGGCGCAGATGGTTTTATTTTATTGGAAAATGATGATGTTGCTGATTTTAAAATGCGCTACTTTAATGCCGATGGAAATGAAGGTTCTATGTGCGGTAATGGGGGTAGATGCATCGTTGCTTTTGCTAACGATTTGGGAATAATACACTCTGAAGGTTCTTTTAGTGCCACCGATGGCATTCACCAGTTTAGAGTGCTGGATAATAATGAATACGCTATTTCTTTAAAAAATGTAGATAAAGTAGATATCTTTTCAAATGGTTATTTTATTCATACAGGTAGTCCCCACTGGGTTGAATTTGTTGACGATTTAAATGGTTTTGATATTCATAATAAGGGAAAAAAAATACGTTTAGATCCGATGTTTGGAAAGGGTGGAACCAATGTAAATTTTTTGGTCGACGCACCAACAGGTTTGGAAATAGCCACCTTTGAACGGGGAGTAGAGGCAGAAACTCTGGCTTGTGGTACAGGTGTTACTGCTGCAGCTATGGCATATTACTTAAGTAAAGGATGGCAAGTTGACTTGTTTGAGGTAAGCCTTAAAGCTAAAGGGGGAGTACTTCATGTCAGTTTCAGACCCAATCATGATAAAGACATTCCCACTTTTTCAGATGTTTGGTTGACAGGTCCCGCCGTACAAGTGTTTAAGGGAGAAATTCAGATGGATTTTTTTTAAAACACTGATTAATAATTTATGGACTTTTATACTGAGCTAAAAATAAAAGTTAAATTTTTATTTATTTTATTGGTAATCCTCTGTTTGTCCTGTTTAAGAGAAGATCAATGTTTAACAGGTAAGGTACATATTACAGGCGAAATGATAAATGTAAATTGGAATAATCTGTTATAAAAATTCCTTTTTTCGCTCATGCAAATAATCTAAATTGAGAGAAGAAAAGTTGGAATATGGAATTCAAAATATTCTTCTACTTGAATGCTATTTGGTTGAAAAGTTAATGGCAGATTGAGAACCAACAAGCAGAAATAGTTGGTTGTTTCTCCAAAGAGCATAAAGTGATTACTCCTCAAAATTATACCAGTCTGAACATGATTTTTAAAATTACTAACAAGTTAATATTAAGTAATCTGAATCAATTAACCACAGCGAAGCTTACAAAACAAATCTATTCTTACCGCTAATATGGTGATAGTATGAATAAATGGTTATTTACGCTTGTTTAATTTTATAATGTTTCTTTAAACTCACCGTTTTTTTTCATATCTGGCTGGCCATCAGGTAATCGTTTAATATCCTTGTCAGGTAGTCTGTGTTGAATCTGTTTACCTTCTTTCAAAATGCCGAAATTTTTAAATAAAACTACATTTGTTCCTGAGCCTCTAAGAGATGGTATCGCAATGCCATCCATACCTCCGCGTTGTGCCATTCTTCTGAGGTGAATTGGATTTTCTTCAACGGTTTTATATATAGCAGGACCTGTAGCATCAAGTATTTTCCCACCAGAAATGTTGTAGGATATAGTTACATAAGCATTTAATGGATTATCTGGGTCATCTAATTTATGATGAGCTATTTCTGCTTCGGAGGTCGCGATATCATTGGTCAAATAAAATCCACCACCAAATCTGGAGGAGGATTTGAAAAAAGCAGGATCAATTCGTTGCAAAATACTTTTATCAGCACCTGCTCTAGTGGTTGTATGGTATAATGTATTTATAGTACTCATTATATTAAATTCAACCTCCTCCTCTCCAGGCGTTTCTAAATCTAAATGTTCATTTAACGCTTCACTTTGTTCACCATCCACTTTTTGTATTATTCCTTTTCTCTGAATTGAATTTTCTGTCCTGTAATCCGAAAGAGAAAAGGGTTTCATTTGTAAAGCCCTCGCTCCCATTATATCAGCTTCCTTTTCTAAACCCTTGTCATCATTGATGGGCACTTTAGCCTTCATCATCATTGTTGGCCGCACTCTCCCTTGTTTCTGCTGCACGACATGCCATGCCTCATGAGCTAAATGTTTTTCTTGGCCTGAGGCAAGATGTATATCCGTTCCTTGTGCATAAGCATGTGCATTTAATTGCGCCGGTTTATCAGAATTATAATGAACCTTTACGTCATCCATGGAAAGACCAGATAAACTTTCGACTCCACTTTTTAATGTATCTGGTAATCCGGAATTATTTTTTTTAAGTTGAATATTTGTATTTTTCTTCTGGTCAGAAGCTTCTGCCATTCTTTGAATAGCTAATAATTTAGGATTTGGCTGATAATCGAAATTCTTTGATTTTAATTGTCGGCTTTTATCTACCTCACTATTCATACCCTCAGGGGTAGTATTCATCTTGTTATTCCAACTTTGGAATGCCTGAGGTTCATTCGCTTTAGCTTGTTTAACAAGTGAGTTCTGCGTAGATAGCATAGAGTCAATTGATTTTTAAATAATTTATTATAAGGTAAATATATTAAAATGATATTATTTTTTTCATTTTTTTTGAATTTTTTGTGTAAGAATGATATTGATCTTATGTTTTTTAAACTTTCGGGTAAGTTCGTTTCCTGAATTATTTTAATTTTACGATAAAATGAATAAAATGGAAATTAATCTTATATCTGATACTGTAACAAAACCTACACCGGGAATGTTAGAAATGATGTGGAATGCTAATGTAGGTGATGATGTTTTTAGAGCTGATCCGACCGTTAACTTCCTTGAAGAAAAAGCAGCAGCTATGTTTGGAATGGATGCAGCCCTGTTTTGCCCATCTGGTACTATGACCAATCAAATTGCTATAAAATTACATACGCGACCTCTTGATGAAATGATCTGTGATGCAACTTCTCATGTATATCAATATGAAGTAGCAGGTTATGCTTTTCACTCTGGTATTGGCGTTAATCTTATAGAAGGAAGTTATGGCAAAATTACAGCTGATCAGGTTCAAGATGCTATTAAAAGTCCTGCTGACTGGTTACCAAAATCAACGTTAGTGGTTTTGGAAAATACGACCAATAAAGGGGGTGGAAATTACTATACTTTAGATGAGATTATTCCCATAAAAAATGTTTGTAATAATACAGGTCTGAAGTTACATCTTGATGGTGCCAGATTGTTTCATGCCTTAGTTGAAACAGGAGAATCAACTAAAAATTATGGGGATGTTTTTGATAGTATCTCCATTTGTTTGTCAAAAGGCTTGGGCGCCCCTGTAGGATCTTTACTATTAGGAAACAATTCGTATATTAAGGAAGCAAGAAGGATTAGAAAAGTGATGGGGGGAGGAATGCGACAGGCAGGATTCCTTGCCGCGGCAGGTGTTTACGCTTTGGATAATCATGTAAATCGCTTGAAAACAGATCATTTAAATGCTAAGGAAATAGCAGTCTGCTTAGAAAAACTGGATTATGTAAAGTCAGTAAAACCAGTAAAAACAAATATTATTATATTTGATCTTCAAGATAACTTAACAGCTAATTCATTCCTGGATAAATTAACAAAGAATGGGGTTAAAGCTTCTGCATTTGGGCCTAAAACAGTAAGATTTGTTACCCACCTTGATGTTTCTGATGAAATGACACAGCAAGTTAAGAAAATCCTGGAAAGCATAAACGCTGAATAAAAAGAACCTTTAATCCAAGTCCCTTTTCCTCTTATCTATTTCGTCACGAATGGTAGCAGCTTTTTCATAATTCTCTTCTTCTAAAACTTGTAAAAGCATATTTTGAAGGGACTCCAGGGAATAAGTGCTTAGCGCACTTTGTTTGTTCTTACCAGGCTTTTCTTCCATTTCATCATCGCTCTCTTCTTCAATATCGGCTTGTGTACTTTCATCAAGTTCAACGCCTGCAGTGTCCAGTATAAATTCGTAAGTAAAAATAGGGCATTGAAATCTTACGGCAAGGGCAATAGCATCGGAAGTTCTTGAATCAAGTTCTATAATTTCACCTTCCCTTTCACAAATAAGTCTGGCATAGAAAATACCGTCTAATAAATTATTAATGATAATTTCCTTTATTTCAACTTTGAATGCCTCCAGTGTTTGCTTAAATAAGTCGTGAGTAAGAGGCCTGTTAGGTGTCATTTTTTCCATGGCAACAGCGATAGCTTGTGCCTCAAAACTCCCAATAACAATGGGAATCCTCCTTAATCCAACCATCTCACCTAATACAACTGCATAGTTATTTGATTGAGATACACTATGCGAAAGTGCGACGATTCGAAGTTCAATTTTTTTCATAAAATGCAAATTATATTAGCATCAAAGTTATTAATATTTACTATATTCTATGCCAGTTTTATTGCATTTTAGCTTCCGCCCATAAAATATTCATTTCATCCAGAGATAAGCTGGTAAGCTTTTCACCTGCCTTACTTTCTATATACTCAAATCTTTTTGTGAACTTCATATTTACTTTTTCCAGTGCATTTTCAGGATTAATGCCTTCGAAACGAGCATAATTTACTAATGAAAAGAGTAAATCACCAAATTCTTCTTCTTTTCTTTCCATTGATTCGTTTTTCATCAATTCCTCTTTAAACTCTTCCATTTCTTCAACAACTTTTTCCCATACTTGTTCTTTATTCTCCCAGTCAAAACCTACCTGGCTCGTTTTTTCTTGTATTCTGAAAGCTTTAACCAAAGAGGGGAGAGAAGATGGGACGCCTGAAAGGACTGATTTTTTACCTTCTGTCAATTTAATCTGTTCCCAGTTTTTCTTTACTTCTTCCGCTGAATTAACTTTTGCATCACCATAAATATGTGGGTGTCTTCTAATCAATTTTTCACAAATACTATGAAGACAATCGGCTACATCGAAGGCATTGGATTCTTCAGCTATTTTACTGTAAAAGACTAAATGCAAAAATACATCACCAATTTCTTCCTGAATGTCAGAAAGATTGTTCTTTAGGATAGCGTCAGACAGCTCGTAAGTTTCTTCCAGGGTGAGCATACGCAAACTGTCAAAGGTTTGTTTTTTATCCCAGGGACATTTCGCCCTTAATTCATCCATTATTATCAAGAGACGGCTGAATGCCTCCATTTTCTCATGTAAATCATTAGCCATGTTAGTATATTTTAAAGAAAAAGAACCTTATATTTGCAATATTATTCAATAAAAATGTGAGAATGGAATTTCTAACTATATTAGGCATCATTTTTAGTTTCATGTTGGCCTCTGTACTTCTGTTGAACCTTAGACATTGGTTTACGGGAGAACCTTTCAGAGGAACCTGTTCCTCAAATAATCCTATGTTAAAAGATCAATTAGGAGATTGTACACTTTGTGGTAAAAAAGCCGACGAAGCTTGTCAGATGCCTAAAGTTCAATAAGCACCTAAGGAGAGAAGAACAAGGGTACAAGCTTGTTCGGTTTCAATATCATGCTGTTGAGCTAACTTTTCTAAGATCGGATTTTCTGTTCCTGGGTTGAACAATATTCTTTTTGGTTTTAACCCCAATAAGTAATCGTAATATGCTGTTTGTCTTTCCGGATTCAAATATAATGTAACGGTATGCAGGTCATCCATAATGAATGGATGACCTGTTTGAATGGAAACATCTCCAATTTTATCTTCTTGCGCACCGATGGCAATGACTTCGTGTCCAGCTTCCCTTAATTTTAACACAGCCTCTCTGGATACCCGTCCAGGTTTAGAAGAAGCACCAATAACAAGGGTTTTTTTCATTGCGATTTTATTTTAAGAGCAATAAGGGTTCTTCGAGTATTGACTTTAAGGTTTGTAAAAATTGAGCTCCAGAAGCTCCATCAACGACTCTGTGATCACAACTTAGAGTTACTTTCATAGTATTGCCGACAACGATTTGACCATTTTTAACGACTGGCTTTTGAATAATACCGCCTACAGCTAAAATACAGGCATCTGGTGGATTTATTATTGCGGTAAATTCCTCTATGCCAAACATCCCTAAATTTGAAATGGTGAAGGTATTTCCTTGCATTTCGTCAGGTTGAAGTTTTTTATCTTTGGCTTTACCAGCAAGCATTTTAACTTCTCCATTTATTTGAGAAAGGGTTTTCCTGTCAGCATGTTTTATTACAGGAACTAACAAGCCATCTTCAACGGCAACAGCCACACCAATATGAACATCGTGGTTATACCGAATCCTGTCTCCTAACCAGGAAGCATTTATAACGGCGTGCTTTTTTAAAGCGGACGCAACAGATCGAATGACTAAGTCGTTGTAAGAAATTCTTACCTCACTGTTTTGATTCAATTGCTCTCTTACCACCATGGCTCTCTCCATATCAATTTCAACAGAAAGATAAAAATGAGGGGCTGTAAACTTACTTTCACTCAACCTTCTGGCGATGGTTTTTCGCATTTGGCTAACCATCTTATCCTCATAAGAAGAATCAGTGGTGTTAGGCTGTATAGGTACCACTTGTGCTGGTGCTGCTACGGTTTTTGTAACTGTTGGTACTACGGCTTCACCAGGTTTAACACCAATGACATCTTTTCTTACAATTCTTCCTCCTTCCCCGGAACCTTGAATTTGAGCAAGATTTATACCTGATTCCTTTGCCATACTTTTTGCTAAAGGAGAGGCTTTTATTCTTTGGCCATCATTTGAATCGCTGACTATTGGGGCGGGTATATTTTCTTGTTGGACTGGTTCAGCCGCCGGATTGGCCGTTGGTAAACTTGTTGAACTTCCAGCAGATCCCGTACCGTTAATAGCTGCCTGCCAGTCTTCTCCGGGTTGTCCTATAACGGCAATGATGCCATCAATAGCTACCGTACCCTCAGGAACAGCTATATATAAAAGCGTTCCTTCAACAAATGCATCGAGTTCCATGGTAGCTTTGTCCGTTTCAACCTCCGCTAACGTTTCGCCCGGCTCTACTTTATCGCCTACCTTTTTTAACCAACCTATGATGTTACCCTCTTCCATGGTATCACTCATTCGGGGCATTCGGATAATTTCGGCCATAATAATTATCTTTTTCTTATGTTATGTAAATACAAATTTTGATTGAGCCACAAATATAAGACTTCGTATTCAAAAAATTTGTTTTTTAATGACAATGCAAATATGTTAAAATTTGTTAACAATATGTTTTTTTTGTGTTCCTATCCAACCAAAAAGCGTTTTATGTATTTCTTATAATAAAATCATAATTAACATGCAAAATAAATTTGTTCAATTAATCCTTGCTTCAATTTTGGGTGCTGCTATAACAATAACTGCTTCAGCCCTTTTTAGAAAGGGGGAACCTTTTAATTATGCAAATCCCTCAACTCCTGCCTATCTTACCAATCAAAAGGGAGCTTTATCTGGCATTCCTTCTGAAGGTTTTACTATGGCTGCCGAAAAGGTTTTACCCGCTGTTGTTCACATTCGTTCCATTGGTAAGGCAAAAAGTAATGCTGGTGGTATGTTTGATATGGAAGAGATTCCTGAAACGTTCCGCAGATTTTTTGGTAATCCTGAACCCAGACAGCAACCTAAACAAGAAGGAACTGGATCAGGTGTTATAATTAGTGCAGATGGATATATCGTAACTAACAATCACGTGGTAGCCGATGCGGACAAAATCGAAATTACTCTTCATGATAAGAGACTTTTAACGGCTAAGGTTATAGGTCTGGACCCAAACACAGATGTAGCATTAATAAAAATTGATGCAGAAAATTTACCTACATTGTCTTTTGCTAATTCCGATGCACTTAAAGTAGGTGAATGGGTCGTGGCAGTAGGTAATCCATTTAATTTAGAATCTACTGTTACTGCTGGAATTATAAGTGCCATTGGCAGAAGTATCAATATTTTAGAGGGAAAAGCTCCTATAGAATCTTTTATTCAAACCGATGCCGTTGTAAATCCGGGTAATTCAGGAGGTGCTTTGGTAAACACTCAAGGTGACCTCATTGGTATTAATACAGCGATTGCATCTCCTACTGGTGTATTTGCGGGATATTCATTTGCTGTTCCCAGTAATATTGTGGCTAAAATTGTAACCGATTTAAGGGAACACGGTACGGTACAAAGAGGGTATTTAGGAGCCATTATCAGGGGCATAGATGGACGGTACGCTCAGGAAATGAAATTGCCTGTTAACGAAGGTGTCTACATAGATAGTGTTCTGTCTGATGGTGCCGCTGCAAAAGCTGGTCTTAAGCAAGGCGATATTATCAAGGAAATGGACGGTGTAAGCATCTCTACTTCCTCAAAGTTATTGGAAATGGTGGGTCGAAAGCGTCCAGGTGATGAAATGGTTGTAACTGTGCTTAGAGATGGTACCGAAAGAAAAATAACCGTAACCTTGAGGAATTCATCAGGAAATACCAGTATTGTGTCAAAAGAGGAACCTTCAGCTACGCTAGACAGATTGGGTGCTACTTTCTCTGATTTGACAAAAGCAGAAAAAGATAAACTTAAGGTGGAGGGTGTTAAAGTGGAACAATTAAGTGCCGGACTTCTCAGAAGATACACTGACATTGAAGAGGGATTTATTATTACTCGTATAGATAGACAAGATGTCAAAAGTGTGGCCGAACTTAAAAAAGCCATTGAAAATAAGGACGGAGGTCTTCTCATAGAAGGGAGATATCCTGATAGCCCAAGAAAGTATTACTATGGTCTTGGACTAGAAGAGTAATGTTTTGTTGATAAATTTTTTAACCCGGAACTATTCATGGTCTTAGTTCCGGGTTTCTTTTTTAAATAGCGAAGTATAATTACCTTGCAGCAAATATTTTACTATGCAACGCGAATTTAAATCAGGTGCTCTCATTTTTATTTTTATTACCATCCTACTTGATGTTATAGGCTTGGGTATTATTATTCCCGTTTTTCCCGCTTTAATCATGGAATTAACAGGGGAAGGACTAAGTGCGGCCTCTAAATATGGTGGCCTTTTAATGTTTTCCTATGCTATAATGCAGTTTCTCTTCGCTCCTGTTATGGGTATGTTAAGTGATAAATTTGGACGAAGACCTGTTTTATTAGCTGCATTGACTGGCTTTGGTCTCGATTATTTATTACAAGGATTTGCCCCCACTTTAGGATGGCTTTTTATTGGCAGAATTTTAGCAGGTATTACTGGCGCAAGTTTTACTACCGCCACAGCTTATATTGCTGATATTAGTCCAGCCGAAAAAAGAGCTCAGAATTTTGGGATGATTGGCGCTGCTTTTGGTTTAGGATTTATTATTGGCCCTGTCTTAGGTGGTGTACTAGGTCAGTTTGGTCCCAGAGTGCCTTTCTTTGCTGCTGCTTTTTTAACTCTTCTCAATGTTATCTATGGCTATTTTATACTTCCAGAATCACTGAAACCTGAAAATAGATCCAATATTCAATGGAAAAAAGCCAACCCCTTAGGTGCGCTGCTTAACATAAAGGACCACCCTTTGGTGCTTAAATTAGCCAGCGTTCTACTGTTAATTTATTTGGCTGGATATGCCACGCAGGGTACCTGGACTTATTTTACTATCGAAAAATTTAAATGGTCTTCCGCTGAGGTTGGTTATTCTCTTGGTTTCGTTGGTGTTACCATTGCTTTGGTTCAGGGCGGTTTAACAAGAATGGTTATTCCTAAATTAGGCCAGGTTAAATCTGTATTTATTGGTCTCATCTTTAATGCCGCTGGCTTACTCGCTTTTTCTTTAGCTTCTAAAGGTTGGATGATGTATGCTATTATGATTCCTTTTGCTTTAGGAGGACTTGCCGGTCCGGCACTTCAAGGGATTATTTCTAATCAGGTCGGTCCAAATGAACAAGGTACCTTGCAAGGCTCACTCACAAGTCTTATTAGTCTGACGTCCATTATCGGCCCTTTATTAATGACTAATTTGTTCAGTTTCTTTACCTCAGATAATGCGCCGTTTTATTTTCCAGGGGCACCTTTTCTCGCAGGGGCATTTCTTGCCCTTGCTGGTCTGCTACTTAGTGTAAAACCACTATTACGTATGGATAAAATACCCAAACATTAAAAAACCCTTGCTGAAGTCAGCAAGGGCCTCTAACCCAAACAAATAAACACAAAAACTTTATCAAGATAATGTTTTTTTCAAATTCTACTACTAAAAATATGGAAAAAGACAAAATATTTATTGGTTTTATTTGTTTTTTGTAATATTTAAATAAATTTTAAACACGCTTTAGGTTTACATTTAAATGTTTTTTAAAATGGCTAAAAGTATCAACAAAACGGATTTTTATAAACACCTTAGAATTTATCTTACCTGGTGTGTCTTGTTTTTTATTATTAATAAAGTTACTTCTCCAGGGGTGAATTGGTACATTTATCCAATTCTGGGTTGGGGTATTTCCGTTTTTATTCAGGCAATTATGGTCTTTTTTCCTACAGGTGACGAGAAAGTAAAAGCAACTTCTCATTTGCCGTCAGGAAAAAACAAGGATGATGATTTCTTAGACTTAAAACCCTTGCACCAAAAGAATTGGAAAGAGGAAGACATTGTATAATCCTACTGTTTCATTGGTTTTATTTATATTTGACATATTTTTTTATTGCTTTTTTAAAATAGTTTGTTTTGGCAGATACTTTGGTGATAATTCCTACTTATAACGAGAAGGAAAATATAACGGCTATAATAAATGCCGTACTAGGTTTAGGGGATGATTTTAATGTGTTGGTAGTGGACGATGGGTCTCCTGATGGCACAGCTGACTTAGTGGATTCAATGATTTTATCTTTTCCTGAACGTATTTTTATTCTTAAAAGAAAGGGAAAAGCCGGTTTGGGAACTGCCTATATTGCTGGGTTTCATTGGGCCCTGGATAAACATTACGATTTTATTTGTGAAATGGATGCCGATTTTTCTCATCCTCCTGCTGATTTGGTGCAATTAAGAAATGCTTGCTTTTTGCAGGGTGCTGAAGTCGCTGTAGGTTCAAGATATACAAAAGGCGGGAAAGTGAAAAATTGGCCTTTTGATAGAATTTTTATTTCTTATGGTGCATCTCTTTATGTCCGTTTATTGACGGGAATGCCCGTTAAGGATCCAACTGCTGGATTCGTTTGTTATCACCGAAGTGTTTTATCTTCCCTCGATTTAGGTAAAATTAAATTTGTGGGCTATGCTTTCCAAATAGAAATGAAATTCGCTTCCTTTCAATCTGGATTTATTATAAAAGAAGTACCTATCACTTTCATAGATAGAACTTTAGGGTCATCAAAAATGTCTGGCGGAATCATAAAAGAAGCTGTCTTTGGTGTCTTACAAATGCGTTGGAATAGTTTCTTTCATTCCTACAAAAAGGTTTAATGTTATTATGCCTTCAAATGAAATGCCCAGCGCAAAATTTTTAGAAGAATTTGAACTAATTGTCGCTCTTCCAGAGAAAGTTAGTCTGTCTACATTAAATGCGTTAAACGATTTATTATTCGCTGTAATTGACGATATAATTAAAAAAGATACCATTTTTTTTAATACCCTATTTTCTAAAATTACTTTTTTAAAACAAAAACTAGGTCTTTCATCTGAAATTGCTTTTTCTCTAAATCATTTTAGAATCAGTTTTCAACATATTCATAAAAATGAAGATGTATCCGATAAAGAATTAGGTAAATTAATCGAGCTGGGACAAAATCTATTGGATTTTCTATTTATTACTTTCTATAAAATTGAATTACCATATAATCTTCCATCCACAAGAGATGTAGAATGGTTAAAACCTCAGTATAATAATTCTTCATCCAAGGCCATACCCTTTTTAAAAGGGCTGATTTATAAAATCGATGTCGAAAAACATTTGATTTATTTTTTAGCAGATTGGGAGGATGATGACGAAATTTTAGTGCATTTTAATGTTCTTAATTTAAATGAGGTATACACAGATACCATCATTCACCTCCATGAAATAGGTAAACTACCTGTTTCATGTATGTTGGTCAATGTTAAAATGGATGATAATGGCATTTTCCTTCCAACCCATTTTGTTCTTGAACCAGATTATCTCTTTGATGTTACTGCTATCGCTCACTGTTTTGAATCCAAAGGGGGAAATCCAGACGCTTATTTGTTAAAGAAATTTTCTCTTAAGTCAACAACAACTCACCTGCTTATAGGTGAAATTGCTAACTTCTTTTTAGATGCGTTAATCTCAAATCCTTCGCTCTCATTCGACTATCTATTCCCTTTGGTATTTAAAAAGAATCCGCTGAGTTTTGCCCTCATCTCTGACGACGATTTGTTGAAAATAATTGAATCGTCGAAAAATATTTTTCGGAACTTACTCAAAACAATAACCAAAGATTTTCCAATTCAACAAATTTTATCTAAACATTGTTACCTGGAGCCTTCCTTTTTATCAGAAATATATGGAATTCAAGGTCGCTTAGATTTACTTTTTGAAGGTTCTGATAGAACAGTGATTGTTGAGTTAAAAAGTGGAAAAACCTATCAGACAAATGACTTCGGTATCAACATACCTCATTTTTATCAATTTCTTTTGTACGATTTAATTATCCAATCACCAACGAGTAAAAAAAGAGTCGCCGGATTTGTACTGTACGCAGGAGAATCTGTGAGTTTAAGATTTGCACCTTCCAATTTGCTTCAGCAGCAAAAGGCAATGGTCATGAGAAATAATTTATTATTTATTGAGCTAAGTTTAATAAATCTCGGGTTTCAGGAAAATTTATTGTCAGCAGGTGAAGCTGTTTTTCAACCTTTATTCGATCAGCTTTCAGAAGCAAAAGGTTTCTTTAAAACAGATTTAAATCTTTTTATTTCAACACTTAATGAAGCATCAACTATTGAAAAAAAATATTTTTATTCGTTTATTAGTTTTATTGCGAGAGAACAAAAATTAGCTAAATCTGGGTCTGGTAATTACCAAAATGGTTCAAAAGGTCAAGCGTCCTTATGGTTGGAATCGGTTAAGGATAAGAAAGAAAATTTCGATATCTTAAATCACCTGGCACTTCATGCCTATCAGGATAATCAAATTACATTTTTAAAGACTGAAAAAACGGCCAATAGAGCAAATTTTAGAGTAGGGGACACTTTAATACTTTATCCTAGTCTGGATAAAGAGCATTTTACCTCCGATTTTCAGCTATTTAAGGTTTATTTATTAGCTATTGAAAAAAATGAAATTATCGTTTCTCTGATGTTTCCTCAACATGATGATTCTTTTTTCAGGCAATTTAGTTATTGGAATCTTGAACCTGATTTTTTTGATTCCTTTCATAATTTTGATCAATCTTTATTTCGATTCCTAAGCGCTGAAAAATTAAAGAGAAATTTATACTTAGGATTAATACCACCAAGTGGTTCAGATGGGTTTGAAATACAAATACCGGAGAATAATTTTAGCAAAATGACCGATGAACAACGGTCATTACTTCATGCTATCATTCATTCTAAAGACTATTTTCTTTTATGGGGGCCACCAGGAACGGGAAAAACAAGTATAATGATCAGAAATTTAGTGGCGCATTATTTTTATGCTACGGATGAAAATATTATGCTTCTTGCTTTTACAAATAGAGCCGTAGATGAAATTTGCGAAGCTGTAGAATCCATAGGAGGTGATATAAAAGATAATTATTTGCGCATTGGACATGTTCAGTCGTCAGCAATTAAGTTTCGAGCCAATATTTTTAAAAATAAATGTGAAAAAATAAAATCCAGGAAAGAATTATTGAAGTTAATTGGTGATTCAAGAATTTTTATTTCAACCTTAACTTCCCTCCAGAAAAATATGGATTTCCTAAAGCTTAAAAAGTTTCATAGGATTATGGTTGATGAGGCTTCTCAACTGCCAGACCCTGCAATGGCTGGGATATTAGTTCATTTTCCCCATTATCTTCTAATTGGTGATCATAAACAGTTGCCTGCCGTTGTTTTACAATCACAAGATCAAAGTGAAGTGAAAGATCATGATTTATTGACTATTGGTTTTCATGATTTACGAGATTCTGTTTTTGAAAGGATGATAAAAAGGGTTGAAAAAATGAATTGGCATTGGGCACTTGGCAGACTGAGTTTTCAAGGTAGAATGCACAGGGAAATTATGACGTTTCCAGGATTCCATTTTTATAGTGATATGCTTAAGGTACTTCCTGAGTACGCGGACAAACAAAAAAAATTAATACAACCGCTTCCTGCACTTTCTTTTAATTTCGATTCTGAAATAGCCTGGAATATTCAATCTTCCAGAGTTTGTTTTTTTTCAACAAAAATAGATTTATCGGATGCCAGTGGAAAGAGTAATCAATTTGAAGCCATACAAATTGGACAAATTGTTTTATTTTTTCAACAATATTTTAAAGGGCAGCATAGAGCATTAACAGCTTCCGATATTGGGATTATAACGCCATACAGAGCTCAAATTGCTTGCATCAGGGAATATTTAATCAGTATTGGTTTAGATATCTCTTTATTTACTATCGATACCGTTGAAAGGTATCAGGGTAGTGCCCGTTCGATAATCATTTACTCTCCTTGTCTTAATTATCCAAGACAATTAAGTACATTGGTGTCTAAAAACACGGAGGGAGTGGATAGGAAATTAAATGTTGCCATTACCAGAGCGAGGGAGCATTTTATCATGGTTGGAAATGCTGAATTACTCAAAAAATCTCCAGATTATGCTAACCTAATTACCTATGCAGCATCTATGGCATAAAAAAAGGGGTTAGGTAAAATCTTACCTAACCCCTTTTATAAAGGATAATTAATTATTTATCCCACCAAACTTTACCATCGTTTGTATCACCACCTGATATTTTTCCAACTGCTGCCTGATAATTTACACCATTTAAGGTAGCCTCCGTTGCAGGATAAATATATCGTCTAATAATCTGCTTAGATGAGTTTATAGCAAAAGGAGTAGGTTTTAACGCTGGTACACCAGTTCTTCTCCATTCAGACCAACCTTGTAATCCATCAGGATAAAAGGTAAACCATCTTTGTAAACGGATTTTCTCTAAGTTTCCTGCATTATCTCCTGCTTTGAAAACAACAAGAGCATTTGTATTGTAAGCGTCATAAGATGCCTGTGTAAACACTTTCCAGTATTCCATAGATAACTTAATACCGTCTTTGTAAAGCTGTTCTGCATTTTCAGTCGTCCAACCCATTGAAGCTGCTTCTGCACGTGCAAGAGTAACGTCAGCTGAGGTTAAAATCGCATGAGGTGTTGCAGCTGCTCTAAAAGAAGGAGCTAAAACGAATGACCAGGTTGGATTAGCATTGGTAAACTGAATCGCTTGTTCTCTTGGAAGTCCGTAAGGAATGCCTGTAATTTTACCTGTCTTGTCAGCGGTTGCAAAAGAATTTACCCTTGGGTCAGTTCTTTCATTTAACATTTTTACCATGATTTCGCTAATGGCCTGATCTTGACGAGTCAAGTAAGCAGCATACCAAGGATTGTTAAAGTTCCCACCAGGATAATTTAACATCGCATTATCAGCATTTGTAGTAATAACACCTCCATCAGCAGCTAAAGCAGCTTTTGCCTGGGTTGCACCCGTAGCGGCATCTGCTTTAGAAATACGAATTGCCAAAACTAATCTTAAAGAATTGGCAAATTTCTTCCAACGAGTGATATTTCCACTGAAAAGGATATCACCTCTTGCAGCTACTCCACCGTCAAATTGTTTTACCGCTTCGTCTAACTCTTTGAAAATACCATTATAAATGGTTTGTTGGGCATCATAAACAGGTTTTACTTCTCCAGTAAGTGCCTGAGTGTAAGGTAAATCACCAAAATAATCAGTTAATCTTGCAAAGTAATAAGCTTTCAAAATGCGAGAAACCGCTATTTGATTTGCGTTAGAACCCTGAACTAATGCGGCAGTTTTTAAATCTGCATCAGTATTGTTAATGATTACATTTTGAAGATCATAGAGTACGCCTGAGTAGGTGCCAAACCCACCTTCTGTTCTGGAGTATAAAGAACCATCAGTATATTGAGATTGAGCAAAATACTGGCAGTATAGACCTTCTGTTATAAAAGCAGCGCCCATTCCTGCAATGGCATTGGTTATTAAAGCGGCAGTTACCGGCTTGTTTGTTCTGTTTGGGTCAACATTAGTATCCCCAAAGTCCGTAAAACTATCGCAAGCGGGAAAAAATCCAATGGATGCTAAAAGCATCAAAAGGAAAAATGTAGAATTATTATTTCGTTTCATATTTCTGTTTATTAGAATTGTAATTTAAGGTTAAATCCAATACTTCTTGTGCCAGGAAATTGTCCGTTTTCACCAAAAGTACCAGCAAGTTCGCTTGGGTCAAAATCGCGATTTTGTGCATAAATTAACCAAGGGTTTCTTGCTACTAATGAAATAGTTGCTCCCTGAACGAATTTAGCAAAAGAAGTATTTGCCACAGGAATACTGTAACCAAAACTTACTTCTCTTAATTTCACAAAAGATAAATCAAATAAATGATCTTCAGCAATACCTCTATTTACAAACTGGTGGAAATAATTGAAGCCATCAGCGTACATAGTTACAGGTTCTCCCGCTGCATTTACACCTTCTACTTTCACACCACCACCAGCACTTACATCGTCACGAACATTATTTCCTTTGTCATTCAATGCACCTGTTGCTGCAAATAATCCAGAGAATTTACCCCATGCATCAGATAATGAATAGTATTTACCACCAAATGAATAGTCAATGTTAAAGCTGAAAGAGAAATTTTTGTAAGTTAACTGACTTACAAATCCACCCGTTACATCAGGTAAAACACTTCCTAAATATTGATTATTTACCGCTGTGTATAGTCCATCTTTATCTAAAATAGCTCTTCCTTGGTCGTCGCGCTTAATGGCTCCACCACGTAATTGTCCCCATTTCTCGCCAACTACATTCACCTGACGTACGCCAAATCCTGTAAAAGCACTATTTACACCTACTAATTGTTCAGTAATACCTGCTGTTAACTCTTTAACCTCATTATCGATACTGGCAAAGTTTAAAGTTACATCCCAGTTTAAATCTCTTGTTTTGATAGGATTTAAATCTACAGCAAGTTCAACGCCCCAACGGTCAATTCTACCCGCATTAATTAATTTACTGCCAAATCCACTCGCAGAGGTAATAGGAATACTTAAAATTTCATTGATTTTCTTTTCTTTGAAATAAGTTGCACTTAAGCCAACTCTGTTATTAAAGAATTTCAAATCTGTACCTACCTCCAAAGCAGATGATAATGATGGTTTAATACCCGCATCAATCAAACCGTCCGGTGTTGCCATAAGGAAGTTACCTGCCGTCCATTGGTTAGCATTTAATCCATAAAATAAATCTAATTGATAGGCTCCCAGATCAGAACCTACTTGAGCAACGGATGCTCTAACTTTACCAAAACTTAAGAATGGAAGGGCATCAGCTGTTAATTCGCTGAATACAAAACTCGTTCCTAAACTTGGATAAAAATAACTGTTTGCGTTTGCAGGTAGAGCAGAACTCCAATCGTTTCTTGCAGACCAGTCTAGGTATAATAAACTCTTATAACCAAAAGAACCTCTGGCATATACAGAATTTACCTGCTTTAATGACCTACTTTCTGAAGGTACTTGAGCCACTTTTGAATTTCCAACTGTAAATAAATCAGGAACGTTTAATCCCTGAGAAGTTGAACCAGCTATTGATTTAGCCTTTTCAATTCTCATATTCACACCACCATTCGCTTCAACACTGATATCTCCAAATTTATCAGCATAAGTAGCAATAGCTTCATAATTATCTTCTCTGAAATAAGTTAACTGCGTAGAATAAGCATTAAAGTAACCTGTTTGTAAACCAGATAATTGTAATATGTTATTTAATTTATCTTCAAAATCTGTCTGGTACTCATTTCTACGGATAAATCCAGTAATCTTGAATTTATCACTCAATTTTGCCGTTAAGTTAACATCACCAAAAAATCTTCTGGTGTTCGTTACAATATTTCTGTTATTGAAATAATCATAAGGATTATACCAGTAGTTTGCAGCATAGAAATTTCTTGGACTGGTGTTATATTTTGGAACGTTGTAATGGTTCCAGCTAGCTAAATATCCTTCAGGTGAAGTCATTCCCTGAAGTTCCTTCATTTTAGTGAAATCTAAATCACGGTGAAACCATGAATTAAATGATCCTGTTGAATTATTGCTATATCCATCAGAAAATTCACCTGTAATTCTGTTCGTAACATAGTTTATGTTCGCTCCAATCGTAATGTATTTTCCTAAATCTACATTGGTATTGGTAGCCACAGTATATTTGTCTGAACCAGAGTTAGGTAACATACCTTTTGCACCTTGGTTTGATAAAGATACACGTAGATTATAATTATCTCCTCCCGTTTTGAAGTTGACGTTATTCAACGTAGTAATACCTGTATTATAGAAATCGCGGATATTGTTTGGCTGACCTTCCAACTTCGCTGTTTGCATATAATATGGATTCTTATCACTTTTATACCATGAATACCAAGGAATGTACTCTTGTCCTGTCATTTTAGGACCCCAGCTAGCGTCATCCTCATAGTCGTGATAAAATTTACCATCCAATGCTTTCCAATCAGCTGGCATACCTGCGTTCCATGTAAATTTGATAAGTTCTGACTCACCACCACCTGCGTGGGTGTTTTGATATTCAGGTAGGATATATACTTTATCAAAGAAAGTACTTTGGTTAACTTCTACACCAATACCTTTACCTTTATTGCCTTTTTTAGTTGTTACCACGATAACACCAGCATCTCCACGTTGACCGTAAATAGCTGTTGCGTTAGGTCCCTTTAAAACGGTAACACTCTCCACATCATCCATGTTGAAGTCAAATGAGTTTGTAACAGGCGTTCCGTCAACAACATACAATGGTCCTTTATCTGACAAAGATCCGGCACCACGAATACGAATAGAAGCTCCTGAATTTAACTTCATGGAAGATTGGCTGCGAACCTGTACACCTGCAATTTTACCAGCTAACGCATTATTAATGTTCGTTTGACGAATAATCGTTAATTGCTCATTATTAATTTGTTGTGCCGCATAAGTTAGAGATTTCTCGGAACGCTTGATTCCCAAAGCAGTAACTACTGCTTCCTCAAGCAAAATTCCTTCCTCTAAGGTTACGTCAACAGTGTTTGAAGTTCCTAAGGTTATTTCCATTGTATTGAAACCAGTATAACTGAAAACCAATACGTTAGAACCTGTAGGTACACTGATGGAATAAGTTCCATCTATGTCAGAAACTGTGCCTCCCGTTGAACCTTTAACGAGAACACTCGCGCCGATAAGAGCCTCACCCTTAGCGTCTGTTACTTTTCCGCTTATGGAACGCTGAGCCTGTGCCAGGCTGAACACTCCAAGAAAAAGCAATAATGTAAGTAAATGTTTTTTCATAAGAGAATAATGTGTTGATAAATAAAATATTTTAAATATTAAACGCAAAATACTTTATAAATCTTAATTATTATTCTAAATAGATTAAAAAATAACAAAACTTATTATTTAATAGTATTACTATTATTTTAAAATTAAGGTATGTTCAGCCATTTATGAACCTGTACACTCATTTTCCATTGTGGATTTTTTAAACAATATTCTAGTGTTTGTTGCTCTGTAATTTTAGCATTTTCTCCATCCATTGGTTGTAGATAAAAATGGTCGAACGATAATTTTTCATATTGTTCAGGGGCAGCATCTATTTGTGGGTAAACAAGTTTGAGTTCATTTCCCTCTGTAACCACTAGGTTCGCCGTAGATTTGGGGCTTACACAAACCCAGTCTATGCCATCAACTAGGGGTTTTGTGCCATTCGTTTCTACCGCTATCTCAAATCCATATTTTTTTATAGCCTGGGTAAATGCGACATCCATTTGTAAAAGAGGTTCTCCACCCGTACAAACCACATAAGGAGTTCCTTTTGAAAGGTCGGGCCAGCAAGAAGCAATTTTCATGGCTAAATGTTCTGCGTCGGGATAGGTTCCTCCATTTAACCCGTCGGTACCTCTGAAATCAGTATCACAAAAAGTACAAATGGCCTGTGCCCTGTCTTCTTCGCGCCCACTCCATAAATTACATCCTGTAAATCGGCAAAATACAGCTGGTCTGCCTGCCATAGCACCTTCGCCCTGTAGGGTATAAAATATTTCTTTGATTTGGTATCCCACTTTACTTTATTTTTGCACAATAAAAGAATAATTTTTAATTCTTTGGATATAACTTTATTATTGTGCTAATTTTATACTGTAAGGCATGCAATTTTTATTTCCTTTTTTTTTGTGGGGGTTATTAGGTCTTTCTATTCCAATAATCATTCATCTTTTTCATTTTAGACGATTCAGGAAGGTTTACTTCAGTAATGTTCGTTTGCTACAATCTATAAAGGAGGAAAAGCAGAATCGGTCTAAGGTGAAAAAACGTTTAATATTGGCCATGAGATTATTGGCCTTTGCAGCCCTGGTTTTTGCGTTTTCCCAACCTTTTATTCCCTCGGGTAAAATTTCAAATAAAGGAATTAAACACATAAGTATTTTTGTTGATAATAGCTTTAGCATGCAAGGTATCACCAGGGATGCACCTATGCTTGAAATAGCTAAAGAAAGGGCAAGAGATATTATTCTCGGTTTTGGTCGGGAAGATAAATTTTATTTGATAAATAATGCTTCAAGTTCGTGGAATAACCGTTTTTTGGCCAGGGAAGATGCCCTCGATCTGATAGAAGAAATTCAGGTTTCGCCGTCAGTTCAGCCGCTACAATTGATTCTTGAGAAACAAAAACAAGCGCTGTTTAATGACAAAGCGCAAAATGCATTTATTTACCAGATTTCTGACTTTCAAAAGAGTATTTCTGACTTTACTGTAACGGCAGATAGTTCTGTCTCTATGGCCCTCGTGCCTGTTGAAGCTATTGAACAAAACAATATTTCTATAGATTCCGTTTGGTTTGATTCTCCTGTAAGATTGTGGAAAGAAAAAATACCATTAATTGTTCAAACCAGAAACAGAGGAACGGCCACGGCGGAAAATATAAGGCTTTCCTTACAGTTTGATGGTCAAAATAGGCCTCTTGGTTCTTTTAATATGGCCGCTGGCGAATCCAGAATAGATACCGTTTTCCTCTCTCTCGATAAAGTTGGATGGCAAAAAGCCTCCCTGAGTATTACTGATTATCCTATTCAGTTTGATGACAAATACTTTATTTCCTTCGAGGTTATTCCTTCCATTGAAGTCTTAATTATATCTAAGGACAAACCAAATGAGGCCTTTACAGCAGCCTTTGTAGGAATGACGCCTTTTAAAGTGGATTATCAACCTGCTAATAAAATTTCTTATGAAAAATGGGATAAGTATGATTTGATTATCTTGGATGAAATTCCTGAGGTAAGTTCCGGATTAGCATCCACCGTGCTTTCATACCTTGAAACAGGCAAAAATGTTTTATTTTTTCCACAGGCAAACCCTCAATTAGCTGATTATAATACCTTTTTCAGCAAAATTCAAATACCTCGGATACTTAATTTTAGTCAGGTGGAACGACAGGTGGGGGAGATAGATCTTGCGTCTTTTGCTTTCAGAGATGTGTATGAACCATCTAAGGTTATGATGAAATTACCTGTCACTAAGGGGAATTTTAGTTTTGAAAATTCATCTATTTTTGGAGAACAAAAATTACTTACCTACCGGGACGGTACCAGTTATTTGAGTGCCTTTAATGTGGGAGGTGGTATTTTCTATAGGTCATCAGCTCCTCTCTCTGAAGAGTTCAATTCTTTGGTTAATCAAAGTGATATCTTTATTCCTCTTCTCTATAAATTGGGCATTGCAGGAGGTGGAAATCAGCCTGTTTCATTTATTGCAGGAAAAGATGAATTGGTAACTATTCCGTTAAATAATATTTCAACAGATAAAGTATATAAAATCAAAGGCTTAAAAGGTGAATTTATTCCCGGGCAAAGGTTTTTAGGGCAGTCTTTAAGTTTATCTCTAAATGGACAATTGAAGGAAGCCGGGCAATATCAGGTCGTTGACGAAAGCGATAATGTCATTCATGAGTTTGCCTTTAATTATAATAGATTGGAATCTGATCTTTCATACTTCTCATTTAATGAACTTAAAGAAAGTCTAGGTGATTTTTTTAAAGTTTTTACCCCGGGTGAAGCCTCTATCTTATCCGCAAATGTTTCAGAGCAAAATCAAGGTGTAATTTTATGGCGTTATTTTTTAATCGCTGCCTTAATCTTTTTACTTTTGGAAACTTTTATTCTTAGATGGTGGAAATAATGTATTTCATAAATGCCGAATAGTTTTAAAAAATCAAGTTGGTTCATATTGTTTTGTCTCCTCACGTTATCCTTAATAAGTTATCGGTGGAGCGAATGGATCAATCTTCCACCTCATTATGTAGTTGAGCCTTATGGAGATGGAATTAAAAGCTATTTAGTCCCACTTTATCACATTAAATTTGATAAGACATTCAATCATTACGATGGAATGAATTACCCTTATGGTGAAAATATTGTGGCAGCTGACGGTTTGGCAACGATATCATTTCCTTTAAAATGGCTGTATAATAATGGGGTAGATCTCACAGATTATTTGCCAAAAATTATTCATTTTTTTCTTCTTTTCAGCTTTTTAATAGGCGTTCTGTATCTTTATAAGATAGGTCTTTTACTCGGCTTACCTTTTTATATCGCCGCTGCGACATCCTTAACCATTGCTTTTTTATCACCGCAATTATTGAGAATGGAGGCACATTTGGGTTTGGCTCATCTGGCAGTTATTCCCGGTTTATTGTACTATTGGCTTTTGTACAGTAAAAAACCCTTTTTTAAAACCCTCGTTCCCCTCATAATACTCACCTTTCTGGCAGCAGGTATTCACTTTTATTATGTTGCTTTTATATTTTCTTTTTCTTTACTTTTTTCTTTTTTCTGGTATTTTAGTCCTGAGAAAAAACCGCCAGTTCCCGTTTTTATAATACATTTATTAGGTGCCGTCATTATTCCATTTACCCTGTTATTTATGTGGGTAAATGGTGGAAATCAACCTTTAGACCGAAGCCCTCAACCTTGGGGGTTCTTTCAGTTTAATGCCACACCGGGTGGATTATTATTTTCTCAGGATAATCCACTTTGGCGATGGGTTAGTAATCATCTCTTTTCAATTCAATGGGAGTCGTTTTCTGACATAGAAAGATACCATTATCTCGGTCTTACTTTTCCATTCTTTTTGCTGCTTCTTATAATTATTCATTTTTTACCAAAACAGAGGCATTATTTTTATGAGCTCTTTTCTGGAAAAGATGTTGGATTACTTGCTGTGATGTTATCAGCCATCATATTATTAATCATTTCATTTGGTTTGCCATTCATTATTAGTGGTTTTGAAGGTTTATTGTCCTATACCGGACCTTTTAGACAATTTAGGTCTGTGGGTAGATTTGCCTGGATTTTTTATTATGTCATTCATATAATAATGGCCGTTTCTTTATTTAGATTTTTTAAAGGAAAAGGTATTGCTTTTTTTGTCTGGAGCATTTACTTCGCTCTTATGTCCTTTGATCTTATCCATTATCATAGAAGGTTGAATGTAGGTATGGAAGCTATTCCCGAACTTGAATTGGGTAGAAAACTAAGTTTTTTAACAGGTATTCAAGCAGAGAAATTCCAATCTATATTAACGATTCCTTATTTTAATTTAGGTTCTGATCAATTTTGGAGAGAACCGGAAGGTTTTATTTTGCAAAAAGCGCTATTGATGTCGGCAAAAACAGGATTGCCTACGAATAGTGCTATGCTAACAAGAACTTCGCGTAAACAAACTATCAATCAGTTACAATGGGTCAGTGAACCATATAAATATCCTTTGCTTTTAAAAGGCTTGAGTGACAAACGTCCTTTCCTTTTAATGGTAGATAAAAGTAATCTTGACAATGAGAGGGGAAAACCTTACGCTCATTTGCTAAAATATGCTTCTATTTTACATGACGAGGACAGAATGTCTCTTTACCTTCTGCCGCATAATTCTTTTGAAAAATCAGTGCTCGATAAAGTCAAAGAGGCTAATGTTTTGATATCATCTAACTTGAAAGCAAATACAACGACCTATTCTTCAGAAGATGATGCTGAATTTTTATTTGAGGATTGGAATAAAGGTAATGTCAATACACTAAAATATGCAGGTAATAGTGGCTGTAAATATTTGCTGAATTCGGGCAATATTTTGTTTCAAGGAAAAATAGCGGATATTGCAAAAGAGGGGGCCTGGATATTTTCTATTTGGATGTTTATAGATGAGGACAAACGCACTACCTCGCAATTTACCATCACAGAGGTAACAAAAAATAAGGAGAAATTCGAAGAGATCTTCCCCTCTCACCCCAATATCCATGTTTTTGACGATGATGGTTGGGCCTTGATTGAAATACCATGGGTTCTTCATCGCAGTGGAAGCCAAATAACGATTATCGCGAATAATCCAGATCTTAAAAAAACAAATGTTTTTATCGACGAAATGTTAGTCAGACCCTTTTCTTCTGTTTTAACTAAAACAGAAAATGATTTTATTTGGGTAAATAATAGACGATACCCTAAATTAGTTCAATAATTCTCTCGACAATGACTTGGTTATTTAAAAACGTTACCCTGGTTGACCGAAGTTATCCCTCTACAACGGATAAGGTAGATTTATTCATCAGCGAAGGTATAATACGTAAAATAGGTGTTAATCTGTTAGCACCTGACGCAAAGGTTATTGCGATAGAAGACCTTCATGTTTCCATTGGATGGATGGATATTGGTGCAAGTCATGGGGATCCGGGAGAAGAACACCGTGAATCTTTATCATCATTGAGGGCTACCGCAGCGGCCGGTGGATTTACCGCTTTAGCTCCTTGGCCTGATACCCATCCAAGGGTGGACAATAAAGCGGCAATACATTATTTGACTCAGTTAAACCATAAGGAAGCTGTTGAAATTTTCCCTATTGCCTCATTAAGCGAAAAGGGAGAAGGAAAAGAAATGGCAGAGCTCATGGATTTACATAAAGCAGGCGCTATTGGTTTTTCTGATGGCCTGAAACCTGTTGATAATGCTGGATTATTTTATCGGGCATTGAAATATATGATCGGCTTCGATGGTATTTGTATCCATTTTCCTATGGATTTTAAGCTGGCCGTAGATGGACAAATTCATGAAGGTAGAATAAGTGCTCTGTTAGGTCTCCCCGGTATTCCTGACGTTGCTGAAGATTTAATGATTCAGCGAGATCTTTCTTTACTCGATTATGCCGATGGAAAATTATTTCTTTGGGGCTTAAGCTCAAAAGCAGGGGTTGACAGATTACGAAAATCAGATAAATTAAATCAATCGCTTTTTGCTTCCGTACCAATTTTTAATTTGGTTTATTCAGAAAATGATTTGGAATCTTTTGATGTGAATTTTAAAATGATGCCTCCGTTGAGAACGGAAAATGATAGAATGGCTTTAAAGGAAGCCGTTTTAGATGGAACAATCCAACTAATTAGTTCTAATCATTTGCCATGGGAATCAGAACATAAAAAATTGGAATTTCCTTATGCTTCGTTCGGTTCAATTTCTTTGCAACACGTTTTTCAAATGCTAAGAACTCATTTTTCTGAACTTCCATTACTTAACATGGTTGATATTTTAGCCTATCATCCCCGACGTATATTTAAGGTGGAATTACCTGTCATTCAAGAAGGAGCTAAGGCTAATCTTACTTTCTTTTTACCTAATGCTAAGGCTGTTATACAAAAAGATGATAATACATCACTTTCTGAAAATTCACCTCTTTGGAATGAAATAATGACTGGCAAGATTGTATGCGTGTTTAATAACGGTAAACTAGTTTTGAACGATGAGCATCTTTATAGCGATTTTTAATATATTTGACCTAAATTTTAATAAAAATGGAAAGTACTAAAGAAAATTCATTATCGTTTTCAGCCAAATGGTCCCACGCATATAGATTTGGAATATTGGCAGGTTTGTTAACCGTTGGCGTTACTTTGATGGGGTATCTCTTTGCTGGAGATTCCGTTTCTTTTCAACAGCAAGGATTCTTTACCATGGGGTCATTCATTCTGGTCCTAATACTCGCTGTCCAAGCGGTAAAATCTTACAGAAATGAAGAATTAAATGGTTTTATTCATTTTAAAGATTCTTTTCAGGTGGCAGCCATGGTTGGCGCTGTATGTGGTTTTTTGACCTCTTTATTTAATCTCGTTTACCTTACTTACGTCGATGCAAGTTTTATTGATGTCATGATAAGACAGATGGAGGAAATGTATCTTAAAATGGGAATGAATGAGGGGCAGGTCGAACAAGCGCTGGTGAAACTCAAAGAAGGATTTTCTTTGGCAAATTTAGCAAAAGGCTTAATTACTGGTCCAATTATTTACGCCCTTTTCGTTGGCTTGATTGGAGGCTTGATTGGAAGAAAGAAAAATCATATACCTGACATTGGATAAATATGCGTATAACATTTAATTTTCTTAAACCAGCATATCTTGGATTCGCAGCTGGTACGCTTACTTGTATTTATTTCTTTCTTTTCTATTGGATCGATAAAAAACAATTTTTTAATCCTAATATCTATTGGGGAAGCTTTTCCATTTTATTTCTTGCTTTTGGCCTTTTTATTCATTTTGAGCGTCGTAATGCCATCTCATTTCCTTTTATTACAGGTCTTAGAGGTCTTTTCTTTATTTTTTTTCTCAATTCTGCCTTTTATAATTTCTTTTATTATTTGATGATTAACTACTTTGATAGTCAGTTAATAGATATACAATTTGATGTAATTCAAGATGGTCTGAATTCAAATTCCGTCCTTTCCTCGTCAGAACAGCAGTCTGCATGGAAAATATCAAAAGAAGAACTTTATAGCCATGTGAAAGCGAAAACTATTTTATTCAGTTACGTGCAAGGATTACCTGCCGGTTTTTTGTTATCTATGCTTTTTGCCTATATTTTTAAAAAGGATTAATATGACCTATTTATTAGATATTTCTGTGGTAGTACCTCTTTATAATGAGGATGAATCATTGGTTGAGTTAGTACATTGGATCGATAAGGTGATGTTGGAAAATGCTTATTCTTATGAAGTCATTTTAGTGGATGATGGAAGTACTGATAATTCATGGTCGGTTATAGAGGATCTTAACCAACAATTTCCATCGGTAAAGGGCATAAGATTTAGACGGAATTATGGCAAATCGGCTGCGTTACATTCTGCTTTCCAAAAAGTAGTGGGTAAGGTTGTTATAACCATGGATGCAGATTTACAAGATAGTCCTGATGAAATTCCAGGTTTGTATAAAATGATTGTTGAAGATAAATTTGATCTTGTTTCTGGTTGGAAGAAAAAAAGACACGATCCCTTAGGAAAAACTATTCCGTCTAAATTTTTTAATAGTGTAACCCGACGAATTTCAAAGATTGATCTAAACGATTTTAATTGTGGTTTAAAAGCTTACCGTCAGGAGGTAGTTAAGGCGATTGAAGTGTATGGAGAAATGCACAGATATATTCCTCTATTAGCTAAATGGGCAGGATTTTATAAAATTGGTGAAAAAGTAGTAGAGCACAGAGCTAGAAAATTTGGGGTGTCTAAATTTGGTTTTGAACGATTTTTAAACGGCTTTTTAGACCTGATGTCCATAACTTTTATGGGCAAATTTTCAAAAAGCCCTATGCATTTTTTTGGATCTCTGGGTACATTGCTTTTTGGCATTGGTTTCGTTTCCGCAGCCTATTTAGGCATAAGGAAAATGATATTTATGTATCAGGGTTATTTATTGATGAAGTTAACAGATAATCCTTTCTTTTATCTAAGTCTTACCTGCATGATTTTAGGTACACAGCTTTTTTTAGCCGGTTTCATTTCAGAACTTGTCTCAAGAAGTTCAGGAAGATCTAACGAATACGGAATATTAAAAATGATTGGTTTAGCCGATGATGATACTGAGGTTAAATAAATATTACCTCAGTAGCTCCATGCCCATATCTCGGGTGAAATTCGTTTTTAAACGTGATAACATTAGGATTCCTTATTAAAGCGGCAGTAATTAGGTTTCTTAAATGACCTTTTCCTATGCCGTGTATGATGAATACTCTTTCAACACCTTGGCGAACAGCCTCATCGATATATGCTTCAAATTTTTTCATTTGAAGTTGTAATATCTGGGAATTGGAAATCTTGTTATCCTCTGAAGATAATACTTCAATATGTAAGTCTAATTCTATACTAAATTCAGATTTTGATTTTACGGCATGCTGAGGTGTGTAGATTTTATCTTTTTTTGATGTTAGCGGTTTAGCGTTTTCTAAAGTATAATCTTTTAATGAATCTTTTTCTGATTTTTGAGAAACGTCAAATCCTGTTGATTTCTCCAATAAAACAAATAAATGAGAGGGTTTATTTATAAGTGGGGCAGTTTGTTTAGTATTAAAAAAGGTCTTTGCTTTTAATTTCATCTTTTTTTCAATATCTGGACCGGGACCTTCGGTTGAAATTCTATTAAATATGGCATTTAACTCTGGAGATTCGTTTAAATAATCATTTTCGAATTCGGGCAATTTAAAAAAGGTCATGCTATCCAGTTTACCTTCGTGAATCCAGGCTTTAAAAAGTTTTAAATGCAGGCTAATTGTAAAGCTATAATCATAAGGGGTATCGTTGATGAGGTAAGGCTGAAATTTGTCCGTTGGATCGTTCTTTTTATCCAATATGGGGACAAAAGCTATTTGAATGCCTTGACTATGTAAAATGGTATAGGAAAGAGGTTTAGGTTCATTTTGTTGAAAGATTTCTTTCTTTGTAACCGGCTTATTTACTATAATTTTTTTAGGTGTATCTGCCTCAAAGGGCTGAATATCTTCTGTAAATGCAGGAATTTCTAATTGATCTGCATCCAGCCTAATCAATACTAAATCGGTGTCTAAAATATTGACAATAACACCAGTATCATTTGAATGTATAAATGATACTTTTACGCCTTTTTTACACCAATCCATATTTTTTTTCCAAAAGTAACTTAAAAATGGGTAAAGACAAACGCATTTACCCTTAAATATTACAGGAGTAGTTCACAATTATATTTAGCGGCACGCAGTTCTCTCTCCGCATGTCCATCCTTTTGCTGAGAAGCAACCGCTATGCCCATGGAATAAATTTCAATGGCTTTATCCGATGCATTCATCTCTTCAAGTATTTTCCCCCAGTGAAAATATAAACCTACGTAATCTGGATCTAAATGATACAGTTTTTGATAGTATTTAATGGCCTCATTTTGGTTGCCAATATTTTCATATTCCTTGGCAATGGCAAAAATAACAAATGAATCAGTAGGCGTTTCCTTTAAAATGCCAAGAAGAAGATTTAGTCGTTGCGAAGTTGTCGTCATATAAAATTCTATTCAGCGAAAATTCGCTATTTTTTCAAGCAAAACAAAAACAATTTAGGTATATTTGCAAATCAAATTCATTAGAAAAAGTAGAAAATTTCCCTATGAAATTATTAGTCTGCATCAGTAAAACACCGGATACTACAGCAAAGATTGCTTTTAATGGTGATAATACAAAATTGGAAACGGCGGGTATAACCTTTATTATGAATCCTTATGATGAATGGTATGCTCTAGTCAAAGCTATTGAAATACAGGAAAAGTGGGGCGGAAGCGTTTCTGTTTTGCATGTTGGTCCATCGGAAAATGATCCTATAATTCGAAAAGCACTGGCTATCGGCGCTACCGATGCATACAGAATCGATACTGAAGCAGTTTCAGCGGATCAGGTGGCATTTCAAATGGCTTCATTTATTCAACAACATGCCTTCGATATTATTTTTACAGGTAAGGAAACCATAGACTACAATGGAGCTGAGGTAGGTGGCAGATTGGCTGCACAGCTTAATTTACCTTTTATTTCTTTTGCTTCCCATTTGGATATAGTAACTGAAAATGAAGCTATTGTAAAGAGGGATATGGAAGGTGGAACGGAGACCATTCAAGTGAATACCCCTTTTGTTATCAGTGCAGCGAAGGGTATGGCAGAGCAGCGCATTCCAAATATGAAGGGAATCATGACGGCAAAAAGTAAACCTTTAAACGTTGTTACGCCTCAGCCATATTCATCAAAAATAAGCATTGTGTCTCATGAACTTCCTCCCGCAAAAAAGGCTGTTCAGTATATTGATCCCGAGAATATGGCTGAATTGGCCAGATTATTAAGAGAAGAAGCGAAAGTTATTTAATTCCATTTTAAATTGTATCATCATGGTTTTAGTTTTTGTAGAAACAGAAAATGGTAAAGTTCGTAAAGCCGCTTTGGAAGCAGTTTATTACGGTTATCTGACCGCCCAAAAATTAGGGACTTCTTGTCAGGCGCTCCTTTTAGGAAATGCAGAGGATGCAACTTCACTTGGTTTATACGGTGCAACGCTAGTTCATCAAAATGATTCGTTAGGTTTTAATTTTTTTGATAATCAGGTTTTTAGTGCTGCAATAGCTCAGGCTGCAAAAAAGTTAGAGGCTTCTGTGATTGTACTCAGTCATTCCTCAAACGGAAAATCGCTAATCGGCAATATTGCTTATCTTTTGGATGCTGGCTCGGTTAGTGCTGCCATAGATATTCCAAATACGGATAACGGATTCTCTGTTCGAAAAGGGGTGTTTTCAAGTAAAGCTTTAGTTAATATTGATATCCTTACTAATGTAAAGGTAGTATCTGTGTTAGGTAATTCTTTACAAATCAATGTAGTAGGGTCAAATGCTGAGATTCAACAGCTAACCTTAGACGTTCTTCAACCAGGTATAAAGGTTTTATCCGTTGATAAATTACAAAGCAATGTAACCCCACTTCCTGAAGCAGAGAGAGTTGTCTCAGGTGGCAGAGGTTTAAAAGGCCCTGAAAATTGGGGGATTGTAGAAGAATTAGCTGATGTGCTCCATGC
This sequence comes from Saprospiraceae bacterium, assembly GCA_027488135.1. Taxonomy (GTDB): domain Bacteria; phylum Bacteroidota; class Bacteroidia; order Chitinophagales; family Saprospiraceae; genus BJGN01. The sequence goes on along the minus strand of JAIYCH010000089.1, from coordinate 75,162 downwards.
TACCACAGCTTGTTCTAGACCAGTGTCCGATGCTGATTGGCGTCCGCATCATGAGCATGTAGGCCAAACAGGGATTGCCATTCGTCCAAACCTTTATATTGCTATCGGTATATCTGGAGCTATCCAGCATTTAGCAGGTGTAAATAACTCTAAGACCATCGTGGTTATTAATAAAGATCCGGAAGCACCCTTTTTTAAATCGGCTAATTATGGCGTAGTTGGAGATCTTTTTGACGTAGTGCCAAAACTTACCGAAGCAATTAAAAATTTGAACGCTTAAAATTAATTGGATTATTAATAAATAATCCTTACTTTTGCCGCGCTGTAAATGATTTATATGATCACTAACGGTTAAAATAAGAATATGGGAATTTATTTAACAAAAGAAAAAAAAGCTGATATCTTCCAGACGCATGGCGGATCAGCTACAAACAGTGGTTCCATAGAGGGACAAGCAGCATTGTTCACTTTCAGAGTGCAAGAATTATCTAAGCACCTCCAGAAAAATCCAAAAGATCACTCTTGCAGAAGAACTCTTTTAGCACTGGTTGGAAAAAGAAAGCAATTGCTTCATTATTTGGCACAAAAAGATATCACGAAGTATCGGGAACTTATTGAAAAACTCGGTATTCGTAAGTAATTTTTTTCGATGCGTGTTATTTATAACACAAGTTGTCAAAGTTTTAAAATTGGCTCGAGTATTCTAAATACTCAGCCTCTTTTAGTTTTAGTTGGACAGAGTGACTATAATTTTATAAAGCGTTTTAAACTAGTTAACAAATGGGACAACAGATTCCAATCTCATCGTCCTTTAATTTACCGGATGGTCGACAAGTAACCCTAGAAACTGGAAAATTAGCTTCCCTAGCTGATGGTTCTGTTGTAGTTCGTATCGGTGATACGATGTTATTTGCTACCGTTGTTTCCTCTAAGGAAGCTAAAGCTGGGCAAGATTTCTTTCCCTTATCGGTTGATTATCAGGAAAAATTTGCTTCCGCCGGTAGAATACCTGGGAACTTTTTTCGTCGTGAAACCAAAATTTCAGATTATGAAGTGCTCATTTCACGCCTAGTGGACAGAGCCATTCGTCCTCTCTTTCCAGACGGTTATATGAATGAAACTCAAGTTATCATTCATCAGATTTCTGGAGATAAAGAAAATTTACCCGACGCTTATGCTGCATTGGCAGCTTCAGCAGCTTTAGCTGTCTCAGATATAAATTTCCCCGATTTGATTTCTGAAGTCCGCGTGGCCAGAATAAATGGTGTTTTTCATGTTAATCCTTTGCGCGATGCGCTGAAAGAGGCCGATATGGACTTTATCGTTGCCGCAACAATGGATAACGTAATGATGGTTGAAGGTGAGGCAAAAGAATGTTCTGAAAAAGATTTAATTGACGCAATTAAATTAGCTCACGAAGCTATTAAAGTGCAAATTCTTGCACAACAAGAGCTGGCAAATAAAGTTGGGGAGAAGGCGCTGAATAAAAGAACGCTGGCAGAAATTCCTCAAAATGAGGAAGTCAAAAATCTTGTTGCCCTAAAGTGTAAAGATAAAATAGCTGATATCGCGCGCGCTGCCTCCGATAAGGCAACTCGTAAAGCTGCGTTGGATAGTGTTAAGAAGGAATTAAAGGAAAATTTACTCGCTGAAATGGGTGAGGAGTGGTTCGCTCAAAATCAATCTTTCATTTCTTCCTATTATGATAAGGTCAAAAAGGAAACCATTAGAGGAATTGTTCTGAATGAAAAGGTGAGACTCGATGGTCGTGGCCTTAAGGATATCCGTTCTATTTGGTGTGAAGTCGATTATTTACCTTCTACCCACGGTTCTGCTATCTTTACCAGAGGAGAAACCCAATCGTTGACTTCGCTTACGCTCGGTACCAAATCGGACGAAATGATGGTGGATATTGCCTACGCTCTTGGATATGAAAAATTTATCCTTCATTATAATTTTCCTGGTTATTCTGTAGGTGAAGTAAAGCCTAACAGAGGGCCTGGTAGAAGGGAAGTGGGTCATGCAAATTTGGCTCAACGTTCTTTGAGACAGGTAATGCCCGATGTTTTTCCTTATACTCTACGCATTGTTTCTGATATTTTAGAATCAAATGGTTCTTCTTCTATGGCTACTGTTTGTGCGGGTACTTTGGCACTCATGGACGCAGGGGTTCAGATTAAAGCACCCGTTTCAGGAATTGCTATGGGCTTGATTACAGATGGTTCTAATTATGCCATTTTATCAGATATTCTTGGTGATGAGGATGCTTTGGGTGATATGGATTTCAAAGTAACGGGTACTGATAAAGGTATTACTGCCTGTCAAATGGATATTAAGGTAGATGGTCTTCCTTATCAGGTCATGGAAAATGCCCTAATTCAAGCTAAGGAAGGTCGTATTCATATACTTGGGGAAATGCTGAAAACAATAGCTGCTCCAAGGGAAGATTATAAGCCACATGCTCCTAGAATTGTTGAGTTAACGATTGAAAAAGGTTTTATTGGTGCCGTCATTGGACCAGGTGGTAAAATTATTCAAGAAATTCAAGAACAAACTGGTACCCATATTTCTATAACTGAAGTAGGGGATAAAGGCATCGTAGCTGTATCAAGTTCCGATAAAGCAGGTATAGAACTTGCCTTAGATAGAATACGCCGTATTACCTTTATGCCCGCAGAAGGTGATATTTTCGTCGGTGTAGTGAAAACAGTTATGCCTTATGGCGCTTTTGTTGACTTCCATGGCAAAAGTGGTCTTCTTCATGTATCTGAAATTTCGCATAGCCGTATTGAAAATGTCGAGGATGTACTTAAAGAAGGGGATGAAATCAAAATTCAAATCGTTGAAATTGATAAGAAAACTGGCAAAATGAGATTGTCAAGAAAATCAATTATGCCTCGTCCAAATAAAAGTCAAGAGGGAGATACTAAATAATTAATATCTTCACTTTTAAAGGTTATAAAGGGAGTTGCCATTTGGTAGCTCCCTTTTTTTATCACCATTCCGTAGAGGAGATGTATGCATCGTCTTTTCGCTGGAACACGAATCGTCTTTTCCGTTTTGTAAATTATTTATACGCATTAACAATTTTATTTCATCTAAAATCCCGTAGTGACGATCCCGCATCGACTAATTCCAAATCACGCATCTCCCTATGCGACAGGTTCCATCTAATGTTCCATCCTATTAATCATAAAAATCATAGTTCAGACAAGAAATGCAATCGTAGGATTAGATGAAAATATACTCATCTGTAATTAGATTGATTCATTTCGAGAAAAAAACGATGCATGCATCTCCACTACGGAAAAGGGGAGTGGTGGATAAAATTGGATTTAAACTTGTCGGTGTAAAGACCATAGGTGCATAAACAATAAATAACAGGTAACCGCAAGACAATTAGCCCTAAAAGTACCAATCACCAATCACCTCTCTACCTCAATCCAGCATTAATACTGGCTAAAGCACCATTACCAGGGCATAAATCTTCCTTCTTTAGGGTATTTAATGGTCTGTCACAGGTGTTTACCAATTCATGAAGATCCATGGCTCCCTGATTTAAATATAACAGACCAGTTATGATTTCATTCTTCTCTCTCGCATGATGAACAGCTTTCATGGCTGAAAAACGGTCTAATGGATCCCAGTCACTATCCAATTTATTAAAGGCTAATAGGGAACCATCATGTAATTTTATAGCATGTTTTTCACCAGATTCATAGTTGGTCGTGATTTCTTCCATTTCTGGCACAAAATCAAAAGTTCCCGTGGCTTCTAAATGATCCCGCACAAAGTCATAAGATTTGGTGGATCCCTTGTTATTATTAAAAGTGACACAAGGTGAAATTACATTGATAAAGGCGAATCCATTATGTGCCATCGCCGCTTTTATAAGGGGGATAAGTTGTTTTTTATCGCCTGAAAAGCTTTGTGCAACAAATGTTGCGCCTAATTCGATGGCTAGGCCACATAAATCAATGGCTTGAAACTGATTGACTATGCCTGCTTTACTTATAGACCCATTGTCTGCTGTCGCTGAATCTTGTCCTTTCGTTAAGCCATAACATCCATTGTTCATGACTATGTAAATCATCTTAAGATTCCTCCGAATGACATGAACAAATTGCCCCATTCCAATAGATGCGGTATCCCCATCCCCTGACACACCGAGATAAATGAGTTCCTTATTGGCCATATTTGCTCCAGTGGCAACGGATGGCATTCTGCCATGAACACTATTAAAACCATGAGAATTACCTAGAAAATAGGTCGGCGTTTTAGAAGAACAACCTATCCCGGAAAGTTTAGCTAGTTTGTGTGGTTCAATATTCATTTCAAATGCCGACTGTATGATCGCAGCACTGATGGAGTCATGACCACATCCTGCACATAAAGTGGATAAGGCTCCTTCGTAATAGGATATGGTATAACCTAATTTGTTCTTTGGTAAATCAGGATGTCTGAATTTTGGTTTAATAAAGGTCATACGGTGGTATATTTTTCAACTCTTTCCAAAGAATGAGTTATTTGATTAACAATATTTGATGCAGTTATAGGCAATCCATCATAATTTAATATCGAAATAAGCCTTTCTGCCGATATGCCTAACTCAATCATGAGCAAACTTTTCATTTGAGCATCTCTATTTTGTTCAATGACAAATATATATTTATGCTGTTCCAGAAATGTGATGGCAATAGAATCAAAAGGGAATGATTTTATGCGTATTCCATTCACTTGATGGTTGTTCTCTTGCAATATATCCATCGCTTCCTCAGCAGAATATTGAGAGGTGCCAAAAAATAACATACCAAATTCTGATACATTTTCCTGCTGATATAAATGTGAAGCAGGTACATAATCACGTGCTGTAATCCATTTTTTTACCAATCGGTCCATATTTCTTTGGTATGCAGGACTATTTTCTGTATAAGCTGCATATTCATCGCGGGAGGTTCCTCTGGTAAAGAAAGATCCTTTGGTTGGATGTGTTCCAGGGATAGTTCTATAAGTTATACCGTCATCATCAACATCTAAGTATCTGCCAAATCGCTGAATTTCCTCTAAATCATCATAGTTAAGTACTTTTCCTCTTTGATAATCCCTGTCGTCATCCCAGGTAAAGGGTGCAGAAATATGGTCATTCATACCCAGATCTAAATCGGTCATGAGGATTACCGGCGTTTGTAATTGTTCTGATAAATCAAATGCCGCAGCGGTTAAATCAAAACATTCTTTAGGTGTGGAGGGAAAAAGTAATACATGTCTTGTGTCACCATGTGAAGCATAAGCTGCCTCTAAAATATCCGATTGTTGGGTTCTGGTAGGCATTCCGGTTGAGGGTCCGGTCCTTTGTACGTCAATTAAAACCAAAGGAATTTCAGCAAAATAGGCAAGACCCAAAAATTCATTCATCAAGGATAAACCAGGTCCACTTGTTGCTGTAAAAGCACGAGATCCATTCCAATTGGCACCTATAACCATCCCAATCGCTGCCAGTTCGTCTTCAGCCTGTATAATAGCAACTTTTCTTTTTCCGGTTTCTTTGTCTTCTCTGAATTCATCGGCATATTCCATAAAAGCCTCAACAACAGAAGTCGATGGAGTGATTGGGTACCATGCTGCAAAAGTTGCTCCCCCATAAATAGCTCCTAATCCACAGGCACTATTGCCATCAGTCATGATGGCATCACCCAGTAAATCTCTGCGTTCAACCTTTAAATTAAAATCTTCTTTAAAGTTTGATTTTACATAATCTGCACCTAGTTTTAACGCATTAATATTAGGCGCAATAAGCTTTTCTTTTCCTTTAAACTGATCAGCAAGTAAAGATTCAAAAACAGAAAAATCAAATTGCATTAATTCTGCTAAGGCTCCGACATAAATGATGTTTTTAAATAATAGCCTTAAACGAGCATCTGTATAGGTAGCATTACATATTTCCATCAAAGGAATGGGGATAAAATGGATGTCATCACGATGGTAATGTTCTGGTAACTTTTTGCTGCTATCATACAGTAAATAACCACCTGGACTTACACTTTTAATATCAGCCTCCATGCTTTGTGCATTAACGGCAACCATTATATCAATGCCATCTCTTCGGCCTAAATAACCTTTTTCACTGACTCTAACTTCATACCAGGTAGGTAATCCCTGTATATTAGAGGGAAAAATATTTTTCGGGGTAACCGGCACACCCATTCTAAAAATGGCCTTACAAAAAAGTAAATTGGCGCTTGCAGACCCTGTTCCATTCACATTGGCGAACCTTACAACAAAGTCATTTATTTTTAATTTTTCTGACATAATCTGAAATTATCCTGCTTTAGTCACTTTATAAAGAAATTTATGCATATCCCAGGCCGATGTGGGGCATCTTTCTGCACATAATCCACAGTGTAGGCAAACATCCTCGTCTTTTACCATGACTCTTTTTGTTTTCAGTGGCGCTGAAACATAAAGATCCTGATCCTTATTTAAAGCGGGCATATTTAATAATTGTCTCAATTCATCTTCTTCCGCATTGTCAGTGAAGGTAATGCAAGTGGTAGGACAAATATCCACGCAGGCATCACATTCAATGCATTTATCTTCAACAAATACCGTTTGAACATCACAATTAAGGCATCTTTCAGCTTCTTTACAGCCTTCATGCTTCGTAAATCCCAGCTCAACTTCTGTTTTTCGATTACTTAAGGTGATTTTTTTATCTGCTTGTGCAACGGAATATCTTACATCGTTAACGACCTCACTCTCATAAGCCCATTCGTGAAGGCCCATCTTTTGGCTTACCAGATTTACAAATGGAGAAGGTCTTTGAGTTAATGGCAAACTTCTGCAAAATAAGTCCATTGAAATGGCTGCCTGATGACCATGCGCCACGGCTGTTATCACATTTTTAGGTCCCCAGGCTGAATCTCCACCGAAGAATACTTTAGGATGAGAAGTTGCGTGAGTTAAAGTATCCACAACAGGCATACCCCATTTATCAAAGTCAATACCTGCATTTCTTTCAATCCAAGGGAAGCTATTTTCTTGCCCTATAGCTATCAAAACATCATCTGCTTCAATAAATTCGAGGGGTTCTCCTGTTGGAACTAATTTTCTTTTTCCATTTTCAAATATAGGGGTTACTTTTTCAAAATTCATACCTTTCAAAAGCCCATTTTCCACGACAAAAGCTACAGGTACGTGGTTATCAATGATGGGAATATCCTCGTGCATGGCATCTTCTTTTTCCCAGGGTGATGCTTTCATATCACTGTAAGGACTTCTCACTACTACCTTTACAAATTCACCGCCAAGCCTTCTTGAGGTCCTGCAGCAATCCATCGCAGTATTTCCACCTCCAAGAACAATGACCTTTTTGCCGATTTTAGTAGTATGTTCGAAGGCCACATTAGCTAACCAGTTAATACCAATATGAATATTTGCTGCCCCTTCATTTCTGCCGGGCAGGTCCGGTAAATCTCTTCCTTTGGGAGCTCCTGTACCCACAAATACAGCATCGTAATCTTTCGCCAGTAAGTCATTCATGCTACTAACAAAATGATTAAAATGGCTATGAATACCTAAATCAAGGATAAAATTTACTTCCTCATCTAAAACAGATTCAGGTAACCGGAAGGAGGGAATCTGGCTTCTCATGAAACCTCCACCTTTGAACTGTTCGTCAAATAAATGGATTTCATAGCCTAAAGGAGCTAAATCTCTGGCTACTGTTAAGGAAGCTGGACCACCTCCAACTAAGGCTATTTTTTTACCATTTGATGGAAATGGACCCTGAGGCATGAATGGTTTTACTTCTCCTTTATTGTCAGCTGCTACTCTTTTTAATCTACAGATGGCTACAGGTTCTTCATCAATTCTTCCTCTTCGGCAAGCTGGTTCACAAGGTCTGTCACAAGTTCGGCCTAAAACGCCAGGGAATACATTCGATTCCCAGTTAATCATGTATGCTTCAGTGTATTTTTCTTGGGAAATAAGACGAATATATTCAGGTACAGGTGTATGAGCCGGACAGGCATACTGACAATCTACTACTTTGTGAAAATACTCAGGGTCTTTAATATCGGTTGGTTTCATGCATAAGGTTTAACAAGTGTTTATGTAAATGTAAGTTTTTTTATTTTTTTTGCAATAAAAGTCTTAAATATTTACATATTTTAAAATTAGATTGTTTAAAAATAAGGATATTCCATATTTTTTATAAACTTTTTGCACAACGAAATCCTGTATGTTCTGATCCTGTGTCTGGACTCGATTTCATTCTGGCTGCTACTCTATAACCTGCACAATAGGAGTCATTGCAAAGGAATGAACCTCCACGCATGGTTTTTTGTGCCGTATTGGGAAAGGATGGATCGAAACTATTTGTCGGTCCTATAGGATTTTCAACCGTTTTATTTTCTAAATCACAAGTGTAAGCATACCAATGATACCAGTCATTACACCATTCCCAAACATTTCCACTCATATCAAATAATCCATATTCATTTGGCTTGAAAGAACCTGCTGGACTTGTCTTTATATATCCATCATCTCCGGTATTTTTATTAGGAAAGGTACCTTGCCAATAATTTCCTTGTAAATTATCTTCACCTGGTGCACTATTTCCCCATGCGTATAAGGCTTCTTCTCGTCCTCCTCGTCCAGCATATTCCCATTCCGATTCCGTAGGTAATCTTTTTCCAGACCATTTGCAATAAGCCATGGCATCATACCAGCTAATATGAACTACTGGGTGGTCAGGTTTAAAATTACTTTCAGGTCCCTGAGGATGTTTCCAATTTGCACCAGGAATAAAAGTCCACCATTCTGAAAAATGATTTTCTTGTGGAGCTACCTCTCTAAAAACCAAAGAACCAGGTTTTAAGGTTTCAGGGTCGGGCAGGGGAGTGCCAGGAGGCATTTGTTTCGCAATTTCACCAATATCAATGGGCCTTTCTGCTATAGTAATCCATCCAGTTGCTTTTATAAATTTTTCGAACTCTCTATTTGTTACCTCATACTTATCGATATAAAATGCTGGTAATTTTATTTTATTTAATGGATATTCATCTTTCCTGGGTAAACTCCCCTGGGTTTGATTTCTATCCTCAGGGTACTCTGTTGCACCTCTTATGAATGTTCCCTCAGGAATTAGTACCATGCCTTCATTTTCTTCTGATCTATTTGGGTCAGGTTTTATTTTATTTATTTCTTCCATCCAGGATTTTTGAATGGCTTCTTCCCCCGAAATGCCTTGATGACACATAGGTAAATCAGATGAGGTAAGTTCCTTTTGAAGGGCTTCCTTTTTTTCATTTTTACACTGAAAAAAGAAAAAACAAAGAATGACTAAAACGGTATTTTTCATAATTTTTGGATGTTAAGGGTTTAAAATATCCCCTAAACGGGCAATCCTGAATTTCTTGTTTTCAGCTGGGATATGTTGTGAAATAAGTATTTTAGATAATTCAGCTACTTTTTCAGGATAGCGCTTGCTGAGGTCGGTTTCTTCATTTGGGTCACTCGATAAATTATAGAGAGCAGGAATACCTTCTTCTTTATGCAATTGAACCCGAACCATTTTCCAGTCACCTTGCCTGATAGCCTGTTGTCCTCCATATTCAGGAAATTCCCAATAGAGCCAAGGATGAACTTTTTGTTTGCCTTTATCCAGTAAAGACGGTAAAAAGGAAAGGCCATCTAAATTTTCAGGTGCTTTTGTGCCAGTTAATTCGCAAAGGGTAGGAAATATATCTGGAAAATATCCTATATAATCTGAAATGGTACCTGGATTTATTTTACCTGGCCAATGTGCGATGAAAGGTACTCGTATGCCTCCCTCATAAACAGAACCTTTGATTCGATCTGCATTTTCTGAAAAAGATCCCGCAGAGTTAAAAAAAGCTGCATTAACCCCTCCCGCATAGGTTGGACCATTGTCACTGGTGAAAATAATTAAAGTATTTTCATATAGACCTGATTTTTTTAAAGTTGATACCAATTCTCCAACCTGCTCGTCGAGATAGGAAACCATAGCTGCATACGTAGCTTTTGGGTACTGAGCAGGCACGTATCCTTTATCCCCTAAATAGGGTTCCTCTTTACCAAACTTCTTATGGTAATAATCAATCCAGCGTTTTGGTGCCTGCAGTCCTGCATGGGGTATAGGTGAAGCATAATAAAGGAAAAATGGTTTGTTTTTATTGGTTTCAATGAAGTTTACGGCTTCTTTTAGCATGGATTCAGGGGCATATTCTAAACCTATATATGGAGTATAATTTTCTTCTTTTGTTGAATCAAGCCCAGATTTCCATTTTTGTGATGCCAGAATTAATGGATTTCCCAGTGGAACTCTCTTTTCATTTTTCCATAAAAAGGGCGGATAATAAGTATGGGCCCAGCGTTGACAATTATAACCGTAAAAAAAATCAAAACCTTGCCTTGTAGGTAATCCTTCGGTTTCGGGTGCGCCTAATCCCCATTTTCCTATAGCAGCTGATGAATATCCTTTTGTTTTTAGCATTTCAGGAAGGGTGTAGGTACTGTCAGGAATTGGAAATTGCCCTTCAAGACGCGGATTTTCTAACATAGCAGAAAAACTCCATACATCACCTCTTGCCCCCCATTCGTCATTACCTCTGATAAATGCATGACCAGTATGTTTACCTGTTAATAAAGTATATCTGGCTGGAGCACAAACGGGTGCCCCCGAATAAAATTGATTGAACTTTAATCCTTTCTTAGCTAAAGCGTCAATATGGGGTGTTTCAATTTTTCCTTGTCCATAAACACCTAAATCTCCATATCCTAAATCATCAGCTAAAATGTAAATGATGTTTGGGGACTTCATTTTTTGAGCATGATTCTCCTGATGAAGAAGGATGGTTACAAGAATAAATAAATATCTCATTCCTATTTTCGTTTAGGTTACTTTAAAGGTAATACAAACGAAAATAGGAATTTAATATTTAAATTTTCAATTATTCGGTGCTCCGGCATTAATCCAACAGGTGAATTTTTCTAATTGTGCTGCTGTTAAACTGGTTGGTCCGCTGGAATTTCTTGGGGGCATTGATTTATTGGTTAACACTTCTTTTTTAAATTTACCATTGGTTGCATCATTTTTTAATCCTGAGTAAGTAGTGTAATCAACTTCACCAGTTCCAGATACATGACATGATTTAATTGCACATGTCTGTGTTATGATTGGGGCTATGTCAGTTTTGAATGTTACCGTAGAACAAGGATTTGTTGGGGTAACCTGTGGGTCATCTATTGCTTTATTACAAGATAAAGCGATGAATACCATTGATAATGAAAAAAACAAAATACTTTTCATGGTTTAATTTTTATACATTAACGGGGTAATAAATATTTGGGTTGCCTATAAAAGGATAGATTTAGCTATTTTGTACTCAAAATTTTATAGTAAAAATTGTGAAAATTGTAAAAATAATGTATTTTTGCAGCCTAATCGGTTCCGTAGCTCAGCTGGATAGAGCAACTGACTTCTAATCCGTAGGTCACAGGTTCGAATCCTGTCGGAATCACATATTTATTTTTAAGAAAGAAATACAAACTCCGGATTTATTTAATTCCGGAGTTTTTTTTATTTAATGCTTCTCAATGTAAGGTAAAACTCCTTCAATTACCTTAACTGATTGGTCTGCAACCGTTTCACCAAAATAAGCACGCAGGGTGTAATTTCCCGCTTCAATAAATTTGTCATAGTGAACAAAATAGGGAGCATCACTTTTTCTCTTTTCGGTTGTAATGTCCCAACGAAATTGATTGAATCCTTTGTTGCCATTTATATTGATTTGCCAAATCTCATTATTCACTTTATTGATTAAAGCAAGTTTGATTGTTTTTGCTTCCTTCAACCAGAAGGAAAAATCAGCTTTTTCAAAACTTCTATAATTAGCTTCTCCACCGTTTGAATTGAACCATGGTCTTTGAATCGTTTCTACTTCAAATAAATGATCTTTTTTAGTGTCTAATGAATTATTTGTTAAAGAATGAATTGGTTTTAAGTTGAGCTTAAATATGCCCCTTCCATGAGTAGCTACCACAAGATCCATGGTCACTTCATTAATTTTTAAATCTGCCACTGCAGTTTGGGGCAGCTCACTTCCCAGACAAGACCAATTTTGACCTCTATCTATGGATATATAAACACCCCGAATACTTCCTGCATATAGAATATTTTCATTCTTAGAATCTTCCATTATAACATTTAATGGTTCATCAGGTAGTCCGTGTGAAATGTTTATCCAAGTCGAACCATAATTTTCTGAAACAAACAAGTATTTATGTAGGTCATCAGTATTAATACCTGTCATAGCCATATAAACCCTTGACTCTTTAAACCTGGAGGAGCAAATACTTCTAATATAGTGATTTGGCAAATTTTTATCAGCTTCTTCCCAGGAAGCACCATCATTCTTGGACACCCAAAATGCACCTCTGTCTGTTCCCACATAAAGAAGTCCCTTTTTGATTTGCGATTCCACAAAAGCACCAGAAGCAAATGATTTTTTCTCCTTGTTGGCCGAATTAGTTAGATTTGGACTGATTACTTTCCAAGTATCACCTCTGTCCATTGATTTGAAAATATAATTTCCTCCTTGATATAGGGTTTGATGTTGAAATGAAGATATAAAATAAGGAGTTACGTAATTAAAGTGAAGGGTATCTTCTATGTGAACAGGTAATTTAGGAATAATTCGGGTTGCCTCATCTGTACTTTTATCTAACCTAACCACTTCTCCATGTTGCTGACTATAATAAATAACATTTTTATCAATAGGATCAATCTGGGAAACACAACCATCACCGCCATCCCATGGATCTATCCAAACATATTTCCAGGGATCATTATATTGGGTATTCAATTCTTTTGCTGGACCAAATACGGTAGCATTATCTTGTGTTCCTCCATAAATAGTGTTAGTGCTGGTATCAATAGTAATATCGTAAAATTCTCCAACTGGGATATTATTATAATGCATCCAGGAATCACCTTTATCATAGCTTACATAAAATCCACCATCGTTTCCAAGAGCAAGATGTTTTGGATTATAAGAATTAATCCATAATTCACATTGATCCAAATGTAGACCCTGAGCAATACTTGGGGCCATCCGTTGTACTTGACCGCCAATAAAAGTAAAGGTTTTTCCACCATCAATACTGCGAGCAAGTCGAATTCCAAGGCAAAATATTTCCTCATCATTTAAAGGATTGATGGTAATATTAGTAAAATACCAACCGTAGGCGGAAAATATTTTAAATGGATTCCCATGTGTTTTTGCCCAGGTAGTTCCTCCATCCTCTGTTTTATATACCTCTGCTGTAAATTCCTTTGGATTATTAAGATTATCAATGAGTGCATAAGCTTTATTTGGATTTGTAAAAGAAACGGTAATACCTATTCTCCCAATATTCGGACCAGTGGGTAATCCTGTTTTACAAGATAACCATGTTTTACCTCCATCTTTACTTTTATAAATGCCACTATTTTGACCGCTTACACCAGGATTTATTTCCCACAGGGTAGTGTACATGATATTTGGATCAGATGCAGATATTATGATATCATTTCCGCCTGTTTTTTCATCTACAAATAATACTTTATCCCAGGATTTACCTCCATTTTCAGTTCTAAATAAGCCTCTATGTTCATTTTTTGTCCATAAATGCCCTAATACTGAGACCAACACAATATCAGGATTACGTGGATGTATGGCTATTTCGCCAATAGACCATGAATCATCCAATCCAATGTGTTGCCATGTTTTTCCTGCATCCACCGATTTATACATGCCTGTCCCAGGCAGGGTGAAGTTTCTGGGCTTTTTTAAATGTTCGCCTGTTCCTAAATAAAGTATGTCAGCATTTGAAGGTGCTACGGCAAAATCACCAATACTAAAAATGGCTTCATTTTCAAAGATAGATTTCCAGCTTAATCCGTTATTTGTGGTTTTCCAAAGTCCACCAGAGCCAAATCCAACATACATGGTTCCAGGATTATCCTTGTCCACATGCACCACATCAGCTCTGGCGCTATTCAACGTTGGACCTAAAGGAACCCAGCTTAATTTGAAATCACTTTTTCCCCTCAGATCTTTAAAAGTCTGAAATGAATGAACTAATGGAGAGGTGGGTTGCTGTGCGTTTGCCAAAGCGAGGCAACTTAAAATGAAAATTACTATAGATAAATGCGTTATGAGTTTCATACTATTGATTAGTTATTAATACTAAACTTTAAATAGATTCCTAAAATACTTTTTATTTTTTTAAAAATAGGTATTGAATTTGATATAAAGGCATCAATGAGAATTTATTAAGTGAAGGAACCTCCTATGACCCACAAAGCAGTAGCATTAGTCCTCCTTATATTTCCGCTTTTTTAGATTACTATTATAACAATCTTAAGGTCAATAAAATGTTGACTTATAAGACATTGGCATATAGTACACCAGGATTTACCTGGGATTAGAAACATAAGAAAAATCATGTTAACTGGGATCCAATTACACCCAACACCGCGGTTGATTTAGCTGAGGTTATGCGTCGTAATCCATCGTTAAGAGTTTTAGCCATTAATGGTTACTATGATTTGGCAACCCCCTTTTTATTCCGCCGAATATACACTTAAACACATGGGTTAAGAAAAGCACATTCAAAGTAATATTATTTTTAAATATTATGAATCTGGTCACATGATGTATATAGATCCGGTATCAGGTAAACAGTTTAAGGACGATATTATTGAATTCATAAACCTTGCTTTAAAGTAATTTAGTTGCATATTGACCATAGGCTTCATTAATTAGTCAACGAAAATGGACGTTATTTTACTTTAAAGTCAGCATATTTTATGGTTAGTTAAAATTAATATTTTACTAAAGTTTCGGACTTGATAAAAAGCTGATTTTCAGCTAAATGAAATGATAAAAAAGTTGTATTTTTTTAACACAAATCATTGTTTTTTAGTTAGTTAAAAGCACATTGCCAACTTATCTAAAAATACAAGAGAGTAAACTTTTTACAAATACCTCTGAAGTTGCAAAATATTGATTCGTTTCAAATATTTTATTAAAAACCTCTAAAAACTTAAGTTAAATCAGATAACACAGCAAGGTTATTATTTTCTTGAATTTAATGCCAGTTGAGAAATAAATTACGTCAATCGTATAGAAAATGAGATAGACAAATGAAAAAATAGTTTGAAATTCATTTTGACAGCATTAAATATGCTTATAAAATGGTAGGATAATTTGCTCCGAAACTTTAGTATTTTACTTATAACTAGCTTCATTTTGCCTTAGCTCATTTTTAAAATGATTAATATTCCCCATTTCTTTATTGATTAAAGCGAGTTCTATTTCGGCTATTTCTGCAAAATCCTGTAATATTTCTGTGCCTATATTTTGACTATACACTGTGTGATGAGCTCCACCTGCCAGTAACCAGGCAGCACAAGCCGTTTCCATATCAGGTTGAGGTTTCCATAAAACCCTGGCAACGGGAAGTTTAGGTAAATTATGGACGGGGGTTACGGCTTCTACCTCATTCACTAAAAGACGGAATCTATGACCAAGATCTATCAGAGAGGCATTCAGCGCTTTACCTCCCATGACATTGAAAACAAGTCTGACCGGATCAGATTTTCCACCAATACCTAAGGGATGAATTTCACAGGAGGGTTTTTCGTGAGCAATGCTGGGACAAATTTCCAACATGTGTGCCCCTAATATCATTTCATTATTTGGTTCAAAATGATAAGTGTAATCTTCCATAAAGGAATTCCCACCAGCTAATCCAATACTCATGGTTTTCATTGCACGTAGCAAAGCTGCCGTTTTCCAATCACCTTCAGCGCCAAAGCCAAATCCTTTTTGCATTAAACGCTGAACCGATATGCCTGGCAGTTGCGTCAATCCATGTAAATCCTCAAAAGTGGTAGTAAATCCTTTATACTGTCCCTTTGTCAAAAAATAAGTTAATCCTAACTCTATTTTTGCAGCCTCCCTAAGTGATTGGTAAAGAATACCATTTTTTCCCAGTGATTTTGATAAATGATATTCATTTTTGTAAACTTCACACAGATCGTCAATCTCTGATGCTTTAACCTGTTCGATTTCCGAGACCAAATCACCCATACCATGAGTATTTACATGAAAACCAAACTTTATTTGAGCCTCCACTTTATCTCCTTCGGTAACAGCGACTTGTCTCATATTATCACCAAAACGCACAAATTTGGCATTCTGAAGATCATGCCAACCTAATATTGCCCTACTCCAATCATTTAATTGATTGGCTATACGCTCATTTTGCCAATGTCCTACAATTACCTTTCGGGGTATTTTCATTCTTGACAATATAAATCCAAATTCACGGTCTCCATGTGCAGATTGATTTAGATTCATAAAATCCATATCAATATCATTCCATGGAATATCGCGATTGAATTGGGTATGGAGGTGACACAATGGTTTATTTAAAATCTTTAATCCGTTAATCCACATTTTTGAAGGTGAAAACGTATGCATCCAGCTGATAATGCCAATACAATCAGTGTTATAATTGGCATCGAGAATGAGTTGGTAGATTTCTTCCGATGACTTTAATACAGGTTTGAAAATCAACTGAATGGGTAGGTTATTTTTAAGATAATGCACAATGTGCTGTGCATTTTCTGCTACTTTATTTAGTGTTTCCTGCCCATATAAATGTTGGCTTCCCGTTAGGAACCAAATTTCAAGTTTTTTAAACGAATCCATTATCAATGATTTATTGTTGTCCATAATAGGCATCAGGACCATGCTTCCTTTCAAAATGCTTTTTAATCAAAGCATCTTTAAGCAATGGCGCTTGCGGATTTATCTGTTCTGTTAACCAGGCCATTCGGGCAATCTCTTCCAAAACGGCAGCATTATAAAGGGCTTTTTGGCTATTTTTTCCCCAGGTGAATGGCGCATGATTTCCAACGAGAATCATTTCAATTTCCTGATAATCTAAATTTTTTTCAAGGAAATGTTGAATAATCTGTTGTCCTGTTTCCATTTCATAATCGCCTTGTATCATTTCATCGTTCATAGGGGGAGCGCAAGGCACTGCCTCTGTTAAATGATCGGCATGTGTTGTTCCATAAATAGGAATTTCTCGTTGGGCTTGTGCCCAGGCCGTTGCGTACGTTGAATGAGTATGGACAATACTGTTTATCTGGCCCCAGTTTTTATAAAGGAAAGCGTGGGTTTTTGTATCTGAAGATGGTCTGAGTTTTCCATCTATAATGCGACCATCAAAATCGACAATAACCATCTTTTGTGGGGTGAGTTCATTATATGGAACACCGCTTGGTTTTATGGCAAAAACTTTGTTTTTATGGTCTGCCACGCTTACATTTCCAAAAGTAAACAGGACAAGACCTAAAGCGGGTAATTGCATGTTGGCTTGATAACATTCCTTTTTTAAAGATTTAAAATATTTCATTGGCTACATTAAGTTTTTTTCCAGATAGTTACCCAGCGATAGGTATTTTTGATACCTCCTCTGATACAAATCTACTTTTTCCTGATTGGGATAATATGTTTTTTCAAATCCAGCACCCATAGCTTGCATAGCTAGTTCAACTTGAGAATAGATTCCAGCGGCTGTTGCAGCGAACATGGCAGCGCCGAGGGCACAAGTTTGTTCACTTTTATGTACTTTAACTGGCATATTTAGCACGTCAGCTAACATTTGCATAATAAAAGGCGATTTTTTTGCTACCCCTCCTAAGCCGATGATTCCTTTAACCGGAATTCCTTCATTTCTGAAACGTTCAACAATTGCTTTTGATCCAAAACAAGTAGCTTCTACTAAGGCTCTAAATACGTGGGATGCTTCAGTTCCTAAATTCAAATGGGAGATGGCACCCTCTAATCGTTGTTCTGCATCAGGTGTTCTTCGACCATTTAGCCAGTCCACAGCTAAGGTTGATGATATTTCAAAGGGTAATTCGTCAGCTTGTTGTGAAAGTATGCCCAATAAATTTGAATCCAGTGATTGTATTAATTCTTTCTTTTGATCTTCAGATAGCATCGCAGATTCTTCAATAATTTGCATGGTCGGTTTAAGCAGCAGGTTTTTAAACCAGGCGTAAACATCACCAAAGGCCGATTGGCCTGCTTCTAAACCATATAAGCTGGGTAAAATAGATCCTTTTACCTGTCCACAAATTCCTTTAACACACTTATTATTCAAGTCTTTAGATGAAACAACCATCATATCGCAGGTGGATGTGCCCATTACTTTGCTTAGATAAAAAGGTTCAATTTGACCGCCAACGGCACCAACATGAGCGTCAAAAGCACCAATGCCAATGGTTACATCAAGAGGTAGTCCTAATTTTTCCGACCATTCAGGCGCTATTATTCCAGCGGCACAATCTGTGGCATATATATTTTGATCCAATTTTGCTGTAAATCCATATAGCAAGGGATTAATACCATTAAAGAATTCATTGGGAGGATACCCATCAAAAGATTCCGACCATAACGCTTTATGACCAGCCGCACAAATGCCTCGTTTTAATTCTTTCAGGTTTTTTCCGCCTGTTAAAACAAAAGGTATCCAGTCACAATGCTCCACAAAACTGGCGATATTAGATCTTATTTTTTCATCTGTTTTTAAAATATGAAGCAATTTTGCCCAAAACCATTCGGAAGAATATATCCCTCCAACATATTGCAAATAATCGGTATTACTTTGTCGATTATAATGATTGATAGCCTCCGCTTCCACAATACTGGTATGATCTTTCCATAAAATAAACATGGCATTTGGATTATCAGCAAACTCGGGAAGCAAGGAAAGGGGAGTGCCAGATTCATCAACGGCAACAGGCGTTGAACCTGTTGTATCAATTGAAATGCCTTTTATATTTTGAATTATTTCCTCACTAAGTCCTTGAAGACAAGCTTTTATGGTGTAGGTCAATCCTTCAAGATAATCCATCGGATGTTGTCGAAACTGATTCAAACCGGGATGACAAAAAAGTTGATTTTTCCAACGCGGGTAATAAAAAACGGAGGTGGCTATTTCCTCTCCATTCAGCGCATTTACCAGTAGTGAACGGACTGAATCAGTACCAAAATCTACACCGAAAACATATTTATTCATAGTAATTAACCTGAAAATGAATACCATTAAATAAAGCTAAAATACTAAAATTAAAGAAGGATTTTCATTTTAACCCATTTAATATTTGCTGCTTATAATCAGCCATAACTAGTATAAAAAATATACTTATGGCTGATTATAATGTATATTTATATAATTTTAATACAACACAATGAATGAACCCTCGAAAATAGTTGGGAGAGAAGCAGAAATTTCCGTTTTAAAGGAGGCATTGAAATCTGATCAGGCTGAATTAATAGCTGTATATGGTCGAAGGCGTGTTGGTAAAACATTTCTGATACGATCTGTTTATTCGAATCAGATGGTGTTTGATTTTACAGGGGTAAAAGACGCTTCGTTAAGTGACCAATTGAAAAATTTTAGTCGGGTTTTAGTTTCTACCTTTAAACCGTCTTCAAAACTACAGGTAGCCAAATCTTGGATTGATGCCTTTTGGCAATTAGCTGAATTACTAGAGAAAGATTTAAACAAAGGCAAAAAAGTTATATTTTTAGATGAATTTCCATGGTTAGATACCCCAAGATCTAAGTTTTTACAAGCATTTGATCATTTTTGGAATGCATGGGCTTCGAGATTTGATCATATTATTATTGTAATCTGTGGATCCGCAGCCTCATGGATGATACAAAATATCTTGCGAAATAAAGGCGGCTTACATAATAGATTGACAAGACGAATCCGCTTGATGCCATTTAGTTTATATGAAACGGAACGTCTTTTAATAAAGAATGGGATAAATCTGGATAGATATCAAATTATTGAATTATATATGGCCATGGGAGGAATTCCCCAATATTTGAAAGAAATTAAAGCTGGAGAAAGTTCCACCCAGGCTATTGATCGATTGTGCTTTAACAAGGATGGCCCATTATTTTATGAGTTTCAAGAACTTTACGTTGCTTTATTTGACAGGGCAGATAAGCATCTTGAGGTTGTAAAAGCCTTAGCAAATAAACCCTCAGGATTAAGTAGAAATGAATTGATAGAAATAGGTGGTGTTAAAACGGGCGGAACGCTAACTACTGTATTGGATGAATTAATGGAATCTGGATTTATCATTGATTATTTTCCCTTTGGAAAAAAACACAGGGATATCATATTTAAATTATCAGATGAATATTCGCTTTTTTACTTAAAATTTATCGAAAAAAGTAAGTCAACGGGTGTTGGAACCTGGATTTCAAAATCGACCAGCACCTCCTGGATGGTTTGGAGTGCTCTTGCTTTTGAGAATATATGTATTAAACACATACCTCAAATTAAAAAAGCATTAGGTATTTCAGGAATCTATACAGAACATTCTATTTGGAGGTATGCGTCGCAATCATCCAGCGATTTAAAAGGAGCACAAGTGGATTTATTATTTGACAGAAATGACAAATGTATAAATCTGATAGAAATAAAATTTTCAATAAAGGAATTTGTCATTGATAAAAAATATGCCGAGGAGTTGAAACAGAAACGCTGGACATTTCTTGAAAACACAAAGACAAAAAAGTCCGTTTTTGTGACTATGTTAACCACTTTTGGGGTAAAGGAAAATGAGTACTATGTCGGTAAAGTACAAAATCAGATAAATATGGATGCTTTATTTGAGCCTCTTTAATGTCATTATTCAAATGAAAATTATTTACTAAAATCTACCTAAAATGAGATATTTTTTCCTTATTTGCGTAAGCGCTATCTTATTATCTTCTTTTAAAGAAAAGAAGATTAAAAAAGAAATATTACCTAATATCCTGCTTATTTTAACCGATGATCAAGGGCTTCATGATGTTTCTTATTATGGAACAAAAGACATTAATACCCCAAATATTGATGCCATTGCCTCCAATGGCATGAGATTCGATCAGTTTTATGCCAATTGTACGGTTTGTTCTCCAACACGAGCTGCATTACTTTCAGGTACTTATCCCGATTATGTAGGTGTTCCCGGCGTGATTCGTACCTTTCCGGAGGATAATTGGGGATATTTGGATCCTACCGTAAAGTTGCTGCCCCAGTACTTGAAAAAGGCAGGTTATCATACAGGAATTATTGGGAAATGGCATCTGGGATTAACTTCTCCCAATTTGCCTAACGAAAAGGGATTTGATTATTTTCATGGTTGGCTCGGTGATATGATGGATGATTATTGGTTACATAGACGCCATGATATTAATTACATGAGGAGAAATAAGGATGTAATTGATCCAAAAGGTCATGCTACAGATTTATTTACGGATTGGTCCATAGATTATATTAAAGAGAGGAAACAATCAAAGGAGCCCTTCTTTTTATATCTGGCATACAATGCACCTCATTTTCCAGTTCAGCCACCAAAAGAATGGTTAGAAAAAGTTAAAAAAAGAGAGCCTCAATTGCCAGAAAAAAGAGCCAACCTGGTTGCTTTTATTGAACATCTGGATGATAGGATAGGGGATGTTATTCAAACTTTAAAAGAACAAGGTATGTATGAAAATACAGTCATCATTTTTACAAGTGATAATGGTGGACATTTACCAGACCTGGCAAATAATGGTCCATATAGAGATGGTAAACAAAGTATGTATGAGGGTGGATTAAGGGTGCCTACCTGTATTTCATGGCCTTCTAACGTTAAAAAAGGGAGTATTTCAAATACGAATTGGCTATCAATGGATTTATTTCCCACATTATTAGCGGTTGCCAATTTAAAACCTGATGCTGTTCTGGAGAGTAAAAGTATGCTTGGTGAATTGAAAAACCAGGATTTATTTAAAGAAGAAATTCGTACTTTTTATTTTACCAGAAGAGAGGGAGGAAACGCCTATAATGGTGATTGCAGTTATGCGTTAAGATTTGGGGACTGGAAATTAGTAAGGAATAAACCTGGTTCACCCATGGAACTTTTTAATTTAAAGTCAGATCCTTTCGAAAAAATTAACGTTATAAATGAAAACGCTAAAATATATGCCGACTTGAATAAACGTCTAATGCAACATATACAAAAAGCTGGTAGAATTCCCTGGCAAAAGCCATAAAAAAAAGCCATTAGGTATTAATCTAATGGCTTTTTTATTCTAAGAAATAAAGATGATTATTCCGTTTTAAATTCAATATTCACTAAAGCAGCGGCAGGTTCACCCTCCTTTATTGGTTTTGTAACAAAGAAAACGTGGTGTTTTTTCTTATCTGTAATTGGGGAAATTTTCATTTCAGCAGTACCAAAGAAAGGTGGTTTATTTCCATTTGATGCTAACTTAAATGATGTATTTCCTATTACTTTTCCGGTAGGACTATCTAATCGAGCCTCAATAGTATATCCATTTTTACTTGATTCTTGTCCTGCACCTGCAATTTGTAAAGTAACAATCTGGGTTAAATCGAGGTTTTCAAAAGCAAAAGAGGCTTCTGTTGATGGAAATAACATCAGGGTTTGACCTCCATATTTCATGATACTGAATCCGTTGAGACTTTTTGCCTGATCCATTCCAATTTTAGGGCTTTTTAAAACGGCAGAACCATTTCCGCTTAAGGGTTTAGATTCTTTCCCACCCCGGTCTGTAAAGCTGGCATTTAACACAAACATACCACTTTCACTGTATGTTTTGCCCAATAAAGGATTAAGAACATTTCCTTTAGCAGGTAAAGAAGGTTTTGGTCCTTCCTTTTGTCCTAGTGACAAGATATAAGAAATGATTTTCTGAGCATCGTCATTTTTCAAATCAGAATTAGCAGGCATAACCGTTTCTCCCCAAACACCAGAGCCACCTTTTTGTATTTTATTCAACAAATAGGTTGTTACGTTAGGGGTACGTCTATATTTTTTGGCAATATCTGTAAATGATGGCCCAATAGAAGGTTCATCCGCTTTGTGACAAGTGATACAGGTTAAGGTATTTACAATACTTTTTCCTATAATAGCATCTGCAACAATTAAATGCCCCTTTGAAGCTTCAGCTTGATCTAATCCTGAAACATAATCAGCTGATACATAGAGGGATGAGATATTTTTAGATGCTTTTTTATCATCCGCATCTTTAATATTTACAGAATATTCAACTGGTTTATCGGGGAAATAGAAGGTTTTATTACTTAAAACATCAATGGAGACTTCTGGTGCAATATTACCTGCATAAACAGATACAAGTCCGCTTTTTGCTGATAAATTTCCAGTATCACTTACCTTTACCTGAACATCATAATCTCCAATTTCTTTAAATGTATAGGTTAAAGAAGGTTCTTTTGTTTCAATGGTTTGTCCATTACCTAAGTCCCATGCGAAGGTTAGAGCATTGTTTTCTGGATCACTGGCGGTAACTGAAAAAGTAGCAACAAAAGGTAATGAGCCGGATGTTTTGTCCACTTTTATATTTTTTACCACAGGAGATCTGTTGCCGGCGTTATAATCAATTCTTGATAATGCGGCATCCATATTTTTTGCAAACCAGCCATTACCATATTCTAAAGCATAAAATCTTCCATCTGGACCAATTTCTAAATCAATTAATGCATTAAATTTAGTTGATCCCATAAATGGCTCCATTTTATCGAAATCACCATTTGGAAGCATGGTTACAGCTTTAATCCAACCTCTGATCCACTCGTAAGGAAAAAACTTACCATCATAATAAGATGGATATCTTGTAGTTTCAGGGTACATATCACTGTAATATACTGGACCAGCCATGGCATTTCTACCCCCTGTTCCAACAGATGGAAAATCAGGTGAAGCTTCATAAGGATACCAGATGAAGGCAGGTTGCGCTGGGGGCAATTCTATAATGCCTGTATTATTTCTTGAGTTATTAACTGGTTTTTTGGGGTCAAAGGTTATACCTGTTTCTCCGGTAATAAAATTATATTCGGCATAAGCATAGTTATTTCCAACGAAATATGGCCATCCAAAATTACCTGCTTTTCTGGCTTGATTTACTTCGTCATAACCTCTGGGACCTCTCGTTTTTAAACTATCAACATTGGAGTCAGGTCCTACCTCTCCCCAATATAAATATCCGTTTTTCTGATCGATAGAAATTCTATAGGGATTTCTATTCCCTTGAACATATATTTCAGGCCTTGTCTTTGGCATACCTACTGGATAAAGATTTCCTTCAGGAATGTCGTAAGTTCCATCTGCATTTACTTTAATACGCAAAATTTTCCCTCTTAAATCATTACTGTTGCCAGAAGCTCTTCTGGCATCGTATTGTTCAAAACCTGGTCTATCATCTAAAGGAGCAAACCCGCGTAAAACCAGTTTTTCGTTAGGTTGATTAAACGGAGTAGAATTATCACCTGTAGAGAGGTATAACAAGCCATTTTTATCGAAGGCGATAGAACCACCTGTGTGGCAACAGATATTACGTTGAGAATTTACTTCCAAGATTATTTTCTCAGAACCCATATCCCATTTATCGTTTTTAAACGTAAATCTTGAGAGCCTGTTAACAGATTTTTCACCTGAAGGGGCATAATAAACATAAACATATCCGTTGGATGCATAATTAGGATCTTTTTGAATACCCATTAATCCTTCTTCTGCATTCACCCCAGGGGTCTCGGTTTTCCAGTAAACATCTAATTTAACTATCTCATTGGCTACATCACTTCCATTTTTATATAATAAAATTTCGCCTCTTCTTTGTGAAATAAGAATATCAAAATTAGGAAGAATGGTCATTTCAGTTGGTTCTGTAAATCCTCCATTTACCAATAAATTTTTCTCGAATCTATTTTCTTCTGGAACTCTTTTTGTTTTTGCTTTGCTATAATTTAGTGGCTTATTGTCGCCAATAGCATATTTAATTCCACCTAATAAGTGATTCAGAAACAATTCCTCACTGTATGATTCTTTCGTATGACCACCTGCTGTGTAAAAAGCTCTGCCACCGTCAAATTCATGAAACCAGGCAATAGGGTGATTACCCATTTTGAAACCACCCTGGTAGCTACTTTCATCTAATTTCATTAAGATATTTAGATGAGGATATAATTTTTTGTAGCTATACCATTCGTCTGTTCTTTCCCAGACATCAGGAAGGCCTTTGGTTGAAACATGTGACTTATCAGTTACCTGAACTTTCCCTTTTTGTACATTAGGATGAGGATCATTAATACCTGGGTGGTCTAAAAATTGTCCACCTGCAAGCCTGTTATACCAACCCCATTCATATTCAGTATCGGCAGCTGCATGCACTCCCACATATCCTCCACCTGCCTGAATATATCTTTCGAAATCGGCTTCCTGGTAATTGTTTAAAACATCACCCGTAGTACTTAGCCATATAACAGCATCGTATTGAGAGAGATTTTCTTCATTTATTTTGGTAGCGTCATTGGTCACATCGACGGTAAATCCATTGGTAATTCCCAATTTCTTAATAGCAGCAATACCATCAGGAATAGATTCATGTACAAAACCTGCTGTTTTATAAAAAACCAATACTTTGGTTTGTTCATTGTTAAAAAAAAATGATAATTGACCGAAAAGTAGCATACTTAATACTACGAATGGTATTTTGAGAAGGTAAAATAGGTTCATCATCTGAAAATTCAATATTTTATAAGGTTAACGCGTGTAATTTAAGGATATTTCAATAATATCCTTAAAAAAGTCTTAATGATTTTATTTTATATACATTATTTGAAAATTCAAAAATGAAAATGCAACTTAAAAAATTACTAATTTAGCCTTTAATTAATTTAGTTAAAAAAAATGACAAATAGAGAAAAGGCCATTATTTTGACGTTGGATGCTTATGATATGCTTGATGCTAAAACGGCGCATGGCTTAATACGTGGAACCCAACGGTTTGAAATATTGGCCGTGGTGGATAGTAAAAATTATGGTTCGGATGCCGGGGAAAAATTAGATGGTTATCACCGACATATTCCTATTATCGCGTCCGTTAAAGAGGCCATCCATTTATTTCCAGAGGCAACGGTGGCTATTATTGGAATAGCTACACACGGTGGTGTTATACCTAAACAGTTAGAAAGTGTTTTACTGGAATGTTTGGAGAATGGATTATCCTTGGTAAATGGTTTACATGAGTTTTTGTCGGATAAACCGCATTTTGTGGAACGGGCAAAACAACACAATGCCTATTTAAAAGATGTTAGGAAACCTAAATCCAAAGATAATCTTCATTTTTGGACTGGACGAATCAATCAGGTTAAATGTCCTGTTATTGCCGTTATTGGAACGGATTGCGCTGTGGGTAAAAGAACCTCAGCACGATTTCTCACTGAACTGCTCAATAAAAATAATAAAAAAGCAGAAATGATTTATACCGGTCAAACCGGTTGGCTGCAGGGCGGTGAATATGGCTTCATTTTTGATTCCACTTTAAATGATTTTGTTTCCGGAGAACTGGAAAATGCTATAGTTGAATGTTATTTAAATGAAAATCCTGATTTTATTTTCCTGGAAGGACAATCTGCCTTACGAAATCCAAGCGGACCCTGCGGTTCTGAATTTTTCGTTTCTGGAAAAGCAAAGTATGCCGTTTTAGTCCATCCTCCAAAAAGAGTTTATTATGATGATGATGCTCATTGGGGAGAAATTCCTTCGGTTGAATCAGAAATAGCGTTGATAAATGCTTATGGGGCGGAAGTAATCGCATTAGTATTAAATACCCAGGGGTGTTCCCCAGAGGAATCAAAAGCTTATCAGAAAGAATACTACGAAAAACTAAAAATTCCTGTACTTTTACCCATCGAGGAAGGCATTAACGCTGTCTTACCTGTTTTTTTAGCCCTTTAATTTTTAATAAATGTCTTTTTGGTTAATAAAATCTGAACCCTTTGTTTTTAGTTTTTCCGATTTACAAAGAGATGGCTTCTCCATGTGGGATGGTGTAAGAAATTACGGTGCCAGGAATTTTCTTCGTGCTATGGAAAGTGAAGATATTCTTCTTTTCTACCATAGTAATGAAGGATTGGAAATTGTAGGGATTGCCAAAGTTTTACACACGGCGTACCCAGACCCTACGGCTGAAAAAGGCGACTGGTCTGCTATTGATATAGTTCCTGTTAAAAAATTAAATAGGGCCGTTACTTTAAAGGAAATTAAACAACATCCTGAATTACAAGATATTGGGTTAATTAAACAGAGTCGTTTGAGCGTAATGCCGGTGTCAGATGTTCAGTTTGACATAATTATGCAATTAGCTGAAACTAAACTGAACTAGATAGTTATATTAACAACTCATACAACATTTTACTTTCATTCATAGATTGAAATTGTAGCCCGTTTTCAGTCATTCGCTCCAGGAGTGATTCGTAATCTTCTTTGCATTTAACCTGAATACCAACTAAAGCCGGTCCTAATTCTCTATTATTTTTCTTTGTATATTCAAAATGGGTAATATCGTCATTTGGACCTAATACATGATTTAGAAATTCCCTTAAAGCACCTGCCCGTTGTGGAAACCGAATGACAAAATAATGTTTTAAGCCATTGTAAAGTAAAGCACGTTCCCTGATTTCTTCTGTTCTTGTAATATCATTATTGCTACCGCTTACAATACAAACGACCGTTTTTCCCTTAATTTCTTCCTTTAAATCGTCTAAAGCAGCAATAGAGAGAGTTCCCGCCGGTTCTACTACAAATCCTTCATCATTATACAATTGGAGTAAAGTATGACAAACTTTTCCTTCATCTACTAAAATCACCTTTGAAATGGAGCCTTTGACGATGGGAAAATTTATTTCCCCTACCTTTTTTACAGCAGCCCCATCTACAAAATTATCTATATGGGATAAGGTGATTACTTTATCCTGTTTAAGAGATTCATACATTGCGGGTGCACCAGCTGGTTCAACCCCAATGATTTTAGTTTTGGGACTTAATGCTTTAAAAACAATTCCACAACCAGCAATTAAACCACCACCACCAATGGGAGCGATTAGATAATCGATTTCATGAGGGTATTGGTTGAGTATTTCTAAGGCTACAGTACCTTGACCTTCAATAATTTTTGGATCATTAAAAGGATGAATAAAAGCCTTTCCCGATGCCTCAGAATAAACCATGGCCTCCTGAAAAGCGTCATCAAAAGTGTCGCCAACTAATACAATTTCTACCCAGTCTTTACCAAATTTCTTGACCTTCGTTACTTTTTGCTGTGGGGTAACGGAAGGCATATAAATTTTACCGTTTACACCTAGTTTTTGACAAGCGAAGGCAAAGCCTTGCGCATGGTTTCCGGCACTTGCGCAAACTACCCCTTTATTCAAAATTTCTTTTGATAAACTGGACATTTTATTGAACGCTCCTCTAATTTTATAAGATCTTACCACTTGTAAATCTTCTCGTTTTAAAAGAATATTACATTGGTATTGCTCTGATAAATTAGCATTCAACTGAAGAGCGGTTATATCAGCAACTCCTGATAGTTTCTTTGCAGCTTCAACAATATTATCAAGACTTATATTTGCTGTTTCGACCATGTTAACATCATAGATAAAAAAAGAGGTATTATCGAAAACCGAAAATACCTCTTTTTCAATATAATTTAAATAAAATTATTCTTTACCTGCTTCAGGACGGAGGCTTCTAACCGTTTTTCCTGCTTGCCACATTTCACTATCTCTTAGCTCTTTTAGTTCAACTTCCAATTTTTCTCTATAATCAGGAAGACTATTTGAGTCAATAGATAATTGAGCTTCATTCCCCGCGGATACACTGGCATAAAGGTCTTCAAACACTGGTTTAACAGCATCTCTGAATTTTTTCCACCAATCTAAGGCGCCCCTTTGAGCGGTGGTACTGCAATTAGCATACATCCAGTCCATACCATTTTCTGCAACTAAAGGCATCAATGATTGTGTTAATTCCTCTACGGTTTCATTGAAAGCTTCAGATGGACTATGACCATTTTTCCGTAACACTTCATATTGTGCAGCAAAAATACCTTGAATGCAACCCATTAAAGTACCCCTTTCGCCCGTTAAATCGCTATAAACTTCCTTTTGAAAGGTTGTTTCAAAAAGATAACCAGAACCAATGCCAATACCAAGTGCCACTACTCTTTCGAATGCTTTACCTGTTGCATCCTGGAATATGGCATAGCTGGAGTTTAATCCACGGCCCGCTATAAACATTCTTCTTAAAGATGTTCCACTTCCTTTTGGTGCTACTAAAATAACATCTATGTCTGCTGGAGGTATAATTCCAGTCCGCTCTTTATAGGTAATACCGAAACCATGTGAGAAATAAAGTGCTTTACCTGGTGTCAATTTTGCTTTTAACTGCGGCCATGCAGCAATTTGTGCCGCATCAGACAAAAGATATTGAATAATAGTACCTCTTTCAGCTGCTTCGTCAATGGAAAACAATGTTTCTCCAGGTACCCATCCATCAGCAATAGCTTTGTCCCAAGTAGGTGATGGGTATCTTTGTCCAACGATTACATTAAAACCATTGTCTCTTAAGTTCAATGCCTGTCCAGGACCTTGAACTCCGTATCCAATTATTGCAATAACCTCATCTTGAAGGATATCCTGTGCTTTTTCTAAAGAGAACTCTTCTCGTGTTACCACGTTTTCTAAGGATCCTCCAAAATTTAATTGTGCCATCTTATTCTTTGTTTTAAGTGCTTGCAAATATAAGCATACTTCAGGTATATGTTTTTAATTTTCGAGATAGTTTGGTCATCATTTTAACCTTTTTTACAAATTCTAAGCATTGAATCTTTCTCTTTATCTGAAAGTAGGGCATGGTAATCCTCGTGAGCCACCAAATTTTGAAGATCCCCCTGATTTGATTCGATAACTTAGGCTAAACTGCACCAAATAATACCAATCGACGGCCGGTCCACCTCTGGAATAAGGCGTTTGTGATGGATTGGGATATAAGGTAGGATTACTGATATAGGCATTCAATGCTAAACTTGATCCTTTGGGATTGGCTAACAAATCATTAAATATAACAGGTGATGAAGAAACATCATCTATGTAGTCACCAAAAACTCTGTTACCTATAATCTCTGCGGTCAATTTCACCTTTTCATTAAGTGAAACAGACAGTCCAGCACCTACAGGTAAACTGAATTGATATGACTTGTAATAATCGGGATAGCCTGGAATGCCTTGTCCTTCTGTGCCTAAGAATCTAAGGGGTACGTCGCCATAAGTTATGTCCCTGAAATGAGGATCCGATAGTTGAACCGTTCCTCCTGCTGCAAAAAATGGGGAAATGATTAGCTTATCATTTGCTAAAGATATATTTATGATTTTCCATTCTCCCATTAATTGGGCTTGCTTTAAATTATTGAAAAAATTTAGGGCTCTTGGAATGGGAACGCTTCTATGTAGTTCATCAGCTGTGATATGCGAATATTGTAAGCCAAATCGGATGCCAATATGTCGGTTGAAATTATTTCTAATGAAAATTCCACCTGTATATCCTAAATCTTTAAAAGAAAAATCTGAAATGCTACTGGATAAATCTCCTATATAAAACGTTGTGCCACCTACTATTCCTATGTCTAATGTTGACTCCTGCCCTTTAGAAATAAAAGGTAAAAAGGATAGAATCAAAAAAATATATCTCATTCTAAAAGGTTTTAATTTAGACATAAACGTTGATTATCAAATAATTGTTATGTTTTCATTGTCAAATATAATAGGTTATCCTTATTTATTTTAATCTAAAAGTTACCTTAAGTTGTTAAGGTTGCTTTAGACTTATAAAATTACAATATGTCAGTAAATAAAGACAAGGCTGAAAATAGCGCGAAACCCAAATTTTCGAAAGAAAAATTTCAAAAGAATGGATATATATTTCGTTATTTGATTCCTTATCGGGTTCCTTTTTTCTTAGGGATGTTGGTTTTAAGTGCAGGAAGTATTTTGTTTTTATTAATAATGAAGCTACCAGGGGAGGTTTTTAATATTTTAGATAAAAAACCAACTTATCCCATCACCCTAAATCAATTATTTTTAAGCATTCTCCTTTTATTAGGCATTCAAAGTGTTTTATCCTATTTCAGAATCAGTTTATTTGCCATTGTTAGTGAAAAAAGCATGGCGACTTTAAGAAGTGATTTATTTAAAAAAATGATCTCTCTTCCGATTCCATGGATTGAGGAACAAAGAGTGGGGGAGCTGACCAGTAGAATTACGAATGATGTTACTCAAATTCAAGGTGCTTTGGCCACTACAGTAGCAGAATTTTTAAGGCAAATAATTATTCTTGTGGGGGGTATCCTTTTTATTGTTTTTGCTATGCCCCGGTTGGCTCTCATTATGCTGGGAACTTTTCCCTTAGTAGTTTTTGCAGCTATGTATTTCGGGAAACATATCAGGAAGTTTACAAAAGAACGTCAGGATGAATTGGCTCAGACCAATGTGGTGGTGGTAGAAACCATGCAAAATATACGTACAGTAAAAGCTTTTACCAATGAATGGTTTGAATTAAAGAGATATGCCAGTCATTTGAATAAAGTGGTTAATTTGGCTTTAAAGGCGGCAACAATGAGAGGCCTTTTTGCTTCTTTTATTGTTTTTGTTATGTTTGGAGCACTGTTTTTTATCATGTGGCAAGCTGCTTTAATGGTAGAAAATGGAACTTTGGTAAAGGGAGATCTTGTCAATTTTATCATTTTTACAGGAATTATCGGTGGTGCTATCGCCAGTCTGGGTACTTTTTATACTGAATTAATTACCGCGTTAGGTGCTGGAGAGAGAATAGTAGATATTCTTCAAATGCCTGGGGAAAGAAATATTGATTCTTCCAAGCCCATAAGTAAAAGGTTTCAAGGAAAAATTGATTTTTCTGAAGTGTTTTTTGCTTATCCGAGTCGTCCTGAAAAAATGGTGCTCAAAGGAATAGACCTTAATGTTAATCCAGGAGAAAGAATCGCTTTAGTGGGTATGAGTGGCGCTGGTAAATCAACCCTGATCCAATTACTCATGCAATTTTACAAGGCCGATACTGGTCAAATCTTTATCGATAATCTTCCAGTCCAAGAATATGATTTGTCCGATCTACGGGGTAATATGGCCATCGTACCTCAAGATGTCATGTTATTTGGTGGTTCTATTAAGGATAACATCGCATACGGAAATCCATCAGCTTCAGATTCAGATATTATGGAAGCCGCTAAAAAAGCAAATGCCTGGGAATTTATAGAGGGTTTTCCTTTAAAAATGGAAACTATTGTTGGAGAAAGAGGGGTGAAATTATCTGGAGGACAAAAACAAAGGGTTGCAATCGCCAGAGCTATTTTAAAAGATCCCGCCATCCTAATTCTTGATGAAGCCACATCCTCGCTCGATGCAGAATCTGAAAGACTTGTTCAAGAAGCTTTACAAGTATTAATGGTAGGTAGAACTTCCATTATTATTGCACATCGTTTAGCAACTATAAAAGATGTCAATCAGATTTATGTATTGGAAAATGGAACCATTGCTGAGAAAGGAACGCATCAGGAATTACTCCAAAATGAAAATGGATTATACACTAGTTTAGCAAAACTCCAGTTTGAATATTAATTCAATTCTTTCTGCCTATCTATTTTCTCCGTCTTTTTCTGACTTTTTAGGGGTATGTAACGATATGGTCTTTCTTTTAAATCTAAAAGTAAAGAGTCTAAATGCTTGCTCAAATCCTGAATGTCATTAACCAATCCATCATCTTTTACTAATTTCCCTAAACTTCCATTTCCTGCATTTACGTTGGCTATAATGCTGTTTAGTCCAGAAAATGTGGTGTCTGCAGATTTTAAAGTCATTTGTAACCCTGTTAAGGTCGTATTTATAGATTCCATTGATTTCTTAGCATCACCATCTTTTATCTGCTTTGAGATGTCAGAAACATTGGCTAAAAGATTTGAAATCTCTTCATTATTGGTTTCTATATTTTTTAAAATGGCAGATAAACTAGACATACTTTGATTTATGCTTTTTCCTGAAGCTCCCATAATGCCATTCATCTGACGGGTCAATAACTCAAGGTTATCAATCGTTTTAGAAAGATTCTCAATGCTTTTACCCATTTTGCTGTCAGCATCACCAGAAGTCATTTGTTTACTTAAGGAATCCACTAAAACGGAAATTCCTTCCTGAAACACTTGGATGTACGTCTTTAAATCATCTTTATCGACCATAGAACCCAAAATACCAAGGTTTTTTCCATCGATGACAGATCCACTAGGTAAACAATCACCTGAACATCCTCCTGGAATATTTAAAATAATAGAAGCTCCTCCCATAAAAGTCTCCGTCAAAATATTGGCCATACTACCTTTTGGCAGCGCCATGTTTTCATCTAAATCAAGCGTTAATCTAATAAGTCCTTTATCTAAATCAGGAGTCACTTCAGAAACAAATCCCACCTGATATCCTAAATATTTAACAGGTGTAGATATCGTGATTCTATTTACGTTACTATAATCAACATAATAAAGGTTAGATTTTTTCAATAGATTTTTACCTATTATATATTTGTAACCCCAAATGGATACTAACAGAGAGGTTATAACCAATAGGGCAATTCTAATTTCTTTTGACATTTTCTTTGTTTTTTCAGCAAATAATTTGCGCAAATATACAAATATCCTACTTCATAAATAGTAACATTACGGGATACCCAATTCTTTTTTAGCCTGATGTAAACTAATTCGTTCTCCATTTTTATCTACAATAATAAAAGCATCTTTAAATCCTGCAGCAAACATTTTGTCTCTTGCTTTTAAAACTTCTTTTATTTGGTTAAATGTGTCTGTTCTGTATTTAAATAAACCGTTTTCCTTTGTTTGCTCAATTTTGAAGGGGGAATTTTTCCATAATGAATCCGTTTTAGCTATCGGGTTTGGTGTAGCGGCAATTTGAATCCAAAATTGGTAATTAGTTTGGTTGCCTAACGAGTTGGGTTGATTAGTAACTTCTGCTACCGTAGCAGGCAAGCCTTCCATTTTCTTTTTGTATTCTGTAAATCCATTAAAAATACTTTCGGCAATTTTTTGCTTCCCAATGTCCGTTTTCAGATAATTTTCTTCTTCGCGATTACTTAAAAATCCTATTTCTAATAAAACACTTGGCATAGAAGTTGCCTTTAGTACAACAAAACCAGCTTGTTTTACCCCTCTACTTTTTCTATTAGCATGACTTGCATATTGATTTTCAACAAATTGACCAAATTGAATGCTTTGATCTAAAAAGGCATTCTGGTACATAGAAAATAAAATATGACCTTCGGGTGAGTTGGGGTCGTAGTCATAATTATTTTTATAATTCTCTTCAAGTAAAATGGCTGCATTTTCTCTTTTTGCTACGTCTAAATTATATTCAGCGGTATGTAAACCCATTACATAAGTTTCTGTCCCCAAAGTGACAGATGATTTAGGCATAAAATTAGCGTGTATGGAAATAAATAAATCAGCATTTGCGTCATTGGCGATTTTTGCACGCTGATATAAAGGAATAAAAACGTCTTTATCTCTGGTCATAATAACCTTTACCTGAGGATATTTTTCTGCTAATAAGTCTCTTAGCCTTTTTCCTACAGACAGAACCAAATCTTTTTCTAAGGTAGAAACACCATGGGTTCCAGGGTCGAAACCACCATGACCTGGGTCAATGATTACCGTTTTTATACGATATGGGGGTTTGCCTTGTAACTTAACTTTAGTACCTTCGCCAATGGATGAAAAATTATGAGCATTGATTGTGTACAAATAACGGTTTTGTATCGTTATTAAGGGTGTTATTAAAAAAAATAACAATAAACAATATCCCAGTGCGCGCATTTTTTCGTTGGAAAAGTAAATCATTAAAGTGTTTTGGGGAATATGGTCTTTGACCAGTTAATTATAATGCAAAGTAAACAAAAATATTACTTTTATCTAACGGGCTTATTAGGAATTTTGTTTTTCCTTATAGGTGCAGCTCCTTTGTTAAGTCAAAAAATATCCTTGGATTCTATACCAAGCGAAGTTTCTATGCCGGATACCACCATAATCCCAAGGCAATATGTGCGTTTTTCTAAAGATTCATTGAGTGCGCCAATTGATGCGTCTTGCAAAGATTCAATGATTTTAGATAATAAAAATAAAAAGCTTTTTTTATATGGTGAGGCAGTAGTAAATTATGAAAAAGTTGAATTGAAGGCAGGTTTTATTGAACTTGATTGGGATAATAACATCATATTAGCGAAGGGTACAGGTTCAAAAGAGAGTAATCCAGCCTTTAAAGAAGGGGAGCAAGAAATTTCAGCTTTTGAACTTCGATACAATTTTAAAACCCAAAAAGGGAAAGTTTTTCAAAGTACATCTCAACAAAATGATATAGTTATTCATTCAGAGCAAGCAAAATTTATCCGCACTGCCGGAGCAGATTCTACCCAAAATGATGTTCTATATAGTACAAATTCCATTTTTACCACATGTACAGCCGATCATCCTCATTTTGGCATCAGGAGTACTAAACAAAAAATTATACCCAATAAGTTAATTATTGTGGGACCTTCCCGATTAGAAATAATGGATATTCCTACGCCAATTTGGCTGCCTTTTGGTTTCTTTCCTATCAATCCGCAAAGTAAATCCTCTACTGGATTACTTTTTCCAAGAGATTATGAATATTCTCCTCAATGGGGTTATGGATTAAGAGATATAGGTTGGTTTTTTCCTATTAATGACTATCTAAACCTGGCGCTTAGGGGAAATATTTATTTTAGGGGAACCTGGGGAGTCAGTGCTTCTTCTGATTATAGAAAAAGATATAAATATTCAGGTTCCCTGAATCTTGGCTTTGATTCAAGAAAAACTGAAAATCTTCAAACGGGTATTTTTTCACCTCAAAATTCAGTGCAAATCAGATGGTCGCACAGACAAGAGAGTGGTGCGCATCCCACAAATCGATTTGGTGGTAGTGTGAATATCCAAACCAATGGTTTTCAAAACAGGGTTTTCAACGATGCTGCATCTGTCTTACAGACGCAGTTAAATTCTAATATGTCATTTGATAAGAACTATACTGATAAACCTTACAATTGGTCTGTTTCATTTAATCACTCTCAAAATCTTTTAAACAAGGAAATAACGATTAATTTTCCTGATTTAAGATTTCAAACGCAATCCATTAACCCTTTTAAAAGGAAAATTGCATCAGGTGCTGAAAAATGGTACGAAGCGATCGTTATGCGGTATAGAAATGAGGTTAGAAATAGTTTTGCCGCTACAGATACTACTTTGTTTTCAACAAAAACCCTTAGTGACGCTAAATTTGGGGTAAATCAAGCAGTGGAGGCAAGTACTTCATTTAAAATTTTACGCTTTTTTAATCTCAATCCATCAGCAAATTATCGTGAGGTTTGGCAAATGCAACAATTAAGAAGGGATTTTGATCCAACGCCAACCATACGAAGAGATACCATTTATAATGAGGCTAAAACTTCTTTTCAAGTTATTTCAGATACTACTCAATACGGTCGGGTAAATACTGATACGATACCAGGGTTTGCTTCTTATCGTACATTTGACATGGGTTTTGGTCTTAATACAAGACTTTTTAGCACATTGCAATTTAAAAGTGGTTTTTTACGAGGTCTGAGACACGAAGTGAGACCAACGATATCCTTTAATTATTCTCCCGACTATATTAAACCTTTTTACGACACCATAAATACAGATACACGATATGCCGACAGGTATCAGGTATATACTCCTTTTGAACAATCTATTTATGGTTCACCACCTCAGTCTGGTAAGCAAATGGCTATTGGATACTCCTTGAATAATATTTTATTAGCTAAAATTGCACCTAAAAAAGATTCCACCCTTAAAACGGTGAACCTTATTGATAATCTGGTGATTACGGGAAATTATAATTTTGCCGCTGATTCCCTTCGGTGGAGTCCTGTTTTTGTTAGTACCACAGCACGCTTTTTCAAGGGTGCTACCACCGCATCTTTTTCCATGATTTATGATCCTTACATGAAAAATGCCAGGAATGAAAGAATTAATACCTTTTGGTGGAAAGAAACGGGAAGACCTTTACGTTTAGATCAGGCTAATTTGCGTATTTCGTCTAATTTGACGGTAGCAAAAATACGTGCTCTTTTTCAGGGGAAACCGGAGGAGGTAGTCACAGATGTCAGAAATTCAAGGCCCGATCAAAATAGCCCTTCACTTATTGGGAATCAAACGAATAGAAGTAATAAACTGCCTATTGACAATGCTACGGAAGAAGATTTTTTAAGTTTATTTGAAAATTTTTCAATCTCTCATAATATTGATTTTACCTGGAGAGAGGAAAATGGGGCCATTCGATTTTTAGTGGAGACAAATTCTATAAATTGCAGGGGAGATATAAAATTAACCCCAAACTGGGCAATTAGTGTGGGTAATTTTGGCTATGATTTCGTGCGCGAAGGCTTGTCTTATCCCTCTTTTGGATTTATTCGCGAATTACATTGTTGGGATATGTCTTTTAACTGGCAGCCACAAAGAGGTACCTATAGCTTTATGCTAAGGGTTAAACCAGGTACCCTAGATTTCATAAAAATACCTTACCAGCGCAATAACGGAGATACGCTTAGAGCGTTTTAGTCGGTTAATTTATATGGATATGTTTTATGTAAAATACTTGATTTAGAGCCATTTCCAGAGATGTAAAGTAGCATTTTAGCGCGCGTCATAGCAACATATAATAGCGCTTTATCTCTTTTTTCAGCTTCTTTTTTTTCTTCATCTGATGGATATAGACGAGGTTTCAAAAAAGTGTTAGCATTTAAACCAACTAAAAAGATAACTTTAAATTCAAGACCTTTGAGACTATGAAAGGTGGAAGTGCTCAAATGTTCGGGTAAACTTAGCTCATTATTCTTCTCAATCTTTCTAATTTTATAATCACCATTATGAAAGTGAGAATGAAATTTTTGTATGTCATCATTTTTTTTGGCCGCAATGCAAATGTCTTCCGGCAAGTATAATCCATCGTCTAATAATTCCTTTATTTTATTTTCTACGAATTGTATTTCATCTATCAAGTTATTAAAGTGTATGTAACTAGGTTCAGGACCATAACTTAAAGAGGTATAACCTTGTATTTTCTCAATGGAGTTACTAAAATCAGAAAAAGTTTCTTCACCGAGCGCTTTTACAGCATCCTTCCTGATCTCCTCCGTTGTTCTATAATTTCTTAATAATCTTCTTGATTTTTTTCCTCTGGTTTCAATTCTAAGCGCTAAAAAGTTTATATTTCTGTCATATACTTTTTGCAGTGGGTCACCAACCATAAATAAATCATTTATACCTGGTTTAACAATACTTCTTAAAAAACGAACTTCAATATTTGATAAATCTTGTAATTCATCCAGAATAATATGTGCATAAGGTTTAGTTGATTTGTCTTTGTAATGGGTAATTAACTCATAAAAAAGTTCATCCCCCTCTAGTTTAAAAGTTTTTTTCTTCTCTTCTCTGTATTCCAAATGCTTATGCCAGAATAGCTCTTTCATTTCTTTTGAAATTCTGGTCTCTCTTCCTGTTCTTTGTATTACAAGATAATCGGCCAAGGATTCTATTTGATGGAAAAGGATCACTTTCTGATATTCATCTTCAGCAAATTCTGCTGGTATTTGGGTATTTTTCAATATTTTCTCCCAAATTTTCAGTTGTCTAGTTTTTTTATTAACATAGCTGTTTTCTTCTTCTTTTTTGAAACCCTCTTCGATTTGATTTTTCAGGTGATTTATTTTTGAAGCCAGATGGTGAGCAACATAGTGAATGGTCATAATATCGTAAATACCTTTATTACTTAAATTTAATTGATTTACTTGTGCGCTTAAATTACTAGCCAGAGCATTAGTGTAGGTGCAAAAAAGTAATCTTTTTCCCTCTGGAAGTCCATTCTTTATTAGGTATGAGAATCGGTGTAAAGCAGCCACTGTTTTTCCAGTTCCTGCCCCTCCTGTAATTTTAACAGGACCGTTAAAATTAGCTTCCACCAATTTTGTTTGTTCAGGGTGAAGGAAAAACTGCCAGTTATTTTTACCAAGTAGAAATTGAAGTAGAAGTGGATCATCTGTATTTTGAATAAAATTTTGTTTGTTATTAGGAGATTGTAATTGAATTTCTGTATCCTCAGATAATGATTTCCCTTCCTTCACTTGCTCTAGTAACTCTCTTTTGTCAGAACCATTGAAAATGAGACTTATTTTTTCATAAGCCTCATCGGGTAGGTTGTTCTTAACTTCCAAAAGCTTGTCCAGGCTTATTATTCGAATTACTTTTTCTACTTCAGATGGGGGTACACCTAAATTTAATAAGTCATCAATAGTTAAATTGTATGGATGATGAAATGGAATTGATTTAGATGTTGAAGGTTCTGCGGTTGGTTCATTCATCTCAATGGGCTCATAGAGTTGCATGCTATGAATATTGGGATTCCATTCAAAATATTTATTTTCAGCCCATGCATAAGCATCATCATGCTTATCTACCCACAACATATAAAAATTATTTCCTTTATCTGGATAGGAGATGATTGCTCTATAATTCTTGTCTATTCTTACTGATTTAAAACTTTTATCTTTAAATGTTTTAATTTTTTCGTAGTTAATTGCACTACTTCTAGGATTTGTCAGGAATTTTGGGAAAAAAGCATCTACCTTATTTTTGATTTCAATAGGTAGCTTGCTCTTGGCAAACATAAAATTTTTTCCTACAAAAATGATTGGATTCATTTTTTTGCTTTAAATTAATTAGTATTTTATTGATTCTTATAAAAAATTAGGGGAAATTATAGGGGAATTAGGGGAACACCTATTTTATCGTTTTATTTCCTAACTTTGCATTGGAAATTGCCCTGTCGCGGCTCTTTATTGAGATGAGGAAAGTCCGGACAACGCAGTGCGCCACACCATCTAACGGATGGGCATGTTTTTACATGACAGATAGGGTCGCAGAAAATTACCGCCGGCTTGCCGGTAAGGGTGAAAACGGGAGGTAAGAGCTCCCGCATTGGTTGGGTAACCAGTCAGTGGGATAAACCTTGTGGGTTGAAATGCCATGTATATCCTGGGTTCCTTCGGGAGGTGGAGTTGCACGCTCTACTGGAAACGGTCAGGAGGGGTAGGCAGATAGAGCTTTGGTGCAAACCCAAGCCTAGATAAATGACAGGGAACCTTTCGGGGTTACAGAATCCGGCTTATAGATTTCCATTTCTTCCGGTATTGTTTTTGAACAAAACAATACCGGATTATTTTTTTACAAAGGTGATTTTATAGTTTTTTCTCAAGGGAAAGTCCTATTTTTATTATTTTATCTTTAATACCTACTTAATGGATTATATCTGGCTGATTTTATCTCTCATTTGCATCATTACAGGTGTTTTAGGCAGTTTACTTCCTGTTCTTCCCGGATTACCCATCAGTTGGGTTGGTTTAGTATTGCTTATGCTTACCAAGCCGATTGAAACTGATGTTATGCTTCTTTCGGTGACAGGAGTAATTGCTATCGGGGTAGGTATATTGGATTATTGGATTCCCGCAAAAGGTACTAAGGCTTTTGGTGGTTCAAAATATGGCGTTTGGGGTACCAATATTGGTCTGGTCGTTGGGTTGATTGTACCCTTACCTTTAGGTTTTATCTGGGGTCCCTTTTTAGGTGCTTTTATTGGAGAATGGTGGTTTGCCTCTCGAAAAGGAAACGAAGCGATGTGGGCAGCAACAGGTTCTTTTGTTGGTTTTTTAACATCAACTTTTCTAAAATTGGTGGTATCTATTGTGTTTTTAGGTATTTTCATAACTCTCTTGTGGAATCATTTTTCACTGTTTTTCTAGTCCATTGACCTTGATTATGCCTTTTATTAGGGTTGGATCCATAATTAATGTTGAGAATCTTCTTGCTACTTCTACAAAATCTAAAGTATGGGTAATAAGTAGTCCAGGGTCTATTTCTTTCTTATCAATCCTTTCCATAACTTGTTCAAAATCATGTTTTGTGGCATTTCTACTGCTCATTAGGGTGGCTTCCCTTTTGTGAAATTCCGGATGATTTATATGAAGGTCTTCCCGTTGTAACCCTATAAGAATCCATTTTCCGCCGTGACCTAAAAAAGTTAATTGTTGCTGTATTGATTTTTTGTTTCCTGTAGCATCGATGACAATATCTGCAAAATGACCGTTTGTTAACTCTATTATATTTTTTATCAGGGATTCATCATTGCCATGAAAGGAATGTTCAATGCCTAGATTGGATTTACAAAAGTCAATTCTGTTTTGATTAATATCAATGAGGATAATTTTATCGGTTTTTGACCTTGCAAACATTAGCGCACCTATACCTATCGGTCCGGCACCAAATACAATGACCCAGTCATTTTCTAAAATTTCAGCTCTCAGGATGCCATGATATGAAATTGAAAGGGGTTCAACCATAGATAAATGTTCAAGGTTGGTTTCATTTTTGCCTACCATTATATTATCTTCCGGTACCGATAGGTATTCTCTAAATCCTCCATCTACATGAACACCCATAACATGTAAGTTGGAACAACAATTTGTTTTACCTTTTAAACAACTGTTGCATTTTCCGCAGGATAAATAGGGTAGAACACTGACCGGTTTCCCCAATAATGATTTATTTTCAATTTTTGTATCTACAATTATACCAGATAGCTCATGTCCTAATACGCGAGGATAGGTAAAATAAGGTTGATTACCATGAAAAGCATGAATGTCAGTGCCACAAATGCCAATATTCTTTATTTGAACCAATAATTCACCTTTTTTTAAAAGAGGTATTTCAATGTCTCTTTCTTCAAATTTGTAAGGCTTCATTAAGGTGATTTGCTTCATATGTTCAGGCGTTTTAATTTGTGATAATAAATGGTTGACTTCCTTGACTTCCATTTATTGATGTAATTTTAAAAATATAGTTTCCATTGATTACATCGTGGACAGGTATGATTATTTGATTTTTCATTTGTCCTGATTTTATTTCTATGCCTTGTAAATCAAATATTTGGTATTGTGAGGTATGCGCTGCATTGAAAATATTTACAGTTATTTCATGTGATGCAGGATTTGGATAAAGGTCAAATTCCAGGAGATTAGATATTTGTGAAGTGAATGAAGGAAAACTTGGTTTAAGTCTTATTTCATCAAAATATAAAATACCAGATAACAAATCACTGGATTCAGCTACAAATTCAATTCGATCTAACGATGTCCAATCGAATTTTCCTTCAGGATTATGCCATTTATTTTCATCCCAGGCCCCTTGTTCCTTAAATTTATATAGAGGAATTTGAATTAATTGCCAGGTATCATCCCATTTTACTATTTTATCGTCAAGCCTAAAAGTGGTTCGCCAAGGACGGTCTCCAGGACCCGTTTTTGAATCTAAAAAGCGAACATCTATACTTTTACCTATTATATTTCCTTTTACATAGAAAGAAAGAACAAAATTTTGCTGTAACATTATACTTGCATCGACTTCAGGGTGAAATTCCCAACCAATAGCGTCATATTGCTTTGGATTTTTCCATGAAATGGCATATTTTCCAGCAAAAGAATTATCCTTGGAATAATAATTTATCAGTCCGGCTCCATAACTGCATTCCCTCAGCTCTGTTGAAAGTCTTTCCCCGTACAACCATTTTTCACTATCCAACGGTTTTTTTTCATAATTGGCTTGTGGTGGTACATTTAATCCAAGTGCTTTTACCAAAGGAATATTTAAATCATATTCAAATATACCATTTGTTCCATTTTCAAATAACCCAAAACCACCGTGATAATCCCAAATAGTCCATGAAATTTTCTGAGATTCTAGTTCTTTTCTGATATATTCATACCAAAAAGTTCTGTCTATTTCAGGTGATGCGGCTGCAAATACGCCAAATTCCCCACAATAAATAGGAACATTTCTTTCTTTGGCAAATTTGACGGCAAAGGATAGTTGTTCTTTTACATAATCAATATGACCAATTCTTCCATAATCATTAAATGCACCCTCAACCCAGGTTCCTTTAAGTTGCGTGGGAAAAACAGTCATTTTTGATTTTTGATATGGAAAGGGTATATCTTTTAATGAACTCATGGAAGGTGTTGTCCAACTGGCTCCCTGATGAGTAAAAAGAAAGGGCTCGTAAAAATGGAAGGTATAGATTAAATTCTTGTCCTCATATACAGGCATTGATTTTAAATTTTGATAATTATTCCAATTGGCAGGACCTACAATGATAGTATGTTCTTTATTAACCTGTCTAATGGCAGTTATTACTTTTCCTTGTATTTGATTCCAGGCAGCATCCGTTATGCCATTAGGTTCATTCAAAATTTCAAAATAAATATGTTTATATTTCCCATTGAAATGGCTGGCTATTTGAGGCCAGATTTTTAAAAGGGGTAAGTCAATGGTCAATGGGGTAAAACCAGATGGGTCAAAAGTATGATTATCCAAAATAAGATGCATATTCAAATCTTCCGCCCATCCCACTATTTCATCAAGAAATTCAAACAGGAGTGGATTTACCTCGAAATTTGGCTGTCCTGTAGTATGCGAATGTAAATGAATGGGTAATCTAATAACATCACATCCCAATGATCTCAGTTGTTCAAAGTCTTTTTTAGTATATTTATTTATCTGTATTTGTCCAACTTCATTCACCTGAAACCAATTGGTTAAATTAACTCCTTTGGTAAAAGGCATTGAGGGTTGAGCAGATAGATTGTTTGGGTTCATTTGCCAGTACAAAAAGAGGATTAAAAATGAAATTTGTATTTTCATTTGTTTGCTTAATTTCATAATCATGAATAATTTTTCTAAATTAGATTGTTTCTTTTAAACAACGCCATATTCACCATGAGAATCTTGACTTTTTTTGTTTTTATCCTGTTTCTTCCTTTTAAAACTTCCGCGCAACTAACGTTGGCTTCTATATTTGGAGATCACATGGTGCTTCAGCGAAATAAACCTATTCTATTCTGGGGATTTAATTCACCTGAAACTATCGTTAAAATAAAGTTTGCCGACCAGGAAATGGAGGTTAAAACTAATGAAAAGGGCCGTTGGGAAGTATCTTTTCCAGCCAGAAATATTGGTTCTCCTTTAACTTTATCCATTTCAGATAAAGATGAAGTTATTCAAGTTTCCGATATTTTAATGGGAGAGGTTTGGTTATGTTCCGGTCAGTCTAACATGGAATGGAAATTAAGACAATCCTTAGGTGGTGAGGAGGAGATTAAAGTTGCCACTAACCCTTTAATTAGACATATAGAAGTACCTAAAACACTGTCTTTTACTCCTAATATCGATTTTGAATCGAAAGGTTGGAAAATGGCAAATCCTGAAAATGCAGGTAATTTTACAGCAGTTGGTTATTATTTTGCTAAAAAATTACAGCAAGATCTGCAAGTTCCCATTGGATTAATTCATTCTTCCTGGGGAGGTACTCATGTGGAAACCTGGATAAGTCATTCAGGTTTACTCCAATCTACTGTTTTTAAAAAATACGCGGAAGAAATGCCAAAAAGCTGGGCTGAAGATTCAATTTTTTGGGAGAAAAAAACCAAGGCTATTTTTCATGGCAATGAAAATTATGACATTAACCAAATTGACTACACATCTTTTTATTCTCCAGAATTTAGTGCAGAAAACTGGATGTCGAAAGATCCAACAGGACAATGGGATTGGAAAGGTATTTCTTCCTTCAGAGGAAATGCTTTTATTTTTAGGAAAATTAGTGTGGAT
Organism: Saprospiraceae bacterium; assembly: GCA_027488135.1. Taxonomy (GTDB): domain Bacteria; phylum Bacteroidota; class Bacteroidia; order Chitinophagales; family Saprospiraceae; genus BJGN01. Next base: position 30,301 of record JAIYCH010000089.1, on the reverse strand, counting down.
AAATCTTTAATTAACCAGCTTGCGACGTTTAGATTTGGTAAAAATAGAAGTGTATTTAAACTGTATGTGAATGGTAAATTAGTACATCATGGTTTTTATGGGGATCAAATTCAATTTTCAATCCCTGCCAATACCTTCAAGGAAGGGGAAAATTCATTATTAATTCATTTCGGTGAAAATAATCGGGTAACTTATGGCTATATGGGCTTTAATGGTCCTAAACAAGATTTTAGTCTTGATTTTCAAGCTGCGAAAATACCGCTAATGGATAAAGAGTGGAAAATTCATCCTGATTGGTCTGCAAAAAGGAGGTATGAAAAATGGATGAATAATCAGGGTACTTTATGTTATAATGGGATGATTGCGCCAATTCAGGGATTTCCAATGGCCGGAGTTATTTGGTATCAGGGTGAATCAAACGCTGGTCGGGCGAAAGAATATGAAATATCTTTCCCATTAATGATTCATGACTGGAGAGCTAAATGGAAGGATGAATTTCCTTTTATTTTTGCCCAATTATCCAGTTATGGTCCTTTTAATGATAGTAATACCGGATCACCCTGGGCTGAATTGAGAGAAGCACAGTTGAAAACCCTGACTTTACCAAAAACTGGAATGGCTGTTATAACTGATGTTGGTGATCCAAATGATATTCATCCATTAAATAAAAAAGATGTTGGCATTAGAATGGCTCTTTCAGCAGAAAAAATAGCCTATAACAAGGATATTGTATATAGTGGACCTATGTTTGAAAAAATGGTGCAAGTAAAGAATAAAGCTATCCTTACCTTTAAACATATCGGTTCGGGTTTACTTGCGAAGGACAAATATGGTTATCTGAAAGGATTTGAAGTGGCATCCTCAGATGGTGTTTTTTATTTTGCAAAAGCTCTTATTGTAGCCGATAAGGTGGAAGTATATCACCCAAAAGGATTAAATCCTGTCATGGTTCGATATGGTTGGTCTGATGCTCCTGTCGAAGCAAATCTTTTTAATAAGGATGGCCTGCCTGCTTCTCCCTTCAGAACAGATAATTTACCAGGCAAAACGGCAATCTCTCGCTTTTATTAATTCTTAAATTAGTCTTATGAAAAATAATCTTGTCTTTTTATTTAGCGTTTTATGTATCTCTCTTTCTACGCTACATGCCTCTGTTGTTTCCAATTCAGCTCCTCCTAAATGGAAAGTACTGATTATTGATGGGCAGAATAATCACAAATGGGCCATTACCACGCCCATTATGAAAGGGTATTTAGAAGAGACGGGACTTTTTATGGTTGATGTGTTAACAACGCCTCCAAAAGATTCCTCCTTAGATCAATTTATGCCTTCTTTTAAAGGTTATGATGTAATCCTTTCCAATTATAATGGTAAATCATGGCCCAGACAAACCGAATTGGCCTTAGAGAAATTTGTTTCTAAAGGAGGAGGTCTTGTGATAATACATGCGGCAGATAATTCATTTCCTTATTGGAAAGCATATAACGAAATGATTGGTTTAGGCGGTTGGGAGAAAAGGACGGAAAAAGATGGTCCTTATGTTTATTATAATGAAAAGGATGAGTTAATTAGGGATAATACTCCTGGACCTGGTGGACATCATGGTGCACAACATGAATTTGTCATTAAGACAAGAATAGAGGATCACCCAATTATGAAAGGTCTTCCAATGGAATGGTTACATACAAAAGATGAATTATATGATTTGATGAGGGGCCCAGCTATTAATATGAATATTCTGGCCACTGCTTATAGTTCAAAAGATCAGAAGGGGACAGGAAGACATGAACCAAGCGTTTTAACTTTAAATTATGGAAAGGGGAAAATTTTCCATAATATGATGGGCCATGAGGATTATTCTATGCATTGCGTAGGTTTTATTACCTTGTTACAAAGAGGCACAGAGTGGGTGGCTTCAGGAAAGGTTACCCAAGAAGTACCTTCAAACTTCCCAACTAAAGAAAAGAGTTCAAGCAGACAACCGCAGAAATAGTCTCTTTGGCGATTTCATTCGTCAAATTTCTTGATCTTTCTAAATTTTGAATCAGGGAATTTGACGAATGATTTTACATGGATTTCCAAAAGCAAGCATGTTATCCGGTATATTTTTTGTAACGACACTTCCTGCACCAATCGTCACATTATTACCGATGGTAATGCCTGGTAAAACAACCGTATTGCCGCCTATCCAAACATTATCGCCAATATGAATTGGTTTGGAAAAGGTCTTATAACTTGTTTTTAGATTTCCATTTGAAGTGATTAATCTTTCCCCTGCGCTTAAAGGATGGCTGGCAGTCAATAATTGGACCCCCGGACCGATTAAGCCATTTTTTCCGATGTTAATGATATTATTATCCAGAAAAATAGCATTTACATTAATAAAAGTACCTTCGTCAATATAAATGTGTTCTCCATAATCACAGAAAAAAGGAGTTTCAATCCATACATTATCGCCAATTTTCCCCAATAATGAAGTGAATAACTCATTTCGTTGTTCCGGATCAATGGGTGAAGAATTATTTAGCTTTACCAATAATTTTCTAACGAGATAATATCTTTCCAATAATTCAGGATCCCTTGAATTATAGTGTAAACCGGCTAACATTTTTTCCTTTTCAGACATGTCCGCTAGCTTTAACGGAAGAAAGGATGTTTATCTGATCCAGAATATGGGATTTTTTAATTAAATAGGGTTCATTTTCAAGGATTACCGAGGCAATATGATTAAATAATAAATTCCAATTGCCAACTTTCGTTTCAATTTCGCCTTTAAAAACAAAGTTTCCATTATCTACATTTAACCTTGCATTATACTTAGACTCTTCCACGCCAAAACCTTTCATACCTGGCATGAGTCCAATTTTCAAATGATCTTCTTGCTGGTCAATACCGTATTTCACAAAAGAACCATTTTCACCATGAATAATATATCTTGGAGTTTCCTCCCGCATAAACATATTGGAGGAAAGATAGACCTGAGTTCTTCCGTACCCTAAATGAACATCGAAAGCATCATCAATAATGGAAGCATTTCTTTGAATGTAGGTTTTACCCCAAAATTCATTAGGTGTGCCAAATAATGAAAGCGCTTGGTCTAAAATATGTGGCCCTAAACCATAAAGAATACCGCTGGAGGGCGTAATTTCCTCTTTCCATTTTTTGGCGCTCAATTGCGTTGAAAGTCTGTTATAATGTGCTTCATAACGTATTATTTTACCTAAAACTCCACTATTAAGAACGGCATTAACGGTTTGGAAATCACTATCAAATCGACGATTTTGAAAAACAAAAATCTTTTTATTCCATTTTTCTGCCAGTTCGAAAAGTATTTCTGCTTCTTCAACGGTTGAGGTGAAAGGTTTTTCTACCAATACATGTTTTCCAGCTTCAAGTGCCATTTTTGCATAATTGAAGTGGGTGTTATCTGGTGAAGTAATACTCACCAAATCTATTTCCTTGTCGGCTACAGCTTCTTCGATACTCAAGGTATGAATACAATAAGGAAAACGAATTCGAGGATCCTGATGCTTAGTTACAATTCGTCGAATATTAAATAAAGTATTATAATCAAAAAATGGTGCTTGTAGTGTTTGCCCGGAGAGTCCGTAGCCAATAATAGCGACTTGTATCATAAAGATTAATTTTCAGTTTGCTCAAAGTTATCGAAAAGATTATAAAGATTAATCCGTAATTTAGTCAAATGAACCTTAATCTTAATAAATATGAATACAATGAAATTATTTTTTAATCTGTTACTGGTATCTGTTTTTTTTAATGCCAACACTTTGTCTGGACAATGGGTCAATGGCGTTTATGAAATAACTGAAAAGAATGACACCTCAACGCAAACATCAAGATTAATAATAAAAGATGCCTATTTTATTCTTACAACATTCAATACTGCTCCCGCTTCTTTTAATCATACGCTTGGGGGCATATTAACAACAGAAGGTAAGAATTTCATAGTGAACCTTGAATTTAATTCTGCGATAGCCAAAGACTCGCTAAAAACGTTAAAAGGCACTTTTCAACTGAAAGGGAATCGTTGTATCGTCGTTTTTGACAACGGGAAAAAATTTGAGTTGGAAAAGGTAACAAAGGACATTCAAAACTTTGAAGGCGCCTTTTTAATGGCTGGCAGGGTCACAGATCAAGGGGAAAGTAGAAGAAGAATTGATGTTCCGAGAATTACCATGAAAATGTTATTAGATGGATACTTTCAATGGATAGCCTTTAACCGGGAGACTTTTGAATTTAGTGGTACTGGAGGTGGCAGATATATAGCTGATAATACAGGGGCTTATATAGAGCAAATTGAATTCTTTTCCAAAAATTCAGCCAGGGTAGGGGCAAAGCTTCCTTTTAAATACAATATTAAAGGGAATGATTGGTTCCATCAGGGAAATTCCAGCGCTGGTGAACCTATGCATGAAATTTGGACTAAAAGGATAAATTAATTAAAATGATAAAAAAAGGCTGCGCTAAAATTTTAGCGCAGCTTTTTTTTATTTAAAAACAAGGTAAATTATTCTGTAGTGTCCCCGTTGAAATTGAATAACATAGAGAATCTCAAGGTATTATCCAAAGGATTTCTTCTGCTTGTGGTAGGCACAAGATAAGAGAAATTTAAACCAAATAAATTGTATTTAAGACCTAAACCTACGGTAAAAAATTTACGATTACCCTTCTGTCTGTGTTCAGAAAAATAGCCAGCTCTGACAGCAAATTGTTTATCATACCAGTATTCCGTTCCTACAGAATAAGTAAATTCTTTAATTTCTTCACTTAAACCCTCTGGAGCATCGGCCCAGGAAGAAAAAATGGCGCTTACTGGAGAGACATCTTTATAGTCAGCTCTACCGTCTTTGTCCTGATCACAATCTAATCCCTGACAAGGTGTAGGTACTAACATTTTATTAATATCAGTTGTAAATGTAAGGGAGTTGTGCGTATCAAAATTAATTGTCCAGGCTCCTCCCAATCCAAAATTCGCGGGCAAAAAATCGCGGAATAATGAGTTTGTATAAGTTATTTTAGAACCAATATTGGTGATAGCAAGACCAATGGTTAAATCAGATTCACCTTTACTCACCTTAATGGGTGTTTTGTAAGTCATTGAGAAGTCTGCAGCTCCAGCTATACCTGGTTCTATAACTTCGCCATTTACAATATTGCCCGCTGCAAGATTAGAGTAAATGAATTTGCCTGTTACGGCAGCGGATAGTTTTTCACTTAATTTTCTGGCATAGGCGCCAGATAGTTCAAATTCATTGGGTCTTCCCGTATTCAATGGGGTACCATTGGGATCAGTAAATTGAATACTTCCCAATGAAAAATATCTTAACCCAAATCCAACAGTCTGTAAATCATTTATTTTCTTGAAACCAGTCAGGTAAGCAAGGTAAACATCATTTAAACCTATAGAGCGTAACCACGGGGTGTAAGTCGCAGCTAATCCTAAGGACTGATCTGAAAACACTAATTTTGATGCATTGAAATGCATAGCATTTGGATCTGCAGATACAGCTATACCTGCATCGCCCATAGCTCCGGAACGTGCATCAGAAATAATTCTTAAAAAAGGAACGGCAGACACCACTGTGTTGGTGCAAGGTGTACCGTCAAGATTATAATATCTGCCATCTTCGCCTTGATAACACTGTGCATTAACGAGTTGAATGCTAGCCAGTGTAAGACCGAGGATGACACCTCCTAGTTGGAAAAAATGCTTCATGTTTGAGAATCAGTTTTAGCTTATTAAGGCAAATATAATATATTTTTATTATTTGTTTGGATTAACATCAAAATGTTTGCCAAACTCATTGTAATATGACGAAATAAAAAACTTTTTATTTTAGAATAACCAATTTTTCGAATTTACTTTCTCCAAAAATGGGTTGGCTTGTGTTATTACCTGTTGAAACAGAAATACGATACAAATAAATGCCACGAGCCAATGGGTCTCCAAATTCGTCATTTCCATCCCATGAAATACAATCTCCAAGTTGTAATGTTTCTGTCCCCGTCCATAAAGCCTCAATGGATTTTACTTTCTGTCCAGTAATGGTATAAATATCGACTTTTACATCCAGAGGTATATTACCCAGACTATGATTAAATTGAAAACAAGTTCTGTCCGTAAATGGATTAGGGTAATTCAGCACATTTTTTAAAGCAATACTTGCTGAATTACTAACTACAAATTGTAGGGTTTCTTCGGTGGCATTATTGGCAACATCCCATGCTTTTAGAGAGAGTTTATGAGAACCTTCACTTAATTTTTTAAATGGAAAACGGACTTCCCCTTGATTTGGGGAATCTAAAACGCCAGTGTAGAAATCGTTTAAAACGTAAATATCTTTACTATTATCGTCTAGAATAGCTTCTATATCGTGACCAATACTGTTTCCAACTACATTAATACCATTTTCGTCCATTAAATGTACTATTAACACTGGATCAGGATGTGTAAGTCCTCCGTCCACAAAAGTAGTGCTATTTAAAAACAGATCAATTTCTGGGCCATTGTCATCTTTAATGGTATTAGATGAAGTTCCACCAATAAAGAACTTGTTAAAGTACCCGGCAGCATCTGCCATTTTATTTTCTGATAAGGAATAGTAACTTATTTTTCCATTGCCAATTTGATAATTTATGTCTTTTGGGATAATAAAAGAAAAACTAAATTTACCTTTGGTTACGGTGGCATTTCCAGAAAAAATAATATTCTTTTGGGTCAGGTAATCTACTTCATAACTACCATTATCCTGAGCTAAAGTATTGGTTAATATTGCTTTATCAAAGACACTTGGTTTTATAAATCCATTGAAATCTTCAATAATATTTTCTACGTCATCTACAATTACGCCTGTTATCTGGACTCTTGATAAAGCGCCTAAGGTATCAGGTTTATAATCAGCATTTATGGTCTGACTGTTTATGCTGGTTGTATTTACTTTTCTTAAGGGAATGGCTAATTTTTGAGAAGGATCGCCAATCAGGGTATATTTTCTTGAATTTATAGTGATAAATGAACCACTGAGATTATTTTTTGCTTCTTTTAAGGCTGCACCAATAGTTGAAATACCACCGTTTCTTCTTTTAAATAAAGATTGTAGCGTTTGGTCTGTCAATTCTGCATTTTGGTTGGCAAATACGGCTCTGGTAGTTGTTAGTAAACCTATGGCACCACCATTTGGATTTAAAAAGGCTTCCTCTCCGGCTGAGACAAATGCTGGGTCATCATAAGCTGTAAATGAGCAGGTAGCAGTGATAAAAAGAGGCATTTTAAATCTGTTTTGCCAGTTTAATATATCCGGAATAGTTAATACTCTTTCCTGAGCCCAACCCTTAGGGCTTCCATGTCCCAAATAGGTTACCGTTAAAGCACCCCGGAATATTGATTGATTGATACTTTCGGTTACCTCTGGAAATCGGTTTCCGCCGGAAGTAGAAACCTGAGTGTAGGCATCCAAAAATATTTTTTCCATATTTAGGGAAGGTTGTTGTCGTTGAACTTTATCTGCTATTTCATTCGCATCGGCAAGATGTAAATTGCCGTCTTCATCATCGGCCACAAAAACCATTCTATTTCTCCATTGATCAAAAGCTTCAGGTTGTTTGTCGTATCTGATTAATTTATCTACAATCAATTCAGCTTCTTGTGAAGAACTAATGGGTAGCCTTCCTACACTGACAAGAAGTCGACCAGTTAAAGGATCAGCATTATCGGTTGTTTCTAATATTCCGAAATAGTCATCGGAAGGAAACGCATATAATGGGTTATAAGCGTCTCTTTGAAAAGTTGGAATAAAATTATTACCTAGTTTATTTATGTTTTTGTGATCATAAGACCCATCGCCCATGAGTAATATGTATTGTAATTGATTTCCCCTTTGGTAAACCATTCTTGCAAAGTTACGAATAGCTGTTGGATCTGGTTTCCCGCTGCTAAATTCATTATAAATAGCCTCTACTGTTTGTACTGAAACTTTTAAATTACTATGTTTCATTCGGTGTTCAGCTAATCTTTTCGCTGCTTTTTCAAAGGCTGTAGGACAGATAATTACCATGTCAACGGAGGTTGAAGCATGAATATTTTGATTGGCGATTTTGGAAATAAAAATAGGTATGGGTAAAGTGTTGTCTGGTTTGAACACAACAAATTTCTTTAACTTTCCACCTGAAATATATGAAAATTTCAAGGTCGTATTATTTATATTTCCTTCTACAGCAGATATGTCAAAGGGAGTGGAAATATCCCAGATTTGAAAATCCGTTGTCGTATTTTCTATACTGAAACCAGAAATATTTTCTTTTAGAGAATTCCAGTCACTAAGAAAAAGAGGGGTATTATTCCAACGGTTAGCGCAACGGGTATTTATTTCAACAAAATCGAGCCAACCTTGACTCCCGTCGGAAGGTCCATTTGGGAAGGGATAGTTAATGGTCAAATTAATTCTTTCATCACTTACATTAATTACTCCATTTAGTTCTGCCAAACGAACATAGTCTTCAATATTAGCAAATTCACCATCGAGCCGGTTCACAGGTTGAGCCATAGAACTGCGTAAAGTTTTATCATTGACGGAAAGGTTAAAACTTGAAGATTCTAAAGAACGTACCACCATTGCGGCATTTACCTTCGTTGGAAAGGTTGGAATGATGCCAGGAAAAGTAAAAACATTATTATACTTGTATTCCCTAACATTTTTAAATAAGTCGCCATACCATTCATTTCCTGATCCTTCGGCAGATTCCCATGCCTCCAATAGATTGGTTTTCTCTTCTTCTAAAACATTATATTGATCCGATTCTTTTGAAAATGCGGGTGGATCATTTTGTTTTTTTTGATTGATAATTCTTTTTCCATTTTGTGGACTCACTATCAAATACAGAAACTGGGCATTTGAATAAAAGTTATTTTGATAAGTAAAAGATTGTTTATCAATATCTTCAATCCAGGTGTTTGCACCTTCTGCATAAAAGACAATATAATCGTTTGTATCCCATTTGCCATCCTCTTCACCAAAAACTTTGATAGGAATTTCTTCTAAATCATCAATATTGGGAATATTTACAGCAAAAGGAAGCATTCCTGATTGTCCCGCATAAAGTTTAATTTGTTTTGGATCAATAGTTGCTGGATCCAATTTAAGTTGAGACCGAATAAAATCGGTTTTAATTTGATAAACACCTTTTTGAGGAATAGACAATTGAAAGATATTTCCAGATTTTAAAACACTTTCTTGTTTAAAAGTAGTAATTCTAAGATTTGCTTCTGCCTTATTAAAAGGCAAAAATACTATTCTTGCACTTATTATCTTATGCCATTGCCCTGACTTTTTAAACAAGGGTATAAGAATTATCTTAGCAAAATATTGGTTGCCCTCTTTTTCAACTGAAGCAGATAATTGTATATCGTTGAATTTTTCCTGGTCCTTTTCTTTCCAATAATTCCAGGAAATGGGTTCTGAAATAATTTCTTCTATACTTATTCGTCCATCATTTTTATCAATGGGTATTTCAGTTAAAAAAACAGGAAGACCCGGTTGAGCGTCGTCGTGTAAAGCGCCTTTAAATTTCAATAATTCTATATTGCCTCCGTCTATAGTAATATTTTTACTTTGTATCCATTCAGGATTAAAAGGAATGTTTACAGACTGAGCCTTTATTTGCCAGACTGAAAGAGTTATTAAAAAAAAAACGATTTGTTTCATCATTGTTTTATCCATCTACATCACAAAGATATGACCAAAATGTTTTTAGCTGCCTTAAAACTTTTTTAAAAACTTATTATTTTATTTTCAAATAGCGTAGCAAATTATCTGTTTTTAGGTTATTTTTCGTTAATTATGCAAATAAAAGGATTTATGCGATCACATTTTTTTTATCGTTGGCTTTGGCTATCCTTCATTATCGGTTTAGCATCCACTTCGCTAATGGCGCAAGATCCTTTGTTTACGCAATATTTTTCTAATCCTTTAACGGTAAACCCTGCCTTTACAGGTGTTAATGAAGGCGTACGAATCAATACTCAATTTAGGACAAATTGGGTGAATTGGCCGTCGCCATACAAAACGGCTCAAATTTCAATTGAAAATTATGCACCTGTATTAAATAGTGGTTTTGGGCTCAGACTGTTGACTGATGACGCGGGAAACGGCGTATTGAAAACGAATCAAATAGCCGCAGTTTATGCCTACCAACTGCGAGTGAATAAAGAATGGTTTATAAGATTTGGAATGGAAGCGGGTGTTAATCAGGTACAATTAAATTGGAGTAAGTTATATTTTGAAGACCAGATTGATCCATTTAAAGGTTTAAATCCTTCCCTCCCAGTGACAGGTATTCCTCCCTCATCGTTAAGTAGGATGGAATTAGACCTTGGTACTGGCTTTTTAATATATAGAGATAATGGGTATGTGGGGTTAAGTTTGAAGCATTTGAACAGATATAATCAGACTTTTTTTAACACTAGTATTCTCGAAACGGGTCGTCCCTTGACTTTTAGTTTTCAATCGGGCCTCGATTTTCCAGTATCTGGCAGAGGTATCGGAAAGGGGCCTGTATATTTGTCTCCGATGTTACTTTATGTATCAAGTAGCCAAAGTAAAATTATTCAATTAGGGAGTTCTTATCATTTGGGTCAGCTCATTACCGGCGTTTGGGCGCGCTTTGGTGGTATTCAACCCATCGAGAGTATCGTTGGTTTTGGATTTAAAAAAGGCATCTACAAAATATTATACACCGCGGAAATTCCCTTAGATGGTAAAGGTTTACAACGAACGTTGGGAAGTCACGAAATTACTCTTTCTTTAAGATTTTCCGAGGCTCAAAATTATATTTCTAAAAAAACAGCACAAAAAACGTTGAATTGCTTCCGTTTTAATAACTAATTCCGAAAAAGGTTTGTTACTTTTGCATAATTTATTTTTTGAAAATTTTGATTTATTAAAATAAATTGTCAAATCTTGCCGTTAAGTTGAAAACCATGAATACATTGAATATAATGAATCGTTCATTTCTGTTAATTTTAGCCTGTGCTTCAGGCCTCCTCCTGACACCGTCTTGTAGTAAATCTTCAAAAACAGTGTCAGAAACTACTGGTTGGTCATACAATGATCCAAAATGGGGTGGTTACGAAAAAGTTGATAACAAAGGTCAAGAGACGGGACCTAATTTAGTTCTAATCGAAGGGGGTACCTTTACGATGGGACTAAGTCAGGAAGATGTTATGTATGAATGGAATGCCGTTCCAAGGAGAGTTACCGTGACTTCTTTTTATATGGATGAAACGGAGGTTTCTAATAGAGAATATCGTTTTTATACAGAATGGTTAGGAAGGACATTTGGTGGAACATATCCTGAAGTCTTAGTGGATGCTTTGCCTGATACGCTTGTTTGGTTAGACGAATTGTCTTACAATGAGCCTATGGCTGAACAGTATTTCCGCTATCCATCTTATGATGATTACCCTGTTGTTGGTGTGTCACACGTGCAAGCAACGGAATTCTGTAAATGGAGAACAGACCGTGTAAATGAAACGAGACTGATACGCCAAGGAGTACTGAATCCTAATTTAGAGCAAAAAGACCAAGATAATTTCAACACTGGTTCTTATCTCGTAGGTCAATATGAGGGAAATGTTCGTAAAAATGTTAAAGATTTGTCCACCGGTGAGTCAAGACCTGTAAGAATTGAAGACGGTATTTTACTACCTGGTTACAGACTTCCAACAGAGGCTGAATGGGAGTATGCTGCCTATGCCTTAAAGGGTAATCTTATTCCAGGGGATGAAAATATATCTGCTGGTAGAACTTATTCCTGGAGTGGAAATACGGTTAGGTATGCAAAAAGAGATAAATACCAAGGTGCCATTTTAGCAAACTTCAAGAAAGGTTCTGGAGATTATATGGGTATTGCTGGTAAATTAAATGATAATGCGGCAGGTCCTGGACCAGTACGTGCCTATCTGCCAAATGATTTCGGACTTTATAATATGTCTGGTAATGTGGGTGAATGGGTTATGGATGTTTATCGTCCTATGACAAGTAGTGCTTTGAGAGATGAAGAAAACCATGATTTAAATCCTTTCAGGGGAAGTAAATTTACAAAAATGGTGAAAGACGAAGACGGTCGTCCGGTAGAAAAGGATAGTATGGGTAGATTGCGTTATGAATTTTACACTAAAGAGGAACTGGCAAATAGGACAAATGTTAGAACAAATGATGCTACCAATTACAGGGATGGTGATGATTTTTCTGAAGTTACCTACGAAACGGATGTTCATACTTTAATAAGTAATAAATCAAGAGTATATAAAGGGGGTTCTTGGGCGGATAGAGCTTACTGGCTTTCTCCAGGCACAAGACGCTTTATGGACGAAGACCAAACAAGTCGTGCGATTGGTTTTAGATGTGCAATGAACAGATTGGGTGGTGCAACGGGTAATAATACGCCAGATGGAAATACTTTTCAGGTGAAAAGTAAAAGACCAGTAAAAAGATAATTTTGTATTAAAATGTAAAAAGAAGGGATGTAGTTTACTATATCCCTTCTTTATTTGATGATTATGGATATACAATCACTTTATCAGTTATTCCTTTCAGGTTGCAGAATTTCTACAGATTCAAGGAATGTTAAAAAAGGTGACATCTTTTTTGCTTTAAAAGGAGACCATTTTGACGGTAATCAATATGCCCTGCAATCATTGCAAAACGGAGCAGTACTGGCTGTTGTTGATGATCATCGTTTACCTGACCAACCGGCTTTATTTAAAGTTTTAGATGTTTTAGATACTTTGCAGCGCCTTGCAAACTTACATCGTAAACAGTTTTCCATTCCCATCATCGCAATAACAGGTAGTAACGGAAAAACGACTACCAAAGAACTCATTGCCGCTGTTTTAAATATCCATTACCCAACGCACTTTACCAAAGGTAATTTAAACAATCACATTGGAGTTCCTCTCACTTTATTAGCTATGCCTTTAAATACTGAAATTGCAGTAATAGAAATGGGGGCAAACCACCAAGGGGAAATAAATAATCTATGCACTATTGCGGAACCTACCCATGGTTTGATTACTAATATCGGTAAGGCTCACCTGGCAGGCTTTGGTGGGGTGGAAGGGGTCAAATTGGGTAAATCGGAACTTTACAAATACTTGAAGGATGGTTGTATTTTTCTTAATCAAATGGATGAGACTTTAGCCTCTTTGTCATTGGATAATAAAAAGAAGATAATCTATACTCTTTCAGAACATCCAGATCCTAGCAATGCTTTTTATGAGATAAAAAATATACCCACACAAGAATTTTTGAAGGTAGCTTTTCTATCAGAAAATGGCGACTTTATATCAGCACAAACTCATTTGACAGGTAAATATAATTTAGGGAATATAATGTCGGCTATCGCCGTTGGAAAATATTTTAAAGTGCCTGGGGATAAAATTAAAATGGCTTTGGAAAACTATGTGCCATCTCAAAACCGATCCCAGTATATTACTTATAAGGGAGGTAAAATCATTTTAGATGCTTACAATGCCAATCCTTCAAGTATGGAAGCAGCATTAAATAATTTATTTTCCATTCCGCATTTAAATAAAATAGCTATTTTAGGAGATATGTTTGAATTGGGTGAGGAAGCTCCTTATGAACATAAAAAAATAGCTGACTACGCTGATAATTCTTTGTTAAGCCAAGTGATTTTGATAGGTATAAATTTTAAACAGGTCGCTACAGAAAAAAATTGGGTTCATTTTGATACAGCTAAAGAGGCAAAAAATTATTTTGATTCTTTACCATTTTCTACTGCCTTACTACTTATAAAAGGTTCAAGGGGAATGAAATTAGAATCATTAGTAGAAATTTAATTATATTGGATAACAATTAAATTAATTTATGCTTGAAAATTGGCTGAAACCTTTACCGCTGGATAATCTTTGGGCTAATTATTCTCCTTCTTGGCAATTAGGATCAAAGACCACTTTTTATACTGCAGGATTTGAATTACCTGCTTGGCACGGTTTTCCCGTGGTTTTAATTACATGCGATGCTTCTGGAATGACGGAGATGAGAGACGCGCTGTATTCATTTAAGTGCTTTCAGGATGACTTTGATTTTTTAGATTTGGGTGTTTTGAGAAAATCTAATGATTCAATTATTTTACCCCTTTTCGAAGAAATTTTTAATTCTGGCGTTTTTCCAATTTTGGTTACCAATGATAGTTCTCTAAATAAATCATTTATGCAGGCATTGCATAATGTTCAACCTAATTTGCATCTAACGGTTATTGATGACCGTTTTAGGTGTTTTCCTTTTCAATCTGCCTCTGAGTTTCCCTATTTAGATTCTTTTTTGTCAAGTCCAGATGATACCTCTGAAAGGGGTCATATTATTGGGGTACAATCACATTTAGTGCCCTCGAGCGGTTTTTTATACAGTGAGGAAAAAGGAATTTCGTTACACAGACTGGGTCAAGCGAAGCAAAATTTACAAGAATTAGAGCCTTCTATCCGTCATGCTGATATTTGTATTCTTGAAATGTCAGCACTTAAATACACCGATTTTCAAAGCCAAATCCCCAAAAGTCCAAGTGGTTTTTTCCTGGAAGAAATATGTCAACTTTCACGGTATGCTGGTTTAAGTGATACTTTAAAAGGGTTTAGTATTTCAGGTTTTGATTTTAAAAATACAAATTATCAGGTAGATGCGCAGGCCCTTGCACAGATTATTTGGTATCTGTTAGATGGGTTCAATAATAAAAAAGGCGACTTTCCTGTAAATTTTGACGGTATGATTGAATACTTAGTTGAAGTTAAAGAACATCACGGATTACTAACTTTTTGGAAGAGTAATCGCAGTGGTCGTTGGTGGGTACAAATAGAAAAAACGAATGCTTCTGACGGAAATATCGATCTTCGGTTAATTCCTGTTTCCTACCAGGATTATTTAGACGCTTGTGTGGGTGAACTTTCAACCAGGGTATTAAAAGCGTTAGTTAGATATTCTTAAAATGATTGGTTATGGAAGTTTTAGCTTTTAAAATGTTGTTACTCGCGGGTTATGCCGAGGAATATAAAAAAAGGCATGATGCAATCTGGCCGGAATTAAAAAGTCTTTTAAAGGAACATGGTATAAGTGATTATAGTATTTTTCTTGATGAAGAAAGTAATGTTCTTTTTGGAAAATTGACCGTCGATAATATATCTTCTTTAACAAGTTTGCCTCAATCTCCGGTTATGAAGAAGTGGTGGGCATACATGGAAGATATTATGGTTACTAATGATGACGCTTCGCCAGTTAGTATTCCATTAAAACAAGTATTTTTTATGGATTAATTTTAAGGTCTATATAATGCACTTTTGTTTCATATTTTTGTAGTAACAGGTTATTTAGCATTTCAAATGCATGAATATCTTTTTCAAAATCTAAATCATCAATACCTACTACTAAAATGGGATACTCAGGATCCATTTTAAAAAAATCAAAATAAGCTTTCTGAATATTTTCCAAATATATCGCACTCATTTCCATCTCATAAGGTCGCCCTCTTTTTTTTATTTGTTTCAATAGGGTTGATATAGGTCGATGAAGATAAACAACTAAATCTGGTTTTTTAAAATGAGCATTCAAAACATGAAATAAGCGTTTGAATAGACGATATTCCTCCTCATTCAAATTGTTCTTTGCAAATAAAAGGGTTTTAATGAAGAGGTAGTCTGAAATAATCTGCTGATTGAAGAGATCGCCTTGTATGAGTTCTTCTTGCAACTGCCTATGTCTTTCTGTCATAAAAAAGAGTTCTACAGAAAAGGCGTGCCTTTCAGGATTTTCATAAAAATAGGGAAGAAAAGGGTTATCAGAAAATTGTTCTAAAATTAAACGAGCATCATATTTTTCTTGAAGCTTACTACAAAATGTTGTTTTACCTACACCGATATTGCCTTCTATGACGATATAAGGATAAGCTATGGTTTCACTTTTCATACTTTCAATAAGGTTGCTGCCACTGTGTTACTTTCCCATCATCTTTTACAATATCCAATAATTCCTGATTCGTTTTTTTTAGCAAAGGATGACACATTTGAGGTGAAATTTCAGACAAAGGAACTAAAATAAATCGCCTTTTTTGAATATGAGGATGAGGAATTTTAAGGGTTTCAGTATTTAAAATGTTGGTGCCGTAATAAAGAATATCAATATCAATGGTTCTGGGTCCGTAATGAATTTCCCGAATTCGGCCTAAGTCCTTTTCAATCTCATGAATATTGTCAAGTAATTCATACGGAGATAGATTTGTTTGAACAGAAATAACCTGATTCAGGTAAGTATCTTGATTATCAACACCCCAAGGTTCTGTCTCATATATACTGGAGGATAATAGAATAGGGCCTATTTTATTACAAATAAGTGTTTTAGACAAGCTTAAAAAATTTAATTTATCACCAACATTAGAACCTAAACTGAGCACTGTTATTACCTTCATAAAAATATGAATTACGTTGAACCATTTATTTGCTGAATATCAGATTCTATGGAACGCATTTTTTGCATACATAATTCTAATAAATACGCAGCCCTGGAAACTTTTTCTGCCAATAACTCAATAGACAAAGCATCTGATTCCAATTGATTTATTATTGCTTCAAGTTCCGAATAAGCCTTCTCGTAACTAATGGTATCATTATCCATTTTATTTGTTTATGTTTATTTATCAATAATTATACTTTTGAAACTACCTTTCTCCCAAATAGTTTCAACTTCCATATTTGGCATTATATTGTCATTTAATGGTTTATTACCAGGTAATATCTGTGTGATAGAAAATCCTCTTTTTAGTGTACTGGAGATGGTAACTAGATCAATTAATCGCTGCAAAAAAGATAATTTAACCTCTTCTTTTTTTAGTCTGTTGTTTATTAAATTGGGTAAATATTGCTGAATATTTTGGAGTTTAGTATTTGTTCTATCAATCACTCTCATAGGTCTTAATGAAAGTTCATGTTGACATCGCAATAACTTTAGTTTTGATTGTTGCACCTTATACCTGGCATTGTCATTTATTATTAATACCATTTGTTGAATAGAAGCTTCGAAGGTTTGATTATGATAAAGTAGATATTCGGCTACGGCAGTGGGTGTTTTTAATGAAATACCTGCGACGATATCAGAGAGCGTTTCGTCCACTTCGTGGCCAATACCAGTGATGATTTTGATAGGGAAAGAGGAAATGGCTCGGCAGATTTTTATACTATCAAATCCAGATAAATCTAGTTTAGATCCCCCGCCTCTTAGAATAAGAACTACATCGAAGGCATTATTAGCTTTTAATATCTCTGCAAGTTGAATGAGAACGGTTTCTTCCACAAGAGTCCCTTGCAGTGAAATAGGATATAAAGTCAATGAAAAAGCATAATTCATTGCATTTTCAGTAAGTTGATGAACAAAATCTTGATAACCAGCTGCTTGTTCGTTACTAAGTATGGCAATTTTTTGTATTACCGGAGCAAGTGGGATTAATTTATTTGGTTCATGTAACTTTTCATTAAAAATTAGTTTTTCAAGTTCCTGTCGTTGTTGAAATAATTTACCAAGAGTATAGGCAGGATCTATATCATCGATAACAAGTTTTAGACCATATCTCACATTAAAATCTATCTGGACTAAAACCAGAATTTCCCGACCATTTTCAAGAAAACCTGTTATTGGTTCTGAAAGTTTTCCATTTAATTTCTGTAAAGTACTCTGCCAGATAACGGCACTTTGTTGGGCAATTACCTTATCTGACTGCCCTTCTTCTTTTTCAATTAAATCTAAATAAGCAATTCCTCGAACTACTTTACAACTTGCTATTTCAGCTTTAACCCAAATTTTATCTTGAAAATTTAGGGAAAAAACTCTTTTTATTAGGGTACCTAAATCATATAGTGAAAAAATAGTAGCATCCATTCTGTTGGTTTTACTTAATGATAGACAACTAATTGTTCTTCCGCAAAAAAAGAACATTAGCGACAGGCCTTTCTCCCTCCGAATCAAATTTTTTGTTGTCAGAAGGATGATTTACTATACCGTTTAACTTCTTGGTGTTTAAATAAAGCGTAGTTGAACCACCTCCATCTAAATTTATGGCTTGTGGGCAACCACAGGACAAGAGGAACTGTGCAAGGTTGTTTAGACTTAAGCCGGTAGCTTCTTTATGTCTGCCATCTGCGGCAACCAGCCAAATTTCTTTACGCCCTAAACAAATAGCACTTCGTGGGTGCTTTAAATCATTGAAAGGTCGTTTTTGAAGATGGGTAATTTGACTGTTTTTTAAAAGTAAGGGACCTGTAACCATAGCATCTTCGACGTTTTTAAGTGACGGAATGCGGTTAGGACCCTGTGTTGGTAAAATATCACCTGTTCCATTGTCATAGACAACTATTGCATTAGCCCCCATTTCATTTTCCACAGATAAGACATTAGGTTTATTTTCATGAATGATGACACCATCAGAAACTAAAAATGAAACAGAACCGCCCGCTTTCATATCAAAGAAGCCCCCGTTTATGGCAGCTAGCGCCTTAGATTGTTTTGCAAAAGCACTGGTTTTTATCAAACTATCTTTAGCAAAAGCCAGATCTAATCTATATTTAGGGTGTTTTGCTTTTAAAATTAAAATATATTGTGTGCCCCATTTTTCATGAATACCTGACCAACGCTCCAGTTTTATTCCCGCCTGTATTTTTTCAACTTTAATTTGCTTGAAATCCTGAGTAAATGAATACAAAGGGAGCGAAATAAAAAGGCTGAATAAAAACGAATATTTCATGGTTTAATTTTTTAGCCAAAAGTAGGAAAAATAACAAGAAATAATTTTAAGGAAATGAATTGTCATTTTCTTTGATGTATATTTTTCTTCTTTTAATTTTCAAATATAATGATTTATATGAAATACATTCAAAAGATTGAAGTAACTCTTATTTATTTAAAACTGGATTCAAGTCACAAATACAATCGTAATTTTACAAATAATTTACTGATATATTGTAAGTTAAAATGCTACTTTTAATTTAATTGACAAAGTAACAGATAGAAATTATTGAAATGTGTCTGAAAATGGTATAAATTTATTTACCTCAAAACAAGGGTAATAAAGAGAAGTGTTTGTGAAAAAATCTTTTGCTGGGTTTCTTTTTTTGAATAAAGTAATTAGTTTTGTACTAATTAAATAGGGTGATTAGCTCAGTTGGTTTAGAGCGCTGCTTTGACAGAGCAGAGGTCACTGGTTCGAATCCAGTATTACCCACGATAACGGAGTGTAGCGCAGCCCGGTAGCGTACTAGCATGGGGTGCTAGGGGTCGCTGGTTCGAATCCAGTCACTCCGACCCATTAAAAGGCAATCTTAGGATTGTCTTTTTTTATTTTATTAAAATTTATTTTTTCAGTTATTGATAATTTTTAGTCACATAAATTTTAGTTAAACCTAGTTTGACACCAGGTATTGTAGGGAGGCTTCCATTTTTTCAATAGCTAAAATAGATTGCGGCGTTGGTCTTGCATCAGCTGTTTGTAAAATATGTAGCATAAAAAGAAATTTTTCCTGTAAACCTACAATGGTTTCTTTTTCATTGGTGGATTCATAAATACTACCGTATAATATATCACCACCGCCAGGAGCTCCTGAGCCTCTTTTTCTTTTTAATGCTGTTATGGTTTCAAGGGATAAATTGGCAGATTTAATTTTTTCATCAATAGAATCCCTAAGGAGTTGAAGTTTATTATAAGACTGGTAGCAAATCATGGAATATTTTGATTGCATATTCAAGTCATCTTCGCTGATACTAACGCGAGGATCCATTTTAACATCGAGTGTTTTTTCCATCACAAAGCCATCAATATTTATTTTGACCTTGTAAGAACCAGGATGTACAAAGGGGCCATCAGGTCCTGGAGGAGTGTTTTTATAAACAGCAGCAATGGCATAACTTTTTTGGGTGCCCTTTGGTGGTGCATACCTCATATCCCATACAAATCTGTGTGGGCCTTCAGATGTTTGTATCTTTTGGGCCGGCCTGAACCAATACGTTGGATACCCCATTGCATTGGTATCCATTTTTTCGGTAATATCGGCAGAGGAAAATTTTCTAATCAGATTGCCTTGGGAATCAGTAATCTCAAGGGTTACGCGGCGGGCATTTGCCCCCAGATTATAATCTATGATAGCACCATCTGGTGGATTTTTACCTGTTGGCTCTTCGGGAGGCAGAGGGGTATCGGAAAACATATTCCAACGCACTCTAAAAGCCTGAGAAGGTTTGTATAAAAAGTCATTATTAATTGCCTTTTTTATTTCCCTAAGGGGCGCAATATCATCTAAAATCCAAATGGATCTTCCATGGGTACCAATTACCAGGTCATTTTCATGGACAACCAGATCACGAATAGAGGTAGCAGGCATATTTAATCTGAGGGATTGCCAGTTATTGCCGTCGTCCACTGAAAAATAAACTTCGTTTTCAGTACCGGCAAATAGTAATCCAGGTTGTTTTGGATCCTCTCTTACCACATTTACTGGATCTTTTGAAATGCCCTTAGTTATCAAAGTCCATGTTTTTCCGCCGTCCTTTGTTTTGTAAATATATGGGGTCAGGTCATCTAATCTGAAAGCATTAACTGAAATATAGGCAGTATTTTTATCAAAATGACTTGCATCAATTTGTGAAATTTTATCCCAAGAACGGAGGGTTGGGGGAGTAACATTTTGCCATGATTTTCCCCCATCTTTGGTTATATGAATCAGACCATCATCAGTTCCTGCCCAGATGATTTCTGCATCGAGAGGAGAAGGTCCAACGGAGTAAATGACCCCTCTTTTGGGCATTTCGTTTAGTTCAGGTGTTTTAAAAACGCCTATATTATCAGGAACATCTGTTTTAAATCTGGATAAATCCGGACTAATTTTCTCCCAATGGTATCCACCATCCAATGTTTTCCATAAAATATTAGTAGCAAAAAGCAACATTTTCGGATTAGCGGGATGAAAAAGCAAGGGCATAGTCCTAAGAACCCTGTGTTGACCTGATCTTAGATTCTCGGGACCTACGTATTGAGTTTGCCCTGTTTTTTTATTAAATTTAAGAACCCTTCCTCCATAGATTATGTCAGGATTTAAAGGATCGGGTGCAACATAAGCATATTCATCGGCACCGACGCCATACCAATCACGGAAAGAAATCTGTCCTCCATTTCCCCGACTCGCAACGCCAATAGCACCACTTTCCTGCTGTCCACCAAATACATGATAAGGAAATGAATTATCAGTAGTTACATGGTAAAGTTGGGCGGTGGGTTGATTATACCAGGAACTCCATGTTTTTCCACCATTAACCGTGATTACTGCCCCTTGATCGGCAGCAAAAATCATAATTTCAGGTTGAAGTGGATTTATCCAAATACGGTGATAATCATCTCCCCCGGGAGCTCCTTTAATAGAAAACCAGTTTTTCCCTCCATCTATTGATTTATAAGCAGCTACATTAGCAATAAACAAAATTTCGGGATCATTAGGATGAACTTTTATTTCTGCAAAATCACTTCCCCGTCCCCACGTTCTTGGGTCCCGGCTTACTAAACTCCAATTTTCACCGGCGTCTTTACTTTGATAAATTCCACCGTTATTTTTTGCATCGACGGTAGCATACATTTGATTCGTATTACTGGGTGCAAAACAAACACCAATTCTACCAAGTCCATCATTTGCTCCTGGTAACCCTTGCTGGATTGGTTTCCATGTATCACCACCATCGACGGATTTGAAAAGGCCGCTATGGGTTCCTGAAAAACTCCCATTTTCCCATGGACCTTCTCTATGCTCCCATAAGCTGGCAAAAAGAACTTTTGGATTAGATGGATTATATTCAACTTGAATGGCCCCTGTATTTTCATTAACGAATAACACCTTTTTCCATGTTTTTCCACCGTCCTGAGACCTGAATACCCCCCTTTCATCATTTGCCCCGTATGGATGACCTAAACCAGCGACAAATACTTCCTGGGGATTATTTGGATGAACAATAATTCTTCCCACTTGCTGTATATCTTTTAAGCCTAGATGATTCCAGGTCGCACCACCGTCTTCAGATTTATAAACTCCATTTCCAACACTTAAATCAGGGCGATGAAGACCCTCACCCGTGCCTACATAAATAATTTGAGGATTTGTTGGAGAAACGGCAATATCACCAATAGATCCTGTGGGCATTTTATCGAAAATAGGAACCCATGTTCTACCATAATCATCTGTTTTCCAAACACCTCCATTATTTACGCCTATAAAAAAGACGTTTGGCTGAGTGGGTACGCCTACTGCTCCAACGGTTCTTCCCGCTCGAAATGGTCCAATCATTCTATATTCAAGTTGTTGAAAATGAACGGGTGGAATAGACTGAGCATGCAGCGTACTTCCTATCAAAGGCAGGATTAAAAAACAATACAAAAATGTATAAAAACGCATATAAATCATATTTGATAACCAAAATATAAATTTAAGATAAGACTTTTTACATTTATTTAGATTTAAATGAGTAAATTAACTTAAAATGATAATTTTAAAAAGGATTCTAACTCGATTGATTAAGAATTATGTTAATGCAGGTTGGATAAACCTTTGTTTTATTTAGTTTGTTATAACAATAAAAAACTTGGCAATGAATTGGGAAACTGTAATTTTAGAGGCTAAAAAGATAAGAGATAAGAATGACATTAAAGTAGTTAAGTCAGACGCTGAATGGAAGGAATTTTTAACCCCTGAAGTCTATCAGATTACCAGAAAGAAAGGCACGGAAAGGCCATTTTCCAATCAAATGTGTAGTTCTTTTGAGGCTGGAAAATATGAATGTGTCTGCTGTGGAACCACCTTGTTTGATGCTGAGGAAAAATTTGAAAGTGGCACCGGTTGGCCATCTTTTACCAAACCTGTGGAAGACAAGGCTATAGTTTATATACTTGATAATAGTTTTGGTCAGCAGCGGATTGAAGTATGTTGTGGAACCTGCGATTCGCACCTTGGTCATGTATTTCCAGATGGCCCAAAGCCAACACGCCTTCGCTTTTGCATTAATGCTTTATCATTAAAAAAGGTATCTAAAATATAAAAGCGTATTTTAATGAAATAAGACGTACATTTGCGGCTTAATTAAAAATAATACATGAGTTCATTTTCAGACCTGGGTCTTTCACCACAATTACTTGTCTCTATTGAAGGACTTGGTTACAAACAACCAACCTTAATCCAGGAAAAAGTTATTCCTTTTCTGCTTTCCGGAAAAGAAGATTTAGTCGCTTTGGCTCAAACCGGTACGGGAAAAACAGCCGCTTTTGGACTACCATTAATTGATTTAGTTGATGCGGGTCAATTTTGTGTTCAGGGGCTTATATTAGCTCCAACCAGAGAGCTTTGTTTACAAATAACCGGTGATTTGAATCGCTTTCTTGGCGAAGAACCGCACCTAAATATAGTGGCTGTTTATGGAGGTGCAAGCATCCAGGAACAAGTTAGAGCCTTAAAAAGAAATGCACATATCGTTGTAGCCACGCCAGGTAGATTAGTAGATCTATTGGACAGGAGAGCTATAAAATTAGACGATATCAAGATTTTAGTCCTTGATGAGGCGGATGAAATGTTAAATATGGGTTTTCAAGAGGATCTTGATGCCATTATTTCAGCTTGTAGTTCGTCGAGAAATACGTGGCTCTTTTCTGCAACCATGCCAAATTCTGTTAGAAATCTAGCTAGAAATTACATGGTAAAACCTGTTGAAATATCAGCAGGGGAGAAAAATTCTGGTAACGTTAACATCGAACATCGCTACTGTATCGTTCAGGAAAAAGATAAGTATGCCGCATTAAAACGTTTACTGGATTTTAATCCATCCATTTATGCTCTTATTTTTTGTCGTACAAGGATGGATACCCAGGATGTTGCCGATAACTTAATGAAAGACGGTTATACTTCTGGGGCGCTTCACGGTGATATGGATCAAAAGCAGCGTGAAAAAATCATGGATAAATTCAGGAATAGGGCACTTCGCATTCTTGTAGCAACAGACGTTGCTGCTAGAGGTTTGGATGTCAGTGGGCTTACGCACGTAATCCACATGAATATTCCTGACGAACTTCCATTTTATACACATAGAAGTGGTAGAACCGGCAGAGCGGGGGAGAAAGGGGTTTCTATTGCACTTGTAACCAATAGAGACGCTTACAAAATCAGAAATATTGAAAGTTTATCTAAAATACATTTCCGTCCTTTCCCCGTTCCAAGTGGTCAGGAAGTTTGTCAACAACAACTTCTTGAGCTTTTAAGAAGAGTCAAAGAGGTTGAGTTAAATGACGATGAGTTAGATACTTTCTTGCCTGACGTTTTACATTTCTTAAAAGATATGTCGAGGGAAGATTTGATCAAAAGATTTGCTTCTTTAGAGTTTAACAGGTTCTTAGAATATTATAGAAATGCACCAGATTTAAATCCTGTTTCCAGAGACAGAGATAGAGATAGAGACAGAGACAGAAAACAATCATCATCTTACGGTAATTCTTCTTCGTCATCCTCATCATCCGAAGGTAGAAATAGCAGCGTGCCTATGTCTAGTTTCGTTTTGAATTTGGGTTCAAAAGACAATCTTGACAAAGGAGGCCTTCTAAGAATTATCTGTGAGGCAGGGGGTATTCATAAAAGTAAAGTTGGGCGTATTGTTACGGGTAATGTTACCTCGACCCTTGAATTACCAATGGATACTTTTATCCAAATCCAAAAGAAAATTGCTAAGACCAGATTTCGTGGCAGGCCACTTGTTCTTGAGCAAGCCAGAGCAAAACAAGGGGGTGAAGAGTTTGCCAAGAAGTTTGCAGATGGTGATGACAAGCCAGAAAAGAAAAAAAAACTTCGAGACAAATTAACAATAGTCCAGGATCTTCAGTAAAGTAAGTACTAGTAACCTAGTATTTTTCCAACCTCACTTTTGTAGCTTCGACCGATAGGTAATTGTTGTCCTTGAATGTCGATGTGGCTTGGTGTAAATGATTCGATTTTTGAAGCAGAAACTAAAAAGGAACGATGAATTCTTATGAAATTGTTTTCCATTAGTTTCTGCTCTAAAAAACTTATTTTTTGTTTAGTAACTACTCTTTTATCTGATAAGTGAATGATTACATAGTCCTTAAGGCTTTCAATATATATTATTTCCTTAAGGTTTATTTTAATCATTTTTTTATCTGTCTTTACAATAAGAGTATCAGTAGTAATGTAAGGTTCATATTCTTCACTACTTACTGTGTTTTGATTAGCACTTTGTATTTGTCCGAAAGCCTTACTCAGCGCTTTTAGAAATCTTCCAAATGGTATTGGTTTTAGTAAGTAATCAACTGCATCCAGGTCAAAGGCTTCAATGGCATAATCTCTGTATGCTGTGGTGAAAATAACTTTTGGCGGGTTTTGTAACGTTTTTAAAAAATCAATTCCGTTTAATTTTGGCATTTGAATGTCGAGAAATATTAAGTCAACATTTTGATTTCTTAATACTTCAAATGCTTTCATTGCATTATCGCAACGAGCCGTTAGCTCCAAGCCGTCCACTCTTTTAATATAAGATTCTAATACATCTAAGGCTAAAGGTTCGTCATCGACTAGAACACATTTAATTTTATTCATTATTTGTTATTAGTGAAATTTTCAATACAATAGTGAAGGAATCTTCTTCTTTAAAAACCTCAAGGTTATACCCATTGTCACCATAAATTAAATCTAACCTACGTTTTACATTTTTCAATCCAATGCCTTTGGTATAATCTGCATCCAGGTCACTTTCTGAATAAATACTACTGTTTTCTACTCTAAAGGTTAAATTTTGCTCTTTTACTTTGAGATCTATATAGATAAATGAGTTTTCAGTATGTTGACTAACACCATGCTTAAAAGCGTTTTCCAGAAAAGGTAACATTAGTAATGGAGGAATTTTAAGATCTTTTATAGGCCCACTAATATTAAAATCAACATCTAATCTTTCGCCATATCTTAATTTTTCTAAAGTAATTAGATTTTGCATTTGTTCAATTTCCTTTTCCAAAGATATTTGACTCACATTACAATCGTATAACATATAGTCCAGGAAATGAGATAGTTTTAAGACAACTTCAGATGATTGGTCTGACTTTTGGAGCGTTAAAGCATACAGAGAATTAAGGGTATTAAATAAAAAATGAGGGTGAATTTGTGATTTTAAAAATTTAAGTTCTGCATCTAGTTTTTCTCTGGAAAGCTCTCTCGCTATTTTTTCATTCTGATAGTTTTTTTTAATTAATTTGATAGCGGCTGCGGCAAAAACGATAGTATAAACATTTGTGGTTCTTTGTAGCGCCTTCGTAAAGCTAGTTAGAGGAAAGGTGTTATAATCATAATTTGGTACGTAAATAGGTACGTAAAATAAATGGAGTAATAGTCGATCTAAATAGCCAAAACCAATAGCCGTAAGAATAAAAATTAAAGTGAATGCCAAATATTTTTCTTTATCTAGAAAACCGGAAATTAACCAGTACAGTGTTAAATAAGTAGCAAACATTCTTACGGGTAAGGTTACCAATACCTCTATAAAACTTTGGGTATAATTATCTCTAAAGCTAGCAAATGCCAGTGTGAAATAGCCCAGATATATAAGCCAAAATATAAGATGCGCTAGTATCCTGTTTTTGGGATAGAGAAATTTATCGAACCTGAATAAAGAGAATGTTGACATTGTAATTACCCTTTTGCTAAAATAAAGATAGGATAAAGCCAGATTAATAAAAGATTAGGAGTTTAAAAACAATTAATAATCATCGTTTATTACCAAATATGAAGATAAATTGCATTGGTACCCTATTTTTATCTTATTGGCTTCATTTTAATTGTGTTGGGCGAAATAAATGATTTTTTTACCAATTGATATGTATTTTCAGCTATTAAAAAAATAACACCTACAAGTTTTTAATAGCAACCAATCTGAAGAATGCCACCATTTACTTAGGAATTTGGTGGTATTTTTTTAACCTAAAGAAACATCTAAGGTCATCATAATGGCAAATCCTACAATAGTTGCCATAGTAGCGAGGTCCGTGTTTCCTGCGAGATGAGATTCAGGTATGAGTTCCTCAACGACCACATAAATCATGGCTCCAGCTGCAAAGGACAATGCGTAGGGTAGTAATGGTTCAATAAGTAAAACAGCTGTTGCACCTAGAACGCCGGCAATAGGTTCAACAGCTCCAGATAACTGGCCATAAAAAAAGGCTTTTCGCCTACTCATTCCTTCTCTTCGCAAAGGAACAGAAACTGCGGTGCCTTCCGGTAGATTTTGTAAGCCTATGCCTATGGTTAAAGCTACAGCTGCTCCAAGACTTGCGGTATCTAATCCATGGGCAGCTGCACCAAAGGCTACACCAATAGCAAGTCCCTCGGGAATATTATGGATAGTTATCGCCGATACCAATAAAATACTTCTTTTCCACGAAGAAGGAACGCCTTCCGCCTGATTAATCTCAAAACCTGGATGAAGATGGGGAAGATAACGGTCAACAATCCAAAGAAATATTCCTCCACCCAAAAATCCGACCAATGCTGGAAGCCATGAAGGTACTTCTGCCGCTTTTTCTGTCATTTCAATGGCTGGTGCTAGTAGGGACCAATAACTGGCAGCAATCATTACCCCGGCAGCAAAGCCTAACATGGCATCAAGTACTTTTTGATTCATTTTTTTGAAGAAAAAAACAAAAGAAGCGCCAAATGCAGTTATTCCCCAAGTGAACAAAGTAGCCATTAAAGCTAATAAAATCGGATTAATTTCTTTCAAAGATTCAATAAATGCATCCATGATATTTCATTTTAATAAAAATTTGTTGTTTTTAGGCATTTTCTTTTAGAGCGCTTAAAGATTGATTTAATTTAGAGAAAGAAATTCCCTCTTCGTTAAACTTTTTATAAATAATTTCATAAAGGTCGCATTTTAATTCAAACCCTTTTGCACTGTTTGCTGTCCAAATCCAAGCTCTAATAGAAATGCCCACTGGATTAATCTGTACAATTCTGACTTTAATCATAGAAGATTCTTCGTCAATTTCTTCAGATGTACGATTATCCAAAGATAAGGGATGAATAGTGGCTGCTTTCTCCAAAATATCTTTTGCATGATCGATATCTGTTCCATGTTCGAGTTGAATTTCCAACCAATTGCAAATTCTATCATCCTCAAAATCAGAGTTTATTATGATTTCATTCCCCATTAAGGTATTTGGTACAATGATGCGTCTATTCTCAAAATCTCTTATTACAGTGTGTCTCAAGGTTATATCTTCAACAATGCCGTTTAGGGTATCTCTGATTTTCAGCCTGTCGTTTACTCTAAAAGGCTTAAAAATAACAATGAATATACCACTTATTATGTTACTTAGTGTCTGTTGCGAGGCAAAACCAACGGCAACAGCCAATATTCCGGCACCTGCAAGCATGGAATTTGCAATAGTTCTCATACTTGGCACAGAATAAATAGCTAATGATATACCTACAATGTATATCACTGCCGCTAAAAAATGCCTTAAAAATTGATAATTAGTAGGATCATTTTGCATTATTACCGTCGATTTTAGGATAAATCGACGGAAAACTTTACTAAAAGTATATCCTAATATAAAAGTTCCTAATAGTATACCTAAAAATTCTGCATAATCAGAGAATTTATGTTGATAAAAATGATTTAACCAGTCTAACATAATTATTCTTTTAACTAATAAACAACAATTCTACTATATAATGTTTTATATGTCGGTAAAAAGTCGTGATGAAGAAGCATTTTAAGACAAAGTTTAATAAAACATACAGAGTCAGAAAGGTCATTGGTTATACCCTTAGATTCCTTTTTTCTTACTACCAATTAAAATTTATTTCTTTCTTTTTTGGAAGGGTTTATTATCAGAGAAATTTGAATAAGTTGCTTTCACAAAAAGGAGAAGAACTGAAGTACCTATTTTCTGACCTGGAAGGTTTATTTATAAAAGCCGGTCAATTTCTTTCTATTGCTGGTTTTTTCTTGCCAGAAACCTTCAAAAAGCAATTAGAAGGCTTACAAGATGCAGCAACAGCAAAAGATTTTTCACAAATACAATTATCTCTGCTATCTCATTACGCTGTTCCACTTTCAGATATTTTTACAAAAATTGAGGAAACACCCATCGCAGTAGCCTCCATTGGCCAGGTTCACAAGGCTTGGTTAATAGATGGAACTCCTGTAGTTTTAAAAATTCAACATGAACATATTGAAAGAATCGCAGAAATTGATTTGACCATTATAAGAAAATTAACTTATTGGATAGGCCGGTTTTTTGCCTTGGAGGGATTAGATTATGCTTACACACAAATAGAAGCACTCATCTTACAGGAAATTGATTTCGAAAAGGAAGCTACTTCCCTCATATCAATTTCTACCTCATTATCTGATGAAAATTCCTGGACTTTTCCATTCGTTTTTTCATCGTTGTCAGGCAGAAAGGTATTGGTAATGAGTTGGATGGATGGGAAAAAAATTACCGACAAAGATTATCTCTCTTTAAACAATATTGATCCTAAAATTATCGTCGATAGGCTGTGGAATGGATTCTGCCGAATGATTTTCGACCATGGTTTTTATCATGCAGATCCTCATCCAGGGAATATTCTGGTTGATAAAATGGGGAATATTTGTTTACTCGATTTCGGCGCAGTTAGTAACTTATCTCCATTATTTAAAAAGGAAATTCCAGGATTAATTATTGCTTTTTCTACCTTAGACGTTAAAAAGTTAACTCAACAACTCATTACCCTAGGATTCATCAATGATTCCCCTGCGGCCGAATCACTGTCTATTGATTTAGCTAAAGCTTTTAATCAGTTTTTAGAAAATGATATCGACCAGTTATTTAACCCGGAGGGGGCAATGGATCCGGCGTTCTGGAATAATCCGGTGAGTCACATCATGTTGAATACCAGTATAAAAGAATTCTCCGCATCCTTTAGAATTCCAAAAGATTATATTTTATTAGGGAGGACTTTCTCCTTGTTATTAGGTGTTTCTTTTGTCCTTCGTCCAGGTGAAAACCCTTTGAAATATCTTTCCCCAATAGTTAAGAAGTATCTAAATGAAAATAATCAATCTCAATGGTTTAAGGAGGCTGGTCTATTTGGCAGAAATATAATAAGTCTTCCAAAGCTGATCAGAGATACAGTGGAACAATTTCAAACGGGTAACAG
>JAIYCH010000053.1 GCA_027488135.1 Saprospiraceae bacterium | reverse complement strand
TCTTTCAACTTGTTTAGTGGCATTCCGTTGACAATGATGATTTCTTCTCCATTAACTGATTTCCGGACATCAATGGTTTTTATATCTTCTTTGTTAAGATTATTTGTGATGTTCTTCTCAGATGTTATCACCGTTACCGTAGTGGTTTCAGATTTTTGACCTTTCGGTGATTTTCTGACATCAATGGATTGAATAGTGGCAGGGTCAATATCGTCAATATTGACATTATTACCTTTTTCGTCTTTCCAAATCATCTTTTCCTCCGTTTGGATAGTTTGGCCTTCACTTTTAACTATGACTTCCTTATGCTGGATGAATTTTTGGGAGGTACCATCTTTTTTTACAATAATCATGTAATCCTCATTAGTATTTTTAGATTGCTGCCCTTCATTCCAAATCATGGGTGGTGGAGGTGGTGGTATTCCTGGAGGTGGGGGTGGAGCAGGCACACCTGGTGGCGGTGGTGGAGGCATTTCACTCATAATCTTTTTAACCTCCGATTCGTATTTGGGAAAGTCACTTTCAGGTATCGTGTTGCCGTCTTTTTTCAACGATACAATTTTTCCATCCTTCAGATTGATATCCCAGGTTTTCCCGTTTTTATTGATATTTAGCTGAATAGTCCCTTTTGGAAGGGTGTCTGTCACCTCTGTTCGTATTGTTTTGAATGTGGAGTTATTGGCAAAAATTGGTTTTTGTTGCCAAAACATACCAAGGGCAAGTCCTAACATCAGGATTCCCAGCGTTGTTTTTTCCATGAAATTTACATTTTTTGAAGGTTCTAAAATTCTTTTGATTCTGAGGTACATTTCAGATGGTTTCTTGGCGAATGCCAGAGAACCAATACTTGAAATAGCATCATTTTCTTGTATAATCAATAAGGCTTTAGCATAAGATAACTTCTGGTTGAGTTCCTTTCCAGCTGCCTCGTCATCGCATATATGTTCTCTTTCCCTTTTAATGATGCTGGTCAGCCACCAGGTAACAGGGTGAAAATAAAAAACTACCTCAATAAATATTTGAAAAATATTTAATATGTAGTCATTTCTTTTTATATGTGCTAATTCATGAAGTATAACTGCTTCTATTTGCTCAGGTGTAAGTTTTGAAAGTAGGGCAAAGGGGAAAAGCAGAATGGGTTTGAAATGTCCAAATACAAGAGGACTTTGAATCTGTGTGGATAATTTCCCAATGATTCTTTTCACGCCGGCTTCTTTTCGTTTCAGTTCTAAAAACAAGTTTATTTCCAGTGGAAGTGGGTCTGTACTTACCTTATTTAACCAAATTAAATAAGAAAAGCCACCCATCATTCTCAAGGTCATGAAACTTACTCCTAATAACCATATCCATGAAACCCAATCAATGTATTGGTTAGGCAGATTAAGTATTTTTTCAAGAAGAGAGGTTTGAATAGGTATAGTTTCATTACCAGATAAATAGAAATGGTTTTGAATACCTGATTCCTGGTTTATTACGGGGTCAAGTCTGTTGGCAAAGGTGTTCCATATATAACAAAAAGTACAAATGGAAGTAAGTAATTGTATGAACAAGGTGGTCCATGCTGCGTTAAATCGGGCTTTGGCACTTTTAAAACTTTGGGTAGTAAACAGTATATAAAATACCAGTCCAATGATAGCCCCTTGCCATATTGCATGGAATACGGTCCAGCCTAACACATCAATCAGATTTTGAGGAAATTCTATGAAATTTTTCACGGCAATACCTTTAAATATTAAATAATTTGATTGTTGGAATCTTGATCTTCTAATTGGGAAATCAATTTTTTTATCTCCTCTAACTCAGAGGCAGATGCGGCGGCATTCCCTAAAACTTGCATAACTAATTGATGTGAAGATCCCTGAAAAGTATTGATTACAAACTTTTGTACTAGTTTCTCTTTTGTATTTTGTTCGGAAATAGCCGCTTGATAAAGGTGAATTCTTGCAGATTCATCTCTTTGGACCAATTTCTTCTCCAGCATTATTTGTAATTGCTTTAATATGGTGGTATAGCCAACCTCCCTTTTTTCTTGCAATAGTCCATGCGCTTGCTTGACAGAACAGGGGCCTATCTGCCATAGTGTTTGCAGGATTTCCAGTTCCGCTTCCGTTGGATTGGGTAAATTTTCCATACCTTAGTTTTAACTACGATTAATTTCGTAGTGCAATGTAAGGTGGCTTTTTGAAATTTCCAAATGTTGTACGAAATAATTCGTACTAAAAATATAAATTAATTAATCCAGGTGCGAAATTTTAATTTTATTGCCTCGACAGGCTTTACTAATTTGATAGCAGCTTCATCAAAAGTTGGACTTTTCCACTTGGGAAATACGTTATTTGAGAATGCATAAGCCTCTGTTGGAATGCCTAAAATATTTTTATCTATTTTTTTATTGCCATTTACATCTTGATAGGCAGCTACTAAATATTTACCTTCCGACAGGCCTTCAAACTTAATTATTTGCGTAGCGTTTTTCCCAACGGTCACAACTTGTGCGTGGTTTGGATTAGCTTCATCTGCAAAGGCGGCCGCAGAATTATATAGACCAATTCGGATGGTTCCCTTTTCAGGTATCAATCCTTCCATCTTAATTTCTAAAGTAATAGGCGGATTGAAAAGGGAGAAAAATAGGCAATAGAAAATAATATGGAGCATTATTATTAATTTTATTATTGTAATTGAAATAGACTAGATTAGGTTTAATTTTTTTGCATATTTTATTTTTCATAAACCTTTATCTTTTCATTTTTGTTGTATTATTGTAGCGAAATTTCGCTAAAAATAAAAATTATGGAATTAGCAGCTGTTAAGTCACAACTAAAAGGGGGTGAGTTTCTATTGAAGGAAAGCACCATGGAGGATATTTTTATCCCAGAAGATTTCAACGAAGAACAGAAAATGATACGTCAGACGGCTTATGATTTTTTGGTTCAGGAAGTTTTACCCCATGCAAAAAAAATTGATAAACAGGAAGATAATACCTTGTTGGATGTACTTGGTAAGTTTGCTGAACTTGGTTTTTTAGGTACACACATGCCTACGGAATATGGAGGCTTAGATTTTGATAACCATACAAATACCTTGATTAGCGAGGTTATGGGGCCATCAGGTTCTTTCACTGTTGCTTATGCGGCACACATTGGTATAGGTATGCTGCCTATTTTATATTTTGGCACGGAAGAACAGAAATCACATTACCTTCCCCGACTTATTTTAGGCGAATTAAAGGCTTCTTACTGTTTAACTGAACCGGGATCAGGATCAGATGCATTAGCAGCTAAAACCAGAGCAGATTTAAGCGAGGATGGTACAAAATACATTTTAAACGGGCAGAAAATGTGGATTTCCAATGCCGGTTTCGCAGATATTTTCATCGTCTTTGCAAAAATTGGAGGAGAAAAATTCACAGGGTTTATCGTAGAAAGAAATACCCCGGGGTTAACTTTTGGGGAAGAGGAAGAGAAAATGGGGATTAAAGGTTCTTCGACAAGACAGGTGTTTTTTGAAAATGTGGCTGTTCCCGTTGAAAATTTATTGGGAGATATTGGAAAGGGACATTTAATTGCTTTTAATGTGCTGAATATCGGTCGTTATAAATTGGGCGCTTTATGTCTGGGGGGTGCACAGGGAAGTGCAGATACTGCCATTAAATATGCCAATGAAAGAGTTCAGTTTGGCCAGGCCATTTCTAATTTTGGTGCCATCAAATATAAAATTGCGGAACAAGCGATTCGCATTTTTTCTGGTCAAAGTGCCTTATATAGGGTTTCCCATTTGTTGCAAAAAAAGAGAGAGGAATTAGCTGCCGAAGGGGTGCCTTTTGCAAAAGCAAAATTGGAAGGTGCTGAAGAATATGCTATTGAATGTTCTATCCTTAAGATTGTAGGTTCGGAAGTAGTTGATTATGTAGTGGATGAAACCTTACAGATTCATGGCGGTATGGGCTTCTCAGAAGAAGGAACTGCGGCCAGAGGCTACAGAGATTCAAGAATAAACAGGATATACGAAGGGACAAATGAAATAAACAGAATGTTGATGGTTGACCAACTCTTTAAAAGGGCTCTGAAGGGAGAACTTGATTTGGTTGGACCTGCCTGGGCCGTTCAAAAGGAGTTAACTTCCATGCCAGTTTTGGAAAATTTATCAGGTCCTTATGCAGAGGAGAGAAAAGCTATTACTGATTTTAAGAAAATTTTACTGATGGTAGCGGGTGCCGCTGCAAAATCTCAAATGGACGGAAAGATTAATTTGAAGGAAGAACAAGAGATTTTGTTTAACCTTTCTGATATGCTTACGGATTTGTTTTTAGCCGAATCTACCTTGCTGCGCGTAGAAAAACTTTCTATTAAAGCGGACAAGCAAATAAATCAAGAGGTGTATGATGCTATCTTAAAAGTATTTCTACATGATGCCTCCTTTAGAATGCAAAAAAATGCTACTGATGCTTTATCGTCATTCTCAGAAGGAGATTTATTGAAAACATTCTTAATGGGTGTCAAAAGGTTCTCAAAATATCCGATTCAACCTGTTAAGGAAGCGAGAAGAATAGTGGCAGATTGTTTAATTGCGGCTAATGCTTATGTTTTAGGTGCCTAAGGATGAAAATTTTTAACTATTTTTGTAAAAATTAAATGTTATGAGTGAGTATAAAGAAATAGTTAAAGACGGAGTAAAAAATATAGGAAGCAGAGTAAAGAAATTTTTTCTATACGTCGCTGGGTTTATCCTTTTCGGCTTTATTAGTTATCTGTTAATTTGTAATTTTACCTATAGCAATGGAACCCGTTCTGGTTATTTGGTGAAAATTACTAAAAAGGGATATATTTTTAAAACGTACGAAGGCACTTTGGGAATTGCTGGTATGGCTCAAACTAAACAAGGATTTATTTCTACCAACTGGGATTTTTCTGTCAGGAATAAAAAAATATATAGAACACTGGATTCCTTGCAAGGCGTTCCCGTTAAACTATATTATAAGGAGAAATTAAAAGCGATGCCTTGGCAGGGGGATACGCCTTATTTTGTTTATGCTGCCGAAAGGGTTAAACAATAGACCTTAGAAATAACTTTTTGGTATAAAATACAGGCCATTCCAAAGGCCAAAAATGGTGACTTTCTTATTTTCGCTAAATGCAACGAGGTCCCATTTTTCATCATAATCAGGTACTGTCTCAATGGCAGTACCTGATTCATCCAGCAATAGCAGTGATTTTTCATTCAAAACGGTTAGCTGGCTTACACAACCGGGAAATTCCTCCAAAAGAAAATGACGCTTGAAGGCCATTTTATAGGATTCGAAAAAAGAATGCCAGTCTTTATAATCTGTTGGAAAAGAAGCGATTTCACCTGATTCTCTTTCATTTATCTGTAAAATAGCTCTTTGAGGAAATCCGGAAGGGTAATAATGCACATTACCTTTTACCCGGGTGTGCAATTCGTAATTATCTTCCCATTTTTCTCCCCGCCAGCTGTATGAAATTACCTGTGCATATCGCTTCGTTGAAAGTCCAAATAACCAAACAAAACGGGCATTGAGGTCACTACTAATCTGTTTATATTCCAGGGAACAAACAAACCAATCATCGGGTATGTGTGGTTCATTGAGAACTATTTCTTTTTTAATGGTAGCTCCACCATATACTAATAGATCTTGCTGATTTTCACTGGTAAAATCATCCCATTTTTGAAAAGCCTCGCAAAAAAGAATAATTTCGCCAAGTTGCTTCATGGCGATTTGTATCCAGTTTTCATCATTTCGTTGATAAAAAAGGGGAAGTAATCTAGAGGCAATGCCATTTAGCTTAAAGTCAGTAAGTCTGGTAACGATAGATTCCCAAAAGGAGTAGGGCTGTTCTCTTAACCGTGCCAAGCCTATTTTCAAACAATCTTCAAGCCAAAGGGTTAATATTAAACACCCCTGAAGCATTTCGGCCTGCCTTTTTAATTGATTTTTTTCTCGACTGCGTTGGTTTTCAGCTTCTTTTTCTATTAATTCTTCCTCACTAAATGGTTTCTTTGAAACATAATTTATCACCCATGAGGGAATTTCTTCAAAAGTGTGGAATGCCGTTGGATTTTTACAGTAGTAAAAAGCGAGGGCTAACGTGTATTTATCGGGTTTCAGCTGTATTGGAGCATTAGAAGCAGAAATTAAGGTATCCAACTGCCAGCAAACCTGGTAGAAAGAAGCCCCCGAAGTTTTTATTTTCCCCCAAATATAGCCTTCTGCGGCACCAATATCTTTTAAATATCGTTGTGATGCTAAACGATAACAACGTTCCAGGGTAGCGGGATCGGGAGATAATTTTTCAATATCCTCCCAAAGAGGTAATAAAGACATGTATTATATAGAAAAAATCAATCGTCATCTTCTTCCGTCAGAAAACCTAACTCAATCATTGCTTTTTCAGAAGCGGCTTGTTCTGCACTTTTTTTATTGAAATCGTCAGCGGTAGCTATGCGTTGATTATTTACAAAAACACCTACTTTAAAGCGATCGCGTTTTTCATATTTGTACCTGGAAATAAGTTTATAGGAAATTGTTTTTCCATGTTTCTGACACCATTCAAGAAGTTGACTTTTATAATTGTCATCATAATTTTCCAGTTCATGAATATCCAGATACCGGCGTAAAATATTTTCTACAATATATTTTTGGGTAAATGCGTAGCCAGCATCGAGATAAATAGCACCAACAAGCGCCTCCACCGCATTTCCGAGCATAGACCTGCTTAGTCTGGTATTATTAAATTCCTGTAAAACGCCATCAAGCTCCATCTTATCACCAATCCGATTCAGCGTTTTCCTTTTGACGATTTTAGAACGCATTTTAGTCAGGAAACCTTCATTGCTATCCGGATACTTTTTAAACAAGTATTCTGCTACGATGGTACCCAAAACGGCATCTCCTAAATACTCTAACCTCTCATTATTTTGAGAGAGGACAGACTTTTCATTTTGAGAAGATTTATGAGAAAAAGCAAGTTTGTATATAGTTATGTTACCAGGAACAAAGCCAAGGACATCGAACATGCGCCGAGCAAAATATTTATCTTTAGACAGATAAAAGTTAAATAATTTGAATAGTAAGCGCAATAGACAATTGGTTATACAAATTTTTTAAAGATAACACACGCATTATGACCTCCAAATCCAAAAGTATTACTTAGTGCTGCTTGAACGTCCCTTGGTTGGGCTTCATTAAAAGTAAAGTTAAGCTTTGCATCTAAGTCAGGGTCATCTGTAAAATGATTGATGGTTGGAGGGACAAACCTGTGAATAATAGAAAGAATGGAAGCAACGGATTCAACAGCACCGGCTGCTCCAAGAAGGTGACCGGTCATTGATTTGGTTGAACTAATATTCATTTTATAGGCATGTTCTCCAAAAACATTTTGTATGGCTTTAGTTTCAGCAATATCACCTAATGGAGTGGAAGTACCATGGACATTCACATAATCAATATCCGTTTTATCTAGACCGGCATCTTTCAATGCAATTTTCATAACATTGGTAGCACCAAGACCTTCCGGATGAGGTGCAGTGAGATGATAAGCATCAGCAGTAGCGCCGCCACCGGCAATTTCTGCAAGAATGGTAGCGCCTCTTTTTTGAGCGTGCTCCAAAGACTCCAAAATAATACAAGCACCACCCTCACCAAGAACGAACCCGTCGCGATCTTTATCGAACGGACGGGAAGCAGTTAAATAGTCATCGTTTCTGGTTGAAAGCGCCTTCATAGCACTGAAACCACCCATGCCCGCAACGGTTACAGTAGCTTCAGATCCTCCGGTTACAACAATATCATTTCTACCTAACCGGATAGCATCCATCGCATTGATAATGGCGTGTGTAGCTGATGCGCAGGCAGAAACAGTCGCGTAGTTAATACCACGAAGACCATATCGCATAGATATGTGTCCGGCGGCGATATCAGAAATCATTTTAGGAATCATAAAAGGACTGAATCTTGGTGTTCCATCCCCCTTCATAAATTCCTTTATTTCTTCTTCTAAACTACTAAGTCCGCCGATACCAGAACCCCAAATGACACCAATTCTATCGTGATCTAAAGAGGAATCACTTTCGAAATCGAGGCCGGAATTTTTAACAGCTTCTGCGGCACAGCAAATAGCAATCTGAGCAAAACGATCTAGCCTTCTGACTTCTTTACGGTCAATATGCATTTCAGGATTGAAGTCTTTTACTTCACAAGCAAAGCGCGTTTTAAAAAGAGCTGGATCGAACAGAGAGATTAGGTTTGCACCGCTGACTCCATTTTGAAGGCTGGAGGTAAAGGAATTAATATCATTACCAATGGGCGTAATTGCCCCAATACCAGTTACAACAACTCTTTTCATCTGATCCATTTCAACGTTTTAAAAACCACAAGCCTGACATTTAACAGACTTGTGGTTTGCACTTTTAGTTACACAAGAATTACTTTGCAGCTAACTGATCTTCTAGATATTTAACGGCGTCGCCAACAGTTTGAATCTTTTCCGCTTGCTCATCTGGAATAGAGACTTCGAATTCTTTTTCAAAAGCCATTATTAGCTCAACCGTATCCAAAGAATCGGCTCCTAAATCACCAGTGAAACTTGCACCAGGATTTACATCTGCTTCGTCAACTCCCAAATTTTTAACGATAATCTTGCTTACTCTTTCTGCAATGCTAGACATAGGGAAATTATTAGTGGTTTATTAAAATAAGGTGCAAAGTAAAGCAGAACTACCTTTAAAATCAAAGTTTTTTATTTTTTTTTTACTCTTATGCAATATTTCTTTCATTTTTTCAGATAATTTAACCCCTTTTTGCAATATTATTGCTTATTTCGCCCTTACATTTATTAAAATGTTAAATGTGATATACCCAAAAAAATGCATAACAAAGTTAACAAAAACACAAAGATAGTAGCTACCGTTGGTCCTGCTTGTAGCTCCATTGAAAATCTTCGCGCCTTAGCTGATGCCGGTGTGAATATTTTTCGACTTAATTTTTCTCATAGTCGACACAATGAGCATCTTGAAGTGATTCAACGTATTACAGAGTTAAATGAAAAATTTGGCTATCATATTGGTATTCTCGCCGACCTTCAGGGACCTAAACTTAGGGTTGGCCAAATCGAAAATAATGCATTGGAACTGGCAGAGGGAGATGTTATTACGCTGATTAATAAACCTTGCATCGGTACCAAGGACGCTATTTACATGAGCTATCAGGATTTTGCCTCCGACGTTAAGGTAGGGGAAAAAGTTCTGGTAGATGATGGTAAACTGGTTTTTGAAGTAATTGAAACCAACTATAAAGATACGGTTAGACTGGTTACCCTATTTGGTGGCGTTTTGTCCTCAAATAAAGGCGTGAATCTTCCCAATACAAAAATTTCTCTGCCTTCTCTACCCGAAAAGGATCTTATCGATCTGGAATTTATTCTTACGCAGCCAGTCAATTGGATTGCCCTGTCTTTCGTCCGTTCAGCTAAAGATGTTAAGGAATTAAGAGCTAAAATTGATGCTAAGAATCATCCGGCTAAAATTATCTCTAAAATTGAAAAACCAGAGGCGGTTGAAAAAATCGATAAAATCATAAAGGCTTCTAATGCTATTATGGTGGCCAGAGGAGACCTTGGTATCGAAATTCCTATAGAGCAAGTGCCTGTTGTTCAAAAAACAATTATCCAAAAGTGTATTCGTAGATCCAGACCCGTTATTGTGGCTACCCAAATGATGGATTCCATGATTACTAACCCTTCACCAACACGCGCTGAGGCTACCGACGTGGCTAATGCAGTATTTGATGGTGCCGATGCCGTTATGTTAAGTGCAGAAACCTCCGTTGGAAGACATCCCATTAAAGTGGTTGAAGCCATGGTAAGAATTATTCAAGAGGCAGAAAAAGTTTTCGAAATTGGAGACAAAAGACCAGTCCCTTCTGATAATTCACGCACTTTCCTTTCCGATGTTGTTTGTCAGCAAGCAGTCCAAACCGCTGAAAGTATTAAAGCTAAAGCTATTATCGGCATGACCAGCTCAGGTTATACTGCTTTCAAGGTGTCAAGTTTCAGACCCGATATCAATATCAAAACATACATTTTCTGTGATAAAATACACATGCTCGCCACGCTTAGTCTCGTGTGGGGTGTCGAATGTTTTTATTATGATCGTTTTGCTACCACTGATGACACCATTCAAGATGTTGTAGATTTGCTGAAGGCTAGGGACATTGTTCAAAAAGGTGATGTCGTAGTGAATACAGGTACCATGCCATTAATGAGAAAGCACCGTACAAACATGCTAAAAATTACCGTTATTGATTAATAATCTTTAAATCTTTTCATGAAAATTATCTGGTTTTGTCTTTCTTTCTTGTCGTTAAGTCTTGCGGTAGTGGGGCAACCAGTGCAGGTTTCTGCGAATGATTTATTAGTGGAAGCAGCTTTGATTGAAGGCGCTAAAGAGAAATTTTTACGCAATACAGACAAAGCTGTGGCAATTTATCAGAAATTATTAAAGGATTACCCGTCGAATGATTTGGCTGACTATTATCTGGCATTGATTTATCAGGATAGTGCCCAGTGGGAAAAAGCGATTTCTTACGCTCTTTCAGCCACTAAGAAATCACCAGATAATCGTTGGTTTCAACAGAAACTAGCTGATCTTTACATGCAAAACAGTCAATTTAACCTGGCTATTCTTGTGCTACAAAAATGTATCACGTTAGACCCCAAGGGAGTTGATTTTTATAAGTCATTGATTGTTTGTCATCAAAAAGCCAGTGACTGGAATGAAGCATTTAAAGTGTTAGATTTGTTGGAAGCTGCCTGGGGTATTTCTCCTGAAACAATCATTCAAAGACAGCAGCTATTTCATCTTTCGGGAAACATTCCAAAAGCAAAAAAAGAACTGATTAACCTGATTAGTTTGTTTCCCTCGGAAGAGAGGCATTTCTACCTGGCTTCAGATTATTTTATTAAGCATAATGATCCGGAGGGGGCATCAAAAATTTTAAAGCAATTATTGTTCTTACAGCCTGATGCCTCCCGCGCAAAATTTGAGCTCAGCCAACTTGAAAATAATTCAACAACCACTTCGCTTTTAGCATTAAATTCATTTTTTTCTGATAATCAGATTGATACGGAAAAGAAAAGGGCTCGGTTGATGCCTGAAATGGATAAGCTTCTTATTTCTAAAGAGGTTTCTCTAAAGGAACAATTATTAGTTCTTTGTGCCTCCATGGAAGCAGCACATCCTTCTGATGCCACTCCTTTGGCACTTCAGGCTGAAATTTATCGTATCATGGGGGTAGTTGATACGGCGGTGATGAAGTATAAAGCCGCACTAAAAAAGGAAGAATCTATTTTCTTCATTTGGGAAAATTATTTGCACCTCCTTTGGACTACCGGTCAATCTGTTTCCTTAACTAAAGAAG
Organism: Saprospiraceae bacterium; assembly: GCA_027488135.1. Lineage (GTDB taxonomy): Bacteria > Bacteroidota > Bacteroidia > Chitinophagales > Saprospiraceae > BJGN01. The sequence continues at coordinate 41,263 of JAIYCH010000053.1, read as the reverse complement.
CTTTGTTTGCCTGGGATATTTTCCCAAATAACCCAAAGATTCCTTTCTTTGCTGTGTACGGTTATTTATTTCAGGGTAAAACAGCAGAAGCCTTACCCTTAATGGAGGAGGCTTTTCTTCAAAGTTCCAAAGATGAGCAGCTTACCAACCATTTAATGGCTTTAAAAGCGCTCTCTTTGTCGCTGCAAGGTGAAAAAGTAGCAGCAGATGATATTATTCTATCTTTAAAGGGGAAAGATAAAAAATCGTACCTATGGGCACTGCAAATTTTATCAGGGGGTGAAATGCCGCTTCCTTTGACAAATATCGGTCCAGATGATATGTATAATGAAGCGCTTGTTATGCATGCCAAAGCGTTTGCTGCATTTAAAGCTAATCAACTTGATGTAGCATTAAAGTTATTTGATGAGGGGGAAAAATGGGGAACACCTCTGTTTTTTGAACATTGGGGAGACGCATTTCTTTCTGCAAATGATAAGTTAAAGGCAGAAAATACCTATAAAAAATCACTGGAATTGGGTAACACTGGAAAAAGTTTGGCCTTAAAATTGAGTAAGTTTTAGTAAGATGTATAAATTAGTTTTTTCTTCTTTTCTGCTTTTTGCCTTTCTTTCCTGCTCACCTAAAATAAGTAAAAAAGGGGGATTAGTTGAAGATGATAATCCTTCATTATTCCTTAAAAAAGCGGTCTTTGCCCCAGAGTGGATGGAGGTAAAATGTCAGCTGCAAATGGAATCAGAAGGTTCAAATTTGAGTGGGCAAAGTATTATTCGGGTGCGCAAGGATAGTGCCATTTGGGTTTCCTTGCGAAAATTAGGATTTGAAGTGGGAAGAGCGCTGATTTTAAAAGATTCTTTTTTTTATCTAGACAGGCTCAATAATGTGTTTGAAGCTCATCCTATTTCTTTCATAAAGGAAAAATACCAGCTGCCCGGTGATTTTTTACATCTTCAAGCACTCCTTCTGGGAAATGCTCCCCTAGACGATTCATCTGATTTCACGGTAACTAAGAAAGAATCATTTGAGTGGCAGTTGCAAAAATCAATGAATAATGGTATATTGTCTCTAGGGTGGGATTTTAGTAACAAAAGAATTTCTGCTATTGATTGGGGGCAGCCTTCAAGCAACAAATACTTTAAAATGAAGTTTGGAGATTATAAAGAATTAGAAAGCAAGCAACAATTTTCTTATTTTCGTGATTTGAATATACAAAGTGCCGAAACTGGAAATCTACATGTCGTTTTATCATTCAATCAGGTTCAATTCAATTTGCCTGTCAGCCTTCGCTTCGATGTCCCGCAAAGGTATTCTGGTAGTAATTAATTTTCTTTTTTTATTCGCATTAATCAATCCTGTCTATGGTCAATCGAGAAAGGAATTAGAGGAGCGCAGAAAAGAATTGTTAAAAAATATTGAACAAACAACCAAGGAACTTCAACAAACCAGAGAGGATAAAGAAAAATCTCTTCAGCATTATATTAATCTTCAAACGCAGGTTTTAAACAGACAACAACTGGTAAATAATCTTAAAAGTGAAATTATTTACACAGAGTCGCGGATTTATCGGACACGAGACGTCCTGGCATCCCTTCAGTTAGATATTGATCGTTTACAGATCGAATATAAGCAAATGGTGAGGGCAGCTTTGAGAAATAAGTTGAATCGAAATATCGATGCTTTTTTGTTTTCAGCTGAAAATTTAAATCAATTTTATAAACGGTTTGTTCTGGTAAAACAATACGAGAGTTATCGGCGAAGGCAGGTTTCATTAATCCATGCTACACAAATAACCTTAAAAAATAAAACGGTTCAGCTTACCTCCTCATTGGCAGAAAAAGAATCTATTTTATCGGCAATAAAGGGACAGGAAGTAAAGTTAGGTCAGGAAATGAAGGTCAAAAATAAAGTATTGACCACGTTAAAGTATAATGAACAGAAATTAGCTAGCTCACTGGAAGACCAGTTACGGCAAAGGCTCGCATTAGATAACTCTATAGAAAGGGTGATTCGAACAGAAATCGACGCAATAGCTAAAAGAAACCCGGTAGCGCCAAAATCAGACAAAAAGTCAATGCCGGTCTCAACGGCTTCTCATTTTCAACAAGCAAAAGGAAGTCTTCCCTGGCCAGTTGAAAATGGACAGATAGTTAAGTCTTTTGGCACCCAGCAACATCCTGACTTTAAAGATGTGAAAACAGTGAATAATGGGATTGATATACTAACTTCCCCAAAAGCATCAGTCAAAGTTGTTTTTGCAGGAAAAGTAGTCGGGACCCAAGTTGTTCCTGGGTATCAATATACCGTGATTGTTCAACACGATAATTTTTATACCGTGTATGCCAATATGGAGACGATTAGTGTTAAAAGGGGGGATGTGCTGTCGGTTAATCAATCTATTGGGTCTTTAGGTGATGAAAAACCTGAGATTCATTTTGAATTATGGAAGGAAAAGCAGAGACTTAATCCTTCTGATTGGATACAATAATTATGTTAATATGAGTAATGGCTGGAATGTTGGGGAAAAGGCTCAAAAAGGTATTCTTTTAGAACAGGAATTTGCCGTTTTAGTAGGTCTGATCCAAAAGGGAGAAACGGAGGAACAAGTAAATGAATATTTAGACGAATTAGCCTTTTTAGCTCTCACAGCAGGTGCGATTTGCCTCAAAAGATTTACGCAAAAGTTGATTCACCCCGATAGTAAAACCTTTATCGGAAAGGGTAAATTAGAGGAAATTCAAGCCTATGTCCAAAGTCACGAAAATGTAAATATGGTCATCTTTGATGATGATCTTACTGGTAAACAGGTCAATATCCTAGAGGCTTTCCTTAAAGTAAAAATTATTGATCGTTCGACCTTGATTTTAGATATTTTCGCGTCAAGGGCACAAACCGCTCAGGCAAAAACGCAGGTTGAATTGGCTCAAATGCAGTACCTATTGCCGAGATTAAGAGGATTGTGGACGCATTTGGAAAGGCAAAAAGGGGGTATCGGTATGAGAGGCCCCGGTGAAAAGGAAATTGAAACAGACCGTCGTATCGTTAGAGATAAAGTAACTCTGCTCAGAAAAAAGCTGGAAAAAATTTCTTTGCAAAATGAAACACAACGTAAAAGTCGCGGTGATCTTATTCGCGTAGCCCTCGTGGGTTATACCAATGTGGGTAAATCTACCTTAATGAATTTGCTAAGTAAATCTGAGGTGTTTGCTGAAAATAAACTCTTTGCCACCCTCGACACCACTGTACGAAAAGTAGTTTTGGAAGACGTACCTTTCTTATTGTCCGATACCGTAGGTTTTATAAGAAAGTTACCCCACCATCTGGTTGAAAGCTTTAAATCAACATTGGACGAAGTTAGAGAAAGTGATATTCTTCTTCATGTGGTCGATATCGCCCATCCTCAGCATGAAGATCATATACGTACAGTGAATCAGACCTTGCTCGATCTGGGCGTTGCCGAAAAGCCCACCTGGCTCATTCTCAATAAATTTGACCTCTACCGCGAAAAATATTTTGACGAACTTCTTGACGAGGAAGGTAAAACGGAGGTCGTTTCCAGTATGATGACAAAATGGGTGCAAGGTGAACTCATTGAACCTCTCCTTATTTCCGCTGAAAAAAAGGAAAATATGGATGTTTTTCGACAAAGATTGCTGGGTCTCGTGAAGGATCAATATAAAATTCGCTATCCTTATCAGGCAAAAAAATGGTGATTATCCGAAAAATGAATGCTTTTCTCTTCGTTTTTCTAAGGTTTATTAGCACTTAAATGGGATGAAAATAAAAGGGAAATTAGTGGCAGATAATTCTTTAAATGATTGTTAATCAGATAAGTTATTTTTTTAAAAAAATATTTAAAGTAAAACTTGTACCATTTATTTACCTTTTTATGTTATATTGCATTCGAATTTTTTTTCCCGGTTTTTCTCAAGGTGGTCTTGGTAAATCCGAAACCCAGAATACACACAAAAAGTGAATAGGAATATAGCCTTTTTGGAACTTAAATATGGTAATATCTACGGTGGATATCCCAATTTCTATGCTATTAGTGAAATTGCTTTTTTAGTTTTCGAGATTGGATCTAAAAAACTTTTCCTTGAAAGTTGGATTAATAATGCGCCCGTTGATATCGTAAATGTCTATTCTGAAGTAAACGAATTGGGACATACTTTGTCAAGAAATAAAGAGGTTTTCAATCTTAATACCGGTCAATCCAGACCCTTCGATGAAAATTTTAAGTTATCAGAGGATAGACTTTCCTTTGAATTCAGCAAGTTAAAAAATGCCAAACTCCATATCAGAAATTTTTTGGAAAAGAATTTTCATAAATATGAATTTGATGATCTTGTGGTATTTGATGGTCGTCGGGATCTTTTTCTATGTGAACGTTGTGGCGCTGATTTCTCAGGTTGGAATGTAATAGATTTACAAAAAGAGTTAAATAAAACAACTGAATATTTGTTTTCACTAAACAAATTATCCGTTATTATTAATTATAGGTTAGACAAATCGCATTTAAAAAGTAATAACCTCGAATATTGGCTTCACCCCATTGCAGCCAGACAAATTGTACCTAAATCTGCCGCTTGGGATGCTGCAAGACTTATGATGATATATAATGAGTGGAACAATCATCATGCTGATTTCCTAATTAAAGCTCAGTTACTCCTTAATAAAATTCAAACTTCCAAATAGTTCCTTTTTATAGGACAAATTCTTGACCCGATGTTGGTATTACAGCTTCAGGCAACCCATATTGGTGAAGCAGCGTTGAAAAGGCTTTCTTTGCCTCATGTTCTCCATGAACAAGAAACAATTTTTTAACGTGACCTTTCTGGTTTTTTAAATAATCAAGCATTTCCAGTTTATCGCCATGAGCGGAAAAAGAGTCCAGAATTTCAATATTGGCTCTGACCTCCATTTTATGCCCCAATAAGTAAATGCTTTTGTCACCAGCTCGTAACTTTCCACCTGGCGTAAAAGGTGAACAATATCCAACCATCAAAATAGTATTATTTGGGTTTTCAATATTGTGTGCCACATGGTGTTTTATCCTTCCCGCATTAATCATTCCCGAGGCACTAATAATAATCGCAGGTCCTTTCAGTTCATTTAGAGCCATTGAATCGGCTTGTTTCCGCAAGTATTTCAGCCTTTTAAAACCAAACGGATTTTCATCAAGGAGTAAATATTCCGTCAAATCTTCATCGAAACATTCAGGATGAGAGGCATACACCATCGTTGCATTGACAGCTAAGGGACTATCTACAAATACGGGTACCTGTGGTAATTTTCCTTCGTTCTCCAACTGATCCAGGATGAATAAGAGTTCCTGAGTTCTTCCGACACTAAAAGCGGGAATGATTACTTTCCCTCCTTTTTCAACACAGGTTTCAGTTAAAATTTGTAGAAACCTTTCTCTTTCCTTTGGATTAGAGTCATGTTCTTTATTGCCGTAGGTTGATTCAGATATCAAGAAATCAACAGGAGGCAACGGTTTGGGATTTCTTAAAATAGGTCGTTCAGGTCTGCCAATATCTCCCGTAAAGCCTAATAATTTCTCCTCTTTATTTTCAATGACGCGCAGAGTTACTCCGGCACTTCCAAGAATATGACCTGCATCGGAAAATTGAAAAGAGACCTGTTCGTTGATGTTTATCCAACGGTCGTAACCAACCGTTACAAATTGTTCTAAAGCTATAGGTACATCTTTGCTTCTGTACAAGGGCTCTTGAAAATCACGGTCTTGATAACCAGCATTTCGAGATCTTTTCTTATGAAAAAACTCAGCATCTTTTTCTTGAATAAAGGCACTATCCAATAATAGAATATGGGCAAGATCTCGCGTAGCATGGGTACAATATATATTACCTTTAAATCCGTCCTTTACTAATTTAGGAATTCTTCCGCAGTGGTCAATATGGGCATGAGAAAGTATAAGACAATCGATAGATTGTGGATCAAATAACCATTCCTGATTGAAATTTTCCATATCTGGGCGATTTCCCTGGTATAAACCGCAATCTAATAAAATGGTAAATCCACTATCTAAAGTAACTAAATGACTACTCCCGGTTACGTCCTGAACACCACCACAAAAGGTTAATTTCATAATTTTTTATTTACTCCAATATACGATACTTTTCAAGGCAAAGGGTATAAAAGGCAACCTTATTTATTTAGTCGAACCAATCCATCTTTTGCATCTTTGTAATCAGGGGCTAATCGAAGAGCTAGTTGGTAATGTTTCTTCGCTTTTTCATTATCTCCTAACCATTCAGCACTTAATCCGCAATAAAATTGCCCTTCAATAAGCAGTGGATTCAATGAAATGGCCTGGTCAAATTGGCTTGATGCCTGTTCTATGGAATCTACATCGAGAAAGATTAAGCCTGCATTGAAATATGGATCTGCATTTTCTGGTTCAAGGCTTTGCAATTTCTTAAAAATACGAAGAGCAGATAGCAGATCATTATTTTTAGCGAGAAAATTTGCTTTTGCCATTAAAGCCTGTTTATTGGAAGGATTCCTCTGTAAAGCTGTCTCATAGTATTTTTTTGCAATAGCATTTCCCTTCGCCTCCTGAAGCTGACCTAAAATAATCCATGCATCCTCAATATCAGCATCCCCTTCTATCGCCTCCTGTAAGCTATTTATGGCCCTTGCGGTATCACCTATTTCTTTGAAAAATATACCCGTTAAAAAAGCGGTTTCAGGCATCCCCTCACCAATATTTCTTGCTTTTTCTAACGTTTTGAATCCTTCGTCATATTGTTTTAGAATAAGTTGAAGTTTGGCAAGATGCCTCATAGTTGGTGCTGAATAGGGAAATTTTTCAGCTGCTTTTATTAAAATTTGAAGTGCTTCGTAAGACTTAAAATAGGCCAAATAGGTGTCAGAAAGTTTATGAAGTGCTTCCGGATGGGTTGAGTCTAATTTCCATGCTTGCATAAAATCAAGGACTGCTTCCTCAAATTTTTCATTTTCAAGGTAAAAACTACCCCTGACAAGGTATAAACTATCTTCGTCAGGAGTACTTCCGATAGCCACGTTCATATTTTTAAGGGTATTCTCAAAATCAGACGGAGAAACATCGACAAAGGGTTTATCGTTATTTTTACAGCCATATAAAAATAATGTAGCCAGTAAAATAAACTTGCTTAGGCCTTTTTCCATTTTAACTATATTAAACATTGAATTTATTTAAATTATGGACAGCAAATTACAGCAAATTTTAAGATTTATATCTGTTATCACACTGATCCTATGCATAAAAAATAATTCAGTCACCGCACAGGTTCTAGAAATACCTTATCAAATGTCTATCAAAGGGGACATTGAGGTGATGTCGTTTTTTAAAAATACTGGTGGCGACACAATCATGGCTGGAAATTACAGAGGTTCCTGGAATGATTTAAATAGGGAGTGGACGTCGGCTGGCGAAAATGATCTATTTTTAGGTAAATGGATGCAAGGTCAGTTTAAGGTCTTGTTGTCTTGGGGAGGTTCAAGAAATGATGTTTTGTTTGATGCAAAAAATTTGGCAAATGGTGATATTATCCTGTCGGGAAGTTTTACCGAGCGAATCAAGATTAACCAACAAACATTTACAACAGAGGGAAACTCAAAAGCTATATTTATAGCCAGAATAAATGAGAAAGGTGACTTATTATGGATCTCTCTTTTTCAAGGTAGTAGCTGGCAGGATTGGGGTCAAATGCATTTGGACGAAACTGGTAATGAACTTATACTATGTGGAAGTTTTCAAGATAATATAACTTTTGATAATGGCCAAACCCTTTATGGTACGGGTGAATCATCAGTTTTCACTGGCATTTTTTCTCTAAATTCAGGAAAAGTAAAACAATTGAAGGCCTTCTCCGGTAGCTTCCCGAACAATCAAATGCAAGCCATTTCTTTATTTGTACGCGGAAATTTAATAGGTATTGCAGGTAATTTTGATCGGGATGTTTTAGTCGATTCACTATCTGTTGTAGCATCAACCCGCGACTGGGATGTTTTTTTAGTATATCTTCGAAAAGAGGATTTAAGCGCAGAAAAACTGGTGAAATTTGGTGGTGTTTATGAGCAAAGATTACTTACTTCCTTTATGGATATTAAAAGTGGCGATATTTACTTGTCTGGTTCTCTCGCGGGGGTAATGAAAATAGGGGAGAGTATAAGCATACAATCTCAAGACGGATTGTCGGATATTTTTTTAATAAAAATAGCTTTTGGAGGCAATGCCCATTGGGCTACCGTGTTAGGCGGTGAGAACGTACAAGCTCCTTTAGCTGTGTATAAAACTGACGGAAGTGTATGGTTAAGTGGATATTCTTTGGGGAAATTGCGCTGGCAGGGTGCCCCAACAGAGACATTTCAATCCTTTCATTCTTTCATTTCAACATGGACTTCAGAAGATGGAAAGCCTCAAACTATGTTAACATTTTCGGGGGACGGAACTGCCTTCCCTTCGCAGTTCAGGCAGTTTGATGGTCATTCTTTGTTATTTTCCGGGGCCTATCGCGGGAAAGTATCCATAGCAAATGTCAATTTGCCCTTTTCTTCTGCTTATAGTGGGTTTTTGGGTTTTATCCCTTTAACGGTCACCCGTCTTACAGAAAAATGGAAGGTTCCCCCATTTAATTTATTCCCAAATCCAGGAGATGGACGCTTTTATTTAGAAAGTATTTCAGAAAATGGAGAGGTTTCTGTTTGGTCTGGCGAAAAAAATGTTTTCAGAGGAATTATTAATAAGGGGGATAATTTTGTCTCTTTGCCCTTTTCCTTAGCTAAGGGAACCTATCTGGTTATTGTTACCCTTGCAAATGGTAGTACGCAAACTAAGATTTACCTGAAAATTTGAAAAATGCCATTCTAAGGGTTAATGCCGCTAAACATGGTTTGAAATAGATTGAATTTCTATGGACATTTGCCTAAAACAGGAGGAATTTAGATAGAAAATTGATTTAAAAAATTAATCTTTTATAAATTATGGCATAATTCAAAAGATATCCATTATTTTTGTCGTTCTTATTAAAAACAAATGACAATGATTAGAATATTTTTGTTTTCCCTACTTATAGTTTCCTCTGTTGAACTAAACGCACAGCGTTATGGTCACATGAACTTCAATGCTTTTTTGACTTCATTAACAGACACCCGCAAGGCAGACATTGATTTGGAGGAATACCAAAACACCCTGGTAGCTGAAGGTCAGGCGATGGCTGAGAAATTTAAAAATAATTATATTGCTTTTATGAAGGAGCAGCAATCTGGTAATCTTGCCCCTATAAAGGAAAAAGAGCAACAGGAGTTACTTCAAAAAGAACAAGAAGCAATCCAGGCTTTTGAGCAACAAATACAACAAAAACTCCAGGTAAAAAGAGAGGAACTGTTAAAACCTATTGTGGACAAAATAACGGCAAAAATTAAAGAGGTTTGTACAGAAAACAAGTTTGTTATGGTTTTTGATACGAGTTCTTTTAATGCTCTTTTGTTTACACCTGAATCAGAAGATATTACCGCTCTTGTTAGGACAAAAATGTTGGTTGTTCCTGCTACGAAATAATAAACTTACACTTCAGTCAGAAATACGTAAAAAGGGCGAAATGGATTTCATTTCGCCCTTTTTGGTTAGTTACAGCCTGATGTTTTTACTAAATCAGGTAATTGTTAATTTATTTTGACCATTAAGTCCTTATAATTGACCTTGCTATTTGGGTCATGACCTTGAATAGCAATGGTTCCACTACTTAAGATTCTTTGAAGTTGGCCTTCTTTTCTCAGAGGTGTTTTGGGCTCAGTATAATCAACGATAGTAACGCCATTTATTTGTGTTATGATTCTTTTACCCTTAACGGTTACATGTAGTTCAAACCATTCATTATCGGGGGTATTTACCTCGGCAACATCCACTATATTGTAAAGGCTGGCCGTTCTCCTCCAGTCACTTTGAGAATTATTAACTTGTATTTCGTACCCTTTTGCAGGCCATGTTTTTTCCAAAAACTCAGTATGAATATAAAGACCAGAATTGGCCTGAGGAAAAGTCATAATCTGCACTTTTAATTCAAAATCCTTGAAATTATGATTTGCAAGAGGCCCGTCGTAAAAAAGGTGAGCTCGGGGGCCATGAACGGTTAAAGCTCCTTCCGTCAGATTGAAAGTTTCAGGATTTTCGCTTGCTTTCCATGCTTTTAAATGTTCTCCTTCGAACAATTTTACCCACTGGGCATTCAACGTCATATTTACACTGAATACGACCCAGAGGAGGAGCATTATTTTTTTCATTTTTTGTTTTTTTAGGTTATTAAGTTACTAAATATAATTCTTTTGGATTAATATAAGGTGAAATCATTCAATTATATTGGTAAAACGAAAACAAGGGTATAAAAAAGGAGATAAATCTCTATTTTATACCCTTGCCGAGAAAACTTTAAATAGAAAAATTTAAGCTTTAGCGCTGGTTTCTTTAGCATTCATTTCGACAGTGAACTCGTCCACTAAAATTCTGCCGCAATGTTCACAAGCCATAATATTTTTACAAGTAAAAATCTCTAATTTCACCTGTGGTGGAATTTTATTGAAACAACCTCCGCAGGAATCTCTTTGAATAGTTACCACAGCGAGACCGTTTCTGTAAGATTTTCTTATTTTGTCGTAAGACTTTAGTAATCTTTCTTCGATACCATTTCTAGCTTTCACAGAGCGTTTACGAAGCGCATTTTCTTCGTCATTTGTTTTAGCTATAATATCGTCGAGTTCAATTTTTTTCTGCTCTAATTCCTTTTGTTTTACATCTCTTTTTGAAATACTGGTGGTCAGCGCTTCCTTTTTATTTTCAATTTCGATGATTACATTCTTCTTCCTTCTTTCAGATAGCTGAATTTCAAGTTTTTGAAGTTCTAACTCTTTGGTAAGGGCTTCAAATTCTCTATTATTTTTAACATTATCAAGTTGCGTTTGGTAACGGACAATTAAACTTTCAGATTCTTTAATAGAGGCGTCATATTGAGCTGCATTGCGAACATGATCTTCTACAATGGATTTTGCTTTTTCGATACGCGTATCAAGGCCGACGATTTCATCTTCCAAGTCGCTTACCTCTATAGGTAATTCGCCTCTAAGTACGGCAATCTGGTCTATTTTAGAGTCTATTTGTTGAAGCTCGTAGAGCATTTTCAACTTTTCAGCTACTGTTTTTTCAACGGCCATGTTGGGCAGGTTTATGATATATTCGAAATTATTGGTGATAATACACCGGATTGGTAACTACGGTTGTTGACCGAATGGCAAAATTAGTAAATTTTTCAGAAATAATTTGCTTTATTAAGTTAACGGCACACACTTCTGATTCATAATGACCAATATCGGCGATTATAATTTTATTATTTGCTTCCTGAAACTGGTGGTATTTGTAATCGGAGGTGACAAATATATCAGCTTGTGCGCGAAGGGCATCAGTCAATAAAAAGCTCCCACTTCCGCCACAGATAGCAACCTTATGAATTTTATCCTTGCAAAGAAAAGTATGTTTTATAACTTTGAGGGATAAGACGTTTTTTAATAAATCTAAGAAATCAACAGAGGGCATTGGTTGATCGAGATATCCAACCATACCTGCGCCCACCAGGGGTGAAGTGTTTTTTACCTCGGTAATTTCTTTAAAAGGAGTTTTATCTGTTAATGAATCAATCATTTGACATGCTTCGGAAAGTTGATGATTAAGAAGAACCATTGACAATTTACCCTCTGACATATTTGCTATTCCAGCTTGATAAGAAAGTGAATGAGGCTTCAGTAACTTTATTTGAGGTAGTATTTTATTTGCTTCATTCTCTGAAAGGACACATTGAATTTGTAATAACAAACCCGGTTTTTCTTGCAGAATGGATCTATTATGAAGCCCAATGATTTTCGCTAAAGTTTCATTTATGCCTCTGTGATAGGCGTTATCTAAATTGGTATGAATAACATAAATGGCAATGTCATTTTTTATGGCTTTAAGAAGTATATTTTCAACAAAACCTCCCTGGGATAATTTTTTTAATGGCTTAAAAAGGATAGGGTGGTGTGAAACGATCAAATTGGCTCCATTTTGAATAGTTTCATTAATAACTTCGAGGGTCACGTCCAGGCAAGTCATAATACCTGTTATAACAGTTTGATGGTCGCCAACCAAAAGCCCGCAATTATCATAATCTTCCTGCCAGCTTAAAGGAGCATGCGAAGAAAGAACACGAATAACGTCTTGTATTTTAGTTTGCATCCTGGTCATTTTTTTTAAGCATAACATCGGCAATTTTTGTGGAAGATATATCAGGCAATAGAGGAATTCGCACCACTTCGCCCTTATTTTCCAAAACAAAAGCTGCACCAACTATATTTTCAAGGGTATAGTCACTGCCTTTTGCGAGAACATCTGGAATAATGGCCTGAATTAAATTTTCAGGGTTTAATTCAGAGAAGGGAATGACCAGATCGACTGCTTGAAGGGAGGCTAATACAAAAGCTCTTGAACTTAGTTTGTTAATAGGCCGGTTTCTTCCTTTTAGTTTGTGTACAGAGGCATCGTCATTCAGACCAACAATGAGTTTCGTCCCATATTTTGCAGCATCTGCCAAAGAATGGGCGTGCCCGGCATGAAAAAGATCAAAACATCCGTTCGTAAATACAATTTTTTCTTTGTTATTCTTCCAGATGGAAATTATGTTGAGGGCAATTTCCATATTGGGCATTATTTTATTTTCAATATTTTCCTTTACACTCATTTTTATAAGGTAACTTTTGGCTTATAACCTCTGTTTATTATTGGCAGGCAGATGAGCGAAATAGCGCCATACAGCAGCGTACCCCCAATTTGGATAGTGAAAAAGGAAATATTGGCCCAAGAAAAACCATCTTCAAAGCTAATTCCATACACAGCAAGACCAATTTGAGTCATAAAATGATAGGTTCCCATCCCGCCTGGAGAAGGAACTACAATGCCCCAACCACCGAGTATAAAAACAAATAATGCAGCTGATACCGTTAAATTTTCAGTAATATGAAATGAAAGTAGGGTGAGGTAAGTCATTAAAAAATACATTGTCCAGATGATGACAGTATGCAGCAGAAACCGACTTTTACTGGGAATTTCCTTTATGCTTTTTAGCCCACTGACAAAACCTTCGAAGAGATGTCGGATGGTATTAAAAACAGCCCAGTTACTCATTTTTTTTCTAAACTTCCAGGCTAGCAGCGTCAGTATAATCATTGCTGAAAGCAGGAAAACGATTAAGCCTATTTTCTCCCCAAAGCGTTCATTGGGATTAATATATTTTACAGCGATGGCTGAAATTTTATCAAATTCGATGATAAATCCTAACAGGGTAATGGCTAAAATCATGAAAAGATCAGCAATTCTGTCCACGACAATAGTACCGATAGCTTTTTCCACAGGGATTTTCTCATATTTGGCTATAGATCCGGCTCTGGCAACTTCTCCAAAACGGGGAAGGGCCAAATTTGCAAGATACCCAACTATGGTCGTGAAAAACGCATTGCTTAATTTTGGGTGATACCCCATGGGGTGTAATAGCATTTTCCAACGTATGGCTCTGCTAAGATTTGAAATGCCGTAACAAAAAAGGCTTGCGTAAATCCAAAAATAATTGACCCCTGAGAAATCATTTTTAAGTTTATCCCAAAGGCTACATTGGGCAGCTGGAATATTCTTTAAAGCACAATCTTCCAGATAAGCCTGCTGTTGATTGCTATACAAAAGCCAAAGCAACAGAAATCCAAAAGCGAAAAAAAGGACCAATTGCAGACCGGTCAACAATGTCTTTTTCATATAAAAGAAGTATCTTATTTTGGCTATTGACAGCAGACAAATAGCAAATATAATGGAATAGCTAAAAGAGAAGGCATTGTTATGTTGTTATTTTTCCTTTTTGTCGTAAAATTTTCGTACTTTTGTACATTATTTTGGAAATCTTCCTTATAGAATAGTACAAAAGTAAGTCAATGGGTAAAATAAAAGTCTTGATTGTAACCCAAGAAATGGAACCTTATACACTTGGTTCTGAAATTGCCAAACTTTCCAGGAAGTTGCCGCAATATCTTCAGGAAAAGGGAATGGAGGTAAGGGTTTTGATGCCTAAATTTGGATGTATTAATGAGCGAAGACATAGATTACACGAAGTGGTCCGCTTATCTGGTATGAATATTATCGTTGATGATGATGATTTTCCGTTGATTATAAAAGTTGCCTCACTTCCAGATATCCGAATGCAGGTATATTTTTTAGATAATGATGATTTCTTCAAAGGTAGAGAGATTTTTCACGATCTCAAAGAAGTGGAATATGAGGATAATTCTGACAGAATGATTTTTTTCTGTAAAGGTGTCATTGAGACGGTAAGGAAATTTGGCTGGTCACCTGATATCGTACATTGTCAGGGATGGATGACTAGTTTAGTTCCTTTCTATCTTAAAACGGCTTACAAAAATGACCCTCTTTTTAATAAAGTCAAGGTGATTTATTCGGTTTTTAAAGATACCCTAGAGAAATCATTTGATACCAAATTTTTTACAAAGGCAAGTATCAATAATTTGCAGGAGGCTGATCTTTCAGCTTTTCGCGCGGGTGATGAGGTGGTTTTGCATCAAGGAGCTATAGTTTACGCTGATGCTGTAATTCAAGCGGAAGAACTGCTTGACGAGGGTTTACAAAGTGCCATTAATGAAATTAAGGATAAACCTTTGTTAAAAATGGAAGGGGAGGATTTATTTTCAGGCATTCCTGAGTTTTACAGGGCAATGCTTCCTGAGGAACAAAATTAGGTTGCCAAACAACCCTGCGTATCTTTTTAACCTCTTTTTTGCTATTAATGAATTGTATTAAGATTAGTATTATGAAATATTTCAGGGATTTTGCCCTCTTTTCCATCGCTGCCCTTTTGTTGGGTGCTTGTAATGACGCTACTTCATTTGGCTTGGATGTTCTATCGGAAGATACCACAAAAGTTGGCTTTTCAGATACTCTGCTTGTGCAGTCAACTACGGTTTCGGGTGATTTAGTCGAAGTCTATTCTCCATTCACTGCGGCAAGTGCTTATTTATGTGGTCGGTTGAATGATCCTATTTTTGGTAAATCTGATGCCTCTATCTATATGCAGGTTTTACCGCAACAAGGACTTTTTTATGATTTTAAAGGCAAGGAAGTCGATTCTATTGTTTGGGTTTTACCTTATGATACGACTGCTTTTTATGGTAATTTAAAGGCACCCATAACTTTTAATATATATCCTTTGGCAGAACAAATGGATAGGACAAATACCTATAATTCAAATACTAATTTTGCGAAAGAAGTTCTACCCATAGGCACTGTTACCGTTACGCCAACTTTTGCGTCCACCCAGGTTTTTGATTATCGTCAGGGAACCATTGATACCTTGAGGTTTCCACAGATTAGAATACCTATTAGTAAAGCTACTTTTTTAAAGCCATTTGCTCAGGCTGATAGTACAAATTATACATCTGATGCAGACTTTTTTAAACTTTTCAAGGGGGCCGTTCTAAAGCCTGCTGATAATGCACAGTCCATAGTGGGAATAAATCTTCAAAGTAATTATGCTGGCTTATATTTTTATTACAATGGTTCTACCACACCAGGACAATTTCAGTATGTGACCAATGGCTATTCTGCTAAATTATCCTCGTTTAATCACGATTTCTCAGCTTCAAAGCTTAAAAGTGCTTTGGATAAACCTTTTTCGTCTGACGGTTCTACGATATATACTCAGTCTATGGCTGGTGTTTTAGGTGCCATAAGAATCCCGGGAATTACGAAATTAAAAGGAAAAATAATCAATTTCGCAGAGTTAGAGCTTTACATTGAAGCACTTAAAGAAGATAATACTACTTATTTTCCGCCAGCCTCACAGATTATTTTGTTCTACAAAAATTCAGCAGGAAATTATGTTGTTACCTCTGATGTATTGGTTGCTGGCGAAGAAGTTTTCAAGTTAGTTGGTGGAAATCCTTTATTCGCCGCAGACGGAAGCCCTGGTAAATATAGAGTCAATTTGAGCACGCATTTAAATAGGATGGTAGATGGAAAAGTACCCCCTGAAATTTATATTCGCGTTTTTCCTAGAAGTGAACGTGCTGCAAGGTCCGTATTCTATGGAGCCGGACACCCTCAATATGGTGCTAAATTAAAGGTAACATTTACAGAGCTTCCTAAATAGGAAGTTTAATTTGTTATCTAAAGTTGCGGGGCAAATGGAACTTGGTAAGATTTTGGGCTTAATCATTCTTTTCTAAGGTTTTAATTAAAATATTCGGATTTGATGAATTTACATCAACCTTTGTGATTTTTTATTTTTTTTCAGTTCCATTTATAATCTATTGGTAGTTTTTAACTACCTGAAAATTAACGATTTAAACTCATCTGGTGTCTTGTCGTATTGATTTTCAAGTTTTAGTAACTTCGAAACCTATATTGTTATTTCTCAAAATAAAGCATAAAAATGTTTAAAGACGTATTAAAAAAATTTACAATAACTGACATATTATTGTTTATTGCTGCTTTTAGTTCCCTTATTTTTTCCGAGATATTGTATTTCAATGGAGAGGAAAATGCGGCTATTTTCATTGGTATTTGGGTACCATCTATTTTAGCTTTTGGCATCTATTTGAAACTTATAACCAACCAAAAAAATGATTGAAATAATACCATATTTTGCGGGTTTTATTACCTTATTATTTGGATTTGGATTTTATTTTGGCCTAAAAGAATTTAAAAAATTTAAATAAACGGTTAAAAAACTATCAATATATTAAGCAACTTTCAGTTAACTTGTTGAGGTATGTCCGTATTATGAATCCCAGGGATACCTCACTTCGGTAAGCGTTAGTCCTTCGGCAGGAACTGATAACCCTTGTTTTATGAAACTTTGATTTTCGAGGGCGTATTCAAGTTCCTCGAGGCTCAATTTTTTTATACCTACTTGTATTAGTGCCCCAACAATTAATCGGACCATACCTCTAAGGAAGCGATTGGCAGAAATGGTATAGGTGGCTGTTTGTTTTTCTTCGTCGAAAACCCAGGTGCTTTCATAAATTTGGCAAATCATACTTTGAGCACTATGGCCTGTTTTACAAAATGGGGTAAAATCATGGTATTTACTCATTAATAGCGCTGCCTTTTGCATCAGTAAAAAGTCAGGTTTCAGGACAAAACCATATTTCCAGGTATTGTGAAGAACGAAAGGATTTTTTTGAAAGGTAATATGATATTCATACGTTCTGCGGCAAGCCTGGAAACGAGCATGCCTGGATAAGTCATCTTGAAGAATGAATTGTTTAATGGCTATATCCTTAGGAAGTAATCTATTAATGGTTTGCAAAAAATGGGGGGGAAGTTCCTTTTCTATATCAAAATGACAAAAATATTGACTGGCATGCACTCCCGTATCCGTTCTACCACAGCCAAAAACGGTTACAGTACTACGCAAAACGGTTGAAAATGCATTTTCAACCGTTTCTTGAACACTTATTTTATTCGGTTGACGCTGCCAACCGTGGTAGTGAGTACCTAAGTACGAAAGTTCTACAAAATATCTAATAAGACCAGATTCCATAATTTGACCATTAGGCCGCGTGTTGGGAAGCTATTTTAGACCTGTTTAGTTTTTCCATGGCATAGGAAAGATCCAGGTCAAAAGTTGTCTTGTCTTTTTGAGAGGGTAATTCGAACATGGCATCAGTTAGAATAGCTTCACAAATTGAACGAAGACCGCGTGCGCCTAATTTAAATTCCATAGCTTTTGTGGCAATAAAAGAAATGACTTCGGCAGAAAAATTTAATTCCACTCCTTCATAACTAAATAATTTTTGATATTGCTTTACCAAAGAATTTTTAGGTTCAGTCATAATTCTAACTAAAGCATCGTGGTCTAAAGGATCTAGATAGGTAAGAACAGGTAATCTGCCGATAAGCTCTGGAATAAGACCAAATGATTTTATATCCTGCTGAGAGACGTATTGTAATAAATTTTCTTTATCAAAAGACTTATCACCTTCCTTTTTAAAACCTATTACCTGGGTATTAACCCTACGTGCAATGAGTTTTTCAATACCATCGAATGCTCCACCACATATAAAAAGGATATTTTCAGAATTAACCTTCACCATTTTTTGCTCAGGGTGTTTTCTGCCACCTTGTGGGGGAACATTTATATCGGTACCTTCCAACATTTTTAGTAAAGCCTGTTGAACACCTTCACCGGAGACATCACGGGTAATAGAAGGATTGTCACTTTTTCTGGCAATCTTATCTATTTCGTCTATATACACAATGCCCCTTTCTGCAGCGCTCACATTATAATCACAAACCTGAAGTAATCTGCTTAAAATACTTTCCACGTCTTCACCAACATACCCTGCTTCGGTAAAAACAGTAGCATCAACAATGGCGAAAGGAACATTTAACATACGGGCAATCGTTTTAGCAAGTAAAGTTTTCCCTGTTCCCGTGCGACCAATTAAAAGAATATTTGATTTTTCAATCTCAACATCATCTTCTTTGGGTTGTTGAAGTCTTTTATAGTGATTGTAAACAGCAACGGAAAGATACTTTTTTGCTTCATCCTGACCTATAATATACTGATCTAACTTAGCTTTCATCTCCATAGGAGAAAGAATATGATCAACAGAAGAATCTTGCTTATCCGAAGAGAGATTAGAATCTCCAGATTTCTTCGTACGAACGCCATTTTTCATTCCACCATACAGTTCTTCCTGAACGATATCATGCGCTTGTTCAACACAGACCTCACATATATGGGCATTTATACCCGCTATGAGCATGAGTGTTTCCGACTTATCTTTTCCACAAAAAGAGCAGTGGAACGATGTTTTATTTTTTGCCATTTATTTCAATGAAGCATTACGCTTCTTTCTTTTTTTCTTTATTGCTTTTATCAAGAACCTCGTCTAATAATCCATAAGATACAGCTTCCTTCGAGGTCATCCAATTATCTCTGTCACAGTCCTTTTCAATAGTTTCATAAGTCTGACCAGTATGATTGCTAAGGATATCGTATAACGATTTTTGTTGCTCTTTAACTAAAGTGTAGTAAATCTCCATATCAGATACCTGCCCTTGCATGCCACCTAATGGTTGGTGAATCATAACACGGCTATGAGGAAGACCAGATCTTTTTCCTTTGGTACCTGCCGCTAATAATACAGCACCCATTGACGCTGCCATACCTGTACAGATAGTTGCTACGTCAGGACTAATATACTGCATGGTATCATAAATGCCTAAGCCAGCTATTACAGAACCTCCAGGACTATTTAGAAACATTTGAACGTCTCTTTTAGAATCTGTAGATTCTAAAAACAATAATTGAGCTTGAATTACATTAGCAACATATTCATCGATGGCAAGACCTAAGAATATTATTCTGTCCATCATCAACCTTGAGAACACATCTAAACCAACGATATTCATCGATCTTTCCTCGATAACATTAGGGGTAAACGCTCTAATATCAGGGATAAAGGATCCTGATTTTTGTGCATATTTATCCAAGTGCATGCCGCTCATTCCTAAATGTTGAACAGCGTATTTACGGAACTCATCTTTTTGAATCATGGTTTAAGTTTATTTACTAGAGAAACAACTAAAATAAAATAGGGTTTTAATTACTTAGGAATAAATTAATTAAAAATTACTCTGCCACTATTTCCTCTTCACTATTTTCTCCTTCAAGACTTTCTTGCTTATTAAATATTTTTGTCTTTTCCTCAAAAGCCTCTTTGGTTAGAACTATTTCATTAAGATTAACGGCCTCTTGAATTTTGAACATCATCATAGAATTTTCCAACTCATCGTATGCTTGATTAACCTGTTTTTCGTCGTCCATCATTTTTTCAACCATATTTTGAATAAATGATTCCATTCCAGCTACTTGCTGTCCAAAATAACCTCTAATTTTACTGGATAGGTGACTTTGAACCATTTCCTTAGTTACCTGAACGTTCAGCGCGCCCAATAAAAGCGATTTTAAGTAGCTCCATTTGATGGACGAAATAACATTTGGAAATTCAATATCCAGTTTTTCAGCCGTTAAATTCTTATCAGATTCAAGTAAATATCTTTTGATAAAAGATTGCGGCAACTGTATTTCATGTGAGGTCATAAGTTTTTCCTGAATATCTCTAAACAGAAGACCATTGGAATAACTTAAGGTTTCATTACCCAGGTGCTTTTTGATAACCTCTTTACCTTCATTACTATCCGTTACATTGTTAGTACCAAATGCTTTTTGGAAAAAGGCTTCATCCTCCGTAGCAGGCAAGATTCTTTTAGCTTCGAGGATTTTTAAACTAAACTTATCTGAAAAAGTACTGTCGTCGCTATCTTCTAATTTAAGAATATGTTTTCTAAATAACTTTTCTTCCAGTCTGGCATCAAGATCAGTAACTTTATCTACAGTAAAAGAATCGCCTACGGAAAGTTTTTTGAGTTGTTCTTTTATATCTTCGCTTACATCATCAAAGCTGATAATATTATTTACTTTAAGTGAATCAGCTTTTTCCTCACCGTCGATGAGTTCGGTAAAATCGCAGGTTAATAAATCACCTTGGGTAAATTCTTTTTCAATAGGAGAGGGTTCGCCTAAATCTTTCAACAAATTTTGATAGGCTTCCTCCACTTTATCACCTGGAACTTCCTGAATGAAATAATCATAGGTAGTTTCTTTATCGATACCCGTTAGTTTAACTTCAGGATAAAGACCTACATCAAAAAGGAAATCCATGGGTTCTAAATGAAAAACATCGAAGTCATAAATAACTTGTTTTTCATTAATGAGGGGCTCACCAAAGAGGAGAAGTTTTTCATCCCTTATATAATTTGAAAGGCCCTCTTTTACTTCATTATTAACAATATCTAGAAGTACAGACTGGCCATACAATTTTTTCACGTAGCTCTCAGGCGTTTTTCCTTTCCTAAAGCCTTTGATTTGAGCTTTTTGAGCATACTTTTTTAGCTCGGCGTTTAACTTAGGCAGATAATCATCTGGTGCAAGTTTAACAGTAAGAACGGCACTCAATTCATCCACATTTTCTCTGACGACAGTTGGCATAAGGCTGAATTATTTGATTTTATGAAATGGGTAAGACTGAAAAAATTTTGCAGTTACCCAAGAAGGATAACTGCAAATATAACATTTGTACGGGTGAAGGGACTCGAACCCCCACGCCTCGCGGCACCAGATCCTAAGTCTGGCACGTCTACCAATTTCGCCACACCCGCGTACAATCAATAAAATAAGCTGGTATTCAGCTTTTAAATAAATTGAGCGCAAATATAAGTTAATTTATAGTCAATAAAAAATATAATTTGAATCTTAGGCATAATTTTTTTTTACAAAAATTAAATGATGGTTAAATGGGACAAAATCAGTATTTTAGGCGTTATATAATTGTTAATTGTAATTATTTTTGTTAAAAGAATATGGAAACATTTTTGGTTGACGTGCAGGAAGAACTTAAGATAGTTGAAACAGCTTACGAAGGGCTGATTCAATCTATAAGAGTTTCTATGGACGAAAAAGATCGGAAAGATATCAGGGAAGCTTATGAAATTGCCCTAAAGGCCCATGCTAATCAAAGAAGAAAATCGGGCGATCCCTATATTTTACACCCCATAGCCGTAGCAAGAATTTGTGCTGAGGAAATCGGTTTAGGTCCAACGGGTATCATTTGCGCTCTTTTACATGACGTAGTAGAGGATACAGAAATTACTTTATCTGATGTTGAAAATAGATTTGGCGTTCGAGTAGCTAAAATCGTAGATGGTCTCACAAAGCTTGATGCGGCATATAATGCGGAAAGTCACCAGGCGGAGAATTTCAAGAAAGTGCTTTCTACTTTGATTGATGATGTCAGAGTGGTGCTTATTAAAATGGCGGATCGCTTACATAATATGCGAACCCTGGGGTTTATGGAACGTCATAAACAATTGAAAATAGCTGCTGAAACAAGTTATATATATGCCCCTTTGGCTCATAGGTTAGGATTATATAACTTTAAAACAGAGTTTTTAGACCTTTGTATGAAGATAACAGATTCTGAGGTATATCAGAATATTGCTAAAAAGCTGAATGAGACAAAAAAGGATAGAGAAAATTATATCAATAAATTTATTGCACCATTAAAGGAAAAGCTAAATGAACTTGGCTTTGCTTATCGAATTTTTGGTCGGCCTAAATCTATTTATTCCATCTGGAATAAAATAAGAACTAAAAAGGTAGAGTTTGAAGAGGTTTATGATTTATTCGCCGTTCGAATCATTATCGATGTGCCCGCAGAAAAAGAACGCATAAGTTGCTGGCAAGCATATTCGGTAGTAACCGATGTCCATACGCCTATCGCAGACAGATTGAAAGACTGGATTACAACGCCGAAATCCAATGGTTACGAGTCATTGCATACTACGGTAATTGGTCCTAATGGTCGCTTTGTTGAAGTCCAGATTCGTACAGAACGAATGGACGAAATTTCAGAAAAGGGCTATGCCGCACACTGGAAATATAAAGGAATATCTTCACAGCCAGATGTTTATGAGCGTTGGTTAGATTCTGTAAGGGAAACCATAGAAAATCCCTCAGCTAATGCGATTGAGTTTTTAGTAGATTTTCGAGCCAATAGTCTGTTTAAAGAAGAGGTTTATATCTATACGCCTAAAGGCGATGTTCAGTTGCTTCCGGCAGGTTCAACAGCGCTTGATTTTGCTTTCCATATACATACCGATGTTGGGTACCATTGTACTTCCATCAGGGTAAATAATAAACTGGTTCCTTTTGGTAAAGTATTAAAAAATGGGGATCAGATACAAGTTCATACGTCAAAAAATCAAAAACCGTCGGAAGATTGGTTGAAGATGACTACGACAGGAAAAGCGCAGGCCAAAATAAGGTCTGCCATGAAGGAGGAAAGAAAGAGAAAAGGGGAAATAGGAAAGGAATATTTAGAAAGGAAGTTAAAAAATCTGAAAGTTGAATTTGAGGAATCTTTAGATTTGATTTTAAAGGTATTTGATTACAAATCGTCCGTCGATCTTTATTTCGATATAGCTACCGAAACCAGAGATATTCAGGATATTTTTAAGCGTTTTCACGTTGACGCTGGAAAATTAAAGGAAATTTCAGTCCCTTTTGTTTTTCCCGAGTTGGATAAACATAGCACGGAAAAGAAAACAGCTGTTAAACCCGCTGAGAAACCAAAGCTATTGGTCAATGGGGAATCAGCAGAACAATATGAGTATAGTCTGGCAAATTGTTGCAACCCACTTCCTGGAGATGACATTTTCGCTTTTCTAACCCATAATGTAGGACTAAAAATTCATAGAAGTTCCTGCCCTAATGCCGCGCATTTAATGGTTAATTATGGTTATAGGATTTTGTCTGCTTCATGGCAGCAATCTAATGCCGAGGTGAATTTTATTGCAGAAATTAAAATAATAGGGGTAGATAGTGGC
Organism: Saprospiraceae bacterium; assembly: GCA_027488135.1. Lineage (GTDB taxonomy): Bacteria > Bacteroidota > Bacteroidia > Chitinophagales > Saprospiraceae > BJGN01. Next base: position 17,721 of record JAIYCH010000053.1, on the reverse strand, counting down.
CCGGGCGTAATTGAACAGCTTTCTCACCAGATATCTTCCCAATTAGGCCTGAATATTCGCTCTATGGCCATTGAAGGTGACGAGGGTTACTTTGAGTGTAGGCTAAAAATAATTATTAAAAATACGGACCAACTTCACATGGTTATTAAATCTTTACAGGCGCTCGATAATATTTCTTCGGTGGTTAGGCTAGATTGATTAATTTTGCTAAATAATACAAAGGTTATGGTTGAGACAAAAACTACGAATGAAGTTTTTACAGAGGTAAAAAGAATATTTACTGCGTTTCTGGAACAACAGAATCAGCGGAAGACACCAGAAAGATTCGCTATTTTAGAGGAAATTTATCACCGAACGGATCATTTTGATGCCGAAGCGCTCTATATCCACATGAAAAATCAAAGTTATAGGGTGAGTAGAGCTACGGTTTACAATACCCTGGAACTATTGGTTCATTGCGATCTGGTGAAGCGTCATCAGTTTGGCAAAAATCTCGCTCAATACGAAAAATCTTTTGGCTTTAAACAACATGATCACTTAATATGTCTGGATTGTAGCAAGGTGCTCGAGTTTTGTGATCCAAGAATCCAACAAATAAAAACGATGATGGGCGAACTTCTTCACTTTAAAATTGCGCATCATTCCCTAAATCTTTATGGACATTGTGATGGCGCTTGCGATAAAAACAATAAAAATTTACCTACTCCGACTTAAATAAACGCCGAATAAAATCAAAAACATTCCAGCAAAATTCCACCAACCCATTATTTCTCCGTCTAAAAATCCCCACATCATAGCCACTAATGGCATCATATAAGCGACCATAGATCCAAAAAGGGGAGAGGTTTGCTGAATAAGTTCGAAAAATATAACAGAAGCTAATACAGTGCTTACCAAGGATAAAAAGAAAATATAACCTACCGCTTGCCAAGCGCCCGGTTGGACACTTAAAATTTCTGTGAAATTGGTGAATCCAATGAGATAAACAAATAGGGGTAGTCCGGTTAACCCAAAGGAGTAAATACTAATTTGAAAACTTGGCATCCCTTTCAGTTTTGTACCCACTACATTCGTTCCTGTGCCGTATAATAATGCGGCAATAACCACTAATATTCCCCAGCGTATTTCTCCTTCTGGTATAAAAATCGACCCTTGAGTAAGCAATAAATAAGCACCAGCAAGACCCAATATTACGCCAAATATTCTGAGCCAGGCAAAAGGTAAATTGAAAAATAAAATACCCAGAAATAATGTAAATAATGGAGTCAGTGAATTTAAAATACCAGCCATGGATGAACTGATGTGCATTTGTGCATTGGCAAACAAAAAAGCTGGTATGGTGCTACTTGCCAAGCCGACAAAAATAATCAAGTGAACCTTACTCCAGTCAAATTTTTTAAACTGTAAAATCATAAAGGGTAAAAATATTAATCCTGACATTCCCATACGCAAGCTGGCAACCTGTTCGGGTGGAAAAACACTCAGTCCTTTTTTGATTAATATGAAGGATGTCCCCCAAATCAAACTTAGTATGAATAACGTCAGGTAGGCTCTACCTTTCGAAATCGTAGTGGGAAATAATATCCTTTTCATAATTTTTGAAGAAATTTGTCGCAAATTAACTTTTCTTTGCAGATGTTGTTAACTTTTACCTCTTTAAATGGTTCATTCTGTTTTAGCGTTCATTTTTATTAGACAATTATATGTATGAAAGTAACTGAATATTTAAAAAATGCAGGCAATAATACGCTGATCTCTTTTGAAGTTCTACCGCCGCTGAAAGGGAGTGGTATGCAAGATATTTTTAATCTTTTAGATCCGTTGATGGAGTTTAAGCCCCCTTTTATTGATGTAACATATCATAGGGAGGAATATATCTATAAAAAGCAGGATTCGGGTTATTACGAGAAAACGGCCATAAGAAAAAGACCCGGAACGGTGGGTATCTGTGCTGCCATAATGCATCGATATGATGTAGATGCCGTTCCACACCTCATTTGTGGTGGCTTTAACAGGGAGGATACTGAAAATGCGCTCATTGATTTGAATTTCCTCGAAATAAATAATGTTCTTGCCTTGCGCGGTGACGCCCTGCAATTTGACTCTAAATTTGTCCCCGAACCAGGTGGAAATGCCTACGCGCTCGATTTGGTCAAGCAAGTAGATGATATGAATCATGGTCGATATTTAGATGAAAATATTGAAAATGGACAAAAAACAAATTTTTGTATTGGCATTGCAGGCTATCCGGAAAAACATTTTGAGGCTCCAAATATGGAAAGTGATCTCGCTTTTATAAAAAAGAAGGTTGAGGCCGGTGCAGAATATATCGTTACTCAAATGTTCTTCGATAATAAAAAATATTTTGAGTACGTTGAAAGTTGCAGAAATGCGGGCATTCATATTCCTATTGTACCAGGCTTAAAACCACTCACAAAACAGTATCAACTCAGTTCCATTCCCCGACATTTTTATATTAATCTTCCAGATGATTTAGTTTCAGCTTTTATTTCAGCAAAAACGATGGAGGCAAAACGTCAAGTGGGTATCGAATGGTGCGTAGCGCAAAGTCAGGAACTTAAGGCAGCAGGAGTTCCTTGTTTACATTATTACACAATGGGTGATGTGGACACCATTAAAAAAATTGCGGAATCCGTATTTTAATATTATTTTAGTCTGTTCTATTCGTTCATCTTCCTAATTACTGTTTTTATGTCATTTATTCGACCTTTTATGCTGAAGTGTATTATCTCTTTTCTTATTATTTTAGGGGTAAATGCTTCGCTTTTCTCACAGCTAAAATCGCCATATAATTTCCTTTCTAATCGATTTGGAGAAGAGTTTACGCCGCATGAATCTCTGGTTGAGTATGTTAAGCACGTGGCTGGCAATAGTTCTCAGGTAAAACTGATAGAATACGGCCGTTCTACAGAGAATAGACCCTTATTGTTGACTTTCATTTCAACACCTGAAAATCTGGCTAATTTAGAACAAATCAGAACTAACAATCAAAGAAGAGCGGGATTACTCTCTGGGAAAACAGATCCTAAATGGGACAATCTTTCGATTGTCTGGTTAAGTTTTGGTGTCCATGGAAATGAAGCATCTTGTTCTGAAACGGCCATGATTACTCTTTTTGAATTGGCCAGTGCCTCAGATGATAAAATTAAGCAACAACTAAAAAATACCCTGGTTATCTTAGACCCGAGCTTAAATCCGGATGGATATTCAAGATATACTCATTGGTACAAGCAAGTGGCTAATAAAACACCCGATGTCAGACCAGAAAGTAGAGAACACCAGGAACCCTGGCCAAGAGGAAGACCAAATCATTACTATTTTGATCTTAACAGAGATTGGGCCTGGCAAACACAAATGGAAACGCAGCAGCGCGCCGTACAATACTTGAGTTGGATGCCTCAAATTCATGCCGATTTTCACGAGCAAGGCTATTCCAGTCCTTATTATTTTGCTCCAGCAGCTAATCCATATCATAGTTATGTGACAAAATGGCAAAAGGATTTTCAATTTCAAATTGGTAAAAATCACGCTAAGTATTTCGACGCAAACGGCTGGCTTTATTTTACCAGAGAGGTTTTTGACTTACTTTATCCAAGTTATGGCGATACTTATCCAACCTACAACGGTGCCATTGGAATGACCTACGAACAAGGCGGCATTGGGGCAGGTTTAGCTGTCCTTTTGCCAAATGGCGATACGTTGAGATTGTCTGATCGAATAGCCCACCATAAAACAACCGCCCTTTCTACCGTTGAAATGGCCGCAAACAATGCAGCCAGGTTAAATGCGGAATTTGCCGCTTTCTTTAAAAAATCGTCGGAGAATCCTACCGGGATATATAAAACCTATGTAGTAAAAAAATCGGCCGTCTCAGATCGGTTAAAAAGATTCTGTGCTTTGCTTGATAAAAATGGTATCAGTTACGGTACGGCAACAAAGAAAATGAATGTGTCGGCTTATCAATATGAAACAGGTAAGAATACTTCCCTGGAAATAGAAACGGGAGATTTGATGATCAATGCCTGTCAACCAAGAGGTATGATGGCGCAAATTTTACTCGACCCGGAAGTGGAGGTTCAAGATTCAAATACTTACGATATCACGGCATGGTCCCTTATTTATGCTTATGGCCTGCCTGGTTTTGCCACTCAAACCTGTATCGAACCCGAGGTGAAAGGTTTTGTTTTCGACAATCCCGCTGCACTCAATACAAAAAGTAATTATGCCTATTTGGTGAAATGGGAATCACTGGAGCAAGCAGTGTTTTTAACTAAGATTCTTAAAAAAGGTGTTCAGGTAAGAGTGGCCAATGAACCTTTTTTAGTTGAAGATCAGTCTTATAATCGGGGTACTTTAGTGATAACGAGAGGGGATAATCCTAAAATATCAAATTTATCAGATGTAATTTCTATTACGGCCAGTGAAAATAAAATAAAAGTAACCTCTATTGCCACAGGATTTGTAAACGCGGGAAGTGACCTGGGTTCCAGTAATTTTCAGTTACTTAAAACGCCTAATGTAGCTGTTTTAGGTGGTGAACAGGCTTATGCAAATGATTTGGGCCATCTTTGGTTCTATTTAGAACAGGAATTGAATATGTCGGTGGCTATTTTGGATGTTGCAAGAATGGACAGATATAATTTAGATGCTTATAATGTTATCATTGTTCCCGAGGGTTATTTCCGATTTTCAGATAATATGCTAAGTAATTTCTCGACTTGGGTTAGAAAAGGGGGAAGATTAATTATTTTGGGTGAAGCCTTGTCCCTCGTTAGCGGTAAATCAGGGTTTGCACTGAAAAATAATAATGAGGAGGATGCTTCCAAATCAACGGGAAAAAATGTATTATTATCTGATTATACAGGGGACGATCGTAGGGAATTAAGTGAAGGCACACCAGGCGCTATCTTTAAAGTAAAATTAGATAATTCTCACCCTTTAGCTTACGGGCAGTCAGATACCTATTTTTCACTTAAGACAACGAATACTACTTTTAAACTGAGTGGTGAAAATACTTATAACATAGGTATTACAGATAAGTCGTTCAAACCGAGTGGCTACGTAGGATATAAGGCTATGGAAAAGTTTAAAGAATCTTTGGTTATAGGTGCCGAGTCACTAGGGCAGGGCAGTTTGGTTTATTACGTTGATAATCTGCTTTTCAGAGATTTCTGGGATAATGGGAAATTTTTATTCAGTAATGCTTTGTTTTTTAGTTTCTAAAAAATGGGGCTTCCTCTTCTTGGCCGTTTTTTCAGGTGGTTTATTGTTAGCTCAAAAACTACCTGAAAAAACCATGCCTTTAGGTAAATTGGCCATTGAAACCGTTAAACCCATTAGATTTCCAAGAGTAGATAATCAAAAATTACTTGCTGAAGAATTAGAAAAACGTAAAAAGGGTTTGAATCCTTCTTTTGCTATCACCAGAAATACTTCTCTAAAACCCTCTACGCACGGCGATTGGACGACCTCTAAAGATGGTCTGAACGAAATATGGAGGCTGCGTATTCAATCTGCAGGAGCATTATCCCTGAATTTGGGAATGTCCGATTTTTATCTTCCGCCAAACGCTAAATTATGGATTTATAACCTTTCTATGGATCAGGTAGAGGGCCCGTTTACATATAATGATAATGAATTACATGGTCAAATGTGGACCCCCGCTATTCTCGGTGATGAGTTGGTTTTAGAGGTTTCACTTCCTACTGTTGAGAAAAAATGGCTAAAAATGACCGTCGAAAAGGTGAATCACGATTTTCAAGGCATTTTTTCTATGTTATCGGGTAGTTGTCACCTCGATGTCGCCTGCGGGTCAAGAGAGGGTTGGAAGTTAGTAGATAATTATAGGGAAGTGATGAGGTCGGTGGGTATGTACACCATTAATGGTCGAAATTTTTGTTCCGGTGCCTTGGTTAATAATGGGAGAAATGACTGTAAGCCTTATTTTTTAAGTGCATTTCACTGCGATGTAACCTCCTCTAATGCACCGTCAGTGGTTGTTTATTGGAATTATCAACATTCAGTTTGCAGACCTTTATTGTCGCAGGCAAATGGTGCTAACGGTGACGGATCAAAAACATTATTTAATACGGGTGCTTATTTTCGTGCCGGATTTTCACCTACCGATTTTATTTTATTGGAATTGGATGATCCTGTTCCCGATGCAGCTAATCCCTATTATGCCGGTTGGAATGCCACCTCGGTTTTACCTGAGGATACCCTGGTTTGTGTGCATCACCCTAATACGCAGGAAAAAAGAATTTCTATCGCCTATCGAAAAACATATAGAGGTCAGTGGGGACAACTAGCTTCTGAAGTATCTTTTGGAAATCATCTTATTATTCCCAGATGGGATGTGGGGACCACAGAAGATGGATCTTCCGGAGGTCCTTTATTTAATAAAAATCAACAAATTGTAGGGCAATTACATGGAGGCTCTGCGAGTTGTTCTAATAACTCATTTGATGCTTTTGGCTGGTTTCATAGTTCATGGATTGGCGGTGGTAGCCCCATGAATAGATTAAGTGAATGGCTCGATCCTGAAAATCGTGGCATAACAAGTATAACAGGTAGAAATGGAGTGCTTTGTAAAAAAGGATTGGCTGCAAGTGTTAATAAAGTTAATATTTGTACTCCCAATAGTGCCAGTATTCAGATATTTACTGGCTCAGCTTTTTCAGCTCCCATTACGTTTGATCTGGTAGGTTCAACGGCCGCAATAGCATATTCTTTTAATCCAGTAACGGTTCTTCCCGGAAATGCTACAACCCTCTTTATTTCATCAAAACAGATGGTTGGCGCTACAGAAAGTAAAATAAAAATTAGAGGTATTTCGGGAGAAGATACCGTATTTACAGAGCTACAACTGGTGCTAAATAAAACACCCGATAAAGTCGTCGTTAAAAATCCAGGGTCAGACCAGGGGGTTGAGCCTACATTGAGTTGGTTTAACCTAGCAGGTATTTTTGATTATCAGGTTGATATTGCGTCGGATTCCCTTTTCAGCCAATTTATTTCACGATGGGTTACCCTTGATTCTCAGTTGGTTATTAAAGGATTAGATTTTGATAAAACCTACTTTTATCGTATCAGAGCCAGAAACGAATGCGGGCAATCCCCGGATTATACCTTTGGTAGATTTTTCACTCCTTTAGATTTGGGTTTACAAATTGTTGATTTAAATAATGTGCTTTGCCTACCCTCAGATTTAAAAGCAGGACTAAAAATAGGCAGTGGTTTCATTCGTCCGGTAAAAATAACTTATGCCATTTCTCCGCCCGTTCCAACCTGGAAATTTATTGACGGTGATGCAGTGGCCAATGTAATAAATTTAAAGGCATCAGCGGTGCTGGATAGTTTAAAATCTGGTTTATATAACGTAAAAATAGTAGTCTCAGATGTTAAAAATAGCGTGGAAACTAATTTCAACTTCCAACTGAAAGGTTTACCGCCTAAACCAATGTTACTTTCTCCTGATGATAATGAGGTTTTATTGGTTGAACGTCCTCAGCTGTCATGGACAAATACCTCATTAACAGATAACTATTCCCTCAGGGTCTCAAAAAATACAGACTTTAATGAGCTTATTTTTGCTGGAGAAAGGAATCTGAATTTCTATAAATTTTCACAAGATTTGGAAGGAGGAGCATACTACTGGCAAGTAAAATCTAAAAATGATTGTGGTGAAAGTGCCAGTGGTATAAAGAAATTTAAATTAAATCTGAATGATTTAGGCTCCATCTTCAAATGGCAGATAGCCGTGGAACCTAATCCAGTGGATGACAGAGTGAACATTCATATTTCAGAAAAATTACAGGATGTCACTATTAGTGTTTATAGTATAGAGGGTAGATTGTTGTTTTCGCAACTTTATCTGGAGGAACGGAATCATTTTTCTGTTAATACCGCTCATTTTCCTTCAGGAATGTACATTGTTCGTGTTCTATATAAACAGGGTAGTTTTTCAAAAAGGATAGTAAAGCAAGACTATTGAAAATGAGGAATCATAAATGGATAATTTCTGTTGTTCTTGTTAACATAGTTTTTCTTTTAAACGGTCAGTCAGATAGCCTTTATACTTTTAGCCGGCCGGCCATGGGTACCCTATATCATGTATCTTTTTATATTAATAAGGAGGTAAAAGCTCCTTTAATTGCTGAAAAAGTATTTGACCGTATCCAGTTTCTTGATCTCATTCTAAGTGATTACAAAGAAAAGGCTGAAGTATATCAATTAAACGTCAGACAGCCATTGCAGTGGGAAAGTGTTTCAAAGGATCTGGGATTTGTGCTAAAAAAAAGCATAAAATGGAGCAAAATAACGGGTCTTTATTTTGACCCGGCTCTGGGTAGTTTAACTCACCTGTGGAGACGTGCCCGACGACGAAATGAATTTCCAGCTGATTCGATGCAAATAATGGCCAAGAATTATTCTGGTATTCAATATATTGCGCTAAGAAAAAAGAGTAAACAATATCAGTTTAAGTTCTTAAAAAAGGGTGTTAAACTCGATTTTGGGGGCATCGGAAAGGGATATGCTGTAGATGAGGCATTAAAAACACTAAGAATTCAAGGTGTTAAAAAAGCGATGGTTTCAGCGGGTAGTTCGATAACCGTGGGTAATGCGCCTTCTTCTAAAAAGGGTTGGTCTGTTATCGCTGATACTGCCTTTTTTTCAGATGGGGCGAAGCGATATATTGAAAATAGATCGCAATCTGTATCAGGAGATGACCAACAATATCTGGAATGGGAGGGAAAACGATATTCTCATTTGTTAAATCCGATAACGGGTAAGCCGTTAACAAATGGTGCAACCTGTTTAGTGGAAGGTCCCAATGGATTGATTACCGATGCATTAGGAACGGCATTTAGCATAATGGATTTTGATGAAGTACGAAAAATACTGCGTTGGAGAAAAAGTATCAGGGTGGTATGTAAACGTGACGATAAGTTCCTTAAAGCAAACTGGAATTAGGTAAAAAACCAAAACCCCCTTTCTCAAAGAGAGATAAGAGGGTTTTGGGGTTAAAGAAGCGCTTAAAAATTTAAATTTTATAAACGCCTGGCATCGCTATTTTATAATGACCTGATGCGTCTGGTAAAGACTTAGGATTGGCATTCCAGTCTAATGATTCCGGGAAGAGATTTTCCTTAGAATTAATGGCTTGTTCCCAGGAAATAACCTGACCGGAGTAGGTAGCCATTCTACCCAGGATAGCCGTCATGGTAGATTTAGCTCCATTTTCCAAATCATTAATGACCTCACCTTTTCTGATAGAGGCAAAAAGCTCCACATGTTCTTGTTGATAAGGATTTGGATCTCCTTTTCTATTATGTTTAAAAATCACATTTCCTTTTAGATCGGTCATGGTACCATTACTTTCTGCACGACCTTTTGAACCAATGATTTGTTCGGAAACTTTATCGGCACAACCCTTTATGTGACGGCACTGACTGTTAAGAACAGATCCGTCGGCATAAGTGTATTCCACGTAGTGGTGATCATAAATTTCACCGAATTCTTTTCCAGTTCTTACCTGGCGCCCGCCCATTCCTTGCGCTTTCACCGGATAATCTTTTTTAGCCCAGTTGAAAACATCAATATTATGGATGTGTTGTTCTACAATATGGTCACCACAGAGCCAGTTAAAATAATACCAGTTACGCATTTGATAAGTCATTTCCGTCATACCTGGCAAACGATCTTTCACCCATACACCTGAACCGTTCCAATACACCTGACCACTGGTAACATCACCAATTTCTCCGGCATGGATACGTGTCATTATCTCGCGGTAAACTTTTTCATAATGACGTTGAAGACCAACGACCACATTCAGCTTTTTCTGTTTGCTTAGCTCAAGCAAGCCCATTACTTTGCGGATACCTGTGGCATCAGTAGCCAGTGGTTTTTCGCAAAAAATATGTTTATTGCTATTGATAGCATATTCTAAATGATCAGGTCTAAATCCTGGAGGGCTGGTAAGAATAACGACATCTGCCAGATCGATGGCTTTTTTATAGGCATCGAAACCTGAGAATTTATTAGATTCCGGTACGTCAATTTGTGTTTTTAAGGCACTGGTAGCGCCCTCTGATTCTTCCACTTTATTGGAAGTAATATAACTATAGCAACTATCAACCCGATCTCTGAAAGCATCAGCCATAGCTACTAATTTAGTATTAGGATCGGCGATAAGTGCCTGAACAATGGCACCGGAACCTCTGCCACCACAACCTACCAGCGCAATTTTTAACGTGGTAGCGGGTTGGCCAGATAGTGCACGAAGATCAAAAGGAAGCGACGCAAGCATAAGACCACCGGTAGCAAGAGAGGCATCCTTTAAAAAGTCCCGGCGATTTACGCCAGGTTTGTCAAAAGAATCTGATGAAGACATTATGTAAGGATTTTAAGTAATTAACGAATAAAATTTTTTCTTTTCTAAAAATAGTAAAATTAATTAAAACAAAATAATTAATTAACCTTCATCTAAAACTAAAGACCAAAATGCCTCTTGTTCTTCTTTAGTAGGTTGCATCGTTGGTTTCACCAGCCTGATACCTATGAAGGGAGCATCAGAGCACCACCAGAAACTTTTTGGAATTTGAGGATCTCTTCTTTGCCAGGAAGGGTTTGAGGAGGTTCTGGCTGAAGAGCGCAGAACCGGTGGATTTTCATCCCATGAGCCTCCTCTGGCTGTCCTTGGGAGTAATTTATCGGGGCGACGCCATGGTGTTGCCGTCGCATCACCCAAAGAAGCGTAATAATCTGCTTGATATTGGTCGAGCGTCCATTCCATTACGTTACCATGCATATCATATAAACCCCAGGGATTAGGTTTTTTTGATTTAACAGGATGATATTTATCTTCACTATTATTAAAACTCCAGGCATACTGGTCCAAAAGAGAAGGGTCATCGCCAAATGAATAGGCTGTATTTGTGCCGGCCTTACAGGCATATTCCCATTCAGCTTCAGTGGGAAGTCTGTAAAATTCGCCCGTAAGCTCGCTTAACCATTTACAAAATGATAATGCGGCATATTGGGTCATACTTGTTGCGGGAAAACTATATTTCCCCATGCCATAGCTAGGGTCTAAATAAGGGGTGCTTGGCTTAATGACGGCATCAGCATTTCCTTTAACCAGCTCGCTTGAATAAATCAGGGCAGCTCTCTTTTCCTTATCTGTAAATAATTCATATAATTCCCAGGTTACCTCCGTTTCAGCTATAGAAAAGCCATCTAATTTTACTTTCACTTGAGGGCCTTCGTCCGCATTTCTATGTAATTCTGTAGCGGGGCTACCCATAAGAAAGGAACCAGATGGAACTGAAATCATATTAAATGAAACAGACGAGCCCGGGATAGCGACAGATTGAACAGCTTGTGTCCATCCTGACATGATACTTCCTAAAAGGAATAAAACGATTGAAAATATTTTCATACTGATTTTATTTAACCTGGACATTAAATGAAATGGTTACTTTCTCACCGGAAACAATCTGTCCGAACATCGCCGACGGTGGCTCAATAGCATAATCTTTCATGTTTAGGGTATAAGAACCGGTGAAAGATAAACTTTTGTCGGCCGAAAAGGAAGCATTAACCAATAGAGATATAGGCTTTTCAACGCCAGCAACATTCAACGTTCCGCTTGATTCTAACTGACCTGAACCCGATGTTGAGGGTATAGTCTTAATATTGTTCAGGGTAAAAATAATCGAAGGGTGTTTTTCATATTTCAAAGCATTGTATAATTTTTTTTCCATAGCCGCACCTCGGGGACTTTTTATGCTTTCTACCGGAACGGAAACTTTTAATGTTTTTATTTTATTGTTTTGAGCCCAGACTCCCTTACTTAAAACTTTATTGTCCATTTCAATGATTCCATCTACTTTGGTAACATTACACGTCCAGTCATGTAAAGTAGATGAACCTTGAATCTGCATCGTTGTTTTTTCGGAAAATGAAAATTTCTTGATTTGTCCGATTAAGCCAACACCAGAGAATAATGTGGCGAAAAAAAGAGGAATGATGATTTTTTTTAACATAGCTTCAAAATATAGGGTTTAATAGGAATCATGTTTAACAAATCTAATAAAGTAATACAAAAAATAGGTCGATTTGGAAATAATTTATATATTTGCCCCGCAATTTAATTTTTTAACCAAAATCTACCTTTCGTAGATATTAAAACAAAAAGAATGTCTGAAGAAAAAGACGAAATAACTACCCCAGAAGAGTTGAATGGCGCTATTGAAGAGCAGTCAGCACCTGTCGAGGAAGTTGTTGCTAAGGCTGTTGAGCCAGTAGAAGTGGTGGAGGAAGAAGAGGAAGTTGAAATGGAAGTATTACTTGCTGGTCAAGAGACCGTAGGTACCGCACATGATGATTTCAATTGGAATATTACAAATAAAGGGGGAATTAATTACTCTGACGAAGAAGCTATTTCTTTTAGAGAGCAATATTCCTCTACTATGAATGCCGTTTTGGAAAATGAAATCGTGAAAGGTTTCGTAACTTCTATTAACGGTGGTGATGTTGTACTTGATATTAACTACAAATCTGACGGATTAATTCCATTGTCAGAATTCAGAGACATTCCTGGTTTAGCCGTTGGCGACTATGTGGATGTATATGTAGAGCAACAGGAAGATGGTCGCGGACAATTGGTACTTTCTCGCAGAAAGGCTAAATTGTTAAGGTCTTGGGAAAGTATTGTTGATTCCTTTGAAAATGGTACTATTATTAAAGGTACCGTTATTAGCAAGACGAAAGGTGGTTTAATTGTAGATTGCAGTGGATTGGAGACTTTCCTACCTGGTTCTCAAATTGATATCAAGCCTATCGTCGATTACGATCAATATGTTGGTAAGACGATGGAGTTCAAGGTGGTTAAAATCAATGAGACCATCAAAAATGCTGTCGTTTCGCATAAAGCGCTTATCGAAAGTGATTTGGCTGAACAGCGCGAGCACATCATCGGTAGCCTTGAAAAAGGTCAGGTGTTAGAAGGTGTCGTTAAAAATATCACTGACTTCGGTGCATTCCTTGACTTAGGTGGTGTTGATGGTTTACTATATATCACTGATATTTCATGGGGTCGTATCAATCACCCGATGGAGGTGTTGAGTCTGAACCAGAAAATAAGTGTTGCCGTTCTTGATTTTGACGAGAATAAGAGACGTATTTCACTAGGTCTTAAGCAATTACAACCACATCCATGGGAAGTTCTTGCCGCTGGTATTACCGAAGGATCTACGGTTAAAGGTAAGATAGTAAATATCGAAGATTACGGCGCTTTCCTTGAATTGCAGCCAGGTGTTGAAGGTTTAATTCACGTTTCAGAGGTGAGCTGGAGTAACCAGCCAGTTAATGCACGTGAGTACTTCAGATTAGGTCAGGAATATGAGGCAAAAGTCGTTACAATAGATCAGGATGACCGCAGAATGTCATTATCTCTTAAGCAGTTAAGTTCTGATCCATGGAGTGAAATCGCTAAAACTTTCCCTGTAGGCAGTCGCCATTCTGGAGAAGTTAAAAATCTTACTCCTTACGGCGTATTCGTTGAGTTACAAGAAGGCATTGGAGGAATGGTTCACATTTCTGATCTTTCCTGGACAAAACGTTTTGGCCACCCATCTGAATTCACAAAGGTTGGAGATAAAATTGATGTGCAAATATTGGACGTCGATGCAGAAAGTCGCAAACTTTCATTAGGACACAAGCAGTTAGAGGAGAATCCTTGGGATACTTTCGAAAATGTATTCCCAGTAGGTTCATACCATGAAGCAACTATCTTACGTCGTGATGATCGTGGAGCTATCGTTCAGTTACCTTATGGTTTAGAGGCATTTGCACCAATCAAACATATCCGTAAAGAAGACAATTCTCTTGCTGAGCCAGAAGAAACTTTAACAGTTAAAGTGATTGAATTCAATCGCGATGATAAGAGAATCTTAGTATCTCATTTACGTTATATCGAAGATATAAAGAAAGAGGCTGAAGAGTCAGTTAAGAAAGAAAAGGTAGTTGAAAAAGATAAAACGCGCCAGGCTGTTAAGAAACAGCAAAGCACCGTTGAAAAATCTACCATGGGTGAATTAGAAGGTCTTGCTCAACTTAAAGAGCAATTAAACCAAGGTTCCTCATCAGAAGAATAATAATTTGAAGCCTAAGATAGGGTAAAATTTAAAATGAATCCTTATCTTTACGCTTCTTGGCGCGATAGCTCAGCCGGTTAGAGCGCAGGATTCATAATCCTGAGGTCGGGAGTTCAAGTCTCCCTCGCGCTACATAAAAAAAGGACTTACGTTAAATCGTGGGTCCTTTTTTGTTTTGCGTGAGGTTTGCGTGAGGATTTGTCATTTCTTACCAAAACAAAGTATGATCAACCATAACATTCAAGTTTATTTAATATTGAACATTGTATTAATTTAATTACACTCAAACGAGGAAACTCTCCACGACTGAAAGACAACATTAATATGGAAGTACATCATCACGCCCATCAGGAAGGAAAGAAAAACTGGAAATCATATTTTTGGGAATTTCTAATGCTATTCTTTGCGGTGTTCTGCGGTTTTTTAGCGGAGTATCAGTTGGAGCATACCATAGAGCATCAAAGAGAAAAAGAATATGCAAGTGCATTGTATGATGAGTTGTATGCCGACTCTATTGTGTTTTCCAAAAAAATAGAAGGGCAACTAGCAAAGGAAAAAGACTGTGATTACCTAGTAAGGTATATCAGAGACAGCTCCTTAACAAATTTATCAAAAGAATTTTACACAACCTATACCACTGTATTTTATCTTGCAGCCAGCCATGTATTTGAACCTAAAGACGGTGTGCTTAGTCAACTCAAAAGTTCGGGCTCACTCCGATATTTTAAAAGTGCTTACTTGCAAAAACTGTTTGGTGAAATGAGCGTATATATCAATAATGTGCGTGACAGGAACGATCAGGAATATCAATACTTTTCAAGTCCTGTAAAAGAATTTATTTTGAAGCATTATGACTTTAATTGGATAAATGAGTTACGAAAAATGGATGAAACTGCTTATAATATAGACCTTATTGCCCGCTACCGTGCAGGCAATACCATAATTAAAGCAGATATATTAAACCTGTCCTCGTTTGACAAGGGCGAATTCATCAATATGATATTGTTTCAGAAAGCCATGATGGTATCAACCCGAACACTTTCGATGAAAGATTACATTACAACGAATAAAAAATTATTACAGGAGTTAAGAAAAGAATACCATCTAAAATAGGCTTGCACGAACGCATAACAAAAGTTTTGCCGCAAGGCTGGCGGACGGAATAACCATCGGCAGTTGTACTACTATCAACTAATATCGGGCTTGACCGAATACACTCCAAAATATTAAAACGATATGGTTTAATTGAAGACTTTAACATGACTTATTTATTTTGATAAAGCTAGATAATTAATCAGTCCTCAAATATTCCACCTCTTCACCTCCATTCACCCCTGTTTTCCATCTAAAAAGTCAAAACCTGGCCCAAAATTGGCCCTAAAGAAAAAACCCCTTGCATTCGACTTAAATCGGTCGATTTCCGTTTTTCTAAAACATAACACCTTACAAATCAACGCCTTCATTTTCTAAAAAAATCTTCATAACCCTGAGGTCCCGGGTTCAAATCTCGGTCTCGCTGCACAAAAAAAGGACTTACGTTAAATCGTGAGTCCTTTTTTGTTTTTGCATGAGGTTTATTTTTTTCCTAGTTCAAGTTTAGAAATGGGAGCTAGAGTGCACAAGGTGACAGAAATGTCGCCTTTTTTGTTGTTCGTCAGTGAGTTAGATGTGTTGCATCTTTTGATTTTTTGTTTTGAAGCTGCTTCTCAAAACCAAGCCTGTCTATCTGAATCCAATATTCAACTATTTTACCGTTTTGAAGTCTATAGACAGAACTTGCAATTTCATTGATTGGTTTTTCTTTAGTTAAGTAGCCGTCAATTTCTGAAATAAATTTCCCCTTAAAGGTCTATCAAAAAAATAAATTTGATTTAATTTTAAAGAAAATTACTGAATATCCAGCCACTTTGTGGTACCAAGTATACCAGATATGGGTGAATTGGAGCCATTCTGTTGGTATAAATAAGTTACCTGCAAGCATAGCCAACGATAGTAATATGAATGAATATTTGCAAAATGACATTATTAACCTTGACACTTTACTTGAAAAGGTAAAGGAACAAGGAGTAGAATATCTGACCAAAATTACGGACAGACCAACTTCTACGAAAAATATAGTAGAAGGGAAACTAAATTTATCGGAAATTGGGTTTGGGACAATTGAAACACTTAAACAATTCAATGAAAGATTTGAGCCGATAATGGTATCTACTTCGGGACCTCGCTTTTGGGGATATGTTACAGGTGGTTCGACACCTGCTTCTATTGTTGGAGACTGGTTAACTACAATTTACGACCAAGTTTCTTTCGCAACACAAGGACAAGGTGATATTTCCGCATTAATTGAATTAGAAACTATACAATTAATGTTAGACCTTTTTGAATTGCCAAATAACTTCTTAGGTGGTTTTGTTACAGGTGCAACAATGTCAAATTTTACTTGTCTTGCAGTTGCAAGACAATGGATAGGAAAGGAATTAGGAATAGATTTTGCAAAAGAGGGCGTTTCTGGACATATAAATATATTAACAGCGACACCACATTCTTCCGCAATAAAGTCTCTTTCTCTTTTAGGACTTGGAAGCAAAAATATAATTATAATAAAAACACAAGACGAGAATAGAGAGGCAATAAACATTGCAGAATTAGAGAATAAAATCATTGACCTTTGCGGAGAACCCTTTATACTTATTTCGAGTGGAGGAACTGTAAATACAGTCGATTTTGATGATTTTATCGCAATTGCTAAACTCAAAGAAAAGTATAAATTTTGGTGGCATATTGATGCAGCCTTTGGCGGTTTTGCCGTGTGTTCAAAAACACATAAGCATCTTGTAAATGGTTGGGAAAAAGCAGACAGCATCACTATTGATTGTCATAAATGGTTAAATGTTCCTTATGAAAGTGCTGTATTCTTTGTAAAGGAACAACATAAACTTTTACAAGTTGAAACTTTTCAAAATTCAAATGCTCCATACTTAGGAAATCCTCTCGAAAATTTTAGTTATTTAAATTTTCTTCCTGAAAATTCAAGACGCTTAAAAGCTTTGCCTGCTTGGTTTTCTCTTATGGCTTATGGAAAAAGAGGCTACCAAGAAATTGTAGATAATTGTATTAAATTATCAAATCAATTCGGACAATTTATTAAAGACAATAATCAATTTGAACTTTTAGCACCAGTACGATTAAACACTGTTTGTTTTACATTGAATGGGGAAGAAAATCAAGAAAAAGTTAATGTTTTTTTGAGATTGCTTAACGACACAGGAATCGTGTTTATGACACCAACAATCTACAATGGACAAAAAGGAATTAGAGCCGCATTCGTGAATTGGAGAACAACTGAAAAGGACATTGTAACTGTAACAAGACTAATGACAGAAATAATTGACCAACTGAAATAATGCCAGCAGGTAACACGAGTTTTGCAAAAAGGGTGTTTGGTTAGTTTATCATCTGTATTTAGCATTTCAATTATACCTATCAATAACCAAATAGGAGATAAATAAATTTGTACCAATTGTAGGACTTATTTGTC
>JAIYCH010000009.1 GCA_027488135.1 Saprospiraceae bacterium | reverse complement strand
CAGCAACCTAAAGGCCACGCTTTCAGGTGGATTGGATTATCTACAAAATTCGACTATGGTTTACTTGCCTGAATTTTTACAGTTCCAAAAAGCGCAGGCCAATCCTGGTGATTTGTTGCTTGGACGTCAGGAGAGTTTCAATACCAACATCCAAGCTGCTTTAGTTTATACTAAAACAGTGGGTAAGTTGAATTTATCTTCTCAAGGTGGTATGGTTCGTTTAGATTTCCAAAACAGCGCCCTATTCAACCGAGGTAGAGGATTGGTTCCAGGTCAGACAAATTTGAGACAAGCCAATGTGCAGGAAATCAATGAACACGCTATAAGCAGAATTAGTGAAGCAGGTATATTCTTGCAACAAGAAGCCAATTTTGATGACAAAATCATAGGAACCTTAGGTATTCGCTGGGACAAATCTACATTGAACGGCGATGCAAATAAATTATATGCTTTTCCCAGAGCTTCCTTAGCATTGAATATTGCTAATTTTGATTTTTGGAACGTAGGGGCAATTACACAGTTAAAACCACGTATTGCTTATGGAGCAACTTCTGGACCAGTAGCCTTCGGAAGTACTTTCACCTCATTAGGTGGAACAAATATTGGTGGACTGCTAGGTTCCGTTGTTTCTTCTCAAATTGGAAATACAGGTATTCTTCCTGAAACTGCATCGGAACTGGAATTTGGTGTTGATGCAGGATTCTTTAATAACAGATTGTCTTTAGAAGCTACCTATTACATAAAAAACACGCAAAATAATATTCAAAATTTAAATTTGGCTCCATCTGTAGGTGTTAGCACAACGCCAAGTAATGAAGCGGAATTAGAAAATAAAGGGATAGAACTGGGTATATCAGGAACGATCATAGATGCGCCTAATTTCAGATGGTTCTCCAGAGTACTTTACTGGCAAAACAGGGTGTTACTTACCCGTTTAGGCATTCCAACCTATATTTCAGGAGCTTTTGGCTCAGGTTTAGGTACTTTCCTTTATGCTCAAGGCTATGCACCAACCACTATCGTGGGTACGCCTGCCGTTCCAACTAATCCAGGTGGCTTTACTTTCTGGGGTAACAATCAGCCTGATTTTAACACATCTTTCTTCAATTCATTCAATATTCTTAAAAATCTGGAACTTTCTGTCTTAGTAGATTGGAAGCAGGGCGGTGATAACATCAATTTATCAGCGTTCTTAGCAGACGGAGGTGGAACTACAAAAGGTTGGTTTGACGACTCAAATGGAGACGGCATTCCTAATGGAAGACAGCGTGATCCGGCACCTTATAATAATGCTGGAAGATGGGTAATGGACGCAAGTTTTGTGAAAATAAGAGAGGTTGGTTTGTATTATACTTTCCCAAAAACCTCTTTAGCGAAAATGTTTAATGGCAAAATTAAAGGTATAAAATTAGGTGCATCGGCAAATAATCTATTTTTATTTACTGATTATTTCGGATACGACCCTGAAACCTCTACCTTCGGTGCTCAATCCATCGCAAATAACGTGGATATTGCTCCTTATCCAACACCAAGAAGGATATTTTTCCACCTGAATTTCGATTTCTAAAAACTAATTTATTTTAACATGAAAAATATATTAAAAGCTGTTTTAATTCCTGCTGTTTTAGGATTTACCGCATGTAATCCTTTACAACTCGATGAGGTTTTAGATCCCAATAATCCTTCTTTGGCGAGTGTAGAAACGAATGCTACCAAAGAACAAGTGCAATTTTTACTAACAGGCCTTGAGTCTGCCCATAGAAATTATTTGACGAATATTTCTCAGGCATGGAATACTTTTGGAAGAGAAATATGGTATCTGAATGCTTCCGATCCTCGTTTTCAAACCGATTGGTTAGGACAAGCCGGAAGAGTACCGGATAGGGCTTACTTCGGATTTGGATCAACGGGAGGAGGTTCCTGGGCATCTCCTTTTCAGGCCATTAAGCAGGCAGATGTGCTAATCAGTTCTTCCAATGGTTCTACTTTACTTGTAGATGCTGAGAAAAAAGCCGTTTCTGGTTTTGCTAAAATGATCCAGGGTTATCAATTTATGATTCCAGCCAATTTTGTTTATGAAAATGGCATTAGAATAGATGTGAAAGATCCTTTAAAACCAGGAAAGTTTGTAAAATATGAGGATGCTTTAAATCATATTAAAAGCGTATTAGATCAGGCAGACCAGGATTTAGCTGCTGCTGGTTCAGGTGCGTTCCCATTAAAGTTAACTCCAGGATTTGCTGCTTACAACACCATTCCAAATCTTAGAAAAGTCAATAAAGCTATTTTGGCGCGCTTAAATGCATACCGCAAAGACTGGCAAGGGATTTTAACGGCTTTAGACGGATCATTTATGGAAATGGGAGGTAATTTAAATGCTGGTCCTTCACACCCATTTTCAGGCCCACCTGATGCTTTCAATCCATTGTTTTATTTACCCAATGCAGCAGTAAATACCATCATCGTTGTTCATCCTTCTATGATTGATGACGCTACACCAGGTGATTCCAGGGTTGCTAAAAAATTCTTTAAAAGAAATACGCCAGTGGTTGTTACCACAGATGCTACCCCACTTTCCGCATTGTATCAGGACGCTCGTTGGACGACAAATACAGCGCCCATTCCGTTTATACGTAATGAAGAGCTCATTTTGTTGAAAGCAGAAGCACATGCTAATTTAGGCCAAACTACCGAAGCGGTTAACGCCATCAATGTGATTAGAAAATCAGCAGCATTAGCAGATTATACAGGTGCAACCACCAAAGATGCCTTAATCAATGAAATTCTATATCAGAGAAGATACTCTTTATGGGCAGAACCATGGGGACATCGTTGGATTGACGCGAGGAGATATAATAAACTGAATGAAATTTCAACGTCTTATGACAAGGGAACCATATTTAAGCAATTCCCTCATCCACAGGCTGAGATAAACTGGGATATTTATGTAGGAGGTTAATATTCAACCTTACCTCATAGATAAAACGCCGTTGGAATACATTCCTTCGGCGTTTTTTTATATTTTACAGAAAATTACGAACAATGAGACAGCTGTTTTTACTCGCTTCTTTTGCTTTGCTACCATTTTTTACCCCTGTTATGGTAAATGCGCAAGCCAAATATTTTCCTACAAAACAAGAGTGGCAGGAAAAAATGCCTTCCTCGATGGGATTACAAAATGACTCCATAGTCAAAGCCGTTCAATTCGCCATAGAAAATGAAACGAAGAATCCGGCCAATATGGAAGTTAACCACTATCGCACGTTTGGAAAGGAACCTTTCGGAATGGGTATCGGACCTTTTGAATCCAGAGGAAATACGAATGGCTTAATTATTTACAAAGGTTATATTGTTGCCAAGTGGGGTCAACCAGAAAAATGTGATATGACCCATAGTGTGACCAAAAGTTTTTTAAGTACTGTCGCTGGATTAGCCCTTGAAGCAGGTCACATACGACAATTGAATGATGCTGTTCATACTTATCTTCCTCCTATCGAATGGTATAATCCAGGTAAGCTGTATAGAAATGCAGAGGATATGGGTAAGGACGAACTTTTAAAACCTTTTGATAACGAGCACAATAGAAAAATATCGTGGGAGCATCTATTGCGACAAACCAGTGACTGGGAAGGTACCTTATGGGAAAAACCTGATTGGGCAGACAGACCCGATGCCGATCCGTCAAAATGGTTAACCAGAAAAAGAAATGAACCTGGTTCCGTATATGAATATAATGATGTGAGGGTAAATGTATTAGCACTGGCTTTAACGAGTATTTTGAGGAAACCATTACCCGTTTTCCTTAAAGAAAAAATAATGGATCCCATCGGTGCATCAGACACCTGGCGATGGACAGGTTATAGAAATTCATGGATTGTTATAGATGGATTACCCATACAAGCCGTAAGTGGTGGCGGTCATTGGGGAGGTGGAATGATAATCAATTCTTACGATTTAGGTCGATTTGGCTTGTTTACGCTGAATAAAGGGAATTGGGATAATAAGAATATCCTACCCGCGTCGTGGTTCGAGATGGCAACAAAACCAACCGATGCAAAAACAGATTATGGCTTTATGAATTACTTCTTAAATACAGATAGAAAAATGATACCAGTAGCACCCGCCTCGGCTTACATGCATGTCGGAAATGGTACCAATTTTATTTTTGTCGATAGTACCAAGGACCTGGTTGTCGTAGGCCGTTGGATGGAAAATTCGGCCATTCCAGGTTTTATAGAAAAAATTTATTCTGCCTGGCGGTAGGGGGGTGGTGAAACATTTTGCCGCCAGGGGCCAAAGGTCAGGTATTTTTTTTTGGACAGGTCATCAACCTGCCTTAAGCATAGTATATATGAAGCGTTTTATCCTGTAATTGGTTTTGAATCAGGATTTACAGGATTTTGAGGATTAAAGACGACGTCGCTGTTTTGAGATGTGTGGTTAATTCTATGAATTTATACATTGCATGAAATTTCGTCGATGCGATAATCGCATCGACGAAAAATAGAGAAAAGGTATTTATTTCCATTAATACGATGCCACCCCTAGCAACGACGTTCTATCTAATCCTAAAAATCCTGTGAATCCTGATTCAAAACCAGTTGCGTGCAATTACGAAAATGAATACCTGTCTAAAAAACGGTAAAAGGCAGCCACTGTTTCCACCACCTCGATATCACTTTCCACCCAACCTCCCTTAGGTTTTATATATATGAAGCATTTTATCCTGTAACTGGTTTTGAATCAGGATTTACAGGATTTTGAGGATTAAAGACGACGTCACTGTTTTGAGATGTGTGGTTAATTCTATGAATTTATACATTGCATGAAATTTCGTCGATGCGATAATCGCATCGGCGAAAAGTAGAGAAAAGGTATTCATTTCCATTAAAACGATGCCACCCCTAGCAACGACGTTCTATCTAATCCTAAAAATCCTGGAAATCCTGATTCAAAACCAGTTGCGTGCAAATACGAAAATGAATACCTGTCAAAAAACGGTAAAAGTTATCCACTAACCAGTGTTACTAGATAAAATGCTTCATCAGGTCTCGGGAAAGTAAGAAAAGATAAAAGAGTGTGCCTACGATTACTTCGTTGCGGTATTTCTTTAAAAAGCTTCTTAATCTATTCATAAAATATTTCGAAGACGAATATTAAGCGTTTTCTTTTTCGAGTTCTACATTAAACAGGTTTACAAACTCTGAAACGGAAAAACTACCCAGATCACCTTGACCTTGTCGTCTTACTGAAACCATTTGATTTTCCTGCTCTTGTTCTCCAACAACGAGCATAAAAGGAATGTGCTGGACTTCAGCATCTCTGATTTTACGACCAATTTTCTCCGCTCTTTCATCTACAAAACCTCTTATATCGTGCTTAGCCAAAGCCTGAACCACCTCCTTACAATAAGGAATGAATCGGTCACTGATAGGTAAAATGGCAAATTGATCTGAAGTGAGCCAAAGGGGGAATTTGCCCGCTGTATTTTCAATCATAATGGAAATAAACCGTTCCATCGATCCGAAGGGGGCTCTATGAATCATAACAGGCCTGTAGGGCTTGTTATCGGCCCCTGTATAGGATAAATTGAATCGTTCAGGCAGATTATAATCAACCTGAATGGTACCCAGCTGCCAGGAACGTCCTAAAGCATCTTTAACCATAAAATCTAATTTGGGGCCATAAAAGGCAGCTTCTCCCAATTCCGTCACGGTTTTTAAACCTGCTTCCGCCGCTGCTTCAATAATGGCACGTTCCGCATTTTCCCAATTTTCATTGGAACCTATATATTTCTCCGGATTATTTGGATCTCTTAGGGAAATTTGGGCTGTGAAATCTTGAAAACCCATTTTTCTTAACACTACCCTGGTCAAATCCAGTACATTTAAAAATTCTTCCTTCACCTGGTCTGTGGTACAAAATATATGGGCATCGTCCTGAGTGAATCCTCTAACACGGGATAGTCCATGGAGTTCTCCACTTTGTTCATACCTGTAAACAGTGCCAAATTCCGCAATCCTCATAGGTAATTCCTTGTAGCTATGCGGTTTATGAGCAAAAATCTCACAATGATGCGGACAATTCATAGGTTTTAATAAAAATTCCTCGTCCTCCTTTGGTGTACGAATTGGTTGGAAAGAATCCTTGCCATATTTTGCATAATGCCCGGAAGTAACATACAATTCCTTTCTACCAATGTGAGGGGTAGTAACCAGTTTATACCCCCTTTTCTCTTGCTCTGCCTTTAAAAAATTCATCAAACGATCCCTGAGCGCATTTCCCTTTGGAAGCCAGATAGGTAAACCAGGTCCAACCAACTCAGAAAACATAAACAGCTCTAATTCGGCACCTAACTTTCTATGATCTCTTTTTTTGGCCTCCGCCATCATGAATTCATATTCCGTCAAATCCTTTTGTTTGGGAAATGAAATACCATAAATACGTGTCAGTTGCTGACGAGTATCATCCCCTTGCCAATAAGCACCCCCCAATTTTGTTAATTTAACCGCCTTAATATAGCCAGTATCGGGTAAATGCGGCCCCTTACACAAGTCTGTAAATTGTCCCTGGGTATATAAAGTAAGAGATTCGTCTCCCCTTTTTTCGATCAATTCTAATTTATATTCATCTCCTTTATTTGTAAAATAGGAAACGGCCTCTTCCTTTGAAATATCTTTTCTGACATATTGATTTTTCAACCTGGCCAGACGAATCATCTCATTTTCAATTTTAACAAAATCTTCTGAAGAAAGAGGGGTAGTACCTGTATCCACGTCATAATAAAATCCGGATTCAATAGCTGGTCCCGTACCGAATTTGATATTTGGATAAAGGGATTCAAGCGCCTCAGCCATAAGATGCGCTGTAGAATGCCAAAAGGTCGTTTTACCATCCTTATCGTCCCACGTTAATAATTGCAGGGTTGCATTTTTTGAAATAGGGCGGGAAAGATCCCAAACTTCCCCGTTTACTTTGGCTGAAAGTACTTTTTGAGAAAGACCTTCGCTAATAGAACGAGCAATCTCAAAGGAAGTTACACCTGGCTCAAATTGGCGAGCATTACCATCTGGAAATGTAATCTGAATCATTTTGTTAATTTATAAAAAATAAAGGCATGCAAAATTATCCTTTTTGCTGGAAAAACTGTTAATTTAAATCAATAAGCATTTCAAAAGAAGAATAATTTATGGTTATGTTTCAAAAATCATTGTATATCCT